>NZ_AUMH01000001.1 GCF_000430585.1 Alicyclobacillus herbarius DSM 13609
GCCAAGGCGCTGCACCTCGGGGAGGCGGGGCATCACCCGTACACGGAAGGGTTGATGCGGGCCATCCCGCGGTTGACGCATGAGGATGTGGAGATTGAGGGTATCCCGGGTAACCCGCCGGACCTGCAGGAGCTGCCTTCCGGGTGTGCGTTTCACCCGCGCTGCCCGTACGCGACGGAAGCCTGCCGGGTGGTGCGGCCGAAGCTGCATGAGGTAAACGGACACCAGGTGGAATGCCACCTGTACGAAGCGGAGCGAGGGGGTGCCTACACATGGCCAAGCAAGACGCCTACATCCACGTTGACAACCTGAAGGTGCGTTTCCCCATCCGGCGGCAGGGGCAGCGGATGTTCATCACGCCAGTGGACGGGGTGAGCTTTCGCATCGGCAGGGGAGAGGTGCTGGCCTTGGTCGGGGAGTCCGGTTCGGGCAAGAGCACCATCGGGCGGGCCCTGGTGCGCATCCTGACGCCGGCAGAAGGGCAGATTCGGGTGGCGGGGCAGGACGTAACACGCATCCGCGGGCGGGCGCTGAAAGAATACCGCAGCGTAGCGCAGATGGTGTTCCAGGACCCGTTCGGATCGCTCAATCCGGTACGTACCATCGAGAAGCATCTGACGTACCCGTTGAAAAGGTATCGGGGTAAAAGCGGCCGGGAGCTGTCGGAGCAGGTGGACGAGCTGTTGCACCGGGTGGGGCTAGACCCAGTGGAGGAGTTTCGGGCTAAGTACCCGCACGAGTTATCGGGCGGGCAGAGGCAGCGGGTGGCCATCGCGCGGGCGTTGGCGGTGGATCCGTCGTTCATCGTGGCGGACGAGCCGATTTCGATGCTGGACGTGTCGATTCGGGCGGGGATTTTGAAGCTGATGAATGAGCTCAAGCAGGACTTTAACCTGTCGTACCTGTACATCACGCACGACCTAGCTTCGGCGCGGTACTTTGGCGACCGCATCATGGTGCTGTACGGCGGGCGCATCATGGAGGCGGCGGCGTCGCGGCGCCTGTTGGAGCGGCCGCTGCACCCGTACACGCGATTGTTGTTTGCGGCGACGCCGGGGAGCAGCTGGCAGGAGGCGTTGCCGGAGACGGCCAGTGAGGCGCCAGACCTGCGCGAGGGGCGGGGGGGGGGTCCGTTTGCCCACCGCTGTCCGTTTGCGAAGGCGCGGTGCCGCGAGGAGACCCCAGCCTTGCGTGAGCTGGAGTCGGGGCACCTGGCGGCTTGTCACTTTGCGGAGGAGCTGGCCTGAAATAGGTTGTGGTTCAGCCAACGGGCACCGTCTACCGTCAGGCACTCGCCGCTGATGTAGGCAGCCTCCGGGGAGAGCAGAAACACGGCTGCCGCGGCGATTTCCTCGGGCGTGCCAAGGCGACCGAGTGGGACGCTCGCAGCCATGCGCAACTTGTCCGCTTCGGTTGGAAACAGGTGTGCCTCTCCGCCTGTGCCGGCAATCGGGCCGGGTGCAATCGCGTTGACACGGATGCCGAAGCGTCCCCATTCCACCGCCAGGGTGCGCGTCATCGCCAGGACCCCCGCCTTGGCGCTGGCGGAGTGAACCACGCCAGGGCCTGCCCCCCAGGCGTACGTGGCGACGATGTTGGTGATGGTGCCCCGCTGTCCCGCTGCAATCCAGTGTTTGCCCACCGTCTGCGAGCAGTAGAATGTGCCGTCCAAGACGATGCCGAGCACCGCCCGCCAGCCGTTTTGCGTCAGTTTCTCCGCCGGGCAGATGAAATTGCCGGCCGCGTTGTTGACGAGGTGCTGCACGGAGCCAAACCGTTCGATTGCGGCGTCGAGCGTCCGGCTGACATCTTCAGGCTGTCGCACGTCCATTGCGACGGCCAAGGCGTGACCTCCGTCCGCCTCAATTTCTTGCACGACGCGCTCCAGGTTCTCAAGTTTGCGGCTTGCGACGACCACGTTGGCCCCAAGATGTGCAAGTTTCCGTGCGATGGCCCGGCCGATTCCCGTGCCTCCTCCAGTGACGATGGCGGTTTGTCCGGAGAAAGCATCCGGTACGAACATATTCTTCCCCCGTTTCCCTGACCTGTTGATCGTGCCATTATCATTTAACCTCTATTATACTGCAAGGGCTGAGGGGAAGGGGGAACAAAACAAAAGGAAAGAGATTCAGAACGTCACCCCAGTCCCGAAGGTCATGATCCAGATGGAGCCGGCGATGACGACAAAGGCAAAGACAAAGGCGAGCATGAGCATCCATACATGCCACGCCGGTCCCCGTCGGTCCAGGATGTGCATGAAGAAGAACAGCTGGACAAGGATCTGCAGCACCGCGAGGATCATGATGGTGGCGAACAGTGGTTCTGGCCTCATCGCGTGCGACAGTACCAGCCAAAGGGCGGCGAGTGTTAGGATAATCGATATCACGAAGCCGATGACGTGCATCCACGGCCCGTGTCCATGTTCTTTTCCGGCCTTGCCGCGGCCGGACAGTTTGTCTTCCATGACCGACATCAACTCATCACTCCTGTCAGATAGACGACGGTGAAGATGAACACCCACACGACGTCGAGGAAGTGCCAGTACAGGCCAACGACAAATACCTTGCGCGCGGTGACCTCCGTAATGCCGCGCTGCAGTACCTGGATGAGGATGGCCGTCATCCAGCAAATGCCCAACGACACGTGACACCCGTGCGTACCTACGAGTGTGTAGAACGCCGAGAGGAAGGCGCTTGTGCTCATGGTGTAGCCTTTCATGGCGTCGGTCGCGAACTCGTCGACCTCAAATCCTATGAACAACAATCCCAGAATCAGCGTCACCACCAGCCACACAGCCAGCCAGCTCTTGCGCCCACGCTGCATGGAATACGTGGCGAGGCCACACGTGAAGCTGCTGGTCAACAGAAACAGCGTCTCCGCGGTGAACCCCGTAACATCAAAGATTTGCCGTGCGGATGGCCCGTTCGCGATATGGGTATGCAGCACCGCATACACCGCGAATAGACTGGCAAAGATGATCAGGTCAGACGATAGAAAGATCCAGAAACCGAATATCCACAGGTCTGGCTCCGGATGGTCCGCGTGTTCTGTATGTTCATGTTTCGGGTGCCGACGCTCCAGATTGTAGAGGGAACCTTCCATGACTGACATGGCTCACGACCTCCCGTAGGAAGCTTCGGTCTTACGGATTTCTTCGACCGGGATGTAATAATCGGTATCGTAGTCAAACGACCGCAGTAATAGGCAGGCCGCGACCGCGGCGAAACCAATGACCGTCAGGATGTACCAGTTGAACACAAACCCGAATCCGGCCACGAAAAACGAGAACGCCAGGATGAACGGCCGCCCTGAGTTTTTCGGCATGTGAATCGGCCGCAACTCTCCCGAATCGGGCGGAAGAATGCCTTTCTTGCGCTCCTCTTTCATCGTCCACCAGGCATCGCGGCTGGTGACCACCGGAATCCGCGCGAAGTTGTAGTGTGGCGCCGGGGATGGAATCGACCATTCGAGGGTGCGGCCATCCCAAGGGTCGCCGGTGGTGTCGCGCTCTCCGTAGAAAATACTGTAGACAATCCCGCCTGCGATGAACAGAAAGCCAATCCCCATCATGTAGGCGCCAATGGTGGATATCAGGTTCAGAGCTGACCAGCCCATGCCTGTTGGATAAATGTAGACACGCCGCGTCATGCCCATGAGCCCGAGCAGGTACTGCGGGATGAAGCAGACGTAAAACCCGATGTTGAACCACCAGAACCCCCAGTTTGAAAACCGCTCTTCGAGCAAAAAACCGAACATCTTCGGCCACCAGTAGTACATGCCGGAGAGCATTCCAAAGACGACGCCGCCAATCAGAGTCTGGTGGAAGTGGGCAATTACGAAGTAGCTGTTATGGTACTGGTAATCGGCCGGAGCCACAGAGAGCATCACTCCGGTCGCACCGCCGATGGCGAAATTTGGGATGAACCCGATAGCCCATTTCATGGGGATGGTAAGGTGCACACGGCCGTAGTACATCGTCGCCAGCCAGTTGAAGACCTTGACACCAGTAGGAATGGCGATGATCATCGTCGCCAACGCGAAGAAGCTGTTGACGCCGGGCCCTGCCCCCATCGTGAAGAAGTGGTGCACCCAAACGTAATAGCTGATCACCGCAATGGCCATGAGGGAGGCGACCATCGAAGAATAGCCGAAGATGCGTTTATGCGAGAACGTCGCCACGACCTCGGAGAAGATCCCAAACGCCGGCAGGACGACGATGTAGACCTCGGGGTGGCCCCACATCCAGAAGAGATTAACGTACATCATCGAATTGCCGCCACCTAACATGGTGAAAAAGTGGGCGCCGGCGACACGGTCAATTAATAGCAGCGCCAAGGCCACGGTCAGTGGCGGGAAGGAGAAGATGATGAGAATGGAGGTGGCCAGAATCGACCAACAAAACAACGGCATCCGCATCAGCGTCATCCCTGGTGCCCGCATCTTCATGATAGTGACGAAGAAGTTAATGCCAGTGGCCGTGCTGCCGATGCCGGATATGAGCAAAGCCATGAGATAGTAATTCTCTCCTGGCCCTAGATTGAACGGTAAATCGGCCAGCGGCGGGTAGCTCGTCCAGCCTGCGTCGGGCGATCCGCCAATGACAAAGGACAGGTTCAGCAGCATCGCGCCGAAAAAGAACATCCAGAAGCTGATGGCGTTCAGGTACGGAAACGCCACGTCGCGGGCGCCAATCATCAGTGGAACGGCGATGTTCATCATCGCAAAGATGAACGGCATCGCCATGAACAGAATCATGATGGTCCCATGGGTCGTGAAGATCTGGTTGTAGTGTTCCGCTTCCAAAAAACGCATGTTCGGGAACGCCAACTGCGTGCGCATCAAAAGCGCATCCACGCCACCGCGGAACAGCATGAGTAGCGCCGAAATCACGTACATAATCCCGATTTTCTTATGGTCGACCGTGGTCAGCCACTCGCGCCACAACCAGCCCCACTTTTTGTAGTAGGTGAGGACAGCGACGATGGCGATGCTGACAATCAAAATTGACACATCCGCACCATAGATGAGCGGATCGCCCGTGACCAGAAGGTGGCTTACGTGAAGACTGTCATCTGGCATGTCCTTTCCCCTCCTTACGCTTTGTTATCCAGGACGTTCACGTCATGCTTCATGT
This sequence comes from Alicyclobacillus herbarius DSM 13609, assembly GCF_000430585.1. Lineage (GTDB taxonomy): Bacteria > Bacillota > Bacilli > Alicyclobacillales > Alicyclobacillaceae > Alicyclobacillus_G > Alicyclobacillus_G herbarius. Next base: position 5,135 of record NZ_AUMH01000001.1, read on the forward strand.
ACATGCCGCCTTCGCGCATGATGATGTCTTTGAACAAGCCCGGTGGGAATGACGAGAAGCTCATGCGCCCCACCACGCTCTGCTTAACGAGCTGGGCATAGCCGTCCCGCGTCAACGCTGGCGCCGTCTGCCGGACTTTGGTGGCCCACTGTTCAAACGCCGCGTTCGATGTGGCGATGACGTCAAACTTCATATGGGCGAACCCTCGCCCGGTGAAATTGGCACCGCTGCCAAAGTATGTACCCGGCTTGTTTGCCTGCAGCCAAAGCCGCATCGCCATACCCGGCATCGTATATTCCTGTCCGCCCAGTTGTGGCACCCAAAATGAGTTCATTGGGGCATCGGCGGTTAGGACAAACTGAATCGGCCGACCCGTCGGAATGTAGCAGTAATTGACTGTGGCGATTTTTTGGTCGGGATACTGAAAGAGCCACTTCCAGTCGAGTGACGTTACGTGAATCGTCAAGGGCGATCCGGTCGGCTCCGGCGGTCGGGTCAACCGAAACGTGTCGTGCACCGTGTTGACGGCCAGAATGCCGATGATGACGATGGGAATCCCCCACCAAATGGCCTCCAGGGTCTTGCTCTCTGACCACTCGGGGCGGTACGGCGCCTTGTTATCCGGTCGGTCCCGAAAACGGTGCACAATATACCACAAGAGGAGTATGACCGGCACGACCACGATGCCGACGAGAATGAGCGAGAGGATAATCAGGTGCATCTCGATTGTCGCGACCGGACCGACTGGATTGAACACGAGAAACTGTTCACGCGTACACCCGGACAACAACAGGCACGTTGCGGCGACGGGCAGTATGCGCAGCCAGCGTGTAGGCGCGGGTGGGCACTTCATTTGCACATCCGTCTCCTTTCTGTCCCTGGATTAAGATTTTCAGATCTTGGTTTTTTATCCGAAATGCGGGGTTTCAGTCAATCTCGCCAGCCACTGCGCGGCTGTAGCGTGCTCGTGGATGATGTAATCGTCGTACCACCACAAGACGGCACCGAGCGCAAAGAACAGGACAACGATGATTCCCAGTACCCAGTACAGCTTCGCGAGTCCTTTATTGGCATCTTGTTTCATGGTGAACCTCCTCGTACGGGATGGATTACTGCACCCATATCATGAGTAAAAATGAACCAAATTACCCATTCGGCTAGCGGTGTCCGCGCTCGGTTCCAGGTCTGTTCACAGAACCGCAAAAGATTTCTCGCCGCCGCTCAACGGAGCGGCTGGCTGTGCTAGAATCAAAGTAAATGGTGTAGGAGCGTACAAGGGGAGGGAATGGCCATACAGCTCATCATTCACGATGTGGAAGCCATCGTCCGCCGCGGCCATATGTATAACGCGGAAATCATCGAGATTGCCGCAGTGCGCGCCATTCCGGACGAAGGCGGCAAGTGGCAGGACGCGGGCCACTTTCACGCCTACGTACGTCCGCAGGATGTGACTTCGATTCCGGTCGTCACCACCCGCTTCACGGGTATTACAGAATCCGACATGGCTGGTGCAAAGCGGTTTCCAGAGGTTTTGCAGACCTTTCTCGAGTGGATTGGCGAGGATGAGTACTACCTGTGTTCGTGGTCGTTATCCGACCGTGACTACTTCATCTCGGACTGCCGTCGGCATGGCGTATCGTTGGATTGGATTCGCAACTACAATGACATACAGAAGTGGTTTGGCCGCAAGTTTCGGCTCAATCAGCGCAGCAGCCTACAGAACGCGTTGGAACTGCTCCAGTTGGAACCGGAGGGTCAAGCGCACAACGCGCTGGCGGATACCATCAACACGTTTCGCGTGCTCAACGCCATTTACGATGCGGAGAGCCCGGTCTTTCGACTGGAGAAAAACGATTGTTCCGGTCGCCTGAAGACAGAAGTGGTCTATGAAGAGGAATTTCACAACAACCCTTTCGCCAAGTTGCAAGGATTGTTTGAATAGGAGAATTGAAAGGCGCCAGGATATGGCGCCTTTTTCCTATTCAACGACCCCCGCGCACGCGCCTTCGCGCCCGAATACTATGGGACGAATTCTGTCGAATTAGGATCCTATTGTCCCCAAGCCGGACAACCTGCTTAAGGAGCGAAGCGCATGAATTTGGCGATAGATATCGGCACCTGTGGTTTCCGTGCCGGGGTTGTGACTCGTTCGGACTTACTCAATGAACCGTCCGTCGTGGCGTATGGACAAGCTTCTGGGCCAGTGGTGGGCCGCCTCGCGGAACAGATGATAGGCCGTCATCCGGGGCACATTCGCATCTCGTTCCCGATAGAAGGCAGTATCGTGCGCGACTTTGACGCACTCGTCGACGTGTTCAAATACATCGTGGCTGCGGTGTTGCCCGGTCGACTGCGGAAGCGGTTTGACCTGGTTCTGGCTCACTCGAGCCACCAATCACAGGTAGATCGTAAGGCGTTTGATGAGGCCGCCAAAGCGGCAGGGGCAAGGCGCGTCCAATTTGTCGAGGCCACACTGGCTGCGGCGCGCGGCGCCGGTTTACCGATTGACCAGCCCATCGGCTCGTTGATTGTTGATTTGGGCGGTGGCACCACCGAGGTGGCCCTGCTGTCTTTGGGCGGCGTCGTGGAACAGCGCAGCCTAAATGTGGGTGGCCGGGCAATCGATCAAGAACTCGTGGATAAGGTGCAACGCCACTTTGCATTCGCCATTGGGCTGCGTACGGCCGAGGTGCTTAAGCAATGGGCGTGCCAAGACCCAGACCCGATGCCAGCGCTTGCCGAGACGGCAACCGCAACCGAGTCGACAAGCTCCGAATCGAGCGAGGTACCACACGCCTCCGGGGCGGAGTCGGGGCAGGCCACTTTTAAAGTCCGTGGTCGGAACCTGACCAATGGCTTACCCGATTCCTTGGAGATCCCGCTCGGTTTCGTGCGAGAAATCCTCGATCAATACGCGGAGCAGGTCATTGGACTGATTCGTGATACAATGGAGGCTTGCCCGCCGGAACTGGTAGGGGACGTGATGGATAGAGGCATCGTCCTGGTCGGGGGCGGAGCGCGGATGAACCGTTTCCTCGACATCCTCCGGCAGCGTATTGACGTCCCCGTAGCGGCCGACGCAGAGCCGGATACGTGCGTCATTCGCGGATTGCTGCAACATGGACGCTAAGGGTTCACAGTTTGAACCAGGGGACTCATTATAATGTTCGAAAAGCAGCAAGACGACCGTCGTGAGCGCGGAGCGGAGCGGAGTAGGCAGGGCAGTCCGTCGATGCGCCACGCGGGCCCGTTTTGAGGCCGATCCGTACGCGAATAAAATGCGGTTTGCGCAATTCTTGGCGGCTGCCAAGCTTGGACAGCGACTCATTGCAGAGACGGCAGAGGCGCATCAAACCTATCGGGTCGGGTTTTACGCTATAACGGTGCACACCCAGGGGGCCGTCCCATTTGTCGCTGCCTTGGTGTGGTGCAGCGGCTGAGCCGTTGACGATGGTGCAGATGCGGGCAGGCAGCCGGGCTAGCGCGGCAAGGCTTAAGCGGCACGTCAGCGTGATGGCTCCTCGACGCGGGGGCGGGTGGGATCACAACTCGGCCAAGGGATGTCTGACGTGGTCTTCACAAACCTTTCCCCTCCGTAGGGACGTAAAAAACGACCGTTGCACCCCGAATTCTGTCGCGCTGACAACCTATGCGTGACAGAATTCGGGGTGCATGAGTGGGAAAGATTGCGCCTGAAGGTGCCTAGTTTCGCGGGCCAAGGGACGGATATCCGGTGCAGTTTACAGAAGACGGCTGAAACGGGAGACAAACCGGGTTAGAGTCGAGATCCCCCTTTTTCTTCGGGACCCCAACCGGTATGCTCCATGAGACACCAGAAGGTCAAGGCGATGGTTAGTAGCGCGGGCCCTTCCGTTGCCCAATACTGCTCAACCTCGTAGTGACCCAGGAACGGTTCGACGAGGAACCAGAGTCCAGTAAACAAGACAACCCAATATTGCCACATCCGCCAGCTCGGTACGCGTGGCTCCACGGCCGCCCATATGGAGACGACCAACTGCAGCAAGCCGAAGATGACACTGGCCCATATCACATAGGGGAAGTGGGCTACACCAAGTACCCAGGGCGCTATCACAAACCAGGCACCAATCGCGGCGGTTATCCAACTCCTCCACTTCAACGGTGTAAGCCTCCGTTCACAAGGGCTAAAGTCGATTCGGATTCATGTGGCTGATTTGCTACCGCATTTACTTTCTCCCTACGGAGGCTCATTTATGCCATCCCTGCGACCGCTTTGAGCATGCATGTATTTTGAGCATGCACGTATCTGTATGTGCTTAGTGCGGGATGGCATTCGGAAATACGTAAGCGTACACGGTTGTGATGATGGCCACGAATAGCACGAGGGCCACGCTGTGTTTCAGCGTAAACCGGTACAGATCGCCTTCATGGCCAACCAAGCCGGTGGCGGAGGTGCCCACCGCAATCGATTGGGGGGAAATCATTTTTCCCATGACCCCACCGGCCGAGTTTGCCCCCATTGTGAGGTACGGATTGAGTCCTAGTTGGAGCGCCGTGAGTTTTTGCAGATTGCCGAACAACAGGTCGGAGGAAGTATCGCTGCCGGTCAGAAAAACGCCAAGCCAACCAAGGAACGGGGCAAAGAACGAGAAGAGCGCGCCCGTTGCGGCTAGGGCCATGGCGATGGTGGCCGCCATACCCGAGTAGTTGAACAGATAGCCAAACCCGACGACAAACGCAATCGTCAACAAAGGATAAATGAGGCTGCGAAACGTTTCATTCAGGGTGCGGAACCAATTCGCCCAGGACTGGCCGAGGATAAACTTGGCGACCACTGCGGCCAGGAGGATGGAGGTGCCGGTGGCGCCGAGGATGTCAAGCTTCCACTGCGCCGCCAGCGGGGCCGCCTTATTCACAATCGGCGCGGCCTCTGCAACCTTCAGGTGTAAGTCGGGCCAGTTGACGAGAACTGTGGCGTGGGCCAACACGTTCTTTACGGCCGGTATCGCCCACAGAATGATGAATAGGCAAAGGACGAGGAACGGAGACCAGGCGCGAAAGATTTCACCGGCCCGCGGGCGCGATGTTCTTGTCGGCTGCCCTGGGTGAAGTGTCGACAGAGGTTCATCCGGGAACCGCCACACGGTCTTCGGCTGCCAGAAGCGCAGGAGAATCATCAGGCAAAGGATGGAGACGATTGCCGCCAAGATGTCGGGGAGTTCCGGCCCGACAAAGTTCGAGACGGCAAACTGTGTGATGGCAAATGAGAGCCCGCAGGTCAGAGCTGCCGGAAAGACTTCGCGCATGCCGCGCCAGCCGGACATGACGACCATCAGCCAAAACGGAACAATGAGTGACGCAAAAGGCAGGATGCGGCCGACCATTTGGCTGATGAGCAGCGGACTGGAACCGGTCGCCGTGGCCATGGCGGTGATGGGGATGCCGACCGCGCCAAAGGCGACGGGAGCGGTGTTGGCCAGCAGGCAGATACCCGCCGCATACATCGGGTTGAAGCCGAGTCCAGCCAGCATGGCCGCAGCCACCGCCACGGGGGTGCCAAACCCGGATGTGCCTTCTAGGAAGGCACCGAAGGAAAACGCGATGAGGAGTGCCTGAATCCGCCGGTCTTCCGACAGGCCCGAAATGGATTGGCGGATGACGTCAAAAAAACCGGTATTGACGGTGATGCGGTATAGAAAAACTGCGGCGAAGACAATCCAGCCGATGGGCCAAAGGCCGGTAAACATCCCATAGATGGAGGCTGAAACCGCTTTGTCGAGCGGAAACCGGAAGACAATCCAAGCGTCAAGGATGGCCAGGATGACGGTGGAGAGCGCCGCCACATGAGCGCGCATCCGCAGCCCAACTAAAGCGACAAAAAAGTAGAGAATGGGAATAACAGCAACCAGCGCAGACCAGCCTACACTTCCGGCAATCGGGGTGTACCATTGGGTGAACATCCCTGTCCCCTCCCTGGCGAACGACGCGTCGCCAATCATCTCCCCTGCGACTGATATGCCGGTCATTTCGGTCGTTATAGATGGAAAGGTGTCTTTTCAGAGTGCTAGACTTGCTGCCGCCTGTTTGATTTCCACGCAACGCGCCGGACGGGGAATCAGTTTTCCGGGGTTGCAAAGGTCGCCTGGGTTAAACGTTTCCCGCAAGCTCGCTTGCAGCGCCAACTCGGGCGCGTGGAACAGATACCCCATCTCGTGGATTTTCTCGATGCCGACGCCATGCTCGCCGGTGATGCTGCCGCCGACATCGACACACAACTGGAGGATGCGCCGGCCTAACTGGGTGGCTTGTTCGGTCTGACCGGGGATGCGCGCATCGTAGCAGATAAGCGGGTGCAGGTTGCCGTCCCCGGCGTGGAATACGTTCGCAACACGTAGTCCTGCTTCTTCGCTGTACTTTGCAATCGTTTTGAGGACCTCTGTCAGGCGCGTGCGCGGAATCACCCCGTCTTGCACCATATAATCCGGAGAGATGCGGCCGATGGCAGGGAACGCCATCTTGCGGCTGCTCCACCACAGCGCACGTTCGGCCTCGTCGCGGGCAATGTGGACGGATCGGACATGGTGTCTACGACAGACCTCGACGACACGGTTCGCCAATTCATCGACGCCGGCTGCCAAACCGTCGACCTCAATCAACAGCACTGCTTCGATGTCCGGTGGATAGCCGACATGGTAGCGGCTCTTGTCGACCGCCTGCATGGCTAGTTGATCCATCATCTCGCAGGCAGCCGGGATGATGCCAGCGGCGATGATGCCGGACACGGTATCTGAGGCGTCTTCCACCCGGTCAAACCAGGCCATGACCGTTTTTACCGCTTGCGGCTTTTTCAAGATGCGGACCGTAATTTCTGTGGCAATTCCAAGCGTTCCTTCGGATCCGACAAACAGGCCCAGCAGGTCAAGCCCCAGGGGGTCACCGAACGGTTCGCCTAGCTCCATCACTTCGCCATCAGGTAGTACAACCTTGGCGGCAACTACGTGATTGGTCGTTACGCCGTACTTTAAACAATGCGATCCGCCCGCGTTTTCGGCCAGGTTGCCGCCAATGGTGCAGACGGATTGACTGGATGGGTCGGGGGCGTAATAAAATCCTTGAGCGGCTACGCGCTTCGTCAATTCGAGGTTGACGAAACCGGGCTGCACCGTTGCACGCTGGTTCACAAAGTCGACATGGAGTAATTTGTCCATCTTCGCCAGGCTGATGACCACCTCGTTGTGCAACGGGGTGGCGCCCCCACTGAGCCCGGTTCCGGCTCCGCGCGGAAGAAACGGAACGCCCGCGTTGGACAGACAGCGGACCACCTTGACGACCTGCTCCGTGTCGACGGGGAGGACAACGGCGGAAGGTCGGCCGGATTGGGCGACATAGGCGTCGCACTCGTACGCAGTAAGCTGCCTCGGATTGGAGATGAGTCCTTTCGGCCCGACGATGCGCTCGAGCTCGCGCAGGAGACCATCGGTCAACACGTTTGCTCCTCCCTTCGATACGCCTCATCCAACAGCTGCACGGTGTGTAGGACGTCGAGATTCACGCCCCGCCGATAGACACCTAGGCGGATTTGCAGCATACATCCGGGATTGCCCATGACCACAGCGTCTACGTCCTCCGGGATGTCGTCCATCTTACGCTCTAAAAGTTGATTGGCCATCTCTGGGTGGGTGAGGTTATAAATCCCCGCACTGCCGCAGCACCGTTCCGAATCGGGCAGTGGGACCATGTTCAAGCCAGGGATGGACGTCAAGACTTCCCTGGGTTGACGGCGGATCCCTTGGGCATGGCAGAGGTGGCACGCATCGTGGTAGGTGATGGTCCGCTCCAGGCGTGCGCGGGGAGCCGTAAACCCGGCCTCGACCAGGACTTCCGTCACGTCGCGCACCCGCGCGGCAAACCGTTCCGCCTTGGCGAGCATCTCTGGGTCCTCGCGGAACAGCTCCGGATACTCCTTGAGGGCCGCTCCACAACCCGCAGCGTTGACGACGATGTAGTCGGCGTCCGACGCGAGGAACGACTCGATATTTTGGCGGGCGAGTAAACGCGCCTGATCCCGGTCCCCAGCGTGGACATGCAGTGCCCCACAACAGACCTGCGATTTGGGCACTCGGACGCGCATCCGGTTGCGGTTTAAGACGCGGGCTGTAGCCTGATTGATGTCGGAAAAAAAGACGTCCATAACACAACCCGTAAATAGTGCGGCGGTCGCTTTGTAGGTTGTATCCGGTTGCGTGTCTGTGGGCTCTACGACCTCCGGCAGGTCCAGCAGTGCCGGACGCTTGGACACGGGGGGTAACACGGCTTCCATCTCGCGTACATGAGCGGGGAGAATGTGAAGTATCCGTAGACGCCTGGCCATCGGCTGTAAACCGGATTTTTGGTAGACGCGCAAGAGTCGGCGCAGTGCGCGCAGACGGCGCGGATGCGCGAATACTCCGCGTAGGAACAGCCGCTCCAGGCGGTTGCTCTCTCCAGTGTGATCGGCCGCTTGATGGAACTGCCCGCGGGCCTTTTCAATCAGCGCTCCGACCTCGACGCCGGATGGGCAGACACTCTCACACGCCCGGCAATCCAGGCAAGTGAAGACAGGGTCTTGCAGGCCGTCTGCCAAGGTCAGGGTTCCTTCTGCTGCTTGCTTGATGAGATAGACACGACCGCGGGGAGACAGGTTTTCATCGGAGGTCTCTTGATAGGTTGGGCACACCTCCAGACAAAAGCCGCAATGCACGCAGGCCGAATACCTTTCGACGTCGGGTGCGTCGCGGTAGACAAAGGCGCTGCTTGACGAGGTCAGCGACCCATGCTGCGCCTGCATGACTTCATCTCGTGTCTCCGTGGTGCTCAAGACGACATCCCTCCTGCGTATGGGTCTGGAAACTGGGCCCCCTCGGCCTGAAAGACCTGTCGGACGGCCGCTTGCAGCCGTCGTTCCGCGAGGCCAAGGCGCGGACTGTCGAAAACCGGAAAAGCGCGCCGGATGGCCGTCGGTGCCGTTTCCAGGACAGTCGCCGCATTGCGCTTGCGGGCTGCCGCACGCAACTCCTCCAGCAGTAGTATGATGTTTTCCGTCTTCTCGGTGCGAACGCGGACACGTCCCACTCCAACCGGCAGGCTTGCAGTCAGATATGGCGGCAAGTTTTGCCGAGTCAACACCTGCGCCCACTCCTGCAGGATGAACATCAGGTCGGAAGGGGGGCACTGCACCCGCAGGACGCATTCCGGGTTTGCCCAGCGTTCTCCGTGTTCTACCCAGAACTGCTCGACCTCATTGCTGGAAAAGACTTTTGCTTGCATCCCTAGGTCGGCGGCCAAGAGGAGCAACTGTTCTGTCTGGAACTCGGCCGCTTCACGGTTTTCGTGGCAATCCACCGCAAGCCACCAATCGCCCCCTTCTCCATCGGGCGTCCCTTCATGGGTCTCTGCGGTGTGGATAGCTTCACAAGCGCTCGGCAGCAACGGAGAGTCCATCACCCGTGCACGGGCGCGATCGACTTGATACATACTGCCGCGCAGTAGACACATGGCTCGGTGGAGGGGAAGCGGTTTCAACTTGAACGTGCATTCGCTGATAAACCCGAGACTCCCGCGACTGCCTACTAGCAGTTTGGTCACGTCGTATCCAGCCACGTTTTTTACGACTTTGCCGCCCAGACGAACGACTCGCCCATCGGCCAAAACCACCCGTGCCCCAATGAGCAGGTCGCGCAGAGTCCCGTACAGGATACGGTGAGGACCTGACAGACCGGCGCTTACGACGCCTCCTATGGTCGCCCGCGGCGAGCAAGGGGGGTCTATCGGCAGCATTTGCCCATGGTTGGCCAGGTGTGCCTGCAGCCGGCTAAGCGGTGTGCCGGATTGTACGGTTACCACCATGTCGGCGGGCGAATAGTCGACAATTTGACAGAGCTGCGTGCTTTCCAGCAAGATTTCGACGCGGCTGGGTACCGCCCCGCAGTCGAGGTGTGTGCCCGCACCTATCGGCACGACGGACCAATCTTCATCCGTGGCCATCTGCAAAAGCTGAGCGACGGTCGATTCGTCGGGAGGGGCCGCGATGACGACAGGGGTGGTTTGATCCGTCAGCCGTCGCGCCAGTGTGTCGTCCACACGGACGTGCTGCTGGCCGATGACCTCAGAGACAGCTGTTGCAATGCACATATGCCGCTGGTCTCCCGCTTCCATCTGTCACTTGAGCCTCCCTTGTCAAGTAACCTTCGTCCTATCTGTTCTATTATGCAGAACTGCGTTCCGTGATACCGGTACAGAACTCAAATGTCGATGTACCGGCCAGGAAATTGGTTTATGAATATGGTAACATTGAATTGTCCGATTATCCAGTCTCTAGACGAGCTCCTCATGACAAATTGGGCATGTTTCGTTGAACCAGGACATGACTATGTTCCACGTGCTTATCAATCTCCCTAAAAATATGAGAGGAACATGGTGATTTCGGAAGGGAGCCACGTATTACATTTCGTCCGGAGAAATGCAGGGTTCCGATCAACCCTTTGAGCCATTGGAGAAGCACAGCCACATCCACTTTGGGGCCGTGAACGTGGAAGTCCTGGAGATGCCTACGCCCGGGCATATGCCAGGTAGCACATCGTTCCTGGTCAATCGTAAGTTTCTGCTGTCCGGAGACACCATATTTGTTGACGGTTTGGGCCGACCGGATTTGGATGGGAAAGCCAAAGAGTGGGGACAGGCTCTGTGCGATACCGTCTTCAAGAAAATTGAATACTTACCGGATGATGTGTTGGTCTTGCCGGCTCACTATTCGGACATCAAGGAAATCAATGACAACGGCTCTGTGGGAGCAACCCTTGAAGACATTCGTCGCAGTAACGAGATTATGCGGACAACGGATCGAGTATGAACCCAAAATCCCCTGGTGGGCTACTTCCTCCCCTGTAAGGTGTCGTCAGACTAAGGTGACCGTCTATGGAGTTGACGTTTCGTCCGAAATATTGAGCTTCTTGAGAGGCGGGGTGTCAGTCGACAAGGATTGATTGATCCGTCAGTCGCCGCGCCAACACGTCTTCCAGACGGAAGTGCTGCTGACCGATAAACCTCAGAGATGTCCATCGATTGATTGCGAACACGTGAATCGCTGCTCACCCTTTCTACATTGAAGAGTTCGTAAAGCGCCTTTGCATACCTCAATTCACGAGAAAGTCTACAAGCAAACTTGAGCCCCCGAACGGGGAGCGGATTTGAGATTGAACTAATATGTATTTTATAGCCTTTCCTCCAAGGGCGGTGTCGTGTATGCTTAGATTGTTTAACCCCAAAGGTGCTCGTTCCTGGCTTGAAATGTGTTTAGACTCCGCCGAGCAGGGAGCGACTTTCCAATTATTTAGGTCCACGATGTGGAATAAACTTTCGGAGTCCGGAATGATTCAAGGTTCGAATCATTCTCCCGTCCCGACTTTGGACGCGGGGAAAGGAGCGAACATTTCATGGATGGATTTTGGAGTACAGGGGGAATCTTTGCCTCGCGCGAGAATCACTTGGTTCCGCGCGGGTTGCGTAGGCGCATCACCATTCCTTCGCACCGTACAATCTGGGAGACGGCTGCGATTGTCGAGGTGGCAGCAAGGATCGGATTCCACCTGGCCGAACTGCGGGAACCATTTTTCGATTCCCTGTTTGTGTTCGACCGGCTCGACGACGCGGATGCCGGCAATTCGGTCGAAGGCGGCGTGCACCTCGTACTCGGAACCGATGAAGTCTGGTTGACCCAGGTCCTCGGCGATGGGGTTCAACCGTTGTTGCGCATGCGTGGCGAAAGCTCTGAGGATAGGGGAATCGTTTACCCTTATCGCGACGAGGGAAAGACGATTGTGGTCGTGACGGGAACGAAGCCCGAGACGACCTTGCTGGCTGCGCGCTACCTCGTGACCAACGGGTTTGGGGAGAAAATCGACATCGACCATCCTGTCATTTTCATTTCCCCGGAACAGGCGCCACAAAGGTTGCGGCCGGAGCTGGAGGATTGGCCACCCAAGAGCAACTTCTCGCTTCACAATGTGTTTACCACGGAGGGCATCTATCACACCTCGGATGGGGATGTGCATCCATCCCTGGACGTGACGTTCCTCTTGAACGAGACGAAAAGGATTTCGGGCGAAGCGTGCAGAAACCCGGGCGCGGTGTATGGAGCATCAAACGAGGAGATGATTGCCGCCGTCGAATTGGCTGTCCGCATGGCCATGTCTGCAGGCAGTATGACCTTTCCAGTGACGTGTTGCCCCGGGGAAGAGACAGGGATGCCCGGATTGCTCGTATCCATTTGCCTGCGTGAAGACAGCGTTTACGGGTGGTCCGCAGAACTGGCGGAAGACAGGGTTCTCACATGTCTTCATATCACGGGCGGAAAAGACAAGCTGGTTAGTGGCGTTCGCGAGATCATTCGCGATTGGTTCGATCCGCCAGACATTTGGCACGGCGACACGTGGCGGCAGCGCTTCGCCATGCTGCGGAGCCCGAGCCGGGATGTCCACGCGCGCGCCCAGTTGGCGATGATGGCGTTTGTGCAAAGGACCAATGGAAGGGTCACGGAGATACGTGTTCCGGCTCACCTGGCACAGCCCGCGGAATTCTGGGACGCGACGGGAGTGCCGACCGTTCACATTGAGCAGACCGCTCCGGCGTGGACACTCGAGTGGGCCGACCCCGGAGAGATGAGGGATATGGAAGAGTTCGTAGAAAAATTCTTTCGAGGACGAAGGGCCGGGGACGTCGAGAAAAGGCCGTTTACCATCGAGATCGTAACCACGGTCAGCGCGTCGACGTTCGTATCCTTCGCGGAGCGCATGCGGGAAAGGCTCCGCAATACCTTCGGGGTGCAGGTTCACTTTGTCTACCGCAACGCAAATAAGTCCGGCTTACACTGGTTTATGCACGAGGTGCTGCCGGAGTTGCGGCGAGTCAAGGGACTTCATTCCGTTGAGGTGGCCGCGCGGGCATTCCGACCGGACGTGAAATACCTCGATCGCCCGTACCGGTTCCTGCAAGACCTCTATCCGGCGGACGAGCTATTGGTGGCGGAAATCGGGATTCCGAAAGATCGGATTCACCTGCGCCTGCTGGAGGAGGGTGCCGCGCCGATGTTCCAGGTTCGGGCATTTGATGCGCATGGCCTGCCGCTTGGTACCTGGACCTGGGAAGGATGGACCGAGACGGCGCTGTACATGCCCGAGAAACCTGAGCTGGGACGAGTGCTCGTGCCGGCCGCCGGGTGCCGCATCTATGAGGGGAACCTGGACACGCCCGTCGCGAGCCAATCCTTTGCCACAAACCCGTTCCGGTTTTGGAAGTGGTACCAGTCCGTCCTGCCACAGATTGAGCGTCGTCCGGACTTGCATGAAGGGACGCCGAAGTTCATGCAGCTGGAGTGCCACGTCACACTGGACGCCGAGGACGAGGAGATTCCATACAGGGAGGAGGTCAACTCTTGTCTCGAAGCGCTGCACGAGGATATCTATTTCTACTCGCTGCACGCGTTCTATGAATACGGGCTCTCCGTCTCCGACTTGACCTGGAACGCGCCGGGTGGCATCCTGCCGTTCATCCACGCTGAACCGGGCTGCACGCCGCATGCCATCATCAAACTGTACACCTTCCCGACGGTGGATGAAATCACCATCGTGTCCGGCGACACGAAGCGCGTAGTTCGCCCCATGGACAGGCGGGTTCTCGAAGGTGCCCGCATCATTCGGCTGACCTGCGATGACGGGGGGCGCCATTTTACCGTAGCTGGCGTCACAGAAGCGGAGTTGGCCAGGGGATTGGAGACATGGCTGGGGGCGGCCGCGGATTCCGACGGGAATGCGGACCATCCGCGCGGTCTAGGGCGGAACGCGGAGGGGACTCTGTTGCGGGGTTCCGCGATCGACGATTCGATGGTCGACAAGGTCATCCTCGTCAACCAGGATGTGGCCCAGTGGTTGGACCGCAACCGCGGAACCATTCCCGGCCGGGCTATACGCCTCGACTACTCGTTCCAAGGGGAGTGGATCTGGTTCGTCGAGCTGTACGCTGGACGCCGGGAGAGAAGCATTTCGTCTCCCGTCAAGCACTCGCTGTACAAGCCGACGCTGTTCATCAATGCGCGACATCATGCGAATGAGGTGTCTAGTACGAACGCGGCCTTGCGGCTGGTGCGGGATGTGGCAGATGACGGGCGCGTGCTGGAATTCGTCAATCTCGTGCTGGTCCCGCTGGAAAACGTGGACGGAGCAAACCTGCACTTCAGGATGGCTTCGGAGCACCCGAAGTGGAAGCTGCACGCGGCTAGGTACAACGCGTGTGGCCTGGAGTTTCAGGAATATCGTTTCCACCCCGACACGATGTTTGGCGAGAGCCGCGTCTACCCGAAAGTGTGGGATCGTTGGAAACCGGATATCGCGATTGATGATCACGGCATTCCGTCTCACGAATGGATCCAGCCGTTCAGCGGTTACAGCAGCCCGCCGCGCTTTCCGGTCTCGTACTGGATTCCGAGCGCGCGCATGTATACCATTTGGCGCAAACCCACAGCGGGCGAGCAGATCTTTAACGACGCCCTTGCGTCCTTGCGTGGGTACGTGACCGAAAGCCTTGACAAACACCCGGACGTGGCACGGGACAACGCCGCGTGGCTCGACACATATCGCCGTTGGGGGAACGAATTTGACCCGGACTACTTCCCGGTGGAACTGTCGCACGGCAGTATTGCCCATACGTGGGAGAGCTGCAAGAATCCAGAGTCGCCGACCCTCGTGGAGCGGTTTCCAAATTGGATTACGGCCGACATCATCACGGAAGTCAACGACGAGACTGTGCAGGGCGAGGAGTTGCGGGCGTGTGCGGATGCACACCTGGTGGTCAATAAATCCGTCATAGAGTGGATGGTCAAGACGACGCAAAGGGTCGAGGTCTCTGCGGAGAGATTGGAGAACGGGAAGATCCGTGTCCGGATGGAGAGAAGGAGGCCGATTCTTTGAAATTGCCGCGCGGACGCCGGTAACTGGTGTCGTCCTGGGGGGTTATCAATTTCTGATATAATAGTTATTTATTAGTATTAAATTTTCAAGGGGTGATTTGGAGTGGTACTCATCGGAGTTGCGATTGTCATCGTCGGCTTCATCATTCGCCTAAATCCGTTGCTCGTCGTTACGGTGGCGGGACTTGTAACCGGGCTTGTCGCTCACCAATCCCTCTACAACATCATCACGCAAATCGGCACGGCTTTCGAGACAAATCGTTATATGGCGATCTTTATCGCCACGCTGCCCGTCGTTGGGCTGCTGGAGCGGCATGGCCTGCGCGAACAGGCCGAGCGCTTGATTGCGAAAATCCGTGCCGCCACGGTCGGACGCATCCTGATTCTGTACATGCTGATTCGGGAAGTCGCTGCGGCTCTTGGCATCACGTCCATTGGTGGGCCGGCCCAGACCGTCCGGCCGCTCATTGCGCCCATGGCGGAAGGAGCGGTCGAGGCGAGGTACGGGGAATTGCCGGAGGAGACTCAGCAGGAAATCCGCGCGCATTCCGCCGCGGCGGATACGATAGGTGTCTTTTTCGGCGAAGACATCTTCATCGCGGTGGGCGCCGTCCTGTTCATGAAGGGCTTCTTCGATCAATACCATATTCACTCGACGCCGATTGAGATGGGGTTGTGGGCGATTCCGACCGCGACCGCGGCGTTCATCATCCATAGCATCCGGCTCGTGCTTCTCGACAAACGACTTCAACGGCGGCTGGGGAAATCCTCGTCATCCGCGGTTGTATCCACATCCAATTCGAACTAATGGGAGGTGTCGACGCTGTTTATCTCAACGGAAGCGGTTTATATTTTCATCGGGATTATCGTGCTGTGCGGGAGTATTTACACGTTTTTTGATCGCAAGAACCCGCGCCGAATCACGTCGGGACTCTTCTATCTTTTATACGCCATTACGCTCATTTGCGCGAAGGTCATTCCGCCGTTTTACGTGGGGATCATTGTCATTGCGATTGTCATCCTGGCCGGAATGGGCCTGGTCCGTAAGGGGGAATACGGCGAGGCCACACGGGAAGAGCGCCTAGAGAACCGCAAGCGGCTCGGACCCTGGTTGTTCTTCCCAGCTCTACTCATCCCTCTGTTGACGGTGGCCGGAGTGGAGGGTGTGGGTGCCCACAAACTCGCAGGGCGGTTCATCTTCGATCAAACGAACGTCACCATGGTCTCCCTGGCGGTTGGCACCGTCATCGCGCTCATCGTCGGCTTGATCATGACCAAGAGTACCCCCACTACCTCTGTGAAGGAATCCAGGCGCCTGTTGGAGTCTATCGGATGGGCTGCGGTCTTGCCGCAGGCACTGGCGATGCTCGGGACCATCTTTAACAGTGCCGGCGTCGGGACCGCCGTGTCGCATGCCGTCGATCACATCATTCCGGGGAACTCGCTGTTCTGGGCCGTCTTTGCCTACTGCGTAGGCATGGCCATCTTCACCATCATCATGGGCAACGCGTTTGCGGCGTTTCCCGTGATGACCGCCGGCATAGCCCTTCCGCTCATCATTCAGCACTTTGGCGTTAATGTGGACCGAGTTGCCGCCATCGGGATGTTTGCGGGCTATTGTGGTACGCTGATGACACCGATGGCCGCGAACTTCAACATCGTTCCCGCGGCCTTGCTCGACTTGAAGAATAAGTACCACGTCATCAAGGTGCAGATTCCCACGGCCGTCATCCTCTTAGCCGTGAACATCGTGCTTATGTACGCCGTTGCGCGTTAGAGGGGGGATCCTGCACCTTAGCGAGACAGGGTACTCACAAATCCCCGGCGGCAGACGGATGTCCGGATGGCCGCCAGCAAGGGCGGGAGACCATCGAGATGGGAAGATTCGAGCGCTGTCGCAATCGTTCAATAAAGTAACGCTGGATGAACTTGGAAAAAACGGAGCGGGCTTAGTCGCACTTTAGCTCTCGTCGGTCATGCTGCTGATGGGAGACCGGCGCGTCGATGCGAGGTGACCGAGCCGCTCCGAGATACGACGTCCGGTTTGTACCACTACCGGGCTCAGTTCCTGTAGGCGGGCGGGGTCTAGCCGCTGTCGGGGCCCCGAAACACTGCAGGCTGCTACGACCTGACCGGCGTTGTCGAAGATGGGGGCGGCCACACAGCAAATCCCCAGTTCATGTTCCTCCACATCGATGGCATAGCCGAGCTGACGAATCCGCTCTAAGGACTCCAGCAGCGTTTGTTCATCCGTGACTGTAAACTCGGTCAACTTGGGTAAACCGTATCGGCGAATCAGTGCTTGGACTTCCTCAATTGGGAGAAAGGCTAGAATAGCCTTACCCAAACCGGTGGCGTGGACAGGCACGCGCTTGCCCACGCGTGAGTGCATACGGATGGTCTGTGGAGTTTCGACCTTCTCAATGTAGACGACCTCACCTTGGTCGAGCAGGGCGAGATGGACAACCTCATTGGCCTGTCTGGCCAATTCCTGAAGGTGCGGCAAGGCTTCGGATCGTAAGTCAATCGACGCCAACAACCGCATGCCCAGATCAAGGAGCGTATAACCGAGTTTGTATCGTCCACTTTGACCGTCCTGCTCGACAAAACCGCGCTTCATCAAGGTGCCCAACAACCTGTGTACCGTACTTTTGTACATCCCGGTGCGGCTGGACAACTCCGTAATGGCAACGCCGCGCGGGTAATCGCTGATGACTTCTAAGAGGAGAAGTGCTTTATCCACCGATTTGACTGTGTAGTCTTCCACGCAACCCACTCCGATTTGACAGGTGTTTGTCGGATACGATCTATTATACCGAACTCCCTTTACCGGTTAGCCCGTAAGGTCAAATTGTGTTCTGCAATGCAGAACCATCTTCCATAATACATAACTGTGTGTTATCCTTAGGTTCAGAATTGCGTCCTTTGTGAAGAAACAGGATAGGGAGGAATGCCTTTATGTTGGAAACCGCCTATCGTTGTCCGGCCGGGGTAACCGTTCAGGGACCTTACACGGAAGCGTTCGCAGAGATCTTAACCCCGGAGGCGCTGGCGTTTGTGGCCGGGCTGCACCGTCGCTTTGAGCGGACCCGCCGGCAGTTGTTGGCGCGCCGCGTCGACCGTCAACGCGCGATTGACGCCGGGCAGTTACCCGACTTCTTGCCGGAGACGCGTGAAATTCGGGAAAGCGATTGGACGGTCGGTTCCATCCCACAGGATCTGACCGATCGACGGGTGGAAATCACGGGACCGAGCGGTGACCGCAAGATGGTCATCAACGCCTTAAATTCGGGGGCTCGCTGTTTTATGGCCGACTTTGAAGACGCCAATTCTCCGACCTGGGAGAACACGGTGGGCGGGCAGATAAACTTGCGTGACGCGGTGCGGCGCACGATTGAGTACACCAGTCCGGAGGGAAAGCATTATGCCCTCCAGGACCAGGTGGCGACCCTCATTGTACGTCCACGCGGCTGGCATCTCGTCGAAAAACACGTGCTGGTCGACGGGGAACCAGTGGCAGGCGCCCTGTTCGACTTTGGGCTGTACTTTTTCCACAATGCGCGCGAGCTGTTGAACCGCGGCAGTGGTCCGTACTTTTATCTCCCAAAGCTCGAAAGCCACCTGGAGGCACGACTATGGAATGACGTGTTTGTCTATGCCCAGCAACAATTGGGGATCCCGGTTGGCACCATCAAGGCGACGGTTCTCATCGAAACGATTTTGGCCACGTTTGAAATGGACGAAATTCTCTACGAGCTGCGTGATCATGCGGCGGGCTTAAACTGTGGCCGCTGGGACTACATCTTCAGCTATATCAAGAAGTTTCGCAATCATCCGCAGTTCATCCTGCCCGACCGTGCGCAGGTCACGATGACCGTTCCGTTCATGCGCCATTACACCCTGCTCACCATCAAAACCTGCCACCGTCGCGGCGCGTTTGCGATTGGAGGGATGGCCGCGCAAATTCCGGTCAAGAACGATCCGGACGCCAACGCCGAGGCGTTTGCCAAAGTGCGCGCCGATAAAGAACGGGAGGCGCGAGATGGTCATGATGGCACCTGGGTCGCTCACCCCGGGTTGGTCCCCGTGGCGCTTGAGGTGTTCAACACGCATATGCCCGAGGCCAACCAGCTGTACCGCAAGCGCGAGGACGTGCAGGTGACCGCCGCGGACCTGATTGAAGTCCCGCAAGGGACCATCACCGAGATGGGACTTCGGACCAACATTAGTGTCGGTGTTCAATACATGGAGGCTTGGCTGCGCGGGGCTGGAGCTGTGCCGATTTTCAATTTGATGGAGGATGCGGCCACAGCAGAGATTTCTCGGGCACAGGTCTGGCAGTGGATTCGCCATCCGAAAGGTGTGCTCGTAGACGGACGCAAGGTCACGGTCGAGATGTTTCGGCAGATGTTGGCCGAGGAGCTGGAGAAGATTCGGCAACAGGTGGGGAATGACCGGTATCAATCCGGTCGCTATGAGGAGGCCGCTCAGTTATTCGAGGAGTTGACCCTCGCGGAAGACTTTGTAGACTTTCTGACCCTCCCGGGGTATGAACGCCTGGTCGGGTGACGGTCTTTGAACCAAAAGCGGCGCGCCTCGGCGCGTCGCTGCCCGGTATAGACAGGAAGGAGGTTGCAGCACACGTTCTACTCCACGTTATACTAAAAGGTAGGTATGATTCGATTTCTTGCAATCTATCGGCTATGAATCATTCGGCTATCGAGAACGGGGGATGAACGGATGAAGATTGCGAATGTACATAAAGATGGCCGGTGGCAGTTGGCCATCGCGGATGGCGAGCGATTGGCCCCTGTGTTTGAGCTTGCGGAGGCTGCAGGGGAACCGGTGAATTCGCTTCCGCAAACGGTCGATGACTACCTGGCCCACCCTGATCTGCAGGCGCGCCTGCAGCAGCTCTGTCGGGAGGCTCTGCATACGACCCGCTGGCAGGGCATTCATACAGAGGAGGCTGTCTTCGGACCCTGCGTCCTGCGGCCGCAGAAGGTCATTTGCATCGGTCTCAATTACCGCAAGCATGCGGCGGAGACAGGCGCACCAGTACCAGAGAATCCGGTTGTCTTCAGCAAATTTAATAACGCGCTGGCCGGCCACCGCGAATCGATCCCGTTGCCGTCAAGCTCCACGCAAGTTGACTATGAAGCTGAGTTGGCGATTGTGATTGGCAAGCGGGTCAGTCACGTTGAGCCAGACCGTGCCTTGGATGTTGTAGCTGGCTACAGTGTGGCCAATGACGTCTCAGCGCGGGATTTGCAGATGCGCACCCCGCAATGGTTGCTCGGAAAGACGTGCGATAAGTTTGCTCCCCTAGGACCCTATCTGGTCACTGCGGACGAAGTTCCAAATCCGAACGACTTGCCCATTCGCACCTACGTCAATGGTGAAATTCGGCAGGATTCGAACACCAGTGACATGATTTTCTCCTGTGCGGAGCTTGTCTCCTATTTGTCACAGCACATGACGCTGGTTCCTGGCGATGTCATCCTGACCGGCACCCCGGAAGGCGTGATTTTGGGCATGGCTCCCGAAGCGCAGCGCTGGCTCCAAGACGGCGATGAAGTCAGCGTGGAAATTGCGGGATTGGGGCGTCTGACCAATCGCTTTGTGCAGGTTTCTTGAAGAGAGTGTCTGTCCGTTTCCGGACATGCACGTAAGTGAATGGGGCCTTTCGCATATGGGGGAGAATAGCAGCGAGTAACTGCCGGAGTCCGTCACACCGGCAGTCAAGGAGGTCTGTTTCATGCAGGAGAAACCGCGTTTAAGGCAGCATCGCCCCTCTCCCCCAGACCCGATGCTGCCGCGTTCAGAGGAAACGCCGGAGACGGAGGCGTCGAGTGTCGAGCGCATGTCCAACGAGGGCGGGGTGGCCACAGAGATCCCGCATGACACGCAGGAGTATCGTGTCGTGGACGGACAAATTGAATCTGAGTGAGGTGGAATGCGACAAGATTCGGTATGATGGAGTGGCAGGGTTGGTTTCGAATCAGGGCTCTGCAGGGATTCGGGGCCGAGAAAGGAGACAACTTGCCACGTGAAGTACAACTTTGATCAAACCATCAACCGTGCAGGTACGGACTGCTCAAAGTGGGACGGTTTAGAGGAGCGTTTCGGGACCACGGACGCTTTGCCGATGTGGGTGGCCGACATGGATTTTCGGTCCCCGGAACCGGTGCTCGCTGCGCTGCGTCAGCGGATTGACCACGGTGTATTTGGTTACCCCTTGGTGACGGAAAGGTACCTGGAAGCGGCGGCAGATTGGTATCACCGTCGTCAGGGCTGGCAGGTGCAGGCCGAGTGGCTGGCGCATGCCCCGGGGGTCGTGCCGGCCATCAGCATCTTGATTGAGGCCTTGACCGAGCCCGGTGACGGGGTTCTGGTGCAGCCCCCGGTCTACTATCCGTTCATGCGCGTCATTCGGGAAACTGGGCGTAGGATTGTTGAAAATCCCCTTGTTCTCCAGAATGGCAAGTATGTGATGGACTTTGACGATCTCGATCAAAAGTTGGCGCATGACCACGTGAAACTGGTGATCTTGTGCAGCCCGCATAACCCGGTGGGCCGCGTGTGGGAGAAAGACGAGCTCTTGCGGTTTGCGGAGGTCTGCGCGCGCCGAGACGTACGCATCATCGCGGATGAAATCCATGGCGACTTGATTTTGCCTGGGCACAAGCATACGCCGTTGGCTTCGTTAAGCCCGTCCATTTCGGAACGTACAGTGACTTGCGTTGCACCGAGTAAGACGTTCAATCTGGCCGGACTGCAAACAGCGCTCGTGATTGCCGAAAATCCACAGCTGCGGCAGGCGTACGTCGCCACACAGCGGCGCCGCTCTCAGGCGGGGGCGAATGTCCTTGGTCTGGTGGCCGCGGAGGCCGCGTATCGACATGGTGACGATTGGTTGGACGAGCTGCTTGCCTATCTGGAAGGGAATGTGAATCTGCTGGTCAAGGCGGTTGCAGAGGACATGCCCGGTGTATCCGTCATCCGCCCGCAGGGGACGTACCTGGTGTGGATGGATTTTCGCGAATTGGGTCTTTCGACGCAGGAACTGGATAAGTTTTGCCTTACAGAGGCCCGCATTGCGTTCGATGAAGGACACATCTTTGGCACGGGTGGAGCGGGATTTATGCGCATGAACATCGGTTGTCCACGAAGTCTGGTTGAAGAAGCCGTTACACGCCTACGGAGGGCTCTTGCGCAGGCGGGGCGGAACAAGCACTTGCATCCCTGAGATTGGTTTCTGCCTGTTGTGCAAAACTTTCTCCCCCTGTTCTGGATCTCCGCTTTCTCCAAACAACTTTCTCGATAACCGCGTCATTTCGTCTCGTGCGGCGGTCGGTGGACCGCCGTATTTTGTCGACGTTCCCCGACATTTTTGGATGCGTTCAAAAAAAGTTCATATTTCCTCGAAGAAGCATGTGTGGCACGATAGTAAGCGTTTACGGACAGGAGACCGATAGCGCTTACAGTTATAATGGGGAAAGTTGTGACTATTGACACTCGTCTTCTTGCCCGTCTACAATGTCCTTCAAACTTCGATTTTCGCCTCATCGTTCTCACTTTTTTCACTAGCTGAATTTGGCTTACAGAAAATAGTAGGACGATTCGAACGGATCCCAGTAGTGGGGCCCGTGCGGCTTTGTTGATTTCTTCTTCGGGAGTGTGAAGGAACATGGGGCAAACCATCTTTCTCAACGGCGACTATGTCGACCAGAGTGAAGCCAAGGTCTCTGTCTACGACCATGGACTGTTGTATGGGGATGGAATCTTCGAGGGCATTCGCGTATACGGCGGCAATGTGTTTCGGCTTCGCGAACACCTGGTCCGTCTGTATGAGTCGGCACAGTCGGTTTTACTGCAAATTCCGTACAGCCTCGACGAAATGGAAGGGATTGTTGTTGAGACTGTACGCCGGAATGCCTTGGACGATGCCTATATCCGGTTGGTCGTAACGCGTGGTGTCGGAGACCTGGGCCTTGACCCATGGAAGTGCCATGCCGCAGAAGTCTTTGTCATCGCCGAGGAATTGGCCATGTTCCCGAAGGAGCTGTACGAGAAGGGAATTGATGTTGTGTCGGTGCCAACCCGGCGCAACCGTGGCGATATTCTCAGCCCCAAGGTCAAATCGCTCAACTACCTCAACAATATCCTCATAAAGATTGACGCCCGTGTGGCTGGCGCCAAAGAGGCGCTGGTACTGAACACCGAGGGCTACGTGGTGGAAGGCTCTGGCGAAAATGTGTTCATCGTGAAAAACGGTGTCTTTTATACCCCTCCTACGTATTTGGGTGCCCTTGCCGGGATCACACGTCAAGCGGTGATAGAGATTGCGGAAGAGCTGGGCTACATGGTGAAAGAAGAGGCGTTCAACCGTCACGATGTCTATGTCGCGGATGAGGTGTTCTTGACCGGTACGGCGGCGGAAATTGTGCCTGTGGTCAAAGTGGATGGACGGGTCATCGGCAACGGGCAGCCGGGATTGTGTACGAAGCAGATTCACAAGGCGTTCCGTAGCCGTGTCTTGGTGGACGGCGTGCAGGTGTATCCAGACCGCGTCGCTTCGATTACACCCGGAGCCTAATGCGCGAGCCGAATCGGATGTTTAGGTCTTACGTGCTCGTGCCATCGCACAACCTCAAAGTTCAAAGGGGGTGCTTCAGTGCGCAGCGACATGATTAAAAAAGGCGTGGACAGGGCGCCTCACCGCAGTCTTCTCTACGCGACCGGAGTAAAACCCACCGATTTGCCAAAACCATTCATCGGGGTTTGCAACTCGTACGTCGATATCGTTCCAGGCCATGTGCACCTAAAGCAAATGGGTGAAGTGGTCAAAGCGGCGATTCGGGAAGCGGGCGGTATTCCGTTCGAGTTTAACACCATTGGTGTGGACGACGGGATTGCCATGGGCCACATTGGGATGCGTTATTCTCTCCCCAGCCGAGAGCTGATTGCCGATTCTGCGGAGACGATGATCAACGCGCACTGGTTCGACGGTGTGTTCTACATTCCAAACTGTGACAAAATCACGCCCGGGATGCTAATGGCGGCCGTGCGGACGAATGTCCCGTGCGTGTTCGTCTCCGGGGGTCCGATGGAGGCTGGACGCTCGCGGAGTGGGCAGCCCCTCTCCTTAATGTCCGTATTTGAAGGGGTAGGGGGTTACCAGTCGGGGCGCATTAGCGAGGAGGACCTGCTCGATTTAGAGCAGAACGCGTGTCCAACGTGCGGATCGTGTTCGGGTATGTTCACGGCCAATTCGATGAACACCATCATGGAGATGTTGGGTATTGCCCTCCCCGGGAACGGCACCATCGTCGCCACCTCAAAAGAACGCGAGGAACTCATTTACGAAGCGGCTCGTCACCTGATGCGGCTGGTTCAAGAAGATGTTCGGCCGCGCGACATCATCACGCCCGAGGCCATTGATGACGCGTTTGCGCTGGATATGGCGATGGGTGGATCGACCAACACGGTGCTGCACCTGATGGCCATCGCCCATGAGGCCGGGATTGACTACGACCTGAATCGCATTAACGAGATTGCCAAGCGCGTTCCATATATCGCAAAGATCAGTCCTGCTTCCGAGTACAGTATCCAAGACGTTCACCGGGCCGGGGGTGTATCGGCCATCATCAAAGAGTTGATTGAGGCGGGAGCGATTCATCCGGAACGCATTACGATTACGGGCAAGACGATTCGGGAGAACGTCCAGGATGCGAAGATTCTCGACGAACGAGTTATTCGCCCCCGTACCAATCCCTACAGCCCGGTTGGCGGCTTATCGATGTTGTTTGGCAACCTCGCTCCCGATGGTGGTGTTATCAAAGTGGGGGCGGTTCAGGACGGCATCACGGAGTTTGAAGGGGAAGCCATCGTTTATGAGTCGCAGGAAGAGGCTCAGCAGGGCATCAACAGTGGAGAAGTGCGCGAAGGGCACGTGGTTGTGATTCGCTACGAAGGGCCCAAAGGCGGACCTGGGATGCCGGAGATGCTGGCCCCGACGTCTTCGATTGTGGGCCGGGGGCTTGGCACCAAGGTGGCCCTGATTACGGACGGGCGTTTCTCAGGGGCGACGCGCGGAATTTGCGTCGGGCACATCTCCCCAGAGGCGGCCGAAGGCGGGCCTATCGCCTTGATTCAAAACGGGGACCGCATCCGCATCGATATGAAGGCGCGAACGATTGATGTCTTGTTGGACGAGGCGGAGCTCGCGGCGCGTAAGGCGCGATGGACCCCGCCGGAACCCAAACAGAGGAGCGGATACTTGCGCCGCTATTCACAGTTGGTAACCTCCGCCAACACGGGGGCTGTCCTGCGGGGCTAACGATAGAAAATGGAGGGAGAGAAATCATGAGCACGGGAGCGGAAGCTGCAGCGCCAAAACCGTCCACGGAGCAGATCGAAGGCTCGACGCGCGTCGAAGACCGGATGAAGGCACCAAAATCGGTGCTGGAATTGACCGGTGCGGAGATGTTGGTGGAGGCGCTGCGCCAGGAAGGTGTCGAAGTTTTATTCGGCTATCCCGGAGGCGCGGTGCTGACCGTTTATGATGCCCTGTACGAGTGCGGAATTCAGCACATTTTGACGCGCCACGAACAAGGGGCCATTCATGCGGCCGAAGGGTACGCCCGTGTCACTGGACGTCCCGGTGTCGTCATTGCCACTTCTGGACCGGGTGCGACCAATTTGGTGACCGGTCTGGCCGACGCGATGATGGATTCCTTGCCCTTGGTGGTATTCACCGGTCAGGTGGCGACCAATGTGATTGGTACGGATGCCTTCCAGGAGGCTTCAGTCCTTGGCATCACCATGCCGGTGACCAAGCACAGCTACCAGGTACGGGATGTAGCGGAGCTACCACAGGTCATCAAAGAGGCTTTCCACATCGCCACGACCGGCCGTCCTGGCCCCGTGTTGATTGACTTGCCCAAAGACATCTCAAACGCCAAAGGGGTGTTTCGCTACGATGACCCGGTTTGTCTGCCGGGTTATCAGCCCACCGTAGAGCCGAACCGGCTGCAGCTGCGTAAGTTGGCGGCGGCCATCAGGGCGGCAAAACGGCCGGTCATTTTGGCTGGGGCAGGGGTCCTGCACGCCCGCGCGCACGACCTGTTGCGGCGGTTTGCCGAACAAACGCAGATCCCGGTGGTCAATACCTTGCTCGGACTCGGCAGTTTTCCGGGGACACACCCACTGTTCCTTGGTATGGGCGGTATGCATGGGACGTTTGCCGCCAATCACGCCATGTACGAGGCCGACTTGTTAATGAACTTTGGGGCCCGGTTTGACGACCGATTGACGGGAAATCTATCACATTTTGCTCAGCGGGCGAAGGTGGCTCACGTCGATATCGATCCGGCCGAGATCGGCAAGAATGTGCCTACGGATATCCCAGTGGTCGGCGATGCTGGCCGCGCGTTGGAGGTTTTGCTGCAGGAGTGTCCACAACCGGGCTCCTATCAGGATTGGGTCAATCGCCTATTGGAACTCAAGCAGTCCTACCCGCTATGGTACGAACGTGAAGAGGATCAACTGAAACCGCAATGGGTCGTTGAGGAGATCCACCGCCTGACAAACGGAGACGCGATTGTGGTGACGGATGTTGGCCAGCACCAAATGTGGGCGGCCCAGTTTTATCCGTTCGCCAAACCGCATCGGTTTGTGACTTCCGGTGGACTTGGCACGATGGGCTTCGGGTTGCCGGCCGCGATAGGGGCCCAGTTGGGGGCGCCAGACACGGTGGTCGCGGCAGTGCTCGGTGACGGCGGCTTTCAGATGACGGTACAGGAACTGGCGCTATTGGCTGAGTACAAGCTCCCGGTAAAGGTCATCATCCTCAACAACTTGGCTCTTGGCATGGTGCGGCAGTGGCAGGAATTGTTCTATCAAGGCCGTTATTCGCATTCCTTGCTTCCCTTTCAGCCGGACTATCTCAAGCTGGCGGAAGCGTATGCCATTCCAGGGTATCGCGTGGCGGACGAAGCGTCTTGCACCGCGGTGCTAGAGCAGGTTCTTACCGCTCCCGGACCTGCACTGATTGAGTGCCGGGTGGCGCCGGACGAAAACGTCTATCCGATGGTCGCGCCAGGAAAAGGGCTGCACGAGATGATAGGGGTGAAACCATGAACGCCCGCATTTTGAACGTATTGGTGAATAACCGGACCGGTGTCTTAAATCGCATTACCGGTTTGTTCCTAAAGCGTGGCTTTAACATTCAGAGCCTCACGGTTAGCCCCAGCGAGTTGGAGGGCCAGTCGCGGATGACGATTGTGTTGGCAACCGGAGACGAGCGGGTCGTTGAACAGGTCATCAAACAGCTGTCCAAACAGATTGATGTCCTGAAGGTGCAGGACATCACGGACCAACCGATTGTTGCCCGCGAATTGGTTTTGATTCGAGTGCACAGCCCGATTCCAAGCCGTTCGGAAGTTGCCAGCTTGATTGAACCTTTCCGCGCTTCCATTATCGACGTGGGCCGGGATTCGGTGACGATTGAAGCGACCGGTAAGCCAGAGAAGATTGACGCTTTGATTGCCTTGCTGCGTCCGTATGGCATCAAGGAGCTTGCCCGCACTGGTCTTACCAGCATGACGCGCGACAGTGAAACCGTTCAGGAAATTGCTCGTCTGTCGAAGAGCAACGCACTCTGGGTCTAATCGCTTTGAGTGGGTGTCCGGAGACTTCATACAGGAAAGGATGTTGGAGCAAATGGTGAAGGTTTACTACGACAAAGATATCGAGTTGAACGCCCTGACGAATAAAACCGTGGCGATTATTGGATACGGCTCACAGGGGCATGCCCATGCTCAGAATCTGCGAGATAACGGCGTGGATGTGATTGTCGGTCTGCGCGCGGGGCGTTCCTGGCGGCAGGCGGAGGAAGACGGGTTTACTGTCTACTCGGTGGCTGAGGCGGCACAAAAGGCGGATGTCATCATGATTCTTCTCCCCGATGAACGTCAGCCGCAAGTGTATCGGAATGAAATCGAGCCTCATCTCACTCCGGGCAAGTCTTTGGCGTTCGCTCATGGCTTCAACATCCATTTCAGCCAGATAGTCCCGCCTGCCGGAGTCGGCGTATTCATGGTCGCACCCAAAGGCCCGGGGCATCTCGTCCGCAGGGTGTTTGTTGAGGGCGGCGGCGTTCCGGCGCTGTTTGCGGTTGGCCAGGAGGTTGCCGGCGGCGGTGTCCGCGAACTGGCGTTAGCTTATGCCAAGGGCATTGGCGCGGGACGTGCGGCGGTTCTGGAAACCACCTTCGCCGAGGAGACGGAAACGGACCTGTTCGGGGAACAGGCGGTGCTTTGCGGCGGTTTGTCGGCGCTCATCAAGGCCGGTTTTGAAACACTGACGGAGGCTGGATACCAGCCAGAGATTGCCTACTTTGAGTGTCTGCATGAGATGAAATTGATTGTCGATCTGCTGTACGAAGGCGGTCTGGAATACATGCGGTATTCGATATCGGACACCGCTCAGTGGGGAGACTTCACCGCCGGTCCCCGGATTGTCACGGAGGAAACCAAGGCCGAGATGCGGCGCCTGTTGAAGGAAATTCAAAACGGCACATTCGCCAAGGGCTGGATCTTGGAGAACCAGGTGGGTCGGCCCCAGTTCAATGCTATCAACCGGCGCGAACAGGAGCATCCGGTGGAGGTGGTCGGTCGTCGACTCCGCGAGATGATGCCGTTTATCCGCCGGCAAACGACAGGGGTACCGATGTCGAAAGCAGAGGTGGCGGCGGATGCGGAACATTGAGGTTTTTGACACCACGCTGCGTGACGGGGAGCAATCCGCGGGTGTCAACCTGCACCCGCATGAGAAGCTGGAAATTGCCCTGCAACTGGAAAAGTACGGTGTCGACATCATCGAGGCTGGCTTTCCCGCCGCTTCCCAGGGTGACCTGGAAGCGGTCCGTCAGATCGCCAAAGCGGTGAAGAATTGTTCTGTCACCGGTTTGGCGCGAGCCAACCAGAAAGATATTGACGCCGCCTGGGAGGCCCTTCGGGAAGGGAGTCAGCCGCGGCTGCACATCTTCATTGCTACCTCGCCTATTCATATGCAGTATAAACTGCGGATGAAACCCGAGGAGGTCGTGGAGGCGTCCGTAGCCAGTGTTCGATACGCGGCCAAGCGGTTTCCACTGATTGAGTGGTCGGCCGAGGATGCGACCCGCAGCGATTGGGATTTCCTGGTGCACATCATCCAACAGGTGATTGAGGCGGGGGCGACCGTCATCAACCTACCGGACACGGTGGGGTATACCACCCCAGCGGAATATGGACGCCTGTTTCGCTACATTCGCGAGCACGTTCCGAACTTGGACGGAGTCAAGCTGTCGGCGCATTGTCACGATGACCTTGGCTTGGCTGTGGCCAATACCTTATCCGCCATTGAGGCGGGGGTCGACCAGATTGAGGGCACCATCAACGGGATTGGCGAGCGAGCCGGCAACACCTCGATCGAGGAGGTGGCGGTGGCGCTGGCCATCCGCAAGAGCGTGTACGATGCCACGACCCGGCTCGACCTGCGTCAGACGGTGCGCACCAGCCGCTTGGTGAGCAAGCTCACTGGCATGTCGGTTCCGGCCAACAAGGCAGTGGTTGGCGCGAACGCGTTCGCGCATGAATCGGGGATTCACCAGGACGGAGTGCTGAAAAACACGTTGACCTACGAGATCATCCGCCCGGAAATGGTCGGTCTGTCCTCCAATTCGCTGGTGCTCGGCAAGCACTCGGGTCGCCACGCTTTCCGGGAACGGTGCAAAGAGTTAGGGCTCGAACTGGACGAGGAGCGTTTCAACGAGCTGTTTGTCGCCTTTAAGGCGCTTACGGACAAAAAGAAACAGGTAACGGATGACGACATTTTGGCGCTTGCCCTGGATGCCCAGGCGGAGCCAACCGGACCACGGTTTGAACTGGAATTCTTGCAAGTCTCGTACGGATCGGCCTTGACGACCACGACGATGGGTCTGCGGCAGCCGGACGGCACGGTGGTCTGTGAGGCAGCCACCGGCAACGGCAGCGTCGAAGCAATTTTTAATACCATTGAACGCATTGTCGCGAGCCCAATCACCCTGCTCGACTATCGCATCCAGTCCACCACCGGAGGCCAGGACTCGCTGGCTGAGGTCTATGTGCGCGTGGCCTGCGAGGACCGGGTGACAAGCGGCCGTGGCATCGATAACGACGTACTGGCGGCATCGGCCAAGTCGTTCCTGGATGCCATCAATCGACTGCAGGTGCCAGGACGGGACAAGGTGGTGGAGGTCGGATGACGAAACGGATTGCAGTACTGCCTGGCGATGGCATCGGGCCGGAAGTGACAGCGGCGGCCGTGCGGTTGCTGCATGCCGTGGCGGCGTGGACCGGTGAACGCTTTGAGTTTTCATACGGTTTGATTGGCGGTGCAGCGATTGATGAGACCGGCCACCCATTACCGCAGGAAACGGTGGAGCTGTGTCAAGGCAGTGACGCTGTACTGCTTGGAGCCGTGGGTGGACCGAAGTGGGATAAGGGCGCGGGCCACTTGCGGCCAGAGGCTGGTCTGCTCGGGATTCGCAAGGCGCTCGGGGTCTACGCGAATCTGCGACCGATTACGGTTTTCCCGAGTCTGGTCGGGTCTTCTCCCTTGCGCCCTGAGGTGGTGCAAGGTGCCGATTTTGTGATTGTCCGCGAGCTTACCGGAGGTCTGTATTTCGGCGAGCCGAGGGAGCGCCGTCAGACCGAGAACGGCCTGCTGGTGGTCGACACGTTGGTCTATACTGAGGTAGAGATTGAGCGGATTTTGCGGCTCGCGTTTGAACTGGCGGCCAAGCGCAAAGGCAAGTTGACCTCGGTGGATAAGGCAAATGTGTTGGAATCGAGCCGAGTCTGGCGGGAGACGGCCGAACGGTTGGCGTCCGAGTATCCGACTGTCGAAGTAAACCACCTATTGGTAGACAATGCGGCCATGCAGCTGGTACAAAATCCGCGCCAGTTTGACGTGCTGGTCACCGAGAACCTATTTGGCGACATTCTCAGCGACGAGGGCGCGATGATTAGTGGATCCATTGGGTTATTGCCATCCGCCAGCCTGAGCAGCGGCGGACCCGGCCTGTATGAACCGGTGCACGGTTCGGCTCCGGATATTGCGGGCCAGAACAAGGCCAACCCGTTGGCCAGTTTTCTGTCCGTGGCCTTGATGCTGCGTCATTCACTCGGGATGGAGAAAGTGGCGGAGGCCGTCGAGCAGGCGGTTCAGGACGTGCTGGAAGCTGGTTGGCGCACAGCGGACTTGTGGGCGGGCGCCGGGGTCAAGGCACATGCGGAGCCGCTGGGAACCGGCGAAATGACGGATAAGGTACTCGAGGCCTTGCAGAATCGATTGGAAGGGCAAAGGAGGGGGACGGTTCATGTCCACGGCGCAGCCGAAGACGCTGTTCGATAAAATCTGGGAATCACATGTCGTTGTCGAGGATGGGAGTCAAAGCCTCATCTACATTGACTTGCACCTGGTCCACGAGGTGACGTCGCCGCAGGCGTTTGAAGCGCTGCGTCTGGCTGGCCGTCGCGTTCGGCGCCCGGACCTGACGTTTGCGACCATGGACCATAACGTACCGACAGATAACCCGCTGGATGTGCGCGATCCGATTGCGGCGAAGCAAATTGAGACGTTGGCAAACAACTGCCGCGAGTTCGGAATCCCACTTGCCGATCTCAAGAGTCGTGACCAGGGCATCGTGCACGTTATCGGTCCCGAGTTGGGTCTCACACAGCCTGGCAAGACCATCGTCTGTGGGGACAGCCATACCTCGACCCATGGCGCGTTTGGCGCGTTGGCGTTTGGCATCGGGACGAGTGAGGTGGAACACGTCCTCGCGACGCAGTGCCTGTGGCAGGTACGGCCAAAAACGTTGAACGTTCGCCTGAACGGTCGGCTGCCGGCGGGAATCACTGCGAAAGATGTGATTCTGGCGGTTATCGGTCGTTATGGGGTGGACTTTGGAACGGGGTATGTCATCGAGTTTTCCGGTGAAGCGGTGCGCAGCCTGAGCATGGAAGGCCGGATGACCATGTGCAACATGGCGATTGAAGCCGGTGCCCGGGCCGGATTGGTGGCCCCGGATGAGGTGACCTTCGCTTACCTGCGGGGTCGCCCACACGTGCCGCAGGGAAGCGATTTTGACCGGGCGGTCGAAGCCTGGCGGGAGCTGTGCACGGATGAGGGGGCCGTCTTTGACAAGGTCATCGAGCTTGACGTCTCGGAATTGGAACCACAGGTGACCTGGGGCACCAATCCCGGCATGTGTCTGGGCATCAATGACCCGATTCCGAATCCGGCCAGCTTTGCGTCTCCGGTGGCTCGGAAGGCGGCGGAGCAAGCGTTGGCTTACATGGGACTCACGCCGGGAACACGGCTGACGGAGGTGCCCATCCAGCACGTATTTATTGGGTCTTGTACCAACGCGCGGATTGAGGACCTGCGCCTGGCGGCAGAGGTCGCCAAAGGCCGGAAGGTGGCTCCCGGTGTGCGGGCGTTGGTCGTGCCGGGCTCCAAACGGGTCAAGGAGCAGGCCGAGGCCGAAGGGTTGCATGAGGTGTTCCGGGCTGCCGGGTTCGAATGGCGCGAGCCGGGGTGCAGCATGTGTTTGGCGATGAACCCGGATTTCGTCCCGGCGGGCGAACGGTGCGCTTCCACCTCCAACCGGAACTTTGAAGGACGTCAAGGCAAAGGGGCGCGCACACACCTCGTGAGTCCGGCGATGGCGGCAGCCGCCGCGATTGCGGGTCATTTTGTGGATGTGCGGGAATTTCTCGACGGGTCCCCGTCCCCGATTAACACAGGAGGTGCTAGCCATGGAGCCGCTCGTCCGGCATGAAGGGAAGGCGGCGTTCCTCGACCGCGTGAACGTCGATACCGACCAGATCATTCCCAAACAGTTTCTGAAACGCATTGAACGGAGCGGGTTCGGGAAATTCCTGTTTTACGATTGGCGATATCTGGATGATGGCTCGCCAAACCCGGAATTCGCGCTGAACCAGCCGTATTACGAAGGAGCCAGCATTCTGGTGGCGCGCGATAACTTCGGCTGCGGATCCTCCCGCGAACACGCGGCTTGGGCACTGGCCGACTATGGCATTCGCGTGATCTTGGCGCCGTCGTTCGCTGATATTTTCTATAACAACTGCTTTAAGAACGGGCTCTTGCCAGTAGTTCTGTCGAGCGAGGCGATTCAACACCTGTTTGCAGTGGGCGCGGGGCACTCTTATCACCTGACGGTCGACCTTGAGAATCAGCGGGTGGAGCTGCCGGATGGAAGCCAGTACCTGTTTGAAATCGATCCGCAGCGTAAGCACAAGCTGCTGCATGGTCTCGACGATGTCGGGCTGACTCTACAGCATGAAGGCGCGATTGCGGCCTATGAGGCCCGACGCAAGGTGGCGGTCGGGAGATGAACGTACAGATTGGACTGCTCGGCTGTGGAACGGTCGGATCGGGCGTAGTGCAGTTGCTGCAGCGGCGCGTGGATAAGATTCAGGCAATGACCGGGATGCGTCCGGTGCTCAAACACATTTTGGTCCGGGATCCCGCAAAACCGCGCGGTGTGAACCTGGATGGCATCCATATAACGACATGTCCCGAAGACATCCTGTCCGATCCGGACGTTCGCATTGTGGTCGAGACGATTGGCGGCATAGACGATGCGAAACGGATGTTGTTGGCCGCGATTGCGGCTGGAAAGCACGTGGTCACCGCCAATAAGGACTTGATTGCCAGCCATGGACCGGAGATCTGGGAAGCGGCGACCAAGGCGGGCGTGGATGTGTACTACGAGGCGGCGGTGGGGGGGGCCATCCCCCTCATCCGTCCGTTAAAGGAGTCCCTGAGCGCCAACGACATCACCGACTTGAAAGGGATTCTCAACGGCACGACGAACTATATTCTGACACGCATGACCGAAACGCGTGCGGACTATGCCGACGCCCTGCGGGAAGCGCAGGAGCTAGGTTATGCCGAGGCCGATCCGTCCAGCGACGTCGACGGCTTCGACGCGGCACGCAAGCTGGCCATTCTGGCCTCGATTGCGTTTCATGCCCGGGTACGTCTGGAAGACGTGGAGGTCGAAGGGATTCGCTCCGTTTCGGCGCGGGATGTACAGTATGCCGAAGAGCTGGGGGCGGTGATTAAGCTGTTGGCGACGGGTACCGACCGAGGTGGCCACCTGGCGCTGCGGGTACGGCCGACGTTGGTACCAAAAGAGCACCCGCTGGCTAGCGTATCGGATTCGTATAACGCCCTGTTCGTGCGGGGCGACGCGTCCGGCGATTTGATGTTTTTTGGCCGTGGCGCGGGTTCGCTGCCGACCGCAAGCGCTGTGGTGGGTGACCTAATCGATGTCCTGCGGAACCTGCGCCTGGGTGTGGTGCAGTCGGCGCCCCAGTATTGCCTGCCGAACAAGCGGATCGATGCCAACTCCCTTGAGCCGCAGCGCCACTATTTGCGTCTCTTGGTGGAGGATCAGCCCGGGGTGTTTGCCCGCATCGCCAGTGTCTTTGGTGACGTCGGTGTGAGTATGGAATCGGTGCTGCAAAAGCGGGTCGAGAAACGGTCTGCGGAGATTGTCATTGTCACGCACCGGACCATGCCGCAGCGCCTGCGCAAGGTGCTGGATGCGCTGGGCACGGAGGTTTCCGTCCGCGAAGTGTGCAGCGTGATGCCGGTTGAACCGAGCGATGATGAGGCGAGGGCCGAAGACAAAGTCGGTCTAGCGGGGGATGCCGAGGTGCTGTCTGCCGCCGAGGCCTGAGGCACGCTTCGTGGTTGACTCATATCTGTGTCCGGACCATATTTAATTTAATTAGGATAGTTCTCGGGAAAACGTGGTCGATATAGGGGGAGGGGCTTCTTCATGACGAACGATTCCATGCAGCACAGGGGGTGGCCTGGGATTCTCTCGGCCTACCGGTCGTGGTTACCCGTTGCGGAGACGACGCCTCTGCTCAGCCTGTGCGAAGGGAACACACCTTTGATTCCGTCGCCTCTCCTCAGCGAACGTACAGGGTGCCATGTCTATCTGAAATTCGAAGGAGCAAATCCAACCGGATCGTTCAAGGATCGCGGCATGGTACTGGCGGTGGCCAAGGCGGTCGAGGAGGGCAGTCAGGCGGTCATCTGCGCCTCGACCGGGAACACGTCAGCCTCTGCGGCGGCGTATGCGGCGCGTGCCGGTCTGCGCGCCGTGGTCTTGATTCCGGAGGGCAAGGTCGCTCTTGGCAAACTCGCGCAGGCAGCGATTTACGGCGCGGAAGTGGTGTCCATTCGCGGGAATTTTGACAAGGCGCTGCAGCTTGTCCGCGAATTGGCGTCGAAACTGCCCGTGACGGTGGTCAATTCCATCAATCCGTACCGTCTCGAGGGACAGCAGACCGCCGCGTTTGAGGTGTGCGATACACTCGGCCGGGCGCCTGATAGGCTTTGTATTCCGGTGGGCAACGCTGGAAACATCAGTGCGTACTGGAAAGGGTTTCGGGCTTACCAGCAGGGTGGCGTCATCGACCGAGCGCCCAAGATGCATGGTTTTGAGGCTGAGGGCGCGGCGGCTTTGGTGGTCGGACACCCGATTGAAAACCCGGAGACGTTCGCCACTGCCATTCGCATCGGCAACCCGGCGTCGGCCACGCTCGCTTTAAATGCGGCGCGTGAATCCGGCGGCGCGATTAACGCGGTCAGCGATGATGAGATTCGTGCGGCGTACAAGCTCATTGCCCGTGAGGGTGTATTCGCCGAGCCAGCTTCTGCTGCTTCGGTGGCCGGATTGCTGCAGTTGGCCCGTACAGGCCAGCTCCATCCGGACGAAACCGTCGTGTGTGTGTTGACCGGCAACGGTCTGAAGGACCCGGATACCGCCACCCAACTCGGCTCACGGTCTACACAAGTGGTAGATGCTGAACTGACGGCTGTGCAAAAGGTTTTGGAGAAACGGTTGTGAAAGATAGGGTGGCGGATGTGGAAGCTGTGAGGACAACACAAAATCACTGCGGAGACCAGCTGCGGTTGCGCGTACGCGTGCCCGCTACCTCTGCGAACTTAGGGCCTGGTTTTGACTGCATGGGCCTGGCGTTGGCCCTGTTCAATGAAATGGAGGTTGAGACGGGCCACCCATTCTCGGTCGAAATTGACGGAGAGGCTGCGAACCAGCTTCCGGTTTCCCGGGACAATGCCATCGTCAGGGCCATGGACTTCCTCTTTGCCAAGGTGGGGGCGGGGAGGGTCCCGCGGGAGTGGCGGTTACGGGCCTACAACCAAATTCCCATTGCTTCGGGGCTCGGGTCCAGCGCGAGCGCCATTGTTGGGGGCTTGTTGTTGGCGAACGAGCTCGTCGCGTGCTTTGAGCCCGATTTGGTGTTGGACGACGCTGGGTTGCTCGCTTTGGCCAGTGAGCTGGAAGGGCACCCGGACAATGTCGCGCCGGCTCTGTTTGGCGGGGGTTGCCTGTGCGCCGGGGCAGGACAGGGGCCGGCGTATCTCCCGCTTCCGATTCCGGAGCAGCTCGTGTTTGCGGTCGGCGTGCCGAACTTCCCGTTGCCCACCGAAAAGGCGCGCAAGGCGTTGCCAAACCAGGTGCAGATGGCGGATGCGGTCTACAACGTGACACAGGCGTCGCGCTTGATGCTGGCCTTGTCCAGCGGTCAGCTCGACCTTCTCCGCGTGGGCTTTGGGGATAGGCTCCATGAGCCGTATCGACGCAGGCTGATTCCGGGTTTCGACGACGTCCGGCGAGCGGCACTGCGGCAAGGCGCGAAGGCGTTGACGCTCAGCGGGGCCGGGCCGTCCCTTTTGGCCTGGTGCGATGACGAACAGACTGCGCTTCGGGTGGCGGATGAAATCACACTGGCATGGCGTGAGTACAATGTCGAGTGTGTGTCGATGGTGTTGCGGCCCTGGTTGGACAAGCCGCAGGTGGAGCGTCTGGCGCCGCGGAGATAGCCCGCGGCGCCCTGGCGACAGCGGTCCTGGCGACCCACAAAGGTCAGCGCAGGTTGCCTTCTGGGGACCGTTCCAGGTGTCTCTCTCGCCACAGGAGATAGAGGAAATAGCCAGCATAGTAGGAGAACAAGATGAAGATGGCCACCAACGTTAAAGGGTCGCTGGTATAACTGGCCGCTTGCAGATGA
The DNA here is from genome assembly GCF_000430585.1 of Alicyclobacillus herbarius DSM 13609. Classification (GTDB taxonomy): domain Bacteria; phylum Bacillota; class Bacilli; order Alicyclobacillales; family Alicyclobacillaceae; genus Alicyclobacillus_G; species Alicyclobacillus_G herbarius. The sequence continues at coordinate 42,284 of NZ_AUMH01000001.1, forward strand.
GCGGCGTTGCCCGTACCCGTCGAGGTAACCACAGGGGCCCCTTTACTCCCCTCATACAGTTCAACCATGCGGTAGGCTAGCCTGCCGAAGAAGATCAGCAATACGATGGCGCTGACCCATCCGCTTGGCCGATAGTGCCAGACCCCCTGTTTCTGTTGAAACTGGGTTGTGCTTGCGGCCACACCTGCCAGCCCGAGACCGACCAGCACGCCCACCAACATGAACCAACGATCCGCCCGCGTCGGCATTGGTGTAAACGCAAGGAGAACCAGGAGTACCGTGAATAGAACAAAGCGGACACGCATCCGGCGTGCTTGCAGCGGTTGAAACCCCACGGTGCGGCGCACGCGGCGATACAACCCCCAACCAATCAAGGCGACGATAACCACAATTGACAACCCATGTGTACCCACGCCATTTCCCCTTTCCGACTCGAATCCGTTTCCATACGGGTCTTCTCATACTTTTACCCTTATAACACATTTTTCACCCTCGTTGGAGATATGACGGCGGATTTTCGGGGCGTTGTGATAGGATATCCGTGAAGGGTGGGGCTCCCGGGGTCTTCCCACAACCAACTAGGTTGAAACGGTACTTCGGAATGAGGGCAGAACTTCGGACACGGATTTGAAGTCACCGCGACGACGGGAGGGTGAGGTGTGCAGAAATCAGGCGAGCAGAAATCGGACGAGTCGAAATACGTGCAGCAGCATCTGGCCAACGAGCGCACCTTTCTCGCGTGGATTCGGACCATCATCGCCATCCTTGGCATTGGTTTTGTCACGACGAGTCTGCACTTTGAGCTTGCGCGCGACGTGCATTCTTTGGCGGACACACTCATCCGCGGGATAGGACTCTTTACCATCCTCGTAGCTCTCTGTTCTTCCGTCTACGCCTGTTGGAGTTATCTCACCAAACGGCAGGGGATTAACACGGATGGATTTCATTCCGCCTTTCGCTTCCCCATTTTTTTGAGTGCTTGTCTCATTCTCCTCCTGCTCGCGATGGTGGTCTATCTGCTGACCGTCTATTGAATCCGGGGTTGTGGTCGAATCAGACAACGACGCCGGCGTGGTCGTGAAAAATACGGTACAATGGGAGGGGCCGAGGAGGGAGACCATGGTTCCACGCAAAGTCCGGCACTTCAATCGCTATCGGTCCATTGCGCAAATCTTGGTGAAAAACGGGTTTGCTTGGTTTGTTGCGCGCATAGGACTCAATGATGTGCTGCGACTGCCGCGTAAGTGGTTTCTCGGCGGCGACGATGCGCTGACTCCACGCCCGAATATGCCGCGCCAGGTGCGCGAAATGCTGGAGGAACTCGGCCCGGCGTTCATCAAGGTCGGTCAGGTGGCCAGCCTGCGGCGTGACTTGTTGCCGGAAGACCTCATCGTGGAGCTGGAAAAATTACAAGACCAGGTGCCTCCGTTTTCATTTGACGAGGTCCGAGCCATCGTCGAGGATGAACTTTCCGCGCCTCTGGAAGATGTATTCGCCCTGTTCGATCCGGCCCCCCTCGCGGCCGCCTCTCTCGGGCAGGTCCATCGGGCGGTATTGCGCACGGGCGAGGTGGTGGCTGTCAAGGTTCAGCGTCCCGGCGTTGGGCAACAGGTGCGGATTGATCTAGAGATTTTGGCCGATCTCGCTTGGCGGGCGGAGCGTCACCTAAGTGTGGCCAGGCACTATCGGATCACGGATATGGTGCAAGAACTGTCGCGGACGGTGGAAAAGGAACTCGACTACCGGACCGAGGCCCGCAATTGCGAACGAATCGCCCGAGACAGCCGTGCGAATCGGGAAATCTACATCCCCAAGGTTTACTGGTCGTATACCACATCCCGTGTCCTCGTCATGGAGTTCGTGCAGGGCACGAAACTGAGCGACGTGGACACGCTCCGGGAACAGGGATTTAACCTGGGGGAGTTGGCGGCCCGGGCGTCACGGGCCGTGTTTGAGCAGTTGCTTATCCACGGCTTCTTTCACGCCGATCCGCACCCTGGCAACTTGGCTGCTCTGCCGGACGGCCGAATCTTGTTTCTCGACTTCGGAATGGTGGGCCGGCTGTCCCCCGAGATGCGCGTTCACCTGACTTCACTGGTGATTGCCCTGATGCGCCGGAACACGGACGCGATTGTGCGGGCGCTTACGCGCATGGGGGTTATCCCGGCCGATGTCGACATGCGCAAGGTCCGCCGCGACATCGACGAATTACGTGAGAAATACTACGATGTTCCGCTCTCTGAGGTCTCGCTCGGCGACTCGGTAAAAGACATCTTTACGGTCGCGTACAAACATAAGATCGAGATCCCCCCGGACCTTACGCTGGTGGGGAAGACTCTGTTGACGATTGAAGGGGTCGTCGAGAACCTCGATCCAGGGTTTCGCATCATGGACATTGCGGAACCGTTTGGACGCCGGCTTTTGCTCGAACGGGTGAGTCCAGCGAGGGCTGCGGAGCGTCTGTTCCGAGGGGTTGAGCTTTTGTCGGATACGGCGCTGCAGCTGCCGCGCCTTTTGCAAGACGTGTTGCAGCAGGCGCGACGTGGACCCCTCGAGTTTAACCTGAAGCTACCCGAACTCGAGCAAACGTTGCGCAAGCTGGACCGTATCGGGAATCGCCTGTCCTTCAGCCTAATCCTGTTGTCTTTCAGTATTCTGATGGCGGGCTGGATGGTTGCCTCCTCATTGACCAACCCGAAGCTTCCCCTGATGGGCGTACCCGCGACGGATGTCGGCCTCATTCTCATCTTCGCCATGCTGGCGTGGCTGATTTGGGCGATTTTTCGATCCGGCCGGTTTTAGCTTCACGGTTGCATGACTTTCGCGGGCGGCGCAGCCATCACTTCGTCCAGCCACTTGGCCATCTCTGAAAATACGACTTCTTTCTCCGGTTCATTGAACAATTCGTGATAGTATCCTTCAAACAGCACGAATCGCTTGTGCGGCGCCTCCAACCGTTTTGCAAACCGCTCGGACGCCTCTGGCGAGACCAGCTTGTCTGCACCCGCTTGCAGGATCAACACGGGAATTCGAAAGCGGCTACTCGCCGTTTTGGCTGCAGCCATGGCCCGTCGCAATTCCATAAACCAACGCACACTCACATAGGGAACGAGCAGTGGGTCTTGCCTGTAGGCGGCCACGACTTCCGCGGATCGGCTGATATGGCCGGCCTCGATGCCGTTTGGCTGAATCAGGCGTGGCCAGACTTTGTCTAGGAATGTGGCCATACGGGCCTTAAAGCGTGGAATCGTCATGGTTAATTCGAGACAAGGGGAAGATAGCACGGCCGCGCGCAGGTGGTGGTGATGATGGGGCCGCGTCTGTAGGTAGCGGATGACAATCAGGCCACCCATGCTGTGTCCGAAGAGAATGTGTGGAATGTTCGGGTAAAGTTCGTCGGCCTGACGAACCAGCCGGTCGACGACGTGCAGGTATTCTTCGAAGGAGTCAATGTGCCCACGGTGTCCGCCAGATCGGCCCAGACCCGGCAAATCCGTTCCGAGTACTGCGTATCGTCGCCGTTGCCACTGAGAAGCCAGCCATTGGTAACGGCCACAGTGTTCGCCCGCTCCGTGCACCAACAGCACGACCGCGCGCGCACCGTGGGTTGGCCAATGCCAATCTTTCAATTTCAGCATCGCATCCGTTCCTCACTTCACGGTGTTCGGCGCGAACCGGGAGGCCGATGAATGGACGCGCGCCGCCCGCAAGGATTCCTTTTCTAGGTATTATACGACATTGCGGACAGATTTCATGCAATCCGAGGAGGTTTCTGACCGCGATTGGACCACTCTCTTCCGAACCGGACTGAAAAGGCTCGCACCTGTGGTACACTGGCTAAAAACCGGACGACGTCTCGACTGGTCGATCCGCTTTCATACACAGACTTTGACGCACAAATGATTCAAGGATGTCCTGAACGGACCCCATGAGGAGATCTTGCGCATGCAACACGTGGTTACACAGCCAACCCGGACGACTCGAGAAACCATCGCACTCGTATATGAGTGGTATAACCGGGCTCGTCCCTATCTACAGCCGGGGCCAGACCGGTTGATTCGACACCCCGAGTGGACCCGGCGCTTGCTGAACCAGTTGGGGAGCCCCGACCAGGACGCGAACAATGTCGCTGTGACCGGGAGTAAAGGAAAAGGGTCCAATGCCATCCTGCTGGCTGCGATTTTGCAGCGGCTCGGTCTGCGTGTGGGGCTGTTTACCGGCCCACACCTGGTTGACTTCATGGAACGGTTTCGCCTTGATGGCCAAGTCATGCCGGAACCGGAGTTCATCCGGTGGATGACGTTTGTATATGACGAGGCCCGGCAGCTTCCGATTCCCACGTCGCAATACATTGGGCCTGTCGGCCTGTTGGCGGTTGTGGCCACCCTTTGGTTTCGGCAACAGGCGACAGATGTCAACATTTTCGAACTGGGACGCGGCGCCCTGCACGATGACGTGAATCAGGTCAGCCATCAGGGGGCGGTGTTGACCCCGGTGTTCTTGGAACATAAACAGGAATTAGGTCCTACGCTCGAGGACGTGGCGCGCGAGAAAGCGGGCGTCTTGACCCGTGATACCCGCTGGCTGGTGAGTCATCCACAATCGGCGCCGGTTCAAAAGGTCCTGAACGATGCGTGGCAGGGACAAGCATGCCACATTGAGAGCGTGCCTGAGAAGGGGGCGGGTGCGCCGGACATCGGCACGAGGGAAGGGGAGACCTGGGTTACCGTTCCCCTTGTATACGGCCGAGAAACCCGTATCCGCCTGCCATACATGCCGGGGTTTTTGGCTCAGAACGCGGCCGTGGCTGCGGTGGCCGCGCAGAGGGTGATGCAAGACCTGCGCGGCCCGGATTATATCCTGCCCCCGGAGATCAATTTAACCTCGGTGCGCTTGCCGGGGCGTATGGACGTGATTTCCCATCGGCCATTCACGCTTGTCGACGGGACAATTCACCAGGAGACGGCGGTGCATGTGGCGGCATGGGTAGAGGCATTGCGTCGAGTGGGCAAGGCGCGGCGGTTTGCTGCCGTGGTCGCCATCCCGGTCGACAAAGACGGTGATGGGGTTTTGGGCGCACTGGCGGGCGTGATCGACTGGGTCATCTTGACCGGTGCCAGCAACCCTCACCTACGTTTTGACGACCGCTGGCTGCACGCGGCGGAGAGGTACGGCATTTTGGCTGATTGGCTTCCCGATGTGGAAGAGGCGTTTGCGGTTGCACGCGCTCGGACGGAGGAGGCTGATGGTTTGCTGCTGTTGGGTACTCAATCGTTTGTCGCCGACGCGATGCGGCACTTTGGCGGCGACACGCGGAACATTTGGAGAGAAGCGGAGGGGGACTCACTGGCTCCTGTCGATTCGATGGATACACGCTAACGTCCCGTTTTGGCACCTATAACTGTCCATGCCCATATGTTTAGATAGGCGGGTTTCGGGAGGTGTGGGCGTGGACGGTGTACATTGGACCGATTGGTTGCGCAAGTCCTTATTGGAACGGGTCGAAAAGCCCCGCATCGCGGGTTTGACCTTGGTCATTGACGACGGTATGACTTCCTCCCGGATGCGTGAGTGTCTACAGATAACCGCTGAATGGATTGATTTTTGGATGCTGTCCGGGTGTCACGCGGCGATGCACGCGCCGGGGTGGCTGATGGATAAAGTTTGTCTCTGTCAGGAGTATGGGGTGTTGCCCTGTCCCAGCGGTCAAGCGTTTGCGGCCGCCTTACGCGCGGATGCCCTGAGTGCGTATATCACCGCGTTGGCTGAGAGTGGTCTGCGGTCCGTCCTAATGGCCGATGCAGAGGGGAGGCTTTCCCCACGGGTACGACGGGATGTCATTCGGCGGGCGCACGGTCAGGGCTTGCTCGTGTTTGCCGAGTTGTCGCACCACAACGGACACCTCACTCATCCGGATGAGGTCATCCGTCAGGTGCACAGCGACTTGCAGGCAGGGGCAGATTATCTCCTCCTGCCGTTGCCCAGTTGGCCGCAGGGAGGGCGGGAAGCCGAGTGGATGGTTGAGAAACAGCGCCTTGTAGAAATCATGGAGGCCATGGGGCCCTTACAGAATCGGCTAATCTTAAAGACTCGCAACCCTCTTCTCCAGCTCCGTCTCGTGGAGGAGCTGGGCGGCAAGCTCAACCTGGCGGATGTCAATCCCGAAACCGTCACGCTCTTAGAGGCGCTCAGACGGGGGATGAATCCCGATTGGGTGTGGCCGGAGCGAGAGGTTACGCATCCCGAGGATGCGGAGGGTACGTTCTCGCCACCACGAAAGCAAGCGGCGGCTGACGGCGGTCATTCGTCGACCGGTCCGGTCATTTGGCTCGATGGCCGCCGGGGAACGAACGGTCGTCGCCGGTGAGAACGTGTCACTGTCGATGAACGGGTGAATGGGTGGCCGCCGACAGGTGTATCGACCCAGCTTGATTGAGGGCGACTCGAGAGACGGAGAAAAATTCTCTTGTCTCTTCATTTTTTCGGCATAATTCGAGAGAATGAGGTGTATGGTTCACTATAAGCGCAATCGTTCTGATGTGAACCCGTTACTTTGTCCGGAAACGTGTTTCCGGACCCGCACTTAAACGTCGCACTCAGGCATTTAGCTCCGGGCCGCACGCCCTGTGGCGGGCGATTTCGTGCCCAACTCGCAGCGCCATTCGGAGGTGTTCGCACGTGCAAACGTGGTGGTTCCATCACACAGCCGCAGACCGCGAGGCGTATCGCCGCGAGGGCCATTGGCCAGACAAGACGGCATGCGATTTTCTCGACGATGCGGTGCAGCGATTGCCGGACAAGGTCGCGATTTTGGATTCGTTGTACGCCTACACGTATCGGGAACTGGCCGATAAGGTTCGTCGCGTGGCATTCGGGCTGCTGGAGATGGGCATCCGGCCAGGGGATGTGGTCTCTTTCCAGTTGCCCAACTGGTGCGAATGGGTCATTTTGCACTACGCCTGTTCCCGCATTGGTGCTATCTCCAATCCCCTCATCCCCATTTATCGCGGCCGCGAGCTGGAGGTGATGCTCCGCCAGGCGCAGCCGAAGCTTCTTGTGATTCCGAAGCAGTTTCGTGGCTTTGACTATGTCCAGATGGTGCGCGACCTTTCTTCGCGCATTCCGCTGACCGACAAGGTGTTGGTCGTCGGCAGAACGGAGCCTGACAGTTGGGAATCGTTTTTGGAACACGCATACGAGGAGGGGCGAACAGATCAAGAATTGGAGCCCTACCGGCCGTCGCCGGATGACCCCACGGAACTCATCTTCACTTCGGGGACGACCGGCATGCCGAAGGGGGTGATACACACCCATAACACCCTGAATGGACCGATTGTCGCCTGGGCAAAGCGGATGGGCGTGCACACAGACGACGTCTTTCACATGGCATCCACCTTTGGCCACCAGACTGGGTTTCTCTACGGCGTTCGCCTGCCGACCATGCTTGGGGCAACCGCGGTCTATCAGGATGTGTGGAATGCGGAGGAGTTCGTCCGTTTGGTCGCAAAGCATCGCATCAGTGTGACCAACGGGGCGACGCCATTTTTATACGACTTCATTCACGCGGTGGGTCTCCGTGATTTTGATGTCTCTTCGCTGCGGATTTGGGGCTGCTACGGGGCTCCAATTCCGCGTCCAGTGATTCGCCAAGCACTCGACGTACTGCCAGACTGCAAGGTACTCGCCGGTTGGGGACAGACCGAAAACGCGTTGGTGACCGTGACTCGACCCGACGATTCGGTTGATAAGTTGACATCGACGGACGGGATCGTCTTCCCCGGACTGAAGGTGCGCGTGGTCGATGGGAACGGCAACGTATGTCCGCCTGGTCAAGAAGGGGACCTAGAGTGTCGTGGCGCCACATTGTTTGTCGGCTATCTCAATCAACCGGACTTGATGACCGAGTCGTTCACCCCGGACGGTTGGTTTCGAACGGGTGACCGGGCGGTCATGGATGCGGACGGTTACATCAAAATCACGGGTCGGTCGAAAGACATCATCATCCGCGGGGGTGAAAACATTCCGGTCAGCTACCTGGAGGACGTGTTACACGAGCATCCGGACGTGCAGGCAGTCGCCCTGGTCGCCAAGCCGGACCCGCGCCTGCAGGAACGGGTCTGCGCCTTCATTGTGCAAAGACCAGGCAGCCAGCCTTTGTCCCTCTCCGACCTTCAGACGTTCCTCCGGGAAAAAGGGGTGTCCAAGCACTACTGGCCGGAGTTTGTCCGCGTTGTGGCGGAATTGCCGCGGACGCCGAGCGGCAAAATTCAAAAGTATAAGCTGCGCGAACAGTTGCTGGCGGAAGGGTAAGTGAGACCTTCCGTGCGGAGGGAGAGACCCGCTTGGACTTTTCTCTCAGCGAGGAGCAGCGCTTATTCCAATCGACCATCCGCCGTTTCGCGCAAACGGAAATCGCGCCGTTCTACACTACGTGGGAGCGGCGCGACGAGTTTCCACAACGCCTTTGGCGGCGGATGTCGCAGATGGGCCTGACCAGTCTGCGGGTTGATGAGGCGTACGGGGGTGTAGAGGCAGACGCGGTCACCACCGGTCTGGCCGTGGAGGCGATTGCCTATTGCGACTTTAACTGCGCCTATGCGGTGGTGCTCTCGGCGCTCATCGGGGAAATCCTCAATCGACACGCCGCACCTAGATTGAAGGAACAGTGGCTGCCTGGATTGTGCGACGGATCGATCCGGATGTGCATCGCGTTAACGGAGCCTGAGGCGGGGTCCGATGCGGCTGCCGTGCGCACCCAGGCGGTGGTCGACGGCGAGGATTTCATTCTCGACGGCGAAAAGGCGTCCGTCAGCCTGGCGATGCATGCGAATGCCGCCCTCGTCTTTGTCCGGACACTGCCGAACGCCAGAGCGCGCGGTATCAGCGCGCTGGTCGTACCGTTGGATACACCGGGTATCCAGCGCCGGCGCTACGACGACATGGGGAACCGACCGGTTGGTAGGGGGTCCCTGGTGTTTGAATCGGTGCGGGTTCCGCGCGGGAATCTGGTCGGTACCCTGCACACAGGCTTTCAACAAGTGATGAACGGGTTTGACCTCAGCCGCTTGTTGATTGCCTTGCAGTGTCTGGCAGCCGCTCAGGCGAGTCTCGACGAAACTCGGGATTATGTCCTGCAGCGCAAGGCGTTTGGACGCGTCTTGTCCAGCTTTCAAGGGGTTAGTTTTCCTTTTGTCGAGCAGCAGAGTTACGTAGAGATGGCGAGGCTGGCGTGTTATCACGGTTTGTGGCTTAGGGATCAGGGACGGCCGCACACGAAAGAGGCGGCGATGATGAAGTGGCTTGGACCCAGCATTGCCCGCGAGGCGATTCATACTGCGCTCATCCTGCATGGGCATACCGGTTACAGCCGTGACTTGCCGCTCGAGCAGCGGCTGCGTGACGTGATTGGACTGGAGATTGGCGACGGTACGCCACAGATTCAGAAGCTGGTGTTGGCAAGGGCATGGTTCGGCCGTGATCGCGGGCCGCACTAGCTGAGACCACAGACGAAGTGAGGCGGGGGTGAGGCCGAATGCAGGCCAAGGTGGCTGTGGTCACCGGCAGCGGTCAGGGGATTGGCCGGGCCATTGCGTGGCGATTGGCGGATAGAGGTCTGGCGGTGGTCATCGCAGACGTCGACCCGGACCTGGCCGCGGGCACTGCGGCGGAGATTCGCGCGGCGGGTGGTGAAGCCTTGGCCCAGGCGTGCGATGTCTGCCGAACCGCGGATGTCGTGCGCACGCGAGATGTGGTGTTGGAGCGGTTTGGGCGTTGGGACGTCCTGGTCAACAACGCGGGATGGGACAAAGTCGAGCCGTTTCTGGAAAGTGAGGAGCAGACTTGGCGGCGCGTCCTGGAGGTCAACCTCTTAGGCACCATCCGCTGCACGCATCAGGCGCTGCCCGTGATGATGAAGGCCGGATATGGCCGAATTGTCAATATTGGCTCCGATGCGGGACGCGTCGGATCGACGGGGGAAGCGGTGTATTCCGCCGCGAAGGGAGGAATCATCGCGTTTACAAAAACGATTGCACGAGAAATGGCGCAGCACGGCATTACGGCCAACACAGTCTGCCCAGGGCCCACCCAGACCGCCCTGCTGCAGGACGTAGCTGCGGCCAATCCACGCTTGGTAGAGGCCATGACCAAGGCGGTCCCGATGCGCCGCCTGGGAGAACCTGACGACATCGCGGCCGCTGTGTCATTTCTCATTTCCGAGGACGCGGGTTACATCACGGGGCAAACGCTAAGCGTGAGCGGGGGTCTGACCATGTGTTAGGGGGCCAGGCAAATTGGCTTTTACGGATATCCTCTACACCAAGTCGGAAGGCATTGCGACGGTCACCATCCATCGACCACACGTTTTGAACGCCTTTCGGGCGCAGACGGTGGCGGAGATGATTGAGGCGTTTGCGGACGCGTGGACGGATCGGGAAATCGGTGTGGTCGTCTTGACCGGTGCTGGCGACAAGGCGTTTTGTGTGGGTGGTGACCAAAAGGAACGTGGAGCTACGGGCACGAACTATGGAGGGCACAGCCGGAGCGAATTGGGGTTGGATATTGAGGACTTGCATGCGCTCATTCGCAACATTCCAAAACCAGTCATTGCGGCGGTCAACGGCTACGCCATCGGTGGCGGTCACGTTCTGCATGTGGTGTGCGATTTGAGCATCGCGTCCAATCAGGCTGTCTTTGGCCAGGTGGGTCCCCGCGTGGGCTCGGTCGATCCAGGCTATGGCACGGCCTATTTGGCGCGTGTTGTCGGTGAGAAAAAGGCGCGCGAAATCTGGTACTTGTGTCGACGATACACGGCGGCGGAGGCCCTGCAGATGGGTTTAGTCAACCAGGTGGTGGCGCACGCCGATTTATACGCGGAGGTGCGGAAGTGGTGCGACGAGATTCTTGATAAAAGCCCCACCGCGTTAAAGCTCGCCAAGTACTCGTTTAACGCGGATACCGCGCATATTGGCGGGATCGCCCAGCTGGGGATGAGCGCCGTCGGCTTGTATTACGGAACAAGGGAGGCGATGGAAGGCAACCGGGCGTTTATCGAGAAACGGCACGTCAATTTCCGCCAGTTCCGCCGCTGGCCAAGTGCGGCGCAAGGTCCATCGACGACGGAAGAGGAGACCTAACTTCTCCGAGCTTCAGAGTAGGCCTGTCGCTGCCTGCATACCCTAGACGTGAAACCCCTGTGGAAACCGATCCGCTCGGAGGCGCAGCATGGCAGCGAAATGGTGGGTAAGCGCGATAATCGTCGTACTGATGGTGGGCGCGGGTGGGTGTTCGGTACCCGTATCTCCGCAGCGTGACCGCGGTGGATTCGTCTGGCACGCCGAGGATTTGGGCAGTGGTCTGGTGACGCTCAGCGGGCAGGTGGAAGACTTCAAGCGGGCCATGGACATGCAAAATCGGGGGCTGGCACGTCAGAAATTCGCGGGAATACAGCACACATGGACGGCCCTTGCGCCGGCGGTAGCCAGGGATGCGAAACAGCAAGCCGCTATTCGCAGCGCACTGACCGCGATAGACCGGGAACTTCAACGGCAGCAGCCCGACTGGCAACGGACGCATCAGGAATACCGGCGCTTGACGACCGCACTGGTCGAGCTGAAACGGCATCTGCGCCGGTCGGGTGGGTTTCGGGAGTGATAACTTAAAGGTTGTCCAGACCTCTTGAACAGACCCTGGCACCAGGCAGCATGATGCGATTCGCCTGGCGCCAGGACACACCTTTTTCGGAGGGCTTCCTGTTTTGGCTTTCGTGTTTGGCTTCAGCGGGCCGCTTTCGCCGCGTTCAAAGCCGCTTCGTAGTTCGGGTGCTGGGTGACCTCCGGGACGTATTCCACATAGGTGACCGTGTCATTCGAGTCGACGACGAAGACCGCACGGCATTCCAATCGGAGCTCTTTCATGTATGTACCGTATGCCGTACCGAACGACATCTCCCGGTGGTCAGACAGCGTCTGTACGCGGTCAACTCCAGCCGCCGCACACCAGCGCTTTTGCGCAAACGGAAGGTCCGCGCTGATGGTCAACACGACCACGTTGTCCCCGAGACCTGACGCCTCTTCGTTAAAGCGGCGGGTTTGTGCGTCGCAGACGCCGGTATCCAACGATGGCACGACACTGATGATGCGGACCTTGCCCTTCGAATCGGCCAAGGTCACCGGCGACAGGTCGTTGGCCAAAACCTCGAAGTTCGGCGCTTTTTGACCCACTTGGATTTGCGGGCCAATCAATGTGACCGGTTTCCCTGCAAACGTCACCGCACCGGTGCGTTCCTCTGCCATCTTCTCCCCATCCTTTCCCGTAACTCGGCAAAGAATCGACCTGTTTCTTTCCTGGGCACAATTTTATGATATCACAGGTCGGTACCGAGACAAGCCCACCGATGCGTTTGATTCCTCGGGGTGAGGAACACAATTCAGGCCGCAACAAACCAAATTCCACGGCTGTGGCGTGATGGGCAGGTGGGCACACTATGCCCGAATGGCGGCTGCCTTGTCCGCAAGGCCGGTCGTCATCCACAGGTTTTTCCCTGCTTGTCCCGATGTAGTATAATCGAACTTGTGGCCAAATGTGGCGTGATTTGGGAGGGAAATCGGATGAGCCAGCAAGCTGCTTTTAAAGCCGGGTTGGAAGACGTCGTTGCAAATACGTCGGAAATCTGCTATTTGGACGGCCGGGAAGGTCGGTTGATCTACCGTGGGTATGACATTCACGATTTGGTCAACGGCGGGGCTTCGTTTGAAGAGGTCGTCTATCTGTTGTGGCATGGGGATTTGCCAAACAAAGCGCAACTGGACGAGTTCAAGCAAGCGATTTCCAGTCAACGGACGCTGCATCCCAAAGTGATGGAACTGCTTCGCAGCCTGCCGAAGGATGCCAATCCGATGGACATCCTGCGTACGGCCGTTTCCTATGCAGCCTTGTACGATCCGGATGTTGCCGATAATTCGTATCCGGCGAGCGTGCGTAAGGCGACGCGCCTGGTTGCTCAGGTGCCGACGATTGTCGCGGCTATGGAACGGTTACGGCAGGGCCTGGAACCGGTGCAGCCCGATGTCAGTCTCGGTATGGCGGCTAGCTTCCTGTATGAGCTGCAGGGTCAAAAACCGGACGAGTTTACGGAGCGGGCGTTCAATACGGCGCTCATTCTGCATGCCGACCATGAGCTGAACGCTTCTACATTCTCGGCCCGCGTGACGGCCGGTACGCTGTCCGACATTTATTCAGCGATTGTTTCCGCCATTGGCACCCTGAAAGGACCTTTGCACGGCGGTGCGAACGAGCGTGTCATGCGGATGTTGTTGGAAATCGGTTCCATGGAGAAGGTGGAAGGTTGGCTCGATGACGCCCTAGCCGCCAAGAAAAAAATCATGGGCTTTGGCCATCGCGTCTATCGCACCGAAGACCCGCGTGCGACCCACCTGCGCCAACTAAGCAAGCAGGCTGGAGAGCGGAAAGGCGAAACCAAGTGGTTTGAAATGTCGCAGAAAATCGAGCGGCTGATGGGAGAGAAGAAAGGGCTTAACGCGAACGTCGATTTCTACTCGGCATCTCTCTATTACTGCATCGGGTTGCCGATTCACCTTTACACCCCCATCTTCGCCTGCAGCCGTATATCCGGTTGGACCGCGCACGTCTTGGAACAGTATCAGAACAACCGGCTGATTCGGCCGCGTGCGGAATATACTGGCGTAACCAACCGCCGCTTTGTTCCCCTCGCGGAGCGGGGTTGAAGTTCCGAGTCCAGTAAGGAGTTATGCCTTTCCGGACAACCTCTAAGCCAGAATGTAACAGCGTATCCCTTCCTGGAGCGGGCACACTATGCCTACACCAGGGAGGTGATAAACATGGCACAAGGACAGAAGACGAACACGCTGGTGGTACAGAGCGCAGCCAAGGCGTTGGACCAGCTGAAGTACGAGGTGGCGTCCGAGTTGGGCATCAATCCTCCGGCCGACGGGTACTGGGGTACCATGGCGACGCGAGATACCGGTGCCATTGGAGGTAACATCACCCGCAAGTTGGTGGCTTTGGCGGAACAGCAGCTCGCTGGCCGCAGTTAATGAAAACGTGTTGAAAAGGGGCTCCACGCGATGGCGTGGGGCCTTTTTCGTACTCTTTTTCGTACTATAGATAGGATAACCATCCAGGAAAACACAACCCGTGAGCGGACTGCTCACGGGCTTGCAAATTGTGCGGTTATTGCAACTGACTCTGGGCCTGGGTCGGCTGCGAGATGTGGCTGAGCGCGTCTCCGGCTTCATTGATGTGAATGTTTTGGCGCGCTAAGTCACCAATCGCACAAATGCCCTGCAGTTTACCGGAAGCGTCACACACCGGCAGACGGCGAATCTGGTGACGGGCCATCAGGTCCGCTGCCTCGTGAGCGTCCGTGTCCGGGGTACAGGTAACCACTTGACGGCTCATGCAATCGCTGACTTTTGCGTTAAAGTTGCCTTTGGCCACAGCCTTACAGCAGATATCACGGTCTGTAATAATCCCAACGACATGCTTATTCGCGTCGCAAACGGGAACTGAGCCACAGTTGACAGAGTTCATGATTTGGGCTGCCTTTTGGACAGGGTCTGTTTCCTGCACATATGAAACGTTTGCCGTCATCAAGTCCCTGACTTTCACGCAATCGCCCCCTTGGTCCAAGCTACGCGGAAACGTCCGCCCGTTTAGTATGCACCCACAGGAGAGCCTTATGCCGCCAGGCGTGTACTGGAAGCCTCACGCTGCCAAGCGTGCCTGTCGCCAGGCCAGGGTGTCCTCGACGGCCAGGTATACCCCCCACCCCCCAATCAGGATGCGCCCTGCGTTCTCCAACGGTTCTGCGCTCACCCCGAACAGGTGCGGATGGAAACTCCCGGCGATGCCCCAAACCAACAGGGCAAGGCCTACTACCGTAGCGACGGCAACTGCGTACCGGATGCGGGACCTAGAACCCAGGACGGCGAAAACGCTAACGGTCATCAGGATCCCGGATTCCAATGGGGATATCTGCATATATTCTCCAACTCGACCGGAAACCCAGCCCAAGACAGCGATGGCTGCACACAGCCATCCGACCAGGCGGTTGTAAACCGGGGTGTACATCGTGGACCCTCCCAGGCATGCGATGGATGCGTGTCTACTGATGGCTATGCCGGAATCGGACAAACTATGCCAGGGACGCATTCGACCCGTACGCGTGAGGTAGGCTATGGGTGTTGTGTGACCGAACGACCGGAGGGATCGGCATGAGTGAGACCACTCCGACCGATGGCAGAAAGCTGCCTCCGTGGCGCGAGACCCCGCTGGATCACTGGAGCACGGATATCGATCCGGTCCTGATGGCTGGCGATGAGTGGGTTGAAGACATGGAGGACCCAGGTACCGCGCGTGCGCAATCGGCCGACGGGGATCCGGCGGCCCAATTCATGCACCCTACCCAGGATACGAACTACCGAGTTGCCGAGGATATATGGTTTCATCATGAGGACGAGTGAGGGATTCGGGATGGAGGAACATCGGCTCAATCAGGAACTTATCGAGGTGGTACAACAGTTGCAACAAATTCGCTCCCAGCTCGTAGCCATCGAAGAGCGGCTGGGCAGGCTGCGCGGGCCAACCACGCGGGTGGAGAGTCCAAGGGGGATAGAGACGGATCGACAACATGCGTATTCCTATGGCGCCCGTTATCTCTCGCCTTCGAATGCGGGCTCGTTCAGAGCAGACTGGGCACCTTTCCCGCAAACGGCCATGGTTCAGGCACAGATCCCGGACAACTATGTCCGTTCCGCCACTGCGCAAGCGTCCGTGTACCGGCAGTCGGAGCATCTAGATTACGTGCGTCCCGGCTTATAGAGGTTGTCCGGCAGGTCGGAACGGCAAACCCTGACCGACTCCCCTTTTCATAGGCCGTCGCTGTCATGTATTGTTGAGGTATCCGTGTGTTTGTGGACATGAGGAGTGACGTGGGTGAAGCAGGAAACTCGGCGCCGATTCGGACGCTGGTGGTGGGTGGGCGTGGTTGTCATCCTGCTGGCGGCGGCCGTTATCGCCTGGCGGGTGTGGCCACGCCAACCCACGGTGCATGTGGTCAAGGTCGAAAAACAGGTCTTGCGAGACCAGATTTTTGCCAGCGGTACCGTACGTCCCGTGAACCGACAGGTGGTGATGGCTTCCGCATTGCCAGCACCGTTTGACGAAATTCGGGTGAAGGCCGGGCAGCATGTCCGCAAAGGTGACGTTCTGTTAACCTGCCAAAACCAAACACAAGCCGCATCCTTACAGGCTGCACAAACCGCTGTGCAAAACGCAGAACAGGCGTATCAGCAAGCAAGAGAACAATATCTTTCCGTACCTCCCGGACTGCAGCCTCAGTTCAAAGGTACGATGGACCAGGCCAGCGCATCCTTGGCGCAAGCGAAAGCTCAGTTAGCACAAGCACAGGCTGCGTACAACGCAACCATCATCCGAGCGGAGTTCTCTGGAACGGTCCTGGATGTAAACCCCACGGGTCTTACTAGTGATGGCAGTGCGGCACCCTTAGTCGAGGTGGTGGGGAAGGACAAGCAGGTCGTAACCACCGTGTCGGAGGTGGATGCGGTACACATTCACGCCGGGATGACCGCCGCCCTGACGAGTGATGCGTTCCCGAATCACAAGTGGAATGGCCGGGTGACCCAGGTCGCCGCGTATGCGACGAGTCAGTCTTCCGGCGGGGGACAGGTGGAAGTGGATATCGGCACGCCGGACGCGTTTCCGGTCCCCATGGGCTATCAGGTCGACGTTCGAATTGCCAGCGCGACGGCCGAGAAGGTCATTGCGGTGCCGTATGATGCGTTGGTGCAAACGGGAACCGGCTATGCCGTCTATGTGTACCACGACGGACGGGTGCATCAAGTCCCTGTGCAGTTGGGCGAATCCAGCGCGACACGGGTTGAGGTGACCAAGGGGGTACAGCCTGGGGATGAGGTGGTACAGGACCCTAGTGGACTTGTGGACGGAGAGGCCGTGACGGTAAAGTGATAGAACTTTGTGGGGTGACCAAACGATACCGGTCGGGTGAAGAATGGCTGACTGTCCTCAATGACGTTCATCTCCGTGTGGAAGCCGGAGAGTTTGTCAGCATCATGGGTCCTTCGGGAAGCGGCAAATCGACGCTGATGCACATCCTCGGTTGTTTGGATACGCCAACGAGCGGATCGTACCGGTTGTTTGGACGGCCAATTGAACAACTGACCGCGCACGAATTGGCACGGATTCGCAATCAGGAAATCGGGTTTGTGTTTCAGAACTTCCACTTGATACCTCGCATGACGGCGGAAAAGAACGTCGAACTTCCCATGGTCTACGCCGGTGTCCCACGCTGGAAGCGACGCGAGCGGGCGCGGTTCCTGCTGCAACAGGTGGGACTTCTTGATAGGGCACACCATTTTCCAAATGCACTCTCAGGTGGTCAGAAGCAACGGGTAGCCATTGCCCGCGCCTTGGCGAATCACCCGGTTCTCCTGTTGGCGGATGAACCGACCGGGGCATTGGATTCCGTCACTGGGCAGGAAATCATGGAGTTGTTCCAGGCTTTGAACGCGGATGGGATGACCGTGATTGTCATCACGCACGATGCGGATGTGGCAAAGATGGCGCACCGGATCATCCGCATTTCCGATGGCCGATTGATGGATGATTCGGCAAGGGGGGTCGCGCATGAACCTTGGGGAGATGCTGCTTTCCGCCTGGACGGCCATCCGCAGCAACAAGTTACGCTCTTTTCTCACGATGCTGGGGATTCTCATCGGGGTCTCGGCCATCATCGCGATTGTGGCCTTAGGTCAGGGCGGTCAAGCGGCCGTCATCGCGACAATTGAGAGCCCGCGACTGCAGAACACCATTCAGATTTTGCCCAAGGAGACGATGGAACCAGGCTTGCCTCAACCGGGACAAATCCTGTCGTTTTCCGATGCGGATTTTGCCCTTGCCAGGCAATTTCCGGGGGTTGCGGATGTGTACTATACGCTCTACGGCCAAGCCACGGTGGCCAGCGGTGGCAAACTGGTTAACGTTTCCCTCAATGCTGGACCTCAGTATTTGAACGAGATCGCCCGTTTCACGGTCGTTCAGGGTCGGATGTTTAACGCGACGGATGTTTTGGCCCATCGCCGAGTGGTGTTGGTCAGCACCTCGTTGGCCGAAAAACTGTTCAAGGGGCCCTCCCCACTTGGAGAAACGATACAAATAGGCGGGCAGCCGCTGCAGGTCATTGGAGTCGCAGCACCCAGTCAGATGAACTTGTTAGGGGGGTTCCTGGGGACCGACTATGTATACATGCCCGCAACCACTTGTCGCGACCTGTTTCCTTGGTGGAGTATCTCGGAAATGGACGTGCAGGTGGATCCTGGCGTCAACAAGGTGGAATTGGGTCAGCGGATTGTCACCGCATTGAACATTCGCGTGCATAACGCCAACGCGTTCGAGGAGAGTACACGCTTTTATGCGGGACTGGAACAGACCATCGGGCAGGTAACACGGATTTTGACGTTGGTCATTGGTTCGATTGCCGGTATCGCGCTTGTCGTCGGCGGGGTGGGTGTCATGAACATTATGCTCGTATCGGTCACGGAACGGACGCAAGAAATCGGGATTCGGATCTCTCTAGGCGCCACAAGGCGCGCCATCTTACTCCAATTTCTGATGGAGTCGGTGTTGATTACGCTCATTGGCGGTGTGTTGGGTGTGCTCTTAGGGGGGGCAGTATCGTTCCTGATGCGGATGCTGACCGGGTTGCCGACCTCCATTTCCGGCTGGGCAATCGCCATTAGCCTTGTCTTTTCGACCTTGATTGGACTCATCTGCGGCTTGTATCCGGCTAATAAGGCGGCCCGCTTGAATCCTATTGATGCCCTGCGCTACGAATAAAGGGGCGAGGTAAGGGGCGAAGGATACCAACCAGACCGACGAAAAATCGGCCCTCTTCGAGAGGGCCGAGGATATGGGCGGGAAGTCTCATTTACAGTCTTGTTTAGCCGAGAAGGCGCATGGCGCGCAGACGGCGAATCCGTTCACTGGTCGGTGGGTGCGTACTGAACAAATTGACCAGTCGTTCCGCCCGCAGAGGGTTGACAATGAACAGGTGCGAGGTCGCCGGTGAAAATCCGCCTGGGATGTGCTGGGCATAGGCCTCCAGCCTTTCTAGAGCGTCCGCTAGCGGGTTCGGATCTCCCACCAATTCCGCGCCCGTAGCGTCCGCCTTATACTCGCGTGCGCGGGAGATGGCAAACTGAATCAGCGTGGCCGCGATAGGCGCCAAAATCATCATTGCCAACTCGCCAAGAATACCGCCGTTGTCCTCATCATCACGACGCCCAAAGCCGAAAATGGCCGCCCATTGCAGCATATTGGCAATGGACGTGATGAGACCGGCCATCATCGCGGCCAGAGAACCAATCAAAATGTCGTGGTTCTTAATATGGCCGATTTCGTGAGCCAACACGCCTTCTAACTCACGCGCGGACAGTGCGCGTAGGATTCCTTCCGTCACCGCCACTTTCGCGTGGGATGCGTTTCGCCCCGTGGCAAACGCGTTCGGTTGAGGTGAAGGTGTGATATACACCTGTGGCATTGGCAAGCCCGCCCTGTGCGCCAATCGGCGAATGATTGCGTATAACTCTGGGTATTCGTGTTCTGCGACCGGGTAGGACTGGGTCATGAAGATTGCCATGTCCCCACTTTTCCAGTAGCCGATGAAGTTCATCACAATGGAAATCAGTAGAAACACCAGCATACCAGTATGGCCGCCGACCCACTCGCCAATCAGCACCAGGATGACGGTCAAGAGTCCCATCAGGAACCATGTCTTGATGGTGTTCATTTCCTCAATCCTTCCCCATATGTGATTCAAATCAATTCTATAGATACATGGTACCGGTAGCGGAAATTGGGCGTAAAGGGGGAAGGTCCACCCTTCCGTGACGAATTTGTCTCATTTCTTTGGCGGAACGCGTTACGTCAAACTCCCAGCAGCTATTGCGACGTCACGGTTTCTGCGTGTGGCAACGCTTGCGGCTGCTGGCACTTAAATTGTTTGCCGGAGCGGGATTCGCTATACTCTTCAGCGAAGAGGGTGAGAATTCAACCATGCGTTTAGGCTTAACGATTGAATACGATGGTAAGAACTACGACATATTAGAATTGCCGCCGGAGGCGTTCGTGCATTTGGTGCCTGGCCTCAACCTGGACCAGTTTCGCCGCATTGACGAATACTTTCAATCAGTATGGCCAGAGCCCACACACCGCCGGCACCATGTGTTGGCGTTTGCGGCGGAGCTGACGGGGGCTTCGATAGACCACTTGCTGCTGCATCGAGAGTGTATCCATTTTGATGAACACGACCTTTCGAGTTACGTCATGGAACATACCAAACAGGGGTATAGGCCCTCATGAGGCGAAGTCGGCCGGCGTAGTTGTGATTTTGGCTAAGGGGAACGAACAAGGTGGTGCGGCCAGCCACCTCGCCGCGTTTGCCCAGGCATTGACGCGAGGGCATCCTCAGTTTACATACCACTTTGCGGTGGCCGGCGATGGTTATCTCTATGGACGCTTGCTCGACATCGGGGTACCCACGACCCTGCTTCCCCCTGGCCGCCTGACGGTCGTTCCCAGGTTCATTCGGTTTCTTTGCCACATCTCCGGTCACGCGTTTATCAATGCCCATGGGCCACGCATGAATACGGTGGCCGCACTCGCTGCCCAGAGCCTTCGTTGTCGTTGGACCTCCACGATTCATTCGGATCCCCGCGATGACTTTCTCGGCCGTCCTGTGCGAGGTGCAGTCTGGACGCGCATAAATACGTTGTCGCTCCGGTTTGCGGACGGACTGTTTGCGGTCAATCCCGATTATATGTCGCTTTGCGGCAAGCGGCCGGCCTACCACGTCCCTAATGCGACCGTGTTCGAACAGCTTCCGAAACCGAACAGTCATTACCGCTGGCAACTTCGCCAAAAGCTGCAGTTGGCTCCCGATACCCAGGTGGTGGGGGTAGCGGCGCGGCTTCATCCGAATAAGAACATCGATGTGTTGATTCGGGCACTGCCATACCTGAAACGCACGGATGTCCACTTGGCCATTGCAGGATGGGGGCCAATGGAGGAGGCGCTCAGGCGTTTGACGCACGAATTGGGACTGACTCATCGGGTCCACTTTCTCGGATATTGCGAAAACGTGTCTGAGTTTTACGCTGGATTGGATGTCCATGTCCTCTGCTCGCGCAGCGAGGGAACCGGCCTGTCGATCTTAGAAGCCGGGTTCCACGGGATCCCGAACGTGGGTACGGACATTACCGGGATTCGGCAGTTGATTGATCACGAAAAAACGGGACTCTTGGCGCCGGTGGGGGACGCGTACGCTTTGGCCGCATGCATCGACCATCTCTTAGCCGATCCGGACGCGGCCCGCAGTTTGGCTGCTTGTTTTCAGGCGACCGTCATCCCCAAGCATACACCGGAGGAATTGTTGGCCGCGTATGAACGTGGATTTCAGGCCTTGCTCGGGTCCCAGGAAACCGTGAAGAGGAGGTCTTGGCCGCTATAAACCTGAATGCGAACCGGTCCCTCAATTTGTACCGGTTCAATGATACCGGATTCATGAAAGATGAACGTCTGCGGGGCGTGTTTTCCGGTCACGTCCACGAGCTGGAGACGCGTGACTTTGTGGTTTTCACGGCTCACACATAGCCAATACGCATCCGAAAAACCGTAGCTGGTGTTGGGCAAGACGGCCAAGCGGATCGATCCAGCCGCTGGTGTTCGCAGCCACGCGCCCTTTCCTTCCACCACCCACCCTCCATCGCGCGAAAAACGGAGTAGGACGGCTTGTTTTTGCGACCCATGCTGAATATCTCCCATCGCCATGGTCGACGTCTGGTACAGGACGTGGCCCGATTTGGCAGCAAGCACCCGCTCTGGGGATTGGTTATGCCAGAGGACGAAGACGTAGATCCCGGTCACGACGATGACGCAAGCCGCTAAAAATGCGAGCACCTGGCCGAGGATGGGGCGTCTGGTCATATTTAGGGCCGCCTCCCGTCAAATATCAGGTTGCTGACAAGTGGACTCCCATTGTTGATAGAATATACTGAAATTGAAAACCGTGCAAGGTACAGCGAACCGTGGACCAAGCCGGTATCGTTTTCCGTGGTTCGTGAAAGTTCTGGTTGCAAAATGACAGGCTGCATCGTATACTGTCATTCGTAATCTTTGGCTTCGTCCACTGGCCACAACCGCAGATTTGGAACCCTCCTTCACTTAAAGGGTTAGGACCTCGAAGGACTAACTTTCCCCCGTGGTGAATGGTCAGGGCTCCACATGCCGTTACAGGCATGGCATTTGCGCTAAAAGGGGGATTTTTTTATGGACACTTTTGGGCGTCATGTGATTGCGGAACTGTGGGGATGTAATCCCGAAAGTCTCAATGATCTGCAAAGCATTGAACGTATCATGGTCAATGCGGCGCTGGAAGCGGGCGCGGAAGTCCGGGAAGTGGCATTTCATAAGTTTGCGCCGCAGGGTGTCAGTGGGGTGGTTATTATTTCGGAATCCCACTTGACCATCCACAGTTTTCCTGAACATGGTTATGCAAGCATTGACGTGTACACGTGTGGGGACCGGATTGATCCGAACGTCGCTTGCGACTATATCACCGAGGCGTTGGGGGCCACCAAGTGCGACGCGATTGAGGTTCCACGCGGCATTGGGCCCATTGCGTTGGATGATGTGAAGGTGCGCGCGGTTTCCGTATAACCGGCACCGGTTCATGGGACCCACCCGTAATCCCATATACGAACGAATTGGTTCACCATCCATAAGACTGTGCCTCGAGAGTCGCGCCGGTGGCGCGACTTTTCCTTTTGCTTACTGGCGCGTCCAGAGGCGCACGTTCCACCTAGCGTCCAGACGTGTAGGCCAATATCTCCTTACCGACGTCACTACGGAATCGAAGCCCCATCCGAACTTTCCGCACGAATGGGGCAATCGGCCCTTCAATCGCCGGAAAACACCCGCTGATGGTGCGTCGGCAGCGGTTTATCCAACAGCAGTTTGCCGTTGCCCGCGTCGACAATGACTAAGTACCGCTCTTCATCATCCTGAGCGATGCCCGTGTAGACCAAATCTGTCCGGATGTTGCGCAACTGGACATCCTCGACCTTCATGCCTGGGTGGGCTTGGGAGATCGCCTTCTCGGCCTGAGCGGCTGTAACCTTCGCGTATTTTTGCAGCTTTTGTGTGTACGCATTGCGACTGGCCATGTACGCTTCACGGAGCACCTGCCGACTGACTCGGACACTGGACCGAAGCTGCCACGCGTGGGTCCCATCTGTCGGTTCGACAAATGGGTGACCGGTGACAGCGCGGACTGTTCCATGATAATGGGTTGAAGGGACATGTCGCCAAAGGCCATCCCCTGCCCATGCTACAGGAATTACACTACCCATCATCAGGCATACACTCGTTGCAAGCAGCCACTTTCTCATCGTCCACTCCTCCTCGCTGGATACAGTGTCAGGGTGTCCTGATGTATTCCAAAATATGTATATCTACGATCCGCTTGACGCAGCCATGAAGGCACGCTATAATATCAAATGTCCGGTTCACGAGGGAAGGAAAACCCCTGAATCTCGAGAAACGGAAACTGAAGAGTGAGGGACCGTAGCTCAATGGGAGAGCACTGCGCTGGCAGCGCAGGGGTTGTGGGTTCGAGTCCCATCGGTTCCACCACACAAGACCTGCAGAAGAGGCGGGTCTTTTTTCGTTTTCCCGGGAAGGTGTTTGACGATTTGTGGAGAACGGTATGAACGTGGTCGACCTGGATTGATTTGGTCACCCTATTCTTGTAGACTCTTTTGGGTCCGAAACATTCAATGATTGAAGGAGGCCTTTCCATGGGATTGACTACGCGATGGGTACGTTACGGCCAAGACAAGCGGTATTCGGGGTACTTGGCTGTCCCAGTCTATGCCCAGACACCTCTGCCGGCGGTCATCGTCTTTCAAGAGGTCTGGGGTGTGGATGGGCATATTGAGGACGTGACCGAACGGTTTGCCCGAGCTGGTTATGTGGCCTTCGCTCCAGATTTATACGCGGTGAACGGTGAGCGGAGGGAAGCCGTGCGCCGTGAACGTGTGGAAGCCGTAAAGTCATTCCTGGAAAAGCTGCCGCCCACGGCCTGGGGAAACCCGGAGGAACGCGACGCTGAACTGGCGAAGCTACCCGAGGATGAGGGCAAGCGCGTGATGGAGACGATGACGACGCTGTTTGGCGGTTTGGATGTCGAAAACTATACGGAACAGCTGCTGGCTACCGCCTCTTTCCTGCGCAACGAATGCGAGTTGAGCAAAGGCCAAGGTGTAGTTGCCGTGGGTTATTGCATGGGCGGCGCCCTGGCTGCCCACCTGGCCAGTCTGGATGCTGAGCTCAAAGGGGCAGTCATGTACTACGGGCGGTCTCCGAAAGAGGAGCGCATCGCTTCCATACAATGCCCCGTGCGTGCTTTTTACGGGGAGTTGGACGTACAGCTGACGGCCACCGCGCCGGGCCTGGCCGAGGCCATGAAAAAGGCAGGCAAGGATTTTGATTACAAGGTCTATCCGGGTGCTCACCATGCGTTCTTCAACGATACACGCCGCTCCTATAACGTTGCCGCGAGCCGTGACGCGTTCGCTCGCACCCTGAACTACTTCAATGAGTGGCTGAGTTAAACCGCTGAGTGATACGTGTGCTCTGTTCACCTGTTGTCTCTTACTCAAAGGGGCTGTCCCCATTACCGGTTACAGGGTGATGGGGGCAGCCCCTTTGACTGTTTCCCCCTCCCCAGCAGGTGCCTGGACGTTCGCCAATTCGCGCGCTTGCTGGTCCATTGTCTTGTACCGACTCCCGTACCCGCCAATACACTAGGGCAGACCTCGAAAGGAGGGGTAGGGATGGCAGACACCATTGGACCATGGATAGACCGAGGTTATCCAGATCCGGATATGACGGTTCCTCCAGAAGTGCTGAAGGCCGCCGAGAAGGTCATCGCTCGGTATGATATGCGGGTGAAAGACATGACGTTAATCACGGCCAAATCCGATAAAGGGGGGGCCATTTGGAAACTCCAAACGGATAAAGGGCCGCGCAGTCTAAAACTGTTGCACCGCAATCCTGAGCGGAGTCGGTTTGCAGTGGCCGCTCAGGACTATCTGGTGCATCGCAAGGCTCGCGTGCCCACCTTGATTAAGTCCCGTATGGGGCGGTTGTACAGTAAATCAGGCGGGAAATTGTGGATTGTAACGGAATGGATTGAACCCCTCCAACCGGTTTCCAAGGTGGATTTGGCGGGTGCTCAAGCACTCTGTTACGGACTGGGTGAGTTTCACCGTCGTTCCCAAGGATATGTTGCGCCCCGTCGGGCCGTGCATGCTTCCCGTTTATATCGGTGGGAGCAGACGTACCACAAAATGGCGGTGAAAATCGGCTGGTTTCGCGTTTTGGCTCAGGTGTACAAGGATGTGCCCGGGAGCGAGGCGCTGTTGTCGGCGGTTGATAAATATGAAGCCCAGGCCGTAGAAGCTTATAAGCGTTTGCAAGCCTCCCCATACCGCAAACTGATTCGGCGTGGAGAACCCGCCTGGGGACTGGCTCACCAGGACTATGGTTGGTCGAACGGCCAGATGGGGCCAGAGGGGCTGTGGATCATTGACCTGGATGGCGTCGCTTACGACTTGCCGATTCGCGACTTGCGCAAGCTGATCAGCTCAACTATGGAGGATGCTGGGAATTGGAACGTCGATTGGATTCAGGGCATGATCAAAGCCTATCGCGAGGCGAACCCGGTGGAACCCGACGTCCTCAAAGTGCTCTGGGTGGACTTTTCACTCCCGAATGAATTCTACAAAAATGTGAAAGAGATGGTTTTTCGTCCCGCTGAATTTATGCAGACCGAATTGGCGCCTGTGCTGGCGCAGGTCGAAAAATCCGAGGCAAGCAAATGGCAGGCCCTCAAAGAGCTGCAGAAGTGGCTGGGGGTGTCCGAGTCATGAAGGTATTGCTTATTGTCACAGAAAAACTGCCGGTACCAGCGGTCCGCGGTGGCGCCATTCAAACGTACATTGATGGCGTGCTTCCGTATCTAGCCAATCGTCACGAAGTCACGGTGTTAGGGGTCGAAGACCCAGACTTACCCCCGAGCGAAACCATTGGGCCCGTTCGCTATGTGCGGGTTCCTGGGAAAATCTACGATGTCTATCAGAAACACGTATTGAATTTCTTGCGTGCATCGGGTCAACAGTACGACCTTATCCATATTTTTAACCGTCCGCGGCTCGTACCACGGGTGCGTCAGGAGGCGCCCAATGCGCGCATCGTCCTGAGTATGCACAACGACATGTTTCTGCCCGGCAAAATCACTAAGAAGGAAGCCTTAGCAGCCATCGAGGCGTGTGAACGGATTGTGACCATCAGTGATTATGTCGGTCGTCGGATTGCCGAGGACTATCCGCAGGCCGCTCATCAGTTGCGCACGATTTATTCTGGAGTCGACGTGAATCGCTACAACCCGCGCAAGAATCTAGAAGAAGTCGAACAGATAAGGCATGAACTGAAGTCCAAATTTCACATTGAGGACCGGAACGTGGTCTTGTTTGTGGGTCGCCTCTCACCCAAAAAGGGCGCAGACATCTTGGTGCGCTCGATGTGGTATCTGGCAAAGCACCACCCAAAGACGGCGCTCGTCCTCGTTGGCGGGAAATGGTACAGCGACAACGAGATCAGTGACTATATCGCCTATGTGCGAGCCCTCGCAGAGCGCTGTCCAATCCCGGTGGTCACCACCGGATTCGTGGCTCCCTCTGAGGTTCATCATTGGTTTTGGGTCGGAGACGTGTTTGTTTGCCCTTCCCAGTGGGAGGAACCGTTGGCCCGCGTGCACTACGAAGCGATGGCGGCGCGGCTGCCTATCGTCACAACCGCGCGCGGCGGCAACCCGGAAGTGATTGTACCTGGGGAGAACGGATACGTGGTCTCGCAGCCGGATGATCCACGGGAAATGGCCAAAACCGTCGGCAAGCTTCTGGGGGACAGTCAGTTACGCAGGGTCATGGGCAGACAGGGACGCCGCTTGGCCAAAGAGCGTTACCGCTGGCGTCGTGTGGCCGATGACCTTTTGGGCGTCTGGGAGGCCGGACGATGAGCGTAGCGGTTGTCACTGGATGCGCTGGCTTTATCGGATCGCACTTGTGTGAACGATTACTTGACATGGGGTACGAAGTCGTCGGCATCGACGCGTTCACCGGTAATTACGAGCGTTGGATTAAGCAAAGAAACCTGGCGCATGTCGCCGCGCATCCGGGTTTTACCTTGATTGAACAGAACCTCCGAACGCTCGACTGGGATCCATTCATCCGTCGGGCGGACGTTGTTTTTCATCAGGCGGCCTTGCCTGGCGTGCGCACCAGTTGGGGGCGGTCCTTCGCAGATTATGTAAAGGACAACGTTCTGGTCACCCAGCTTTTGCTAGATGCCGTTAAGAACATCGCCCCTGCCTTGCGGCCTTCTATCGTCTACGCGTCTTCTTCATCGGTCTACGGCGAAATGTCCGGGCCACTCGGCGAAGGAGCGCCGACGCGTCCGCTTTCGCCCTATGGGGTGACGAAATTGGCTGCTGAGCACTTGTGCCGCGTGTATGCCTCTGCGTTCGCGGTACCGGTGGTTTCGCTTCGCTATTTCACGGTTTTTGGTCCCAGGCAGCGGCCCGATATGGCGATACACCGCTTTATTTTATCCGTTTTGTTGCAGAGGCCTTTAACCATCTACGGGGATGGACAACAGATGCGGGATTTTACGTTTGTTTCTGATGTCATTGACGCCAACTTGGCCGCCGTCGAGGCTGGCCAGCCGGGCGATGTCTTCAACATAGGCGGTGGAAACCGGGCCAGCGTGAATGATGTCATCGCATGCATCGAGGACTGTTGCTCGCTGACGGCTGCACGGACCTATTTACCATCCCAACCAGGTGACCCTGCACACACCTTCGCAGACATTGGCACGGCCGGAAGGGTTTTGAAGTACCATCCCCGCGTCACGCTGGCTGAAGGGATTGCCCGCCAAGTTGCGGACCTGCGGCGATTATACGGGCTCTAGGATTGCAATTTGGCAGCATACAGGGGTGTCGATGGTGAACATTGTCGTTGTGGGAACAGGTTATGTGGGGCTATGTACGGGGGTCGCGTTGGCCGCAAATGGGCATCGGGTGGCCTGTGTCGATATCGATGAGGGAAAAATCCGTCAACTCCAGGCGGGCAAGGTACCGATTTATGAAGAGGGTTTGGCATCTCGCGTGCAGCAGTACCGGCAGACGGGTCACTTATGGTTTACGACGGATCTCCGGGCGGCCATGACGGATAATACAGTGGTGTTTGTTACCGTTGGGACCCCTTCTGCGGCGGACGGAGGGTGTGACCTGTCTGCCGTCCGCGCTGTTGCTGAGGGGCTCGGACGGGGCATGCACGGGTACACCGTGGTTGTCATCAAGAGCACCGTGCCGGTCGGTACCGCTGAACGGGTGGAACAATGGATTCGCGGGCAACTGAAACAGCGCAAGGTGGGAATCCCGTTCGATGTCGTTTCCAACCCCGAGTTTCTGCGCGAAGGGCAGGCCCTTAGGGACGCACTGCAGCCTGAGCGCATCGTCGTTGGCTGCCGTTCGCCACGTGCCCTGGCATTCATGCGTCAGGTGTATCAGGGAATGTCCGCACCGTGGCTCGTGACCACCTCACGCAATGCCGAGATGATTAAATATGCCAGCAATGCCTTTTTAGCCTGTAAGGTCTCCTTTATCAATGAACTTGCCCGTTTGTGTACGGAGTTGGGTGCCGATATAGCGGAGGTGGCGCATGGCATGGGACTCGATCCGCGCATTGGACCCCACTTTCTCAAGGCGGGCATCGGCTATGGCGGGTCGTGTTTTCCGAAGGATGTGCGAGCGTTGCTGCACACTGCGCGCGAGTACGGGGTAGAGCTCTCCATTATCGAACGCGTGCAGGCGGTCAATGACACGCAGGTCGATTGGTTTTATCACCTGGTCGAAACGCGTCTTGGCGGGTTATCCGGAAAGCAGATAGGAATCCTAGGCCTGACGTTTAAACCGCATACGGATGATTTACGTGAAGCCCCGTCCTTGCGCTTGATTCCCTTGCTGCTCTCAAAAGGGGTTACGGTGGTGGCGTACGACCCGATGGGGGCGGAACGTGTACAAAAAATCTATCCAGACATCAAGGTAGCCACATCGGTCGAGCAAGCTGCGGCCGGATCGAATGCCCTTATCCTGGTGACGGAATGGCCGCAACTTCTCCGTGCCGATTGGCAAAAAGTCAGACATCAGATGCGCGGGAATTGGCTGTTTGATGCGCGTAACGCCTTGGACCGGACGCATGTGGAAAAGGTCGGGCTTCGATATGTTGGGATTAGTCACGGCGATGACCGAGGCCTTTGGGCTGCCGACGTCTGAGCCGCCAAGAGGAGGTGGGGATGGGTGAAGACGTTGATTTTTATTGGCTGCAACAAGCATGGGTCCAGTCGGGATGCCATCGCGGCGGCGAAACAGCTTGGACTGCATACAGTGTTGCTGACGGATCGCCCCAGCTTCCTCCGAAACCGTGAGTCTTTTTCGTACGTAGATGACATGGTATGGGCGAATTTACAAGACACGGAACACGTAGAACATGAAATTCGGGAACGGATGCAGCGTCGCGACGTATGTGCTATTATCAGCTTCACCGATGCGCATGTGTTGACGGCGGCGCGGCTCGCGCAAAAGTTCAATCTGCCACATCAGACGGTGAATGCGATTGCACGGATGCAAGATAAGCTGACCTTGCGTGAATGTCTCCGGGAGTCCCCCTATTCCATCCCGTTTCAACGGGTTTCGGCCGACTCGAAACGCATCGAACTTTGGCTTGAGCTACCAGTGGTAGTGAAGTCGCCACGCTCGACCGGATCGAAAGACGTATTTTTTGCATCCAGTTCCGCGGAATTTGAGCACTACGCGACCCGCTTGCGGAACCGCTATCCAGGTTACGACCTGTTGGTGGAAAGTTACGTCTCTGGGCCGCAATTCTTGGCAGAGGTTTTGGTGCATGAGGGTCAGGCGCGCGTCGTCGCGATTGTCGAACAAGTCATCACGTTCGGCGAACGCTTTATTGTTACCGGATACTGTATCCGACCGTACGTCGATTCGGAATTGAGGCAGGCGGTGGAGGACATGGTTGCCGATATTCGGGAGCGGACAGGGATGGAAACGGGGGCTTTTCACGTCGAGTTTCGCTGGAGCCATCATAAGTGCCGTATCATTGAAGTGAATCCGCGCATCTCGGGAGCCGCCATGAACCGTCTGATTGAGTATACTACGGGAATCAACTTGGCCAAGGAGACGATCCGTTCGCTCTGCGGGGAAGAACCCGACTTGACGCCACAAAGTCGATATGTCGGCTACGCCCGCTACCTTACGGTTGATGAACCGGGGTACTTGGAAAAAGTCACGGGCCGTCATCGTGCCCGAAAAATACGGGGCATTCGGGAGGTGTTTGTACAACCCCATAAAAACGCGTATCTGATGCCTCCTTTGTCGATGGGTAAGCGGTACGCGTACGTCATTGCTGTAGCGAAGGATGAGGAAGAGGCAAAGTCTGCGGCGGAAAAGGCCGCATCTTGCATTCGCTTCCACCTTCGTTCAACACAGTCTGAGCTCAAAAATCGGGAATCGAAACGAGGCAAGTATAAGGTAAGGGGGAAGGCCAAGGGATAACCGCAATTCGCGGGAATTTTGCGGACCGACCTAGGAATATTGACAAAGAAAGAGAAACACCCTCAAAACCTCGGGTGTTTCTCTCACGGACAAGTGGAGGCGCCAGCCGGATTCGAACCGGCGATGAAGGTTTTGCAGACCTCTGCCTTACCACTTGGCTATGGCGCCATTTTGGAGCGGAAGACGGGATTCGAACCCGCGACCCTCGCCTTGGCAAGGCGATGCTCTACCCCTGAGCCACTTCCGCATGTCGAATAAATCTATGGTGGCTCGGGACGGAATCGAACCGCCGACACGAGGATTTTCAGTCCTCTGCTCTACCGACTGAGCTACCGAGCCAATGAAGTCGAACACCGATAACTATAGCGGATGTCATCGTACCTGTCAAGCCATTACGGCAACGGACCATACAAAAGGCCGTCCATGACCCGAACCGGGCTCGGGTTTTGGACAGCCTTAGGGAAGACGTAGGAAGCCCTGGCATATACAAAATCTTCCATGCGCGGCTCTCGTGACCATGGGTTCATCATTCCATCATTCAATGTCCATTTCGGTCACGGTACGCCCAGAGGTAAACTCGTCACTCGTCCCGGACGTATAGGCGTCACGCAACTGTTGCTGAATCACAGCGAGCCCGTCGTCCAGATGTAGCAGGCCGTTGTACTCAGGAACCGTGTCGCGAACATCGAACGGAGTGCGGTTTGTCTCTGGCAACGGGCGGTCGTTGCATGCCATTTCATATCCCTGCCTTTCATGGGACGTTCGGTCGACTTCGTTAGTATCCCCATGGCCCTTCTCTTCATGCACAGGCCATTGCTGTTAAAGAAAAAAGCCCACGGAAAACCCGCGGGTATCAGGGAAAAGGGTAGTTTAGGGGATAGGGCAAGGGGGGTATCCCCGCCCGCAACAAGGATCATAACCCGCAATGCTTGAAAGAACGTCGAACGGGTCTGCCATCGGTTTGTCATGGATGTTTCCTCAAGTGGGCGCGATGCTACATAGGTAGTTGGTCCAATCTCATGCTCGGTGCATGGCATAGGATGGACGAGAAGGGGGTGAAACTCCATGCACAGGCATTCTCATCGGCATCGGAGACGGATTGTTATTCACCTGGATCCTGGGCAGAGGGCTCTGATTATCGCTAGGCGGCGTAGAAGACACCATCGCCATCGTCGTCACTGTCGGTAAATGTATCACAAACGCACTGCTTCCTGATTCGCCCGCCTAAGCGGGCGGTCTCTTGACGAGGCATCGGACAAGCCGTTGGAACCGATCGATCACGCTAATCACTTTGTCAATCTTTGCGGCTTATGCGATGATAACATCGGTGTATGCTATCATAGCCCGCGACGAGGAGAGATGGCGTTGATTCGGGTCCTTTTTGTTTGTCTAGGGAATATTTGCAGGTCACCGATGGCAGAGGCGGTATTTCGACAGATGCTAAAGGAGGCAGGATGGGCAGATAAGGTGATGGTCGACTCGGCCGGAATTGGCGGTTGGCATGTCGGTGAACGGCCTCATCATGGAACCCTCGCTGTGTTGGAACGGGAGCGGATTCCCTCGGAAGGGTTGAGAGCGCGTCAGATTCACCGCACCGATTTGGAGACGTTTGATTACATTGTGGCCATGGACGATGAGAACCTGGCCGGGATACGGCGCATCAGTCGACAGCCAAGGGCGCGCGTGCTGCGTTTGCTGGACTTGGTTGAAGACGTATCCGACAAAAATGTTCCCGATCCGTATTACACGGGGAATTTTGACGAGGTGTACGCATTAGTGCAGAAAGGCTGTGCACGACTGCTGGAGCTATTGGCCCAAGAACATGGGTGGATCCAGTCCAATCGGAAAGCGCATGGACAAGGTTGAGGAGGACGACCTGTGATCCGGGATGTGGACGAAGCAACGTTGAATTTCCTGCTTGGCAGTGCCGGGGAAGGGGTGGTTCTGTTTTTACATACCCCATTGTGCGGAACCTGCCAGTTGGAGCGGAAAATGGTGAATATCGCTTGCGAGGCTCTGCCAAACAAACCGACGGTTTACGGCTGCAACCTGAATTTGATCCCCCATCTGGCGCAAGCTTGGCAGGTTACAAGTGTTCCCTGTCTGCTCTTTTGGTCACATGGAAAGCCTGAGGATAGGGTATACGCCTTTCATTCGGTGATGTGGGTTGTAGAGAATCTCCACCGGTGGTTGCTCGGGTCAGAACTCACATTTTCCACGACGGAAAAATAACAGTCTCCCCCGAATACTTGAATATTGGCCATGACCGCTATCCATGTAATCATTTGGGTAACTGTTTAGGAAATATGAAACTGGGGGAGAAACGTGCGATCCGATTTCCTAATGTTATCTCCTCATGCCATTTCAAAACGATATTCCTTAAGTTCCCTGCATACGGTCGTCCGTTAATAAACATTTCTTTGCCGTTAACGATTAGGGACAAATGCGCGTGAATATGGAACTTGTTCATCTTGGTGCTATGTCAATAGACTGGACACAATAAATCGTAAATAATTCGGACGCCTGATATAGATTCTTTTTGCTGATAAACTCGCTTGTTTTTCTTTTAATTGGTAATATCTGTGTTCCGATCACGCAGTACGCCGATTAGTGTGTAGCTCGTTTTAGATTTGCCGACCAACGCGGTGATCGTTTATGCAGTGCTGTTGCATTATCATACAATTCCCGTACATGACGTGCCATTCGGTGCGTCATTTACTGTGTCAGCTCACCGTCATTTCAGGGTTTTCAACTTCAAATTCGACGACACAGGGACAAATGTCGGTTACTGTATGTCTGTCTTGGACGTATCTAATAAAAGGTCACAAAAAGGGAGGGACGGTCTGTGTACGATGGATACGGAGTGTTCGGTGGGTATACTCGTTGGGCTGTTGTATTCCTAATTATCTTCGTATTGTTCATTCTGCTGGTTCCATATGCAATGACAACCTGTACTACGGCCTATTGATTATAAGAGGGAGGCGTCAATCATGCACCCGCTATATCCGGTTGCACGCCAGTTAGTGGGACGCCCCGTGATTGCCCATCACGTAAGTGGGCGTAAGTACCCAGGTATTTTACAGTCCGTTACACCGAATGGAGTTTATCTGCTTTCGGCGCCCGTGGTAGCCAGCGGGACCGCAGAGACACGGAAGTCGTTAGCGGAACTTGCCATTGCGGTCCAACAGCCAGTCGACACGACTCCTATTTATTCCCCGGCAGGCTATTTTGGCTTCGGTGCACTCACTGGGTTCACGCTAGGGGCACTTGCGGGACGCTACTGGTGGTAATGCCATAAGCCACAGACGGACAAGGATTTTCGACTTTTCGGATCTACACTTTATCTTATTCGGAATTGTTAGGTAAACGCGGTATATCAGAACGCCACGTTTTTTGTATTTCTAAGTTGCGGAAAACAAGTAGTGTTTTTACTGAACTTTGGGTGCGCGCTATCCCTGCGAAAATACCGGGAAAACCGGCGCTATACCGGGGGCAAGCCAGGCTACACCCTCAGGAGGCCGAACATGCCCAAACGAGCGCCGTTCTACAGCGTCAGCGGGGTACTCGCGTAGGACGGCGCAAGACCCTGCGTCCATCGTTACGAAAGGGACAAGAGGAAGCCGAGCCGCGTGTGTACCGGCGAAGGCCATGGAACGTGTGAAGAATCTGGAAGGGCAGCACGGAAGAATCCTCCGGTGTAGAGGGAGAGGCATGCAGTGACAGTTATGCTTGAAACCAGGAAGACCCTACCCCGCACGGCGGGAGCCGTAAACGGTGACCCTATAAACCTCGGCTTCGACAGTTACACCTCTATCATAGGCTCATGCCAAGAACCCGGATTGCGCAATGGCGCGGATTTCGGGTCCTTTTATATGGACATACAATCGAAAAGTTGTAGGCATGCGACGCCGTGGTGCGGACCCTGCAAGATGATGTCTCCGGTGCTGGAAGCCTTCGAGCCTAAGTATGGGAACACGCTGAAGGTGGCGAAGATCAACGTGGATGAGAATCCACAAACCACCGAAAGCTTTGCCGTGATGGCCATCCCGACCCTCGTCCTGTTCCGCGATGGAGTGGTCGTGGACCAAGTCACCGGCTACCGCTCCAAAGACCAGCTGAAGGCCTGGGTCAGGGCCGTACAAACCTGTGAGGCCAGCCTGGACTCACAGCCGTCTCATATATCCATGGTCGAAGCCGGCGTATACGCCCCAACCTGAGGCTGCCCCAAAACCCATCATAAGATGGGGAAGGGGACAGCCTCTTTGCTGGTCATCTGTCGAGTCGGTTCATACTCCACTGACAACGCTCCACATGCGCATTTGGTGCCACGGATGTTGCGGATCGATTCGTTGTGACACAATCCAATTTACAGCATGCGTTCTCTGCGCCGGAGTTAGTCGCACGTTCAACGCACTGCACAAGTGATCCACCAGTGCTCCGGCACCATCCGGTGTCGCTAAGTGATGGCGGCTGTAGGAACGAAGAATTCGATGTGTACGCCGCCAATACACTGGATTTGCGATTCTACTACGGAACGTATTCAGAAGCCTCGGATCTAGCATCTGTTTCACCCCCTTTCAGAGCAAAAAGAGAAGATGCTGACCGATAATGGTTCAGAGCAATGAGCGGCCACACTCTTGGATAAATGTGATAACGGATGTGAAGCGCCCCCGGAAATGCGGAACCTGTCGGCATTTCTTCATACCAGATTCCGTTATCGGCACTCCGCAGCAACCAGTTTGCAGCCCGGTCACAAGCACTTTGTAAGCGTTGTCGCTCTGTTCGACTCTCCTCAATCTCGAATAGATACAAAAGTGTATCCAGGCCCCATGCGGTTTGGGTTGGCAACCCTTCCGGCAGCGGTACAAACCGCCCCTGGAGATCGCTCTGGCAGGATTCACCGAAACTCCCGTCTGTATGCTGGATGCCGAGCAGCCATTCCTTCGCCTTTTGCATCGTTCGATCTCGGCTTGAAATCTCCGCGGCTACCAGTGCCTTCACGGCGCACCAGGTACCATAAATGTAGGTCGTGCCCCATCGACCAAACCACGAACCATCCGTCTCTTGATGCCTGCGTAGCCATTGAATGGCCCTCTCTATCTTTTCGCAGTTCAAAGACAAGACCCGGTAGCGAATCAGAAATTCTACCACCCTTCCGGTGATATCCGGCGTCGACGGATCGTACATGGTCCTTTTCATATCATTGGCGGGAATCCATTCAAGCCAGCGTTTATTACAGTCTTTCTCAAACGCCGACCATCCCCCATCCCGGTTCTGCATGCCGAGCAACCAATCAACGCCCTTCCACCAAGACTGTTCATATTCCGCTCGAAATGGGAACAGCGCTTCAAGGCAAGCCACTGTGTCATCGATATCGGGATGTGTGGTGTTATTACTTGAGAATGCCCAGCCGCCTGGTTGGCTCGGGTTCTTAATGACCCATTCACCAACTGTGTGATGTTGTTTTGAAATCAAGTATTTGGCAGCCTTCCGAATCGTCGAAGACTGCGGCGATCTCCCGCATATCTGTAATGACTTGACGGCCAAAGCCGTATTCCATACATGGGCATCACAGGTTTGTTGGTGACAATATCTCGTTTGCGGATCCGAATACAACGATTGCGCATGGCCTGTAGCATAGACTGAATTTCTGAGTGACTTATCTCATACCCAAGGCACACAAAGCAAAAATGACGAGAAAAGTGGATGAGTGATATCCTGCGGCCGTGCCGTCCTCTTCCCGTTTATCCATCATCCAATGTATACACCGAGAAAGCCGCCGAAGCATCGTCGACGATGGTTGCCGCCCGCCGTCGGCTTGGTTTCGAGACAGTGCAAATCGCCTTTGCCGGGGCGTCAGTAAGCCGTCAAGAACACGTGTAGTCGCACCTTTTGCCACATATCTGAAAGACGATAGTATAAGCATGGGCACAATATGCAGACGTGTGAACGTCACAACATCCCAGATGGAAATGGGAAACCAATCGGAGAATAAAAGCAGATACAGTCGTGGCGATGGTAGCCAGGACCAAGGAATTTCTCCACCTATGGCGAGAATCGTTTTGGTTAAGTTTCGACACCGTTTCATACCGCCACGTCGAAGGATAAACTCTTGTGCGAGACGTTGCTCTTCCGTGTGATTTCTCCACCATCCATACAATTGCAGCGCATAGTAGCACTCCACGCTGGTGGACAAATCCCCTCCATCCTCAGGATAGACACCCCACGATCCGTCTTGCCTCTGGGTGGATAGAATACGTGATAGGAGTGAAGAGGTCCACTCTGGATCGTCTACGCCCAATAGGTATAGACAAATTGCTGTTTGTGCATCTGGCATGGCCCCAGTGTCAAAGCAATCCGACCAAAAGCCGCCCGCATTTTGGCTCTCCATCAACCTTTTTGCAGCCAGATGAATTGTGAAATCGAGAGTACCTCTTTGTGTACCGATTACTGTCGAATTCATCTGCATGCCCTCATCCCTTACACGCGACCGTAGATTCACCGATACGTTCAAGTGTATTCTGGGACAAGGAGGCAGCTTGTCGGCGTTTAACCCAAAACCCAGCTTTCGGCAACCCACAGCATTCTGATGAAAGTCATCGGGCTAAAATTAGCAAAATTGAACCCGAATCAGGACCGCACGATTGTTGACATCGGTAACAATGCCCCGATGCGTTCCCCATTGGGTTTGGAAGTGTACCCATTTTCCCATGTTGTTGACGCAATCCAGTCGATTGCACACGGTCGCTCCCTCTCCTCCGAAAGAGAAACTTTCTGTTTGACTTTATCAAATCAAAACGGGACTGCACCTCCCATATCGATTAACGAAACGGGATGTGCAGTCGGTTGCGAACTTAATAGACAGGAGTTGTGGTGCAAGTAGTGGCCGTTCCATAAGGCACAAGCAAGATAAACAACACGAAAATGATCAAGAATACGACCGCCCAGCGGGTGAATCCTCCAAAAGCGCCACCGTCGTACATAGTTGGTTCACGTCCTTCCATCATTGAAAAGTGTTTACAGACCAGCAGATGGGTTAGTATCCAGCTGCGCCGCCGTAACCCGGAACGAGCAAAAAGAACAATACGAAGATAATCAGGAACACCACGGCCCAACGGGTGTAGCCACCAAAGACCCCGTACATTAAACTTCCCCCCCCTCCGTCGGTATTGACTTTCC
Source organism: Alicyclobacillus herbarius DSM 13609 (assembly GCF_000430585.1). Taxonomy (GTDB): domain Bacteria; phylum Bacillota; class Bacilli; order Alicyclobacillales; family Alicyclobacillaceae; genus Alicyclobacillus_G; species Alicyclobacillus_G herbarius. The sequence continues at coordinate 80,292 of NZ_AUMH01000001.1, forward strand.
GATGCCATTTAATGTTTTAGGGATTGTCCTGTTACAGGGTACATGTCCTAGAAAATTCGCCCCTTTTTCTCGACAAGTCACGGCGTTAGCGAATGAAAATACGGCTCAAGAGTCTATCCGAAGGAACCAAAAACGCCCGTTTTTGATACTACCCCTACTCACAGTTTTTTCCTACAAGAAACCCCGTCCTAACCAGTACCAGAACCCGTCCCTTTATCAACGTTTTTTTATCGACCATATTCACCTTTTTGGTACGATATTGACGGGGTGATGTTGTGATCTTTGGCTATGCACGCGTGTCCACCGAAGATCAGAACCTGGATCTGCAGATTGATGCATTTCAGCAATATGGAGCTGAGCGGATCTTTCAAGAGAAAATAAGCGGAGAACGACGTGATCGCCCACAACTGGATGAAATGCTCAAATACCTGCGTCCTGGAGATACGGTTGTCGTGTGGAAGCTCGACCGCATAGGGCGCAGTACGAAGCATCTGATTGATTTGATATCTGGGTTCGGGGAGAAAGACATCCACTTTGTGTCTCTGAAGGAGAGTATTGATACCTCGACGGCAACCGGAAAACTCGTGTTCACGATTTTCGCTGCCCTGGCCGAATTCGAGCGTGACATGATTCGAGAACGGACCAAGGCGGGATTAGCGAGCGCAAGAGCCCGGGGACGCAAGGGTGGCAGACCGCGAAAAGCTGAGGACAAAGTGAAATTGGCACTCAAAATGTACGACAGCAAACAGTACAGCATCACCGAGATCACGAAGGCCACAGGAGTGAGCAAGACCACGTTATACAGATATATCAAGAAACGCAGCAATGTTTAATAACCCTGCATACTTCGATACACTCTGCGCTAACACCGTGCCATACTCCAACCTGCGTAAGTCATCAGTACTGTCGCGATGGCTCTTAGGCTCTTAGGTGTGTATGGTTCTGCCTGTGGATCCTGCGATAACCTTGTTCTTGTGTTGTCCTATCATCTGAACCGAATGAAGATGAGTAAAGTTTTCGCATGCCCATAGTGTAGCTTAAATGGCCCCCTTTTGCTTGTTCAGTTTCCTGGGACCACTATAGTGAAAGCAGACTGATCCCGGATTGAATGATCAGCCTGCTCCAGACGGTGAAAAACGCTGTAATGATGCGGTTTGGTGCCGAGAGCGGGACTCGAACCCGCACGGGCTTTTGGCCCGGCAGATTTTAAGTCTGCTGCGTCTGCCGATTCCGCCATCCCGGCTCACAAATATTCCTGCTTAGTGTACCAGTCCCTGCACGAAAAAGTCAATCCGGTGATACGGCGAAAGCCGGTGACATTCTGGTTACGTAGGGAAAGTGGGTGATATTCCGGGGCTTCATGAAAGCCGCCGTCAAAGCGATTCCACGGTCTGCCCAGCGCGTTCTGTCAACGCTTTTACAGGACGGTTTTGGTCATCGACCAAGATGACCGTGGGTTGATGCTCCTTGACCTCTTGTTCGCTGTATACGCCATAGGAGATGATGATGACCAAATCGCCTTTTTGACCCAGCCGCGCTGCGGCTCCGTTTAACTCAATGCAGCCACTGCCTGCAGGACCGTAAATAACATAAGTTTCTAATCGGCTGCCGTTGTTGATATTGACCACTTGGACTCTTTCGTTTTCTAGTAGATCCGCCTGTTCGGCGAGTTGACGATCAATCGTAATGCTGCCTACATAGTTCAAGTTTGCTTCGGTAATGGTCGCGCGATGGATTTTGGACTTCATCAGCGTCCGAAACATGTTTTTGCCCCCTTCACCCAGTTGCGATTATACGAGACGCTGCGTCCAATGAAAAGAGAAAACGTATAGGAAAATCGGAACGGATTGCCGTGGATCTTGTAGTTGAATTCGGAAATGTGCCGGAAGCTCCCATTATCCACGTTCCCTCGCTCATATTCCGACGCTATTTTGCATGCTTCCTAGGGGGCGCCGATAACCAAACGGTGTGCGAGCCGTTGCGGTATACTTAAAGCTTGGGTACGAAGCTTACAACATACATAAAAGGGGGAACGGACGATGGGGAGTACGGTCAGCACAGAATTGGAAGTCCGTTGGGGGGAATGCGATCCGGCCGGGATCGTCTACCACCCGGCTTACATCGACTGGTTTTCCGTGGCTCGGATGCATTGGTTACGGGCGCACGGGGTGGGTTATATGGAGGCGTTTCATGATCAGGGGATTGTAGTGGTCGTGCTCGGGGTGCAATGCCAGTATCGGAAAACCTTGCGGGCTGAGGATAATGTACGAGTCGATGCGCAGTTGGTGTCCCTCACACGTACGCGTATGAAATTTGCGTACCAGGTTTGGAATGCCAAAGGTGAATTGTGTGCGGAAGGCTCCACCGAGCACGCCTACGTCGATGAACGCGGTCATGCGGTGAACATTGCCAAGCGGGCTCCTGAATTGTGGAAGCGGTTGGTCCGGTTGTACGAAGGAGATTGACACGCCCAAGTTATCATGGTATCATTCCATACGTGTCTGATACGCGGCTGTAGCTCAGAGGGAGAGCACCACCTTGACACGGTGGGGGCCACAGGTTCGATTCCTGTCAGCCGCACCACATATGGAATGAGAAAGGTGTCTGCCAGTTTGGTAGGCACCTTTTTGTCGCAGGAAAAACCGGGGGATGGATATCGAAAACACAGGTCGCCGGATGCCGTGTCTGTGACCTTCTCCCCCGCATAGGGTGTAAAACGGGCGGGGTTGTGCCGTTGTTCCCGCGTTTTTCGATCCCGACGGTTCAAGTCGACGCGGATTGTCGTCACGCAAACCCAGCAGGTATGCGTACACCGCAAACCAGGTATACATGCTGGCCGGTTTCTTCATACTGGTCAAATAGGATGCGAACCAGAAAGGCGGATGTCCGCATGCGCAGTGTACGCATTGAAGTCGAACTGGCGAAGCAAGCACTGTATCGGCGACTTGGGGATGCAGGGTGCGACATCCGGTGCGCGGAGGACGGCTCTTGTGTCTGGACGTTTGGCGCGGATGAGAATCTCTTGTCTGTGCTTTTGGCCTTCATTCTTTCGGACTGGCAATACGAGTATATTCAACAGCGATTGTCTATGACACACCCAGAACTGACTTCAGATCAGCGGGAGTATATTGGGTTGTTGACCATGCATTGCGCGCGTGGGCCGCGCCACTTTGAGGCGTTGGACACGCAGGCGACCATGACATCACCCGCCGAGCATCCGTACGCAGAGTTCGTGGCGCGCATACGGGGAGCACTGGAAGAGTTGGTTCCCGAGGAGATGCTCAACATCGAGGGATTGGTCCGATTTCGTGGCCGGTCTTATTTGATGTGGCTGCATGGGGTACTCGAGGAGCTCGTGGAGCAGGTCTTGACGGATCAGGAGTACGAAGAATTTGTGGCGATGCTCCGCTATGTACTCGATGTGCAACCCCTGTCCGAACAGCGTTTGCACGTGTTCTGTACGGATGAGAGGGTGTGGATTTGCGATGACAGCGGTGAGCTCGTGCGCGATCGCGAAGTGTCGTTGGCGGCGGAACTGGCTTGCCCTGGGGAAGACGTCAACGCCGAGGATTTGGCGATGAGCATCCTTATTACCCGTTCCCCACAGGAAATCGTCATCCATGACCTGAGCGTGAACGCACCTTGGCCGAGTTTTGCGGAAACCGTGGAACGGGTGTTTGTGGAGCGAGCGGTACGCTGCGGCGGCTGTCCCACCTGCCGGCGCCTGCGCGAATCCGGTGGTGTTGCGCCGCTGTAAGGGTACAAGCCTGAATCTGTGACAAAAAAACGACGGTATTCGACACGGTGACGTTCGCAGGGTTGACTTGTTCCGACAGCGGATTATAATGGACAACAAATTTACTTTCGGAAATGCGATGACGAAGGACACGCCGGCGGATGGAGCGTGTATCAGAGAGGATCGCGCCATAGGCTGCGAGCGCACCCACGAAAGTCCGCACGGATACCACCTTCCAGCAGGTGCCGGGGAGGCCAAAGGAATCTTCGGCTAAAACGGCACCCGGGGCGTACGTTATCCGCAAATGAGGGCCAGGGGACGCGTTTAAGGCGACATGCCCAAGGCTGAAATTAGGTGGAACCACGGGAACAACGTTCTCGTCCTGATGCGAAGACATCAAGGCGGGGGCGTTTTTTATTGCTTTGTAAGGTGTCCGGGATCTCCCTTTTTGGACACGCATTAATGCGGCACGGGGCGGAGTTCCCGTCGTGCTGCCGAGCAATGGAGGCGATACCCATGGAGCCGCAGTATTCGGTTCGACTGAAGGACGGCTCAGTCCGCCGGTATCCAGCGCATACGACGTTTGCCGAGATTGCTTCGGATATCGGACCTCGCCTTGGTCGGGAGGCGGTCGCGGCCAAGGTCAACGGGAAGATCGTCGACCTCAGCCGTGAACTGGAAGACGACGTCGACTTAGAAATCCTCACGCTCGACAGTCCGGAGGGTGTCGACGTGATGCGCCACACCTGTGCCCACGTCATGGCGCAGGCGGTCTCAAGGTTGTATCCAGGCGTCAAGTTTGCCATCGGTCCGGTGATTGAAAACGGATTTTATTACGATTTTGCCGATCACGTCTTTACACCGGAACAGTTTCCGGAGATTGAGGCGGAGATGCAACGTATCATTAAGGCGGACTATCCGGTTGAGCGGGAAGTCATCAGCCGTGAAGAGGCGCTGCGGATGTTCCGGGAGCGGGGAGACCGCTTCAAGGTCGAAATCATCGAAGACCTGCCGGAGACAGAAACGTTGACCATCTACCGACAAGGCGAATTTGTGGATCTCTGTCGCGGTCCACACCTGCCCTCGACGGGCCGCATCAAGGCCTTTCGGCTCATGTCGATTGCCGGCGCCTACTGGCGGGGGGATTCCAGCCGGGAACAGTTGACGCGCTTGTACGCGGCGGCATTTGCCAAAAAATCCGAGCTGGATGCCTATTTGCAGCAGTTGGAGGAGGCCAAGCAGCGGGATCACCGCAAACTCGGCAAGGACCTGGGCATCTTCATGCTTTCCAAGGAAGTGGGACAGGGCTTGCCGCTCTGGCTGCCGAACGGGGCGACGGTGCGGCGCATCATCGAACGCTACATTGTCGACCTGGAGGAGAGTCTGGGTTATCAGCACGTGTATACCCCGCACCTGGCCAGTGTAGAGCTCTATAAGATTTCGGGGCATTGGCAGCACTATCATGACGACATGTATCCGCCGATGCAGATGGACAACGAGGAACTGGTGCTGAGGCCGATGAACTGTCCCCATCATATGATGATCTACAAGTCGCAGATGCACAGCTACCGAGACCTGCCGCTGCGCATCGCGGAGCTCGGGACGATGCACCGCTACGAGATGTCTGGCGCGTTAGCCGGACTACAGCGGGTGCGGGCGATGACCTTGAACGACGCCCACATCTTTTTGCGGCCAGACCAATTAAAGCAGGAATTCTCGCGCGTCGTCCGGCTAATTGAGCGCGTGTATCGGGACTTTGGCATCACCGAGTATTACCACCGCCTGTCGTATCGCGATCCGTCCGATACGGAGAAGTATGTCCAGAACGATGAAATGTGGGAACTGGCGGAGCGGATGCTGCGCGAAGCGATGGATGACATGGGCCTGGAGTACGTGGAGGCTCCGGGAGAGGCGGCGTTCTACGGACCGAAGCTGGATGTGCAGGTGCGCACGGCGCTCGGCAAGGACGAGACCCTGTCCACCGTACAGCTGGACTTCCATTTGCCCAACCGGTTTGACTTAGAGTACATCGGCGAGGATGGGAAGCCGCACCGGCCGGTCGTGATTCACCGTGGCATCGTCGGTACGATGGAGCGCTTCGTTGCGTTCTTGCTGGAGCAGTACAAAGGGGCGTTCCCGGCTTGGCTGGCGCCGGTGCAGGTACGTGTTGCGACTGTGGCGGAAGATTTTACGGATTACGCAAATGCGGTCGCCGAGGCGTTGCGCGGGAAAGGGTTCCGTGTTCAGGTCGATGCCCGCCCGGAAAAGATTGGCTACAAAATCCGCGAGGCTCAGGTGCAAAAGACGCCGTATACGCTGGTCATCGGCGAGAAAGAACGGGCTTCGGAAACGGTGAGTGTACGCCGCTACGGTCAAGGTGACTTGGGAGTCATGTCTTTGGCTGAGTTTTCCGCTCGCCTTGGCGAAGAAGTGGCGGAAAAACGGCTATTGGTGCAGACCGGTTGACGATGGCACGCAAGTCCGCTACAATGAATCTGCTCAACTAACAAGTGAAGATGACGGAAAGAAGGAGCTTCCCGCTTCTCACCTTGTGGGCAAATGCCGACGGGTTACCGAAATGACCGACGAAGGACGGTATGCATCAAGGATGCTTGCGTGGACGATGCAACGCGTCCAAAGACGGCCCATGTATGAACGAGGCGCGGGACAAAAGTCCCGCGCCTTTTCGATGATGAGGGAACGCCGGTAGGCAGCCATTCTCGCCGGCAGGCGGAGCCGCAGGGCAGCGAATTTTGGAGGTGAAATCTTATTAGCAAAGACGGATATCTGGTCAACGACGGAATTCGGGCACGGGAAGTCCGTGTCATCGACGTTGATGGGACCCAGCTTGGCATTATGGGAATTCGGGATGCCCGGCGCATTGCGGAGGAGAAGGAACTGGATTTGGTCGCCGTGGCGCCGACGGCCAAGCCTCCAGTGTGCCGGATTATGGACTATGGCAAGTTCAAGTATGAACAGAGCAAGAAGGAAAAAGAGGCGCGCCGCAACCAGAAGATCGTGACGTTGAAGGAAGTCCGGATGACGCCTAACATTGAGGAACACGACTTCCACGTCAAGCTGAAAAATGTTGTGAAGTTCCTCAAGGAAGGGGATAAGGTTAAGGTCTCCGTGCGCTTTCGCGGTCGCCAGATCACGCATTCGCAGCTGGGGCAACAGCTGTTGATGAAGTTGGCGACTAGTGTTTCGGAGGACGCCATCGTCGAACGGATGCCTAAGCTGGAAGGTCGCCAGATGATTATGATTCTGGCTCCCAAACAGCCGTCTTCGTGACCAGCCTGCCGTTGGACGACAACGGCTTCGATTGAGTGTCCGGAAAGGGGTCAGGTAAGACCCAAGCAGCGCGAGGAAGTTAGCCCAAAATGCGATCCGAGCGTACGTTTCTGGGTACGTGAGGGGGGCCTGGTCCCCAGTGGGGACCGTTTAGGCCGGGCGATAGCCCCGGAGCCTTTTGGACGCTGACGAAGCAATGTGCCGGGGGAGTTCTGACCCCTTTCCGGACCACCTCTTAGAACGTGAATCATGGAAATGGAGGACGTATATATGCCAAAGATGAAAACGCACAGTGGGACAGCGAAACGCATCAAGAGGACGGCTTCTGGCAAGCTGAAGCGGCCGCATGCGTTCGCCTATCACAAGGCGGTCAAAAAGTCGCCTGCACGCAAGCGGCGGCTGCGTGGAACGACCCTGGTGTCGAACAGCGATTTGCGCCGCATCAAACAGATGATTGCCCACTAACCCAGATCATCCCGGAACTGAACCAGCATGTGAGGAGGAACAGGACTCATGGCACGCGTAAAAGGTGGCATGGTGACACACCGTAAACATAAAAAGATCCTGAAAATGGCCCGCGGGTATCGCGGATCCAAGCACCGTCTGTTTCGTACCGCGAAGCAGCAGGTGTGGAAGTCTCTACAATACGCCTATCGGGATCGCCGCAATCGCAAACGCGACTTTCGCCGTTTGTGGATTCAGCGCATCAATGCCGCGGCCCGCATGAACGGTCTGTCGTACAACAAGTTTGTCCACGGCCTGAAGTTGGCGGGCGTTCAGGTGAACCGCAAGATGCTCGCGGACCTAGCGGTCACAGACAAGCAGGCGTTTACCGAACTGGCCAACGTCGCCAAGTCGAAACTGGAGGCGTAATGAATTGCGTGTCCGGAAAGGGGTTGGGTAAGACCCAAGCCGTTCGATGGGAGTTTTGACCCCTTTCCGGGCAGCCGCTATAAATTGGATACGTCCATTCCCGGCGGAAGTCCGCCGGGTTTTTCGTAACTGGCGACAGCAGCCGGCGCTCCAGTCTCGGGAGGGAAAAGACATGTACATTGAGTCGGCCGCCAACGACAGAGTCCGTGCTTGGGCGCGTCTCAAAACGCGGCGCGGGAGGACCCAGCAGCGGGCCTTTTTGGCGGAAGGGCCGCGCCAGCTGCAAGAGGCGCTGGCCGCCAGGGTTGAAATTCTGGCCGTGTTGTGGGATGTGAGCCGGGATGAGCTGGATACGGAAGTGCAGCGCGAATTGGCTCGTCGGAGCATTCCGTTTGTGGAGCTTTCTCCACAGGCGTTTGCGGCAGTGTCGGATACCGTGACCCCGCAAGGGGTGATCTCGGTAATCCGTTTGCCCGAGCCCGGAGCCGTGAAACTTCCGGCCCGCTGCGTCATGTTGGACGGTATTCAGGACCCAGGCAACGTCGGCACGCTGCTGCGCACCGCGGAGGCGTTCGGGCTGACGCACGTCTGCTGCGCGAAAGGCACGGCCGATCCGTTTTCCCCGAAGGTGGTTCGGGCGGCAATGGGTGGGTTGTTTCGGCTTACCGTCATAGAGCAATCGGCCCTCGATTTTGTTCGTGACTGGCGCGCGGAGTGGCCGGACGGACAGGTGCTGGCAGCGGGTGCGGACGGATCGGCCGAATGCCATAGACTGGACTATCGACGGCCGACGCTGATGGTGATTGGCAGCGAGGCGCATGGGGTCTCGCAACTGGTTCAGCAAGCGGCAGACCACGAGGTGCGCATTCCCATGCCTGGCGGTGCAGAAAGCTTGAACGCTGCCGTGGCGGGAGCCATCCTGTTGTATGAGATGACGCGTCCAACTTGAATCAGCTCTGTCCGCCGACGGACGGTGGTTCTTCTCTGGACACCCCGGTCGCTTTTGTGACGGAATCCATCTTCCGCTTGAGCCAGCGGTGGAACCACCAGTACGCCGCGGCTAAGGCGGCCACGATGAGGATGGCGGGCAAAAGATACTTCTGCCAATCGGCAAGCACCGCATGAATCATTTGTTCAATCAAAGAACCGGCCAGGATGAACGGCGCTGTCCAGAGCAAGGATGCTACCAGCATCACCGGGGCATAGATGACCAGGCGAATGCGGTTGATGCCCGCAATATACGGCACAAAGATCCGCACAAACGCAATGTAGCGTGAAATCAACAAAGTGGGTACAGTATACTTGGCAAAGATGGCGTCGGCCTGCGCCAGTTTATCTGGGGTAAGGCGGACATAGCGGCCGTAGCGAAGCAGAAACGGGCGACCGAGCACTCGGCCCAGCAGATATGCCACCATCGATCCGGCATACGTGCCAAACGTGGCCGCGACGATGAGCCAAAAGAGGCTGATTTGCCCGTCTGCGCGCTGGGCGAGCACGCCCGCAGCGGTTAACGTAGTTTCGCCAGGAACCGGTACGAACAGATATTCCAGTGCGAGGGCGCCACAGATGCCCCAATACCCATAGACCTGCATCAGGTGTTCAATAAAGTGCACGGGCCTCTTCCTTTACCGCGAATTTGAGCACACAAACTGTCTACAGGTATCTTATCAGTGACCATGACAGCCGTGCTAGGGTGTTTCTGGCACGGAATACGGCAATTTTTCGAGGGACTGAGCCATGATGGGGAACGCATACAATATGTGGGTGGTGCCGCTATTGGCGATGCTGGTGGCACAGGTCTTGAAGCCCATCCTGCTGATGGTGCGCCTGCGCCGCTGGGACTGGAAAATGATGAAACAGTCTGGCGGTATGCCGAGTTCACATACCGCCCTTGTCGTCGCGCTTGTCACGGAACTGTGGTTGCGCGAGGGGGGAAGTAACCCTGTCTTGGCCATTGCCATGTTTGTTGCCCTGATTGTCATGTACGATGCGGCGGGCGTGCGCTGGCAGACGGGCAGGCACGCGGCTGTCCTCAATCAACTGCTGCGCGACCTACAGGGGCGAAAAGACCTGTTTCAATCGTCCGAAGAGTACGCTCCCCAGTCGGATTCCTCCGCGCCCATCACGCGTTTGAACATCGTCAAGACGCCCTGGTGGTTGATTGACTGGCCGATTTTGAACGAACACGTCGGCCATAAGCCGACCGAAGTCCTGGGCGGCTGCGTGGTCGGGGTGCTGGTGGCATTGTGGGTGCACTTCTGACCTCGCCCGCTCCCCCAGGGTTCCGCCGCACCCCATGCTACGGCCCTTCGTTTGTCTTTCCCCAGCCCTGCCTCTCCAGACCTTGGGCTTTTGCCCATCTCTCCATGGACTAGTTCCGCATTCGCCCTGCTCGCATATAGTGGGCTCTGACCACCCTACAAGTGCGAGGAGGAGGGTGCATGGATAAACAATGGCGCTTCTACCGTCCTTATCGGAGTCCGTTTGACCCGTGTGCGCCCAAACGTGTCAAGGCATACATCGTTCCGCCCAATCAATTCATCTCGTTTCAACCGTCAGGGCTTAAGCAGTTTTCTCCGCACGAGGCGCTGCGCAAAGGGACATTATGGCCGGACCTGTACAGTCCGTATGAGCCGCCCGTACGGGAGGAGGTCGACCCATGACGCGCCCGGTGCCGAAAGAGTACTACCGATATTTGTACGAGCTGCAGGCCGTGGACTTCGTCTTGGTCGAATTGACGCTTTACCTCGATACGCACCCGGACGACCAGCCGGCCGTAAGCCAGTTTCATCAGTACCAACGCCGCAAGCAGGCGTTGATGCAGCAGTTTGAACAGGCTTTCGGTCCCTTGCTTGAGTTCGGGAACAGCCCGGTGGGGGCACATTGGTCCTGGAATGACAGCCCGTGGCCGTGGCAGGTCTGACAGGCGCCCTGATACATCGAGCGTGCCAACCACTTGTCGACGGGCATCGGGAGGGTGATGATGCGGTGTGGATTTATGAGAAGAAGCTTCAATACCCAGTCAAGGTTTCAAAGTGCGATCCCCGTTTGGCGAAGTACCTGATTGAGCAGTACGGCGGGGCCGACGGCGAACTCGCGGCGGCCCTGCGTTATCTGAACCAGCGATATACCATACCAGACAAGGTGATAGGTCTGTTAACAGATATCGGAACGGAAGAGTTCGCCCACCTTGAGATGATTGCCACGATGGTCTATAAGCTGACCAAAGATGCCACCCCAGAACAGTTGAAAGAGGCGGGGTTGGGTGACCACTACGCAGACCACAGCTTCGCGCTGCACTACCACAACGCGGCCGGCAACCCGTTTACGGTCACGTATATCCAAGCCAAGGGCGATCCGATTGCCGATTTGTACGAAGACATTGCGGCCGAAGAGAAGGCGCGCGCGACCTATCAGTGGCTCATCGATTTGACCGACGACGTGGATATCCAGGATAGCCTCAAGTTTCTGCGTGAGCGCGAGGTTATCCACTCGCTACGCTTCCGCGAGGCGGTGGAAATCCTAAAAGAGTACCAGAGCGAGAAAAAAGTGTTTTAAGACGGCGCCTTCCCGGGCCGTAGCTTAACCGGCACGAAACCGCGCACGCTGTTCACCAGCCACAACCGCTCGGCTCGTTCCACATCCACCTTGGACAACGAGCGCTCCAGTATCCGTCCCTGGCGGATGAGCCAACGGCGCAGGGTGCCATCGAGGAGCCCGCATGAACAAGGCGGTGTGTAAAGATGGCCCCTAATCTCGGCCACTAAGTTACCAATGGTAAACTCGGTGGCCTCTTCGCGCTCATTCCAGAGCAGCACGTCAAACACGTCCCCGGCCTCCCGACGATGGTGATCGTAGACCGTGCGGAGCGTAGTCTTATGGAACAGGAACGGATTGTGGCTGTCCACTGGCGACTTCGCCCAACGAACGGGTTGCGCCTCACCCTCGGGGATGAGAGACAGGGGCGTTGCCTCCGTGGTGAGGCGGCCTTCCCGGTCTGCGAGCAGTCGCACCCGCCAACTGCCCGTTGGGTGCGTCGCGGCGACCTCTTGCAGTCGCTCTTGCACCCGACGGGCGTCGAGGCGAAAGCGAAAGTAATGGGCCGAGTCCAGCAACCGCTCCATGTGTTCTGCCAACAAGTGAAACCGTCCGTCCACGAGGCGGAGCGTCTCCAGCAGCTGGAAGGGAGGACGTGGACGTAAAACAGCCTCCGTCTTGAGCAGAGCCTCTTGATACTCCTCCTCTGCCCCGGAGTCCCAGGTGATGCCACCCCCGGTTCCGTATACCGCAACATCGTGTTCGTAATCCACCACAAGCGTGCGAATCGCGACGTTGAATATAGCCTGCCCTCCAGGGGTGATGTAGCCCATGGTGCCGCAATAAACTCCCCGGGGCTCCGTCTCCAACTGGGTAATGTGAGCCATCGTCTGTGCCTTCGGCGCCCCGGTTACCGATCCGCATGGAAACAGTGCGGCTAGGATGTCGAACCACGAAACTCCAGGCCGAACCTGAGCGGACACGGTGGAAGTCATCTGCAAGGCGGTTGGGTAGACCTCGACATCGAACAGTGAGTCAACCTGCACCGTCCCCGCCTTCGCGATTCGCCCTAAATCATTGCGCAGCAGGTCGACAATCATGACGTTTTCCGCGCGGTTTTTCTCCGACTTTCGCAGGGCTTGAATGTGGGCTTCATCCTCCGCGTTCGTGCGTCCGCGCGGATAGGTTCCTTTCATCGGACGCGTTTCCACCCGGTTTCCGTCGAAGCGAAAAAATAGCTCGGGCGACAGCGAAGCGATACCGAAGTGGCCAAGTTCCAGACACGCGGCATACGGCGGGGCCGGGGAATCGAGACAGGTTCGAAACCAGTCCCAGGCGGAATTCAGACTCTTCGCTTTCATGCGAAAGGTATAATTGACTTGATAGGTCTCCCCGTCGGCGATGGCGTCTCGAATGGTGCGAATGGCGGCATTGTAGTCGGCTTGAGATAAATTCGGTTCCCACCTGAGTTCAGGCGCCATGCCTGGCTCATTGGCGTCCTGGGACGCTGTGCCCGAACGGGAATCTGGCAAGGGGCCCGAGGCCGAGAGTACAGGATGGCGAAAGAGGCCAAACCAGACCAACGGCAAACTACCTTGTGCTGGACGGGTAACCAACACAGGGTCAAACGCCGGTGCCGCTTCGTAAGCCACGAATCCGGCTGCGTATTGACCTTCCCGGCAAGCTCGCTGTACGTGTCTGAGCGCCGGTAGAACTTCATCCACGCGGTATGCGGTGACCACCTCGTCCGGTTGAGTGAAGACCAGCGGATGTGTTCCGAGAGATGCGTCCGCGGTTTGTGCAAAGGCGAAATAGGCAAACGGGGGTGTGTGCGGCTGGTAGCGAATGCGTATCTCGGATCACGCCTTTCCAGACAGGGAATTCTAGTGGGTTCCTTACGAGCCTATTATAAAAGACGGCGAAACTTGAGAGGACAGTGAGATTTAAGAGGAAAAGGAGAGCATAAGAGGATGTCGTCTTCACGCCAGCGCTCAAACCGCCCGTCCCACGTTCTGTTTTATCTGGTGACCATGCTGTACTGGTTCGCGATGTATACGTACGTTCCGATTTTGTCCCCGTATATCCGAGCCATCGGCGGCAGTTACTTCTTTGTCGGTGTGGTCATTGGCAGTTACGGGTTTACCCAGATGCTGCTGCGGGTTCCGCTCGGGATTTGGTCGGACCGGTTGGGACGCCGGAAATTGTTTATTGTCTCGGGGGTGGCCTGCGCGGCTCTCTCCAGCCTGGGCTTTGCCCTGACCAGCGACAGTTGGTCCGCTTTGGGCTGGCGAGCTCTGGCCGGGGTGGCGGCTGCCAGTTGGGTCGCGTTCACCGTCTTTTTTTCCAGTTCCTTTCCGCCCGAGGAAGCGCCGCGGGCCATGGGCCTCATCAGTCTCTACACCAGTCTCGGACAGATGGCCGCCACCACGTTGGGGGGATTTTTGGCTGAGGATTACGGGTGGCACGCGCCGTTTTGGGTCGGAGCCGGCGGTGGTTTGCTGGGACTCGTCTTGGCCTTCTTCATCCGCGAATCGGTGACGGTGGCGCGGACCCCGGCGCGGGTTGGTGAACTGCTGCGGATGGGGAGGAGTTGGCCGCTCCTGTCCGTGTCGCTGTTGGCCATTTTCGGGCAGAGCGTGACCTTTACCACCATGTACGGGTTTACCAGTCTGGCCGCTGTGCACATCGGCGCGTCGAAGGCCGCACTGTCCGTTTTGACACTGGCAACGACCCTGCCCAATGCAGTGGCCGGTTACGTCGGCGGGACCTATTTCGTGCGCTGGTTTGGGGAACGAGTGACCGTGTCTGCCGGATTTATTTGCGCCGCCTTGGCGACAGCCGTGGTTCCCGTTGTGCATACCCTGTTGGTGCTGATGCTGACCCAGGCGGTCAACGGTTTCGCCCAAGGCGTGTTGATCCCGATTTTGATGGGGTTGTCCATCCGTGCGGTCCCAGAAAATCGGCGCGCCACCGCCATGGGCTTCTTTCAGGCCATTTATTCCATCGGCATGTGCGCAGGACCGTTTGTGTCTGGTTGGTTGGGCCAGTGGCTCGGGCTGTCGGGGGTATTCTGGTTCACCGCCTGTGTCAGCGTCATCGGCGGACTCTTATGCCTGATATGGATTCCCAGGGTCCGGCTGTTAAAGCCGACCTCCACGACGGCTCGTGTTGGGTAACCAATGGTGTAGGCTGGCCCTGGCCCGCGTCAGGTGCGCAGGTCTCGTGTGGAGCGAACACCGCTCGACTCAGGTACCGCGCATGACCAGAAGGCCAGGGGCATATCGTTGGAAGCAGGGTTTTCTGGCATCAATGTGGAATAAGAAAAGTGATTGAGTGCGAATTGGTGGATTCGTAGGGTAAATATGCTTTGGTGGCATTCGTGAAAATTCTCTGAAAAGGAGAATCGCCATGAAGATTTCTGGGAGTAAGGCGTTTCCTACAGACCCGATGCACACCTATGAACTACTGATTGATCCGGACGTCATCGCGCGGGCGATGCCTGGGATGAAATCGTTGGAGAAGAAGAGCGATTCTCTGTATGAAGCGACGATGGAGGTCGGCGTGGCAGGCATCAAAGGGTCCTACCAAGGGACGTTGGAGCTGTTGGACGTGGAACCTGGAAGTCATTACCGACTCGTGGTACACGGAGAGGGCCCCATGGGGTTTATGGATGCCGATGTCGCCGTGTCCCTGGCCGCCGCGGATGGGGGCGGATCGCAGGTCGTCTATGAGGGCGAAGCGAAAGTGGGCGGGACCGTAGCCGGGGTCGGTCAACGCGTGCTGTCCGGCGTCGCCAAATTCCTGATTGGCCAATTTTTCAACGGGGTTGTCAAGGAAGCGCGGCGTTCTGTGACCTAAGCAAAGCCGAATGAGGAGTTGAGCCTGCAAAGAGTAGGGAGGATGGGTGTTGCCTGGAATTGCACCGCGCTTGCACGAAAACGGGTACATTGCCGATGAGGACCTCGCCGCGATGGTGGATCTGGCGCTATCCCTGAAGCGTCCGCTGTTGCTGGAGGGACCCGCAGGCGTCGGCAAGACCTCGCTGGCTGTGGCGTTGTCTCTCGCGCTGGGTCGTGAATTGGTCCGCCTGCAGTGCTACGAAGGCCTGGATGCGGCTGCGGCTGTGTACGACTGGAACTACCACAAGCAGCTGGCCGACCTCTCGCGACACGCGGATGCAGACGTCTTCACCGAGCGGTACTTCTTGCCGCGGCCACTGACACGGGCCCTCCTTTCCGACGGCGGGGCCGTGTTGTTGATTGATGAGGTTGATAGGGCGGACGCCGGTTTTGAAGCCTTGCTGCTGGAGTTTCTTGCCGAATTTCAGGTGAGCGTGCCCGAATGGCAGTCGATTACGGCCCGTGTCGAGCCCGTGGTCGTAATTACGTCCAATCGCACGCGCATGCTCAGTGACGCCTTGCGTCGGCGTTGCTTGTATCACAGCCTCACCTGGCCCAGCCCACAGGAGGAGCGTGAGGTATTGCGTCTGCATGTTCCGGGTCTGCCCCTGAGTGCAGCGGAGAATTTGGTGCAAGCGGTTCAGCAAATGCGTTCCTGGGATCTGCAGAAACCGCCTGGACTCGCGGAGACCATCGACTGGGGGCAAGCCTACCTGGTCTCGCACGGTACGTGGACGTACGAATGGGTGTCACGCACCTTGGGCTGCGTCATCAAGGACAGCCTGGACCTCGAGACGGTACGTGCCCGTCTGGCGCAGTTGGTGGAACCGGATACCTGAAAGAAACCGGTTTCCTCCCTCTTTCAGGCGCAACGGGCGATGGACCGGGCGGTACAAGCGCAGTCGCTGGCACCTCGTACGTCGCCTTTGCTTCCGGTAGGAAGGCTGGGGATGGGGCGTGCCAGCCGCGGTGCAGGGGGAGACATCGACGGTTTACCTCCGCACTTGCCAACCTGGGCGGCGCGGCCGATTCAGGCGGTTGGGCTGCCGCTGATGCGCAGTCGTCGCTCTTGGGGTAAGCGCGGCGCCAGCGGCGTCGACTGGCGTCGTTCCCTCCGGGAATGGACGAAGACGGGGCAACTAGGACCTGACTTTGTCGCGCGGCGTTCCCGCTTCCAGTCAGGGCGCTTGGTCGTCCTCTGGGATGTGTCGGCGTCGATGGCCGAGTTTATTCCGCTGTACATGCCTTGGGTGTACGCGCTCGTCCGCGACTTGCCACAAGTGGGCGTGTTTTTGTTTGCCCACCGTCTCGTCGAGGCAACGGCGTTGTTTCACCGGCCGTACCCGGGTACATGCCAGGCGCTGCAGAGCCTGCGCCAGCTTTGGCGCGGTGGGACCCGCTTGGGCGACACCGCCGCAGAGTGGGTTCAGCGCCAGGGATCGAATTGGCTTTCGGAAACTACGACCGTCCTCGTCGTCAGCGACGGATGGGACGCGGGCGATCCGGCTGTGCTGGCGGACGCGCTGCGCGCGATGCGAAAGGCGGGCAGCCGCATCTTATGGGTTCATCCCTGGCTGGGGACGCCTGGGTTTGAACTGAAAACTCGCGCCCTCCTCGCGGCTAGACCGTACGTGACCCGGATGTACCCAGGTCATTCGGTCCCCGATTTATTGCGTGTGGCCTGGGAATGAGAGGCGGTCGTCCGGGTTCGTGGTTGCTACGCAAGGCAGGTAAGTGCCATGCCTTCGCGTCAAGTTGACCCCGGACGGACCCTTCATCGCCTAGTGGATACGAATTCGGAACTCGAAGGGAGGGTCGCGGCGCTCCTCCCCATGCCGGACCGTGGGGGGCCAAGCGCCGCACACTTCGATGAAACCAGTCTCGTTTTCCTATGTCCGACCGCATTCCCTGGCGGAAGCCCTCGACATTCTGGCCCATGAGCCGGATGCCAAGGTGATTGCGGGCGGGCAAAGCCTGATTCCACTGATGAATTTCCGCCTCAGTCGACCGAGTGTGCTGGTAGACATCAATGGACTGACAGAACTGACAACGATTGAAGTGGTGCACGGCCGCCTGCGTATCGGGGCGGTGGTGCGGCATCAGCAGCTGCATACCGATTCAACCGTGCGGGCATGCTTCCCGGCTTTGGCGGAAGCGGCTGGCGAAATCGGGCACTGGGCCATTCGCACCCGCGGCACCATCGGCGGATCCTTGGTGCATGCGGATCCCGCGGCGGAGCTGCCTGCAGCCATGGTTGCGGCGGGCGCGGAATTGGTGCTGCAAAGCGCCGATGGCGTCCGGCGCGTGCCTGCGGACGAGTTTTTCTATGGCTATCTCATGACCGGAATTGGGACGGATGAAATTTTGACGGCAGTGGAGCTACCGGTGCCGACCGAGACTCGTTTTGGGTTTGCGGAGCACGCGCGGCGTCCCGGAGATTTCGCCCTTGCTGGGGCGTTTGTCGAGGTGTACGCCGGAGGCGGCGCGGGGGCCGTGACCTGGTTTGGCGTGGGCGGCCGACCGGAACGCCGCGAGCTGGAACTGCCTAGCGAGGGCTTGCGGCGGCAACAAGTTTTCGCGGAGGCGCTGGTCGACGTGGACGCTCCCGAAGACGAAGACGAGGCTTGGTACCGTCGACGGATTGCCCAATCGGCCGCCGAACAGGCGTACCAACGAGCCGTGGCTGGGAGGGGGATGTGAAGATGTCTGTGCGTGAGTATTCGACGGCCAATCGGCCCACAACCCGAGTGACGCTGGTGGTCAACGGCCATCGGCATACGCTGGACGTGGAACCACGGTGGCTGTTATCGGATGTCCTGCGCCATCAGTTGGGTCTCACCGGGACTCACGTCGGGTGTGAGCAGGGGGTCTGCGGCAGCTGCACCGTTCTCGTCGACGGGCAGCCTCAGCGCAGTTGTCTCTTGTTTGCTGTACAGGCGGAAGGGCATGAAATCACGACCATCGAGGGATTGACCCCGGAACAGGGCTTGAGTCCATTGCAGGCAGCGTTTGAGGAACATCACGCCCTGCAGTGCGGATTTTGTACGCCGGGCATGATTGTCACGGCCGAAGCGCTACTCAGGACCTGCCCGAACCCGGACGAGGCGAGGATTCGTGACGTGATATCGGGGAATGTTTGCCGCTGCACCGGTTACCAGTCGATTGTGGAGGCGGTGCTAAGCGCGGCCCGCGCCCGCCATGAACCCACGGCGGGGCAGACCGAAGCGGCGGTCGATGGACGGGAAGCGGCGACAGGAGGGAATGGGGCATGACACTCACTCCAGGGCCACTCAAACCACGCCTCACCGGCGCGCGGGTGACGCGGCTGGAAGATGCGCGTCTGTTGCGCGGCCGAGGACGTTACCTGGATGACATCGATCTCCCCGGAACGCTGCATGTAGCGTTTGTCCGCTCCAATCGCGCGGCGGCGCGGATTCGCGCGATTGACGTGGCGGAAGCGGCGGCGCTGCCTGGTGTGCACGCGGTATGGACGGCGGACGATTGTGACATTTCCTTATATACCAAGCACTACGAAGTCGGCCAGCCCGTGCTCGCCAAGGACGAGGTTCGTTACGTCGGCGAACCCGTCGTGGCGGTGTTCGCACAAGACAGATACATTGCTGAAGACGCGGCGGAGTTGGTGCGTATCAGCTACGACCCGCTGCCGCCGGTTCTCGACGCGGCTGCGGCGCTGTCGCCGCAAGGACGGCGCGTGCATGCGCACCGGGACAACGTTTTTCATCATACTGAACATGAAACGGAAGGCTTCGCCGAGGTGTTCGCCAGCGCGCCCCATAAGGCGCAGGCCACGTTTGTGACACACCGGCAGACCGGCGTCTCCATGGAGCCGCGAGGCTGCATGGCGCAGTTGGACCCCGCCACCGGACGCTTGACGGTATACGTTTCCCACCAATCGCCGCACCAGTTTCGTTCTCAGCTCACGGAATTGTTGCGGATGCCGGAAAACCAGATTCGCGTGGTAGTGCCTGAGGTCGGCGGGGCGTTTGGCATCAAGGCGATGCTCTATCCGGAATACCTGCTTGTCGCCGACGCCGCCAGGCGGCTCGCGCGCCCGGTAAAATGGGTCAGCGACCGGACGGAGAGCCTGTTGGCGGACGCGCACGCGCGCGACAATCGCCACGAGGTAGAGGTCGCGTTTGACGATGAAGGACGGATTTTGGCGGTTCGGGACCATGTCTTTGGGGATACCGGCGCCTACCCGTTTTTAGGTTTTCCAGGCGCCGTCGGGGAAGCCGGCTGGGCCACGAGCATGTTGACCGGTCCGTATAAGATTCCGCACGTGTCCATCACGGTGGATTGCTTCTTTAGCAACAAAGCGCCGGTGGGTGCCTACCGCGGCGTCGGAGGCCCGGTCGGGGCGCAGGTGCAGGAGGGAATTGTCGAGTTGGTGGCCCGCCAACTCGGAAAAGACCCTGCTGACGTGCGCCGCGTCAATTTCATTCGCGATGAGGACTTTCCGTACCACACGGCCACCGGCAATGTGTACGATCCCGGTTCCTACGCGGAGTCGATGGAGCAGGCGCTGGCGCTGATTGATTACGAACGCTTTCGGCGTGACCAGGAGACGTGGCGCCGGCAGGGAAGGTACCTGGGGATTGGCATCTGCACGTTCGTCGAACCGTCAGCAGGCGCCGAGTCGGAGGCCGGATCGACCCCGTACGAGGCGGCATCGATTCGTATTGAGCCGACCGGAACTGTGACGGCCGCGCTGGGGCTAGGACCGTCTGGGCAGGGCCACGAGACGACCATGGCGCAGTTGATTGCGGACGAACTCGGCGTGGACATCGGCGATGTGGTGGTCATCCACGGGGATACGGACAGCGCTCCCTTCGGCGGGGGCACCGGTGGCAGCCGATCGGGGACCATCGGCGGCGGTGCGGCCATTGTGGCCAGCCAGAAGCTGCGGCAGCGGCTGGTCAAGCTGGCTGCGCACCTGTTGGAGGCGGCGGAGGAAGATGTCGAGCTGGTCTCGGGCCATGCCCAGGTCCGAGGGGTGCCGGCACGCTCGTATTCGATTCAGGATCTAGCCCGCATTGCCTACACGGACGTCGCTCGACTGCCGGAGGACATGCAGCCGGGGCTGGAAGTCGTTGTGCGCTACAAGCCCCCCATGGCGACGACGTATTCCAACGGCACGCACGTGGCTCTGGTCGAGGTGGACACCCGCACGGGCTTCGTCAAGGTCCTCGATTATGCGGTGGTCAACGACTGCGGTCGCCTGATTAACCCGATGATTGTCGAAGGACAGATTCATGGCGGCGTGGCTCAGGGCATTGGCAGCGCCTTTTTGGAGGAGCTGCGCTACGACGACAATGGGCAGCTGGTGACCACGTCGCTAATGGACTATCTGCTCCCGGCCGCGACCGATGTGCCGCGGATGCGGGTGGAACACATCGAAACACCCTCAGACAACGTCGGCGGTTTCAAGGGGATGGGAGAAGGGTCGCTGATTGCGGCACCCCCGGCGTTGGCCAACGCGGTTTCCGACGCGTTGGCGCCATTTGGTGTGCTGGTTACGGAAATCCCGATTCGTCCGCAGCAAATCGTCAGATGGGTGGAACAGGGTAGTCATACTGCCTGATGGCTCGCTCTCCATGAAGCAAGGGCCTGTCCGGCCTCGGGTCGGGCGCGCTCTTGCTTCTCTTTCTCTTTCGGCCTGGAAAAGAGTAGACTGAGAATAAACACCTGTGTCACGGGGGGAGCGGGCCGAAGTGGGTAAAGAGAGTGGTCAAAGCCTGTTGTTCACCGTCAACATCTATGCGTTTGCCCTCAACTTTCAGTCCTCCGCGCTGTTGACCATTGCGGTGCCGGCCCTGTTGATTCGATTGTCCCCGGCCCAACACACCGCCGCCTTGGCGCAGTTGGCCACCTTGAGCGCCTTGGTCGCCATGATTATCCCGCCTGTGGTGGGGTTTTCGGCTGATCGGGGGATGCTGGGCGGCCGCCACGGTAGCATCCGCATTGGCGGCGCGCTGAACGCGCTGGGGCTTGTCGGCATGTACCTGGCGCAAGACTACACCTGGTTTGTCGTCTGTTGTCTGGTGACGATGCTCGGTCACAGCATGGCCACGGTGGCCTACCAGGCGCTTTGGTCGGAGGTGGTGCCGCCATCTCTGCGCGGCGTCGCGTCCGGCTATAACGGGGCTGCGATTTTGCTGGGCACGATTTTCGGGCTGGTGACGGCCGCTTGGTCACCCAAGGTTTCGCTCTTACCGATGGCTGGCGTAATTTGTGCCGGATTTCTTATCACCACCGTCTGTCTGCCGCGTTCTAAGTCCACACCTCGCTCCTCGGTTGCCCAACGGCTCGGACGGCGAGGAAATTTTGTCCGCGTTTTCTTGGCTCAGACGCTGATTTCGTTTGGTATGACCTTGTTGATGACGTTTGTCCTGTACTTTTTTCACGACGTGCTGCGGATTTCCAATCCGTCTCAGGACACAGCCTTCGTCGCTGGGCTGTCGCTTATCGGTTCGGTGGGGGCCAGCATTTTCCTTGGACGTTTCGCGCATGCAGGGAGACGTCGTCGCCTGACCGCTGTCTCCATTCTGCCGATGGCGGTAGCTGCGGGCGGCTTCGCCTTTTTACAGTCCGAACAGTGGATCTTGGGCTTTGCGCTGTTGTTTGGTCTCGGCTATGGGGGGTTCTTGGCCACCAGTTGGGCGCTGACGGTCGATGTTCTACCCGACATGGAGCACGCCGGCCGAGACCTCGGGATTTGGGGGGTGGCCTCGGCCATTCCCACAGTGCTCGCGCCGATGGTGGGCGGGGTGATTCTCACGACGGCCGCCACGCCAGCGTCCGGTTACCGGAACTTGTTTCTCTTGGCGGCTGCCTCCTTTCTAGCTGGTGCCTGGGTGGTCTGGTCCATTCGCGCGCAGGCGGTTTCGCGAGCCGAGACGAATGCCGTGTCCCAACGTTTACCATCCCCTTGGTGGGGGGCGCCGCTGCGCGTATTCGTTTCCGCCTTGGTTGCTGGCTACGTACGTCTCGCCTATCGGGTTCGCTTTTTCGACCGCATCCCGAAGATGAGTGGCCCCACGCTGGTGATTTCGAATCATCAACACGATTTAGAAGGCATGGTCATCCCGGCTTGGCTCACGCTCCGTACGGGGTGGCGCCATCCGATTCACTATGTGGCCAGTCAGCGTTTGTTTGAACCAGGGTTTCTCGCGTTTCGCGGTCCAAACTGGCTGCGCCCTTTATTGTACCGGCTGAACCTGCATCGTCTATTTCCAATACTTGGTTTGGTGCCGATTGAAAACCAGCCGTTGGCGCGGCCCATCCACAGCTACGCGTACGAAGCCCGTACCCTGCTGGGTGACGTTCCGCTATCGCAGGTGTTTACCGACGCGTGGCTTGCGCGCCTCAACCTGCCCGGGCATGTACGGTTGTCCGCTTTGTGGGGGCGGCGATGGGCTGAGCGTGGCCAAATACGGGCGCCCATGACCTGTTTGGTCCCGGAGGTACGCAAACAACTGCGTGTAGGGCAGCGCGCCCGCATCGAACGGCAGCTGGCCGAGATCCGCATGGTGTTCGAGTCTGGACGGACCCTTTACCTGACGCCCGAAGGGCGGTATTCTCAGGACGGAAAAATGACGCGTTTTCGTCAGTCGTACAATGAACTGGCCCCGTGGGCGAGGGCGCTCTACGCCTTTGCTCTGAGTTACGATCCGTACCTAAACCGGAGACTGACGCTCTATATTCGCATCGTTTCCATCCCAGCCCACCTGCGGACGGATGTGGACGCCGTCAACGCCCTCTTGGCGGCAGCGCGCCCGGTCACCGTCAGTCAACTGATTTGTACGTGGTTGTCGAAGTTGCCGAGCGGGACGGTGTTTGCGCTGGAAGAGGCTTGCGCGGGTTTCCGCCAGGTCCTCTGTGCCTTGCCGCCCGGCGCGCAGTTGGTGCCGGAGGTGGCGGATGAGGGGCAGCTAGGCCCACATCTCGTGCCGGAAGCGGTCGAGAAGACGCATCTGACGGAGGCGACCGCGCGCGTGTTGAGGGGGATGATCCGCCAAGGAAGCCTGGAACGGTTTGGGGCAGGCGGATTCCGTTTGCAGACGTGCCACCGGCACGAGAAGTTTCCGGACGTCGAAGACATGATTCACTTTCAGGCGACCGTCTTATCGGAAACGTGTGAGGCGTTGGTGTACATACAGGAGGAGCACCTCGGTTCGCATTCGGTGGCGGCTACCGACGGGGGTGTACGGGTGGGCACCGGGGCTCGTGGTACGCCAGCCAATCCAGAGGGGACTGCGGCGCCGGGAGCGGACTCGTTATAAGAACAGTCCGGAAAGGGGCCCCTTTCCGGACACGCACTATCCATTGGAGGAGAGACCACGTTGACCGATTTACAAAATCAGTTTACCCAGCTTATCCAGCAGCTGCCCAAGTCCGTTCCATTCGTTGCCCCGGAGGCGTTGGAACGTCAGACCGGGGTGTCAGTTCGCCTACGACTGGGTGCCAACGAGAGCTCGTTTGGCCCGTCACCCAAAGCGTTGGCGGCCATGGAGGCGCATCTGGCAGAGCAGGCCTGGTATGGCGATCCGGAAAATTACGACTTGCGCCAGGCGCTGGCGGACCGGCACCAGGTGCCGTTTGAATCCATCGCCGTGGGCTGCGGGATTGACGACCTGCTCGGTCTGGTCGTGCGCCTGTTCGTTGAACCGGGCGACGTTATTGTCACGTCAGCCGGGGCGTATCCGACCTTTAACTATCACGTCACGGGCCATGGCGGTCGTCTTCACTTTGTTCCGTACACGGCCGACTTCAAAAACGATTTGCCCGCGCTCGCCCAGGCGGCGCGGGAGGTCATGGCAAAACTCGTGTACCTCGCCAATCCCGACAACCCGACCGGATCGTACTACGAGGGCAGCGAGGTGGCGGCGTTTCTCGCGCAACTGCCCGAGTCTTGCCTCGTGATTCTCGATGAGGCGTACATCGAATTTGCGCCGTCGGACTCGGCTTTGCCGTTGTCCCTGGATGACCCGCGGGTGATTCGGATGCGGACGTTCTCCAAGGCGTATGGAATGGCGGGGGCGCGCATTGGCTATCTCATCGCCGCACCCGACGTCGTGGCCGCGATGGATAAGGTCAGGCTGCACTTTGGTGTCGCCCGCCTGGCCCAGGTGGGGGCGCTGGCGGCCCTTGGCGACGGTGAATTTCTCTCTTACGTAATTGCCGAGACCGACCGCGGTCGTCGCGAGTATGCGGAATTAGCCGCCCGCTTGGGATATCGAGCACTCCCATCACGCACGAATTTTGTCGCCATTGATGTGGGCAGTGAAGCGATGGCCCGGCAGTTGGTCGACCGTCTGTTCGCCCAGGGCGTGTTTATCCGCATGCCAGGGGTAGCACCGCTCAGTCGCTGCATCCGGGTGACGGTTGGGACGCCCGCGCAGCGAGATGAATTCGCTCGGGTTTTCCCAGAGGTTGTCGAGGAAATCCTCCAGAGAGGAGGGGTATGATGCGGATTGCCCTGTGTCAGATGCAGGTGTGGCAAGGGGAGCGAGAACGGAATTGGCAAACCGCCGAAGAGATGCTGGCCAAAGCTCGCGAGGGCGGCGCGGATGTGGCTGTGCTGCCCGAGATGTGGACCAGTGGCTACGACTTTGGGCGCCTTGAGGAACACGCGGAGACGCTCACCGGTCCTACCCGGGCGCGTATGGCCGAGGCGGCGCGACGGCTGGGTTTGTGGGTGGTGGCCGGATCATGGCCTGTGCGTGGTCCGGAGGGGGTGGCCAACACCTCCTGCACGTTTGCGCCGAACGGCCAGTTGGTGCATGTGTACCGCAAAGTCCACTTGATTGGCTTGATGGCCGAAGACCGGTACCTGGTTCCCGGCCAAGCGGCCAATACCTTTACGCTGGCCGGCAACGAGGCCGCGGTGATGATTTGTTACGACCTGCGTTTTCCGGAATTGGCTCGCCGGTTCGCCCTGTCCGGGGCGAAGGTGATCTTCATCCCAGCGGAGTGGCCTGTACAGCGGGCCGCGCATTGGCGTGCGCTGTGCACGGCCCGGGCGATTGAAGACCAGGCTTACGTCGTGGCGGTCAACATGTCCGGGTGGAATGACCAGGACCGATTTGCGGGCGGATCGCTTGTCGTAGACCCGTGGGGAGAAATGGTGGTCGAAGGCGGAGAAGAGCCGGGTATTCTCTATGCGGACATTGACCTCACCAAGGTGGAGGAGGTGCGCAGCGCGATGTCGGTGCTGCGCGACGCGCGGCCAGACGTCTACCAAGCGAAAGTGAATCGTACGTGAATTACGACTTCATGTCAGTTTCCGGTTTTTAGGCTATCCCGTACTTGTCACCACCATACCTGAGTGGTAGGATCAGTTGCGGCAGCAGGTAGCTACCATACATCGCGCGGCTGAGATGGCGCGCTTTGCTGTGTTTGAGAGGTCGTCCGGACACGCATTTTAGCATGTATGGCCAGTTGAATTATTCCTCACGCTACGTAAAGCGATTGAGCGATTCCGAGATGAGGAGATGGACGTATGGCGAATGGGACATCAGCCGACACGCACAATCCGTGGCGGGAGTTTCTAGGTCCCAATCTCGGGTACATCAACGAATTGTACGAACGCTACCGGGAAGACCCGCAATCGGTAGACGAGTCTGTGCGTCGCTTGTTCGATGAGTTTGGCGCGCCGCCGAGCGACGAGGCAGGGACCGTCACTGGGATGGTCAGCGGAGCGACGGCAACGGCTGGCCATGACCTGGAGAAGGTGTTGGCTGCCGCCGAACTGGTCTGCAACATCCGTACATATGGACACTTGGCAGCCCGCATTGACCCGATTGACGATTCCAATCGGGATACACATTATTTGGAACCGTCCACCTACGGTTTGACGGACGCAGACCTGGAAAAGATTCCGGCGCGTCTGATTTGGCCGCAGGCACCATCCGATGTCCGCGACGGACGCGCGGCCATTGCCCGTCTGCGGGAAATCTATACACGGTCGCTCGCGTATGAGTTTGAGCACGTGCACGTGGCTGAGGAGCGCATCTGGTTGAACCAGATAGTCGAATCGGGGGCGCTGAAGCGGCCGCTCACAGCCGAACAGAAACGAGCCTTGCTGGAGCGCCTGTCGGAAGTGGAAGGCTTCGAACGCTTTTTGCACCGTACGTTTATCGGCCAAAAGCGTTTCTCCATTGAAGGCGTCGACATTCTGGTGCCGATGCTCGATCACCTCATCCGTTGCGCGGTGGAAGCGGGAGCCCGCGACGTGATGATTGGAATGGCGCACCGCGGCCGCTTGAACGTGTTGGCCCACGTCTTGGGCAAACCCTACGGAGTCATTTTCACCGAATTTCACGCTGCACCGAACAAGGAACTGGTGCCCTCCGAAGGTTCGATGGGCATTAACTACGGTTGGACGGGGGACGTCAAGTACCACCTGGGTATGGCCCGTTCGCTCACCGAGGGCAAGGAGGTCCAGGTCCGCCTGACCCTGGCGAACAACCCCAGCCACCTGGAAGTGGTCAACCCCGTCGTGGAAGGCTTTACAAGGGCCGCACAGGAGGACCGTACGGGTGGCGGAGCACCGAAACAGGACCCGAAGCGGGCGTTTGCCGTCTTGGTTCACGGCGATGCGGCGTTTCCGGGCGAAGGCGTGGTCGCCGAGACGTTGAACCTCTCGCGTTTGGCCGGGTATCAGACCGGTGGCACGATTCACATCATCACGAACAACAAGGTTGGGTTCACCACCGAGAGTTTCGACGACCGCTCAACCCGCTACGCCAGCGATTTGGCGAAGGGCTATGAAATCCCCATTGTCCATGTAAACGCGGATGATCCGGAAGCCTGTCTGGCCGCGATTTCCTTGGCGTGTCAGTACCGTTCTCGCTTCCACCGCGACTTTTTGATTGACCTGATTGGGTATCGTCGTTGGGGCCACAACGAAATGGACGATCCGGCCGTAACACAGCCGTTGATGTACGCCAAGATTAACGCACACAAAACGGTCCGGGCCCTGTATGCGGATGCACTCATCGCTGAGGGAGTCGTCCGGCCGGAAGACGTTCAAAATATGGAGAAATCCGTGGGGCAGCGCCTCCAGGAGGAATATCAGCGCGTGACGGCCGGCGAGGTCGATCCGCCGAAATCCCCGCTGTCGGATGCAGGGCGACCGGATCGGGTTCAGACGGCGGTGGCGGTCGAGCGACTCCGTGCCATTAACCAAGCCCTGTTGACGTGGCCGGAAGGATTTACCGTCTACCCGAAGCTGGCGCGCATTCTCAAGCGGCGTGAAGGGAGCCTGGAGGGAGATGGACGCGTCGACTGGCCGTTGGCGGAGGCGCTGGCGTTTGCGACCATTCTGGAAGACGGAACGCCTGTGCGTATCACGGGCCAGGATACGGAACGCGGTACGTTTGCCCAGCGTCACCTAGTCCTGCACGATCCGAATACGGGGCGCACCTGGTCGCCACTGCAGGCGCTTCCGCAGGCGAAGGCGACGTTCGCGATTCATAACAGCCCGCTCACGGAGACGGCGGTGCTCGGATTCGAGTACGGGTACAACGTGTTTGCGCCGGAGACGCTGGTCCTCTGGGAAGCCCAGTACGGTGATTTCGCCAACGTGGCGCAGCCGATGTTTGACCAATTCATCGCCGCCGGTCGGGCGAAATGGGGGCAGAACTCAGGCCTTGTGATGCTGCTCCCGCATGGATATGAAGGTCAAGGGCCGGAACACTCCAGCGCGCGTCTGGAGCGTTACCTGCAACTGGCCGCCGAAGACAACTGGGTGGTCGCATATCTGACGAGCGCAGCGCAGTATTTCCACTTGCTGCGGCGGCAAGCGGCACGCCTGGGCACGCCGCACATGCGGCCATTGGTCCTGATGGCGCCCAAGAGTCTCTTGCGCAACCCGCGTACGGCGTCGCCGTGGCAGGAGTTTTGCGAAGGTGAGTTTCGGCCGATTGTGGAACAGTCGGGTCTCGGTCAGAATCCGGACAAGGTCAAACGGCTCATTCTGTGTACTGGGAAAATGGCGATTGACCTTGAGACGGCGCTCGAATCCGCTTCGGAGCCGCTGGAACACATCCACATTGTGCGCGTGGAGCAGCTGTACCCGTACCCGCAGGAGGCAATCGAGGCGGTGGTCAGCCGTTTCAGCAACTTGGAAGAAGTGGTCTGGGTGCAGGAAGAACCGAAGAACATGGGCGCGTGGAATTACATGGAGCCGCGCATTCACGCATCGGTGGCGGATCATATCGCGGTTCGGTATATCGGTCGGCGCAGGCGTTCGAGCCCGGCGGAAGGCGAGCCGGATGTGCACAACCTGGAGCAGGCGCGCATTGTCTCGGAGGCGTTGCAGCTCAATGAATCCAAGACAGCCGTGAAGTAGGAGGGCAAACCCGTGAGCGAGATCAAAGTCCCGGAGTTGGCGGAATCGATTGTTGAAGGAACCATAGCCTCGTGGTTGAAACAGGTCGGCGATACGGTCAGCGCCGGCGAAGCGGTGGCTGAGCTGGAGACGGACAAGGTGAACGTCGAGATCATCTCGAATGAAGCTGGGGTCTTACAGCAGATCTTAAAGCAGGAAGGGGAGACGGTGCAGGTCGGCGAAACCATCGCGATTGTCGGCGAGGGCGCGGCCACGGGATCGGCGACCACGGCTGCGGCGCCGAGCGAGGCGGCTCCCGCTGCTCCTCAACCGGCCCCACAGACTGCCGCAGCCAACGCGGAGCAAAATCCCGGACAAGAGGGACCGCGTTACCAGCCCCCGCTAGGTCCGTCTGCGCCCGTGGCGGCTGATGCGGGACAAGCCTTGGCGACGCCGGCTGCCCGTCGTCTCGCAAAGGAACGCGGCATCGATCTGACAGCCGTTCCTAGCCGCGATCCAGCTGGTCGTATCACGGCAGGCGACGTGGCGGCTGCGGGTCAAGAGGGCCCGGCGCCCGCTCCGGCAGGACGCCCGAGCGCGCCTGCGGCAGCTCCTGCGCCTGCAGCAGCGTCCGCGTCCACGACAGCGGCTGAGGATAAGCGCGTCGAGCGAGTCCCGATGTCGCGCCGGCGGCAAACGATTGCCAAGCGCTTGGTCGAGGTGCAGCACACAGCCGCGATGCTGACCACGTTCAACGAGGTCGATATGACGGCCGTCATGGACGTGCGCAAGCGTCGTAAGGAGACCTTCAAGGAACAGCATGGTGTTGGCCTTGGCTTCATGTCGTTCTTTACCAAGGCGGTGGTTGGGGCGCTCAAGGCGTTCCCGCTCCTCAACGCGGAGATCCAGGGTACGGACCTGCTGGTGAAGCACTACTACGATATCGGTGTGGCCGTATCGACCGAGGGAGGCTTGGTTGTCCCGGTCGTGCGGGATGCCGATAGGCTCACGTTTGCGGAGATTGAACGGGAGATTGCCCGCCTGGCCAAAAAGGCCCGCGAGAACAAGTTGAGCCTGCAGGACCTGCAGGGGGGGACGTTCACCATTACCAACGGTGGGGTGTTTGGCTCCTTGTTCTCCACACCGATTTTGAACGGACCCCAGGTAGGTATCCTTGGAATGCATGGCATCAAGGAACGGCCGGTGGCCGTCAACGGCCAAGTCGAAATCCGTCCGATGATGTATCTGGCGCTGTCCTATGACCACCGGATTGTCGATGGTGCCGAGGCGGTCCAGTTCCTCGGTCTCATCAAACAGATGATTGAGGACCCAGAAACACTGCTTCTGGAAGGTTGAACGGAAAATTGCGCATAAACCCCGGTAGGCGAGTGTCCTGCCGGGGTTCTTAGTATAGGACGCCTTTTGCGAACGTATTTTGTAGACGAACGCCTTGTGTAAAGGTGAGTGATGCTGAGTATGAGGCCGGTGGTCCTCCTGCACGGACTCCTCAACTGGCATCCTTATGGCCTGCACTTCGTACGGACACTCGCGCAAGCGCTGCCTGAACGGTGTATTTTGCTCGTCTACACGGACGAATGCACGCGGACTTGGCGCTGGAGGGCGGCAGGTCGAAATGTCCTCGGCTGTGGGCGGAATTGGCCGTATTTCCCCGGACGCCATTCGGCCTTTGTGCAGGCTGCACGCGTCCGGCAGAAATTGAACCTTATCCAGCAGCAGCTGGGGTTGGAGAACCCCATCGACATCATTGGCCACAGCATGGGGGGACTCATCGGGCGCCTCGTCGCCGGCTCCGAACCGGGCCGGGTCCGCCACCTCGTAACCATCGCCACGCCGCATCACGGGACGCCGTTGGCGGACGAGTACCTCGTCTTGGCGCGTGGGCTTGGCTTTGGCGCGGCGGTCGCTGAGCTTACACCGGATGCGATGGCCCAGTTCAACCGCGAACATCCGTTGGATGGATTGGATTTGGCGCACCAAGGCCAGGTGTTCACGCTGCGCGGCTCGTGCGACGGAGGCCTTCAGAACTGGGGCACCCTG
Organism: Alicyclobacillus herbarius DSM 13609; assembly: GCF_000430585.1. Lineage (GTDB taxonomy): Bacteria > Bacillota > Bacilli > Alicyclobacillales > Alicyclobacillaceae > Alicyclobacillus_G > Alicyclobacillus_G herbarius. The sequence continues at coordinate 111,040 of NZ_AUMH01000001.1, forward strand.
GGTGAGGTATGGGCGGGATTTCACGTGCTTCGACGGCGGCACAAAATTCCAAGCGACGGCTTAGTGCCGCATACATCTGCCGTGATACTCGGCGCCCGGCACCTGGGCGACTTTCCGTACGACCACCGTCAATTGGTTCGCAATTCCCGGGTTGCCTCATGTATCGCCCAGATTCTCCGCTCCGATTCGTAGTGATGCCAACACGTCAAACGTTATCGGGTAACCCAAGCGATGGTCGGTGTGGCGGAGCTGTCGATGAACGCAATACCATTTCCGAATGCAAGATAATTTTCGTCGGGTGTTTGCGTACCCCTTCGATTCGTTCCAGCAGGAGTTGCAAACCGAGAGATCCGAAGTTATACGTGGGTTGTATCGCTGCCGTGAGTTTTGAATCGACGGATGCCAGTTCGTCGGTATTGCCGAAGCTAACCATGCTCATGTCTTCCGGTACGCGAATCCCAAGCCGGGACAATGCATGGGTAATCCGGGCATACTGGAAGAGATTTGCGACAAACAAGGCGGTGGGCGAGTTCGGCATGGAAACGAGCGCTTCGATGAAGTTTGTGTTCATGTCCCGCGTCATGGGCGCTTCGTGTACCAATGCATCGTCAAACGGGATTCCGTGGTCTGCTAATGCCTCCTGATAGCCCATCAAGCGTTCTCGGCTGGCACTGTTGTGGAGAGGTCCAACCACGGCGGCAATGCGTCGGTGACCGAGTTGGATAAGGTGCTCGACGAGTCGCTTGGAACCCTGTTGGATATCACCCTTAACGATGTCCATTTCAATTCCGTCCACATCTCGATCGATGAGTACAAAGGGAACCCGATACTCGATGAGGTATTCCAGATTTGTCAGCGACTGATCGCCCACTGGAACGATTAATACCCCAGCTACCTGGTAATCCAAACACATCTGGATGTACTCCCGCTCCTTATCGAAGCTTTCGTCTGTGTTTGCGAGCAAAATCCGGTATCCTCGCTTATGGGCGACATCCTCCGCACCACGAGCCACAAACGTAAAGAACGGGTTGGTAATGTCCGGTACGATGAGCATGACGGTTTTGGTCGCAACCGGGCTCGGGTTGTGTTGATTGCGGTGTACATAGTTGAGTCTTTGCGCGGCTTCCATCACGCGTTGGCGTGTGGATTGTTTCACATATCCGCTGCGGTTCATGACCCTCGACACAGTCATCACGGATACACCCGCGAGTCGCGCCACGTCCGTCATGGTAGCCATGAGATTCACTCCATATCTCAAATTTAATGTGTTAATTATAACATGTTGACGAGTTCACTGCAGAATAACTAAAATGGGAAACGATAAAACTTTTCATGATGCGCCGACAAAACGACGCTTGTTTTTCTGAGAGGGGATGATTGATAGGACAACAGGAGTGTTGCGATGAACGTTTGTCTCATATGTTAATTAACAGTTAAATTGCACCGTGTGACCTTCATGCATAGGTAGGTATCATACCAAATCTGGGCAGGTGAAATGAAGTGCACGTAAGCGCGGGGTATTCTATGAAACAACAGGGTGAGACAAAGGCGAGTCTGGGCTATGTAATTGTCATCGTTGCGATTGCTTCATTAGGTGGACTTTTGTTTGGCTATGATACGGGTGTGATCGCCGGGGCTAACGGATTCTTACAGTCGGAATTTCACATGACGGCCGCCATGACAGGACTAGTGTCCAGCAGTATTGACCTAGGTGCCATGCTCGGCGTGCTCATTGCCGGCTACCTTGGCGACAAACTGGGTCGAAAGAAAGCGCTTGTCATTGCGGGTGTAACCTTCCTCATTTCCAGTGTCGTGACGGCGTTGGCACAAGGTGTTTCGATGCTTGTAGTCGGAAGATTCATCGGGGGCATTGGCATTGGTCTCGCGTCTTTGTTGTCACCGCTTTATATCGCTGAGATGGCGCCAGCAAAAATTCGCGGTCGGCTAGTCGGTTCCAATCAGTTGGCGATTGTCACCGGGATTTTCATTGTGTACTTTGTAAACGCTGCCATTGTGAGTTCACATGCTACTGCGTGGAATCAGTCGGTAGGCTGGCGGTGGATGTTTGGCATGGGTGTGATACCTGCGCTTCTGCTGCTCATCCTGTTGTTTCTCGTGCCGGAAAGCCCCCGTTACTTGATCGCCCACGGTGCCGAGCCCAAGGCGGTGGAAATCATGCGACGGATCCATGACTCTCAGGATGTGGAGCGCGAACTTCGGGAAATTCATGAATCCATCCGCGCAGTACCGGATTCATTTTGGAAGGAAATCTTTAGCCCGGGGATTCGCAAGGCCATCCTCATCGGTATCGTGCTCGCCATTTTTCAACAGTTTACCGGGACCAATGCGGTGGGCTACTATGCCCCAATGATCTTTAAGGCCGCCGGCGCCGGGCAAAATGCTTCGTTTTACGACACCGTGTGGATTGGTGCCATCAAAGTGGCCTTTGTCATTGTCTTGATGATGATTGTCGATCGCGTTGGCCGTAAGCGGTTGCTCGTGTGGAACGGATGGGCGATGGCGGTCTTCCTCGCGGTGTTGGGCATCGTGTTCGCGCTGCCGCATATGGTCACGTGGCTGGTACTAGGTATGGTGTTTTTACACACCATCGCTTATGAGTTGTCGTGGGGTGGTGGGGTTTGGATTGTGTTATCCGAAATCTATCCGACCACCATCCGCGGGCGCGCTATGTCGGTCGCTTCGTTTGCGCTCTGGTTTGCCACGTACCTAGTGGCCCAATTCTTCCCCATCCTGCTGCAGGCCATTGGCGCCACCTGGACCTTCTTCATCTTTGCCTTCTGCTGTATCGTCATGGCGGCCTTCATGAAGGTAGTCGTACCGGAAACGAGTGGGAAGACCATGGAACGAATTCAGTCGGAATGGTTGCAAGATGGGCAGGATGCGTTACCTTCGCACAATGTTTGATTGGATACGGGTCGACACAGACAGAGAACCAAACGAAATAACGAAAGAACGCCCTAGGCTCGTCCCTTGGGCGTTTATTTATTCTACTCGCAGGATAAACGCCTTGTGTTATATAATAGTAAAATATAGAAACCAAAACCAATATACAACTGTTCGTCGCAGGCAACTGGGACTGTCTTGTACCGTTTGTCCATCATGCGGCCGCCAATACGGATCTCGTTCGCGAGGAGGATGCCCCCCCTACCATCGACTGTACGAGGATGAAAGATCAGGGGTTTGGCCGTATCATCAACATCGCCTCTGTGAACGGCCTCACTGGTTTTGCCGGGAGGAAGCCTACAACTCGGGCGAAGCACGGGGTGATTGGCTTGACCCGAGTGGCTGTGCTCGAAGGCGCGACGCACGGGATCACGGTCAACGCCCTGTGCCCCAGGATACGTCGATACGCCGTTGGTTCGCAACCAGCTGGCAGATTTGGCACGGACACGTAATGTGCCGGTTGAACGCGTGCTGTAGACAGTGATCTACCCGCTTGTTCCGTAGCGGTGCTTGCTCACTCCGCAGGAGGTTGCCGATTACCCCGTCTTCCTCGCGTCCGACAAGGCCCGCAGCGTGACCGGCCAGGCCGTCGTGATCGACGGAGGGTACCGCGCGCAATGACCCATAGCGCCGCCAGAGCACAACCATAGGAATTCCCGTCCTTTTTCGAATCGGGGCCACTCCCCCTCTTGTCACGCGCCCCCGTTTTCGTTATAGTGTCTACGTGATACGATTGAAACCGTTTTATGAAACTGTTTTATGAAAGCGCTTCTGGAGGGGATTGGGCTTCGTCGATGAAGGTCACGATTCGCACTGTAGCAAAGCACGCTGGAGTATCCCCAGCCACGGTCTCACGTGTGTTGAATGACCCAGACAAAGTCGGAGTGGAAACGCGCCGGAAGGTGCAGCGGGCCATGGAGGAGCTCGATTTTCGGCCAAACGCGATTGCCCGCGGTTTGAGTGTTCAGCACATGAACACGATTGGGCTGTTGGTACCGGGCATCCATGGCCTGTTTTTCAATGAACTCTATCAGGGTATTGAAGAGGCGGCGTGGGCGCACGGGATGAAGGTGCTGCTGTTCGATGCTCAATTGGACGAACACCGGGCGCTGGACGGGTTTACGTTTCTGAAACAGCATCAGGTGGCCGGAATTATCTTTACGAGCGGATCGATCACGGACGATTACCAGGCCATGATTGACCGTTTGGGGATTCCGGTGGTGCTGGCCTTGACCCACTCACGCATTCGTCCGCTGGCCGCGTTTCGTACGGACGATGTAAAAGCCGCGTTTGATGCGACCGCCTACCTCATCACTCGGGGACATCGGCGCATCGCGATGGTCGCCGGGCCACCGGACAACGATGTGGCAGGCGCCACTCGCATTGAAGGCTATCGCCAGGCGCTCGCGCACTACGGTCTGGAGTATCATCCTGAACTCCTAGACTACGGGGATTTTCACTTTCACGAAGGCTATCGCGCGATGAACCGTATCGTGGCCCGAGTGGGGCGGGACGCGTTTTCCGCTGTGTTTGCCGCGAGCGACGAAATGGCCCTGGGGGCGATCCGCTGTCTCGCGGAACACGGGTTGCGGGTTCCGGACGAGGTTTCGGTGATGGGCTTTGACAACCTACACGTGGCCGAAATGATGACCCCGGGGCTGACCACGGTGGCTCAGCCGTTTCACGAGATTGGCCGCCAGGCGGTCGAGTGCCTGTTGCATGCGATTGCGACCGGATCGAAGGAGGCTTATGGGGGCATTCACTTGCTTCCCCATCAAATTATCGAGCGCGGCACGGTAAGAGTGATTGCGCACGAATCAAGCTTGTTTTCATCGTCGGATGCACGAGCCATTTCACGATAGATGATGCAGCGGTTGTGCATCAAGATCTCAATCACGGAGGGGTCCTGTGATGAAAGGTAAGAACAAAGCTATGGCGGCCGGAGTTTCTGCGCTCCTTGCGTGCAGCGTTGTAGCCGGGTGTGGAACAAGCAGCAGTCCATCGAACACGGCGAATGCCACAAACACCGCAAACGCGGGAGCCAAGGGGGGCAGTAAGCCCATCGACTTTTCCCATGCCAAGGGGACCATCGTCTGGGCGGCGCCGCCTATCACGCACACGGGTTTGCGCAAGACGTTGATTCAGAAGTTTGAACAGGAATATCCGAACATCAAAGTGAAGCTGCAAAACCAGGACAGCAACACAGACACTGACCGTGCCAGCCTGACGACCGCGATTGGGGGCGGATCGAACACCCCGGACGTATATTTGGGTGACGTCGTATGGCCGGCTCAGTTTGCGGCAAACCAGCTGGCGGAGCCGTTGAGCGGTCTCGTTCCGAATTCTTTCTGGAATCGGTTTGCGGACGGGTTGGTCCAAGGGGCGACCTATAAAGGCAAGGTGTACGCGGCTCCATTCTTTGTCGATACGGCTTTCCTCTATTATCGCAAGGATTTGCTGAAGAAGGCGGGCCTTCCGGTGCCGAAGACATGGGCGGACGTACAGAAGGACTCCGAGATTTTGCAGAAAAAGGGCCTCGTCAAGTACGGGTTTGTCTGGCAGGGGGCGTCCTATGAAGGCCTGTTATGCGATTTCGACGAGTACCTGGCGGACGCTGGTGGACAGGTGTTGGGCAGTGACGGGAAGCCGGCTCTCGACTCCGCAGCTGGAAAGAAAGCGCTGAACTTTATGCGCGGCCTTATCACCAGCGGGGTATCTCCAACTTCAGAAGTGCAGTTCCAAGAGAACGAGTCCCTCAACGTCTTCACGGAAGGGAATGCGGCCTTCTTGCGCAATTGGTCGTACGCCTGGCCAAGCTCGCAGGATCCGAAAGCCTCGAAGGTGGTGGGGAAAGTCGGTGTGACGGCGCTCCCGTCGTTTTCTGGCGGCCCCGGTTATAGCACTATTGGTGGTTGGGACCTATATATCAACCCGCATACCAAGAATCTCCCGGCTGCCTTGGCGTTCATCGACTGGATGACCGGCAAAGAGGCACAGACCATTCTGGCTAAAGACTTTAGTGAGATTCCCACCAACAAACAGGTGCAGAACGATCCGACCGTCAAGCAAAAGAGCCCCATCTTTGCGATTGTGCCAAAGGTCAAGTATGTATCTCGGCCCTCTCAGAATCCGAATTACCCGGCCATCGCGAAAGCCGTGTATTCCAATGTCAATGCGGCTTTGGCGGGAAGCGTGAGCACGAATCAGGCACTGAGCAATGCTTCGAAGCAGATTGAGTCTGCGCTGGGCGGTAACGGCGGGCTCTAAGAGGTGGTGCGCTAGAGGTGGTCTATAAATAAATCGGAAATGTGTTCCAAGAAGCGGGGACGGTCCCGCTTCTTGGCGGTACGGAGGGAAGGGAGATGGCGATGAGTCGAACAGAGACTTGGTCCGTTACGGAACCGTCCCCGCGGGACAAGTCGCTTCTAGACAGCCAGCGCCGCACTGGGTACGGCATGTTGTTGCCGATGGGAATCGTGATTGCGGCCGTGACGTTATTTCCGATTTTGTACTCCGTTTGGATGAGTCTCAACGATGTGCAGTTGACAAGCAGTGGATTCTCGTTATCGTTTACCGGCCTGTCGAACTATCATGCCATTGTGTCCAGCGGTTTGTTCTGGCACAGTGTTTGGTTCACCGTTTACTACGCGGTTGTCACTGTGGTCCTTGAACTGTTCTTCGGGATGTTGATTGCTCTTGCCATCAATGGCGTACGTCGACTGAAGGATGTCTCGCTTGTCATCATGCTCATTCCCTGGTCGCTTATCACGGTGATCTCCGCGCAAATGTGGGCCTACATTTATAACGGAGTGTACGGAGTTCTCAATGCGATTTTGCAAGCCCTGCATCTAATCGGGGCGCCTGTCACGTGGCTGGGAACACCGAGCCTAGCGATTATCGCCATGATGGTTGCAGATATCTGGAAGACAACCCCGTTTGTGGTCATTATCTTGTTGGCTGGGTTGCAGATGATTCCCGATGAGTATTATGAAGCCGCTTATATGGATGGAGCCAACCGCTGGCACGCGTTTTGGCACGTGACCTTCCCTCTGCTTCGCGGCAGCATCGCCCTCGCCGGCTTGTTCCGCATCTTGCAGGCGTTTGGCGTTTTCGACCTGCCGTTTGTCTTAACGAATGGCGGGCCCGGAACGGCAACCGAGTCGCTGGCCATTCTCGGGTATGAGACGTTGTTCCAAAACTTGCATTTTGGCACCGGTACCGCGATTGCAGTTGCCACAGTGCTGATGGTGCTGGTGGTTTGTCTCGTGTTTCTGTCTGCGTTCCGATCCCTGGTTGAATCGGAGGGAGCCTGATGGTTCAATCGAAGTCCCGCACTGTGTTTGGCTATATCGTGTTGATTGCGTTCTTGGTGCTCATTTTACTTCCGTTCATTTGGATGTTACTGACTTCCTTCAAGCCGGGCTTGGAAATCAGTCAGTATCCGCCGACCTTTTTACCAAGACACTTTACCTTCGGTAACTATTCTGACGCGTTTCATCGCTACGGATTTGCCCATTACATTGAAAACAGCGTCTTGGTGTCGGTGGTGAGCACGTTTTTGGTCTTGGTTTTGGCGAGTATGGCCGGTTTTGCCGTGGCGCGTTTGCCCATCCGAAGCAAGGGAGCCCTGATGATTGCGTTGTTGGTCATCTCGATGTTTCCGCCAATCGCCATTGTCACGCCGTTATACATGTTGCTGCGCACCGCCGGATGGTTGAACTCATACCAAGCCTTAATCATTCCGTATACAGCGTTCAACTTACCGTTTGCCGTCTGGATCCTCCGCAATTATTTCCTGCAGGTGCCGGGGGCACTGCTTGAAGCGGCGACCGTCGATGGGGCGACCGTCTTTCAGTCGTTTTGGCGCATCTTCCTACCGCTGACCAAACCGGGTCTGTTCACGGCCGCGGTCTTCACGTTTGTTGCCGCGTGGACGGAATTCTTTATGGCCTTGGTTTTCAACTCTGCGGACAACATGCGCACCATTCCGGTTGGCATTGCACTCTTTAGCGGCCAGTACAACGTGCCGTACGGCACCATTTTCGCCGGTTCTGTGGTGTCGATTGTGCCGATTGTGGTGTTGGTGATTGTATTTCGGAAGTGGATTGTCAGCGGCTTGACGAATGGAGCCGTCAAAGGCTGACAGTCAAAGGCTGACCTTGGATGCCCTGGCGTTTCGACAGCCTTCACCGCGCTGCGGCTTAACTTGGTCTACCGATTTTTTCGCGGTTCATGCGTGGTAGAATAGGATTGAGAAGCTACCGGAAAGGACGGGACGCGAATGCCCGGTACGGTGACCGAGACGCTTTATGACGCGGCGCGGCCAGTCTGGGAGGCTGCGATGGATCACCCGTTTTTGCGCGAACTGGCAGCGGATAGCCTGCCCCTAGCGAAGTTTCGGCAGTACATGTGTCAAGACTACGTGTACCTTATCGATTACAGCAAGCTGTTTGCCTGGGCTGTGATGAAAGCACCAAAACTTCAGTGGGCCGCCCGCTTTGCCGACCTGCTCCAATCGACCTTGAATCACGAAATGAACTTGCATCGCGCCTACGCTGCGCAGTTTGGTATCTCAGTAGAAGAACTCGAGACGACCGAGCCGCTGCCGGTCACCCTCGCGTATACGAAGTACCTGCTGGATGCGGCGGCGCACGGAGATTTGGCAGAACTCCTTGCTGCGCTCTTGCCTTGCGCCTGGCTGTATTGGGAGGTGGGGTGTAAGCTCGCTGCGGACAACCAGCTGACACCAGATTCTCCCTATCGTGCCTGGGTGGAACAGTACTCGGACCCACGCTTTGGTGAGTTGACCGCCTGGCTACGGTCATGTCTGGATGAACTAGCGGCCGGTCTGCCCGACTGGCGAATTGACCGCCTACGCGAACGGTTTGTCACCGCCAGTCGGTTTGAGTACATGTTTTGGGACGCTGCGTATCAGGGGGCGGGTTGGCCGATTTCTTGATCCGCTCCAAGATTGTTCGTTTTAAGACGGGCCTTCATGGGGAGGTAGTACAGGGCTGCGGCGACCACGGCCAAGACAAATCCCAATCGCTATCGCGCCGCTCTGGTGCCTCGCCAAACCACAATGCGCTAACCGTCGTCGCCACCGACATTCCCTTCGTACAGGTTCACCATGGTGATGGCCAGTACCTCCAGAACAATCAGCAAGTAGACGAGGATGCCTACGCCCGTTCCAGCCAAGTATCCGAAGTAAGCGACCATCGCTCCGGGACGGGCAAATCTCCTTTCGCAACTGCCATGCCGAGCTTGATTTGGGTTTAAGAGTCTGAATAGTTTCACTTGTACGTATTCTGGGATGGATAACCGAAGAACCTCTCTGATTTTACGCGTTGGCAATTCGTGCTTCTGTCAGAGCTTGACGTACGTTGAGAGCATGGGAGGTGGCCGAACGATGGTGCGAGAAATCCGCGCTCCGCGCGGAAGTCAGAGACAATGTAAAGGTTGGGAACAGGAAGCGGCGCTCAGGATGCTGATGAACAACCTGGACAAAGAGGTGGCAGAGCGGCCCGAGGACCTGGTGGTCTATGGGGGCATCGGCAAGGCGGCGCGCAATTGGGCGTGCTTGGAAGCGATTGTGGCCAGCCTCAAAGAGCTGGAGAACGACGAGACCTTGTTGATTCAATCCGGGAAACCGGTCGGCAAGTTTCGCACCCATGAGGATGCCCCACGGGTGCTCCTGTCCAACTCCATGCTGGTGCCGGCCTGGGCCACCTGGGACCACTTTCGCGAGTTGGAGCAGAAAGGCCTGATGATGTACGGCCAGATGACGGCCGGATCGTGGATATACATCGGGTCGCAGGGGATTTTGCAGGGCACGTACGAAACGTTTGCAGCGGCGGCGAAACAAAAGGGCTTATCGAGCCTGCGCGGAACCCTGACTGTCACGGCCGGACTTGGCGGCATGGGCGGCGCGCAGCCACTGGCGGTGACGATGAACGAAGGCGTGGTCATCGTGGTCGAAGTTGATGCCCAGCGTATCCAGCGGCGCATCGAGACCGGCTACCTGGACGAGATGGCCACGTCGCTCGACGACGCGCTTGTCCGGGCGCATGCGGCCCAGGATACCGGCCGTCCGCTCTCCATCGGCCTCTTGGGCAACGCGGCGGAGGTGCTGCCGGAGTTGGTCCGACGCGGGGTGGTACCGGATTTCGTGACGGATCAAACCTCTGCGCACGATCCGCTTCACGGCTATGTCCCGCTGGGTCTGACGCTGGCCGAGGCGTTGGCGCTGCGCCAGTCGGCTCCTGATGAATATATACGCCGCGCGAAGGCGAGCATGGCTGTGCACGTGCAGGCGATGCTCGACCTGAAAGCGCGGGGCAGTACGGTGTTTGACTATGGCAACAATATCCGGCAGGTGGCGTACGACGAAGGGGTCAAGGATGCCTTTGCCTTTCCCGGGTTTGTGCCGGCGTACATCCGCGACCTGTTTTGCGAGGGCAAGGGGCCGTTTCGTTGGGCGGCGCTGTCGGGCGATCCGGCCGACATCTATAAAACGGATGAATTGGTGCTGAACCTATTCCCGGAAGATGACCACCTGCGGCGCTGGATCTCGTTGGCCCGGGAAAAGGTTCACTTTCAGGGCTTGCCGGCGCGCATCTGCTGGTTGGGGTACGGAGAGCGCGCCCGGTTTGGTCTCGCCATCAACGATATGGTGCGGCGGGGCGAGATTTCGGCGCCGATTGTGATTGGCCGCGACCACCTCGATTGTGGATCGGTCGCCAGTCCGAACCGCGAGACGGAGGCCATGCAGGACGGCAGCGACGCGGTGGCCGACTGGCCGATTCTGAACGCGCTCATCAACACAGCGGCTGGCGGGAGCTGGATTTCGGTCCATCACGGCGGCGGTGTGGGCATGGGGTATTCCATCCACGCCGGGATGGTTGTGGTGGCGGACGGATCGGACCGGGCGGAGCGAAAGTTGGCTCGGGTCTTGACCACCGACCCAGGCATGGGCATCGTCCGTCACGCAGACGCGGGCTACGAGAAGGCCAAACAGGTAGCGAAAGCGCGGGGGGTCCACATCCCGATGGGCACGTAACTGGCAGCGTGTGAGTGTGAGGTGACGTGTGTGAGGAGGGGTGCCGTGTGCAGGTGGATCTGCTGATTGAAAACGGCCGCCTGGCCACACTGGCCGGGGGCAGTGGAGCACGGTGCGGTCAGGCGATGCGGGATGTGGGATGGATGGAGCGGGGGGTGCTCGGGATTCGCGGCGGAAACATCGTGTTCGTCGGCGACGCCCATGCTGCGGCCAAAGCCGGCCTGACCCCGGCAGAGACGTGGGATGCCGGCGGCCGTTTGATCACGCCCGGTCTGGTCGATCCGCACACCCACCTGGTGCATGCGGGATCGCGCGCGAACGAGTTGCGCCTCAAGCTGGAAGGGGTGCCCTACCTAGACATCCTGCGCCAGGGTGGGGGTATTCTGGCGACGGTGCGGGAAACCCGGCAAGCGACGGAAGCGGAGCTGGTTAAGCAGGCCTGTCTGTCGCTCACACGCATGCTGGAGCAGGGTGTGACGACCGTGGAGGCGAAGAGCGGGTATGGCCTGGACCGGGAGACGGAGTTGAAACAGCTGCGGGTAGCCCGGTGGCTTGAGAACGAACAGCCGGTGGAGTTGGTGTCCACGTTCCTGGGGGCGCACGCGCTGCCGCCGGAATATCGGGGAAACGCGGATGGGTTTCTGGCTCACATGCGGACGGTGGCGGCCGAGGTACGGCGTGATGGTCTGGCTGAGTTTTGCGACATTTTCTGTGAGGACGGGGTGTTCTCCGTTCCGCAGAGTCGCCAATACCTATCTGCCTGCCGTGAGTTGGGGTTCGCTCTCAAATTGCACGCGGATGAAATCGAGCCTTTGGGCGGTGCCGAACTGGCGGCTGAACTGGGCGCCGTTAGCGTGGATCACGTCATTCACGCCTCTTCGCAGGGGCTCACAGCCTGCGCCAAGGCGGGGGTCATCCTGGTGCTGTTGCCCGGTACGTCGTGGAACCTGGGGGCGAAACCGGCTGACGCGCGGTTTATCATCGACCAGGCGGAGGGGGCGGTGGCGCTGGCGACCGATTATAACCCGGGCAGCTGCCCCAGTGAATCCTTACAGCTGATGATGGCTCTGGCCGCGAATCTGTACCGGATGACGCCGGAGGAAATCCTGACGGCCGTCACGCGCAACGCCGCATACGCCATCGGCCGCGGGCGCCGCATTGGCAGCCTTGAGGTCGGCAAGCAGGCGGATATTTGTGTCTGGGAGACCGATGACTTGGCATACATCCCGTATCATTTTGGCATCAATCACATTCGCGCCGTGTTTAAGCGTGGCGTGCAGGTGGTGGATAACGGGCGCGTCGTGGCGGCGGATGTGAGGACGACTGGGGGTGAAGCGTGATGATAGCTCACGTGCAGCGTCCCGGCTGGTGTTTTCGCGACCACCTCGATCCGAAGGTCAGCGATTGGATTCAGCCGTACCCGGACGACGCTGGGGTTAGGCCGTGCTTCGACCTCGCTCTGCTTGGCGCGCCGCTTAGCAAAACGTCCATCAGCCACTCGGCGGCATTTCGGCTGCCGGATGCCATCCGGACCGCGTTTCAGGCGCTCACGCCCTATAGCCTCGAACACCAGTTGGACCTCCGTGAGTCGCTGAAGGTGGTCGACCTCGGCGACGTGCGCATGCACTTGACTGACCTTGCCCGCTGTCATGAAGCCATCGAGGCGGCGGTGGCGTCATACTGGGAGACGTACCTGGCGCCGTTGGTCATGTTGGGGGGAGACCACTCGACGACCGGTTGCGCCGTGTTAGGGATGGCGCGCGCCCGTGAAGAGAATATCGGCATTGTTCACTTTGACGCCCATCACGATGTTCGCAACCTGGAGGATGGGGGGCGTCACAACGGCACGCCGTTTCGTACGATTCTGGAATCCGGGCGGGTCGAAGGGCGGCACATGGTCCAGATTGGTTTGCGCGATTACGTGAACGCCAAAGCGTACCACGAATACGTCAAGCAGCATGGCGTCACGGTGGTGACCGCGCGGCAGGTGCGTCGACAGGGGCTGGCGGCACTCGTTCAGGAGGCCTGGCACACCGCGAGCAGTGGCACCGACTGCGTCTATGTCAGCTTCGATATGGACGTGCTCGACCAAAGCCTCGTTCCAGGGGTACCCGCGCCGAGCCCTGGCGGCCTCTCCTTTACAGAGACCGTGGATGCGCTGGAGTGGTTGGGGATGCAGCCGAATGTGGCCATGATGGACATCGTTTGTGCCGATCCGTCCCAAGATGTCCGCGACCTGACGACGCGGGTGGCCGCTCACCTGACGCTGGCTTTCATCACCGGGGTCGCGTTGCGGATGAGGGCGTCCCAAGCGACTGAAGGAGCGGAGTGACCGATGCAGAGCGTGCCGGCCAAAGCCGACCAACCTTCACGCTACGGAAACAAACCTTTGTCTGCTGTCGACAAACCTTTGCCTTGTCATGCGACTTTACGTATACTATAAGGCAACGGATTTTTCGATGAAGTGAAAAACCCCAACAGCTGTGAAGGGGAGAGTAGCGCGGACGGTCTCTGCCAGGGAGGCTGCGCCATAGACTGCGAGCGCGCTAGAAGATGGTCTGCGTGAAGTTCACCCTGGAGCTGCCTGCCTGAACCACGCAGTGGTCCCTTGCGTCACGAGACAGTCGCGAGAAAAAAGGAGCGGGGTTGTGCAGTAGGGCGGGCCGGGAGAGAATCCCGTTATCTCATCGTGAGTGGACCGGCGCGCAGTGTGGTTGGACACGGATATGCGCGACGCGTCAAGAAGGGTGGTACCGCGAGCAATTCGTCCCTTGGGGCGAGTTGCTTTTTTCATGGGTACGCGTTTATCGCGTGGCCCATGTGGATAGGGGCATCAACCCACGTATATTGGGTGTGAACTCAGAGAAAGCCATGGTTTTGCGGGAAAGGTTGGTGGCAGATATGACGACCCATCCGCTGCAGGCGGAAATTAGCAGCCTTCGCGATGAGGCGTTGGCAGCATTGGACGACGTGGCCCGCGGGGCGGAGTTGGACGCCGCTCATGCCGGGAAGCAGCTGGAGGCTTGGCGCGTCCAGTACTTGGGCAAGAAGGGCCCCTTGGCTCAGCTGTCGCGGCAAATGGCCAATCTGTCGAAAGAGGAGCGGCCTCGTGTCGGACAGGCGGTCAACCAGGCGCAACGAGCGCTTCAGGATGCCTTCGTCCGGACAAGACAGAAGATTGAGGAGCAAGCCTTGGCCGAACGCCTGCGTTCCGAGCGCATCGATGTCACCCTGCCTGGGCGAGCCCCGGCGCGCGGGTCTCTGCATCCGCTGACACGTGTCATCCAGGAGATTGAGGACGTGTTCCTGGGTATGGGGTTTTCCATCGCCGAAGGTCCCGAGGTGGAAACGGATCGCTATAACTTCGAGATGTTAAATATTCCTAAAGACCACCCGGCGCGCGATATGCAGGATACGTTCTATCTTACTGAGGAACTCCTGCTGCGCACGCAGACGTCGCCCATGCAGGTGCGAACGATGGAAAAAATGCGGCCGTTCGCCCCGATTAAGGTGATTTGCCCCGGCCGAGTCTACCGACGCGACGAAGACGATGCCACCCATTCGCACGCGTTCAATCAAATTGAAGGGTTGGTGGTCGATCGAGGCATCCGCATGAGCGACCTGAAAGGGGTGCTTTTGCAGTTCGCGAAAGCGGTGTTCGGCCCCGAGCAGGAGGTCCGTCTGCGGCCAAGCTTCTTCCCGTTTACGGAACCCAGCGCTGAAGTCGATGTCCGCTGTACCAACTGTGGAGGCCGTGGCTGCCGCGTCTGTAAGCATAGCGGTTGGCTGGAGATTCTCGGCGCTGGCATGGTTCATCCACATGTGCTGGACGGCGCCGGGTATGACAGTCGCGAGTTCAGTGGCTTTGCGTTCGGTATGGGTCCGGAGCGGATTGCTATGCTGAAGTATGGCATTGATGATATTCGCCTGTTGTATCAGAACGATTTGCGCTTGCTGCGTCAGTTTACGACTGCTTGATCATACGTGTTGACGAACCTTTAGGTAGGTCAGATGCGAGGGCGTTCCGACCGAGGGCATATAAGGTCGCGATGAAAGGGAGAAGTGTATGCGAGTTTCCTATCGATGGCTGTCCGAGTACGTGGATTTAGACGGGATTTCGGCCTACGACCTAGCGGAAGCTTTGACCCGCGCCGGGATTGAGGTGGAATCCGTAACGCCCCGGGTCGAGGGCGTCACGGGGGTGGTCGTTGGCCGTGTCCTCAACTGCGAGCCGCACCCGAACGCCGACCGGTTGAAGGTCTGCCGGGTGGATGTTGGACGGGAGGCGCCGTTGACGATTGTCTGCGGGGCTCCCAATGTGGCCGTCGGGCAACACGTCCCGACGGCCTTGGTCGGTGCCAAGCTGCCCGGTGGGTCCATCGGAAAGGCGAAGCTACGCGGGGTCGACTCTGAGGGAATGCTTTGTTCAGCGAAAGAGATTGGGCTGGAAGTACGCTGGCTGCCGAAGGCGCAGACGGAAGGGCTGTATATCCTGCCTGAGGATACGCCGGTTGGTGCGGACGTGGTGAAGCTGCTCGGCCTGGACGATGTCATTCTCGATATCAGCCTCACGCCCAACCGCAGCGATTGTTTGTCTCTGCGCGGTCTGGCCTATGAGGCAGCCGCCTTGTTCGAACGACCCCTTCGTTTTCCGGATCGCCAAGTTGAGGCGGAAGCGTTGGACACCGGTGCGTCTCCAGTGCGAGTGGCGTTGCAGACGCCCCGTTGTCCGCGGTACGAGGCGCAGGTATTGGAGGGTCTCGCAATCAAACCGTCACCCTTGTGGATGCAGATGCGCCTGTTGGCGATGGGGGTGCGGCCAATTGACGTGGTGGTCGACGTCACCAACTATGTCATGCTCGAGTGGGGCCAACCCTTGCACGCGTTTGACTTTGATCAGGTGCGAAAGGGCACGATTATCGTCCGTCAGGCCGCCCCTGGAGAGCCGATTACGACCTTGGATGGGCAGGCGCGGGAGTTGGATGAGGACGTCATCGTGATTGCGGATGTGGACCGGGCCATCGGCATTGCCGGCGTGATGGGCGGTGAAAACTCGGAGATTACTGCGGCCACCCGGCGCGTGGTCTTGGAGTCGGCCCGCTTTGACGCGGCCAGCGTTCGTCGCACCGGGCAAAAGCTAGGACTACGTTCGGAAGCCCAGCAGCGATTTGAAAAAGGGATCGATCCGCTCGCTGTCCGTGGAGCGATGATTCGGGCCAAGCAGCTCTTGGTGGAGCTGGCGGGGGCGACGCCGGTTGGCGGGCTTGTCTGCGCAGAACAGGGGGATTCCGAACAGCCTGTATCGATTCCCTTTTCACCGCAGGCGGCGAACCAGCTTCTGGGTACCCGCTTGCCGGAGACAGAAATGGAACGAATTTTCACCCGCTTAGGGTTCTCGGTACAGCGACGCCAGGGGGACGTATGGAAAGTCGGGGTTCCCACGCGACGGCCCGACATTCGCTTACAGGCCGATTTAGTGGAGGAGATTGGCCGCCTGCACGGCTACGACGACATCCCTGCGACGCTCCCGACGGGACCAACCACCCTTGGCGTGCGTACGCCGGGTCAACGGCTGCGGAAACAAACCCGGGAAGTGTTGGCGGCACAAGGCATGCACGAGGTATTCACGTACACCTTATGGCATCCGGACGTTTTGGACGCCTTGCGCATTCCGGAAGGCTCTCCGTATCGGCAGATGATTCCGCTGCTACGCCCGATGTCCGATGAGCGCATCGCCTTGCGGACGCACATGCTGCCCGGCTTAGCTCAGGTGGCTGTCCACAATCTCAGTCACGGTGTGGAGGGAGGGGCCATTTTCGAAATCGGCCGCGTCTATTGGCCGGAGGAACTGCCCCTGACGAAACAGCCGCAAGAAGTCAATCAATGGGCGGGCCTGTGGTTCGGCGAGCAGCCCGTCCGCCTCTGGCAACCCGGTCGCGCTTACGACTTCTACGATGCTAAAGGCGTCCTCGAAGGCTGGTTGGAGAGTCTCGGCCTGCGTGACCGTGTGGAGTTTCGTCCGGATCAAACCATTTCTTGGCTGCATCCTGGGAGGTGCGCCCGTGTCGTTCTCGATGGTCAGCAGGAGATTGGCAGTATCGGGGAGCTGCATCCGGAAACCGCGGCCCGACTCGGGACGGGACCCGCGATTTACGCGGAATTTCGCCTGGATCTCCTGGAGACGGAGTGGGACCGAGTGTGGAAGGTGCGTCGACTTCCGCGCTTCCCAGCTATCCGCAGGGACTTGGCTGTGCTGGTCCCTGACCACGTGGAGGCGGCCGATTTACTGGCCCAGGCGCGCCAGGTGGCGAAAGACCAAGGCGACATTCTCCAAGACTGTCGGGTGTTTGACGTATATGTCGGACAAGGGATTCCCGAGGGTGAAAAGAGCGTCGCGGTGACCTTTACGTACCAATCGGATGAGCGGACGCTGACGGATGAAGAGACAGAAGAGGTGGAGAAGGCGATTCTCGCCGCCTGGGCCGACCGATTTGGCGCCCGCCTGCGCGGCTGACGCAAAAATCGATGGTCGGGCAGGAGTTTGACGGCTTCGGCACGAACTCTCTTATCATCCCGTGTGAAATAAGGCATGCTCATGCGATGGGGGGCTCCTCGTGGCGAAAGAAGAAGAAGTGAACCGCGCACGCGTCTTCATCCTTGGTACGGAATACACGCTCCGCGGGAACGCGTCCGTCGCGCACCTGCGTCAGGTTGCGGATAAAGTGGATGCGGTCATGGAGCAGGTGGCCAAGGCAAACCCCCAGCTTGAGTCGCGGCGTGTTGCAGTACTGGCAGCCATCAACTTAGCGGATGAGCTCATTCGCTTGCAGAATGAATACCAGGAGTTGCTGGAGCTGTTGGAAGAGCAAACGGCTGCAGCGACACGGGAATCGGAGCATCCCGGCCGGGATTCCTGATTGCAGCTATGAGTGGGGTGTCCATTTTGGACATGTTGGATTTGATCATCGGGATTGTGGTGTTGTTGGCGGCGTGGAAAGGGTATCAACAAGGGCTGTTTCGTGAGGTGATGCGTCTTGTCGGGGTGGGTGTGGCGTATGTGGGCGCGCTTTGGTTGCGTCCGTACATCGCCCCCATCCTCGCACAGACGCATTGGATTCCCCACACATCCACACCAGGCATTGGGCAGTGGCTCGGGGACGCCAACAGCGCGCTTGCATTCTTTCTCGCGTTTGTCGTTATCTTTGTCGTGGTGCGCGTGCTGATTGGGTTTTTGGATACTGTTTTTCGGTTACCGGTTCTGTCCCAATTGAATCGATTGGCCGGTCTTGTGGCGAGTGTCGTGTTTGCCTTGGCCGTGATGTACGTCTTGACTCTGGTTTTACACTACGTACCCAATTCCCGCGTGCAGCAACAATTAAACCAGTCGAAGATTGCCTCCTGGTTTGAACAAAGACACTTTGCCGTGACGACCGAACACGCCGCCTCCAATCTTTAGTGGAAATTAATACAAATGCAACTCGAAAGAAAAAACAGAGACGATCCAGGCCAAAGATCGTCTCCTTTTATTTGCTACGAGCTGTTGGGTTTACGTATCCCGACTGCGACGGAATTCGGTCGGAACAAACAGGTCAATGATGCCGATGACCAGCGAGGCCAACAGCGCGCCGAGGACGGTAACCCGCATGCCGGGTACGACGAGTTGGGTCAGGTAAAGGATGACTGCACTGACGATGAACCCGACCAATCCTCGTCCGTAGGGCGAAATGCGGCGCCCGAACAAGGCTTCGACCGCCCACCCCAAAAGGGCAATCACCACGGCCGCCACCAGCGCGGTCCAAAAGTTTACCACTGTGAAACCGGGTACCAGAAACCCAACAAACATCAGGACTAGAGCGGATACGATGAAGCGGACAATCGTTCCCAGCCAGTTCATGCCGCTCCTCCTTTCCATGCGTTGTACCTTTAGCCTGTCCGCAATCCGGCATTCTCATGTGCTACAATGGGTTGGAACTTGCGGCCACTATGCGTCGCCCGGTCTCAGTGTCTCCCGGTTTGGGCGGAGCTATGTGGCGTCGGAAGCGAGGACTGAATGATGGCCATCGACGAACGTACATATACCATCCTGGAATTTGACAAGGTCATAGACGAGATCGTGGAACGAGCCGCTACTTCCCTGGGCCGAGAGCGCATCAAAGCCATGCGTTGTCTGCCAACCCCTGAGGCGGCGGACGAGGAATTGGAGTGTGTCGATGAAGCGTTGCGGATGCTGTTTCAGTTTGGTGTGCCACCGTTCGGAGGGGTGAGCGACATTCGCGGCAGTTTGCAGAATGCGCAAATTGGCAGCACCCTCAGCCCGCACGCCCTGGTCGCGGTCGCGGATTTGCTCGAGGCGACTCGCCGTATCCGTCGATATATCCTCCGCCATGGCGGGGAATCCTTTCCCCGGTTGCAGAACACGGTTCAGGAATTGTTTGAGGACCGGACGGTGGAAGAGAAAATTCGCCATGCGCTCGATGTCGACGGGACGGTGCTCGATGAGGCCAGCCCAACCCTTCGCCAGCTGCGCGCCGAACGACGGACGGTACAGGCGCGTGTCCGCGAAGTCTTGGATGGATTTTTACGTTCTCACCAGAAGATTCTCCAAGATCCGATCGTTGCCATGCGCGGCAACAGTCTGTGTCTGCCGGTGCGTGTGGAGTACAAGAATCAGATTCGCGGCATCATCCGGGATTACTCGGCTTCCGGAGCGACGGTTTATATTGAACCGCAGGCAGTCGTTGAACAAAACCAACGCGCCGAGCGCTTGGCGGTGGAGGAAGAGCGGGAAATTGAACGGATACTCCACACCCTCTCCCAGGCTGTGGGCGCTATCAGTAAACCGCTTTTCGCCAACGTGGAGATTCTCGCTCTGCTTGACAGTTGGTTCGCCAAGGCGGAATGGGCCAAGCGCGAGGATGCCTTGCGGCCGCGCATCCGCTTGGACGGAGTCTGGGACCTGCGACAGGCTCGCCACCCACTGCTGCCCCGTGCAGAGGCGGTCCCTCTGGACATCCGGTTCGGCGAATCATTTCACATGGTATTGATTACGGGACCGAACACGGGCGGCAAGACGGTGACCCTAAAGACCGTCGGATTGCTCACCTTATTGGCCATGGCTGGGTGTTTTCTCCCCACGGGACACACGAGCGAGGTTGCATGGTGTCAGACCCTCTGCGTGGATATCGGCGATGAACAGAGCATTGAACAGAGCCTGTCCACATTCTCATCCCATATGCGAAACATTGTGGCCATGCTGCAGTCTGCCACCAAGGATAGCCTTGTCCTCCTCGACGAACTCGGCGCGGGGACCGATCCGTCCGAAGGCGCGGCCCTGGCCATGGCGATACTCGATGAATTTTACGCACGTGGCAGTCGTGTCATCGCCACGACCCATTATCCGGAACTGAAGGCGTACGCGTTCCGTCACCCGTCGGCCGTGAACGCGAGCGTCGAGTTTGACGTGGACACGCTGCGCCCGACCTACCGGCTGCGGGTGGGGGTGCCCGGTCGTTCCAATGCCATCACGATTGCGGCCCGCCTCGGTCTGCCCGAGCGGGTCGTGGAGCGCGCCCGCCATGGCTTGGAAGCGGAAAACATACGTATGGAGGACGTTATTTCTCAGATGGAATCGGCCCGCAGACAGGCAGAGGAGGCGTTGGCCGAGGCGGAGCAGGAAAAAGCGCGAGCCAAGGAGCTGCGTGAAGCTTGGGAACGACGAAACGAGCGGCTGCTCTCTGAGGAACAGCGACGCCGCGATGAGGCCGCGGCCCTGGCCAAGGCCATCGTCGAGAACGCGCGCCGGGAAGCGGAAGCGGTGATTCAAGAATTGCGGCAGCTACGTGCCGAGACCGTCAAAGACCATGAGCTTGTAGAGCTGCGAAAACGCCTGGAATCTGCGGTTCCCGACGCGATGGAGCGACCGCGAACGGATCGCAAAACGACGCAGGAATCGATTCCAGTGGGGGCCGTTGTACGGGTGCTGTCCGTCGGACAAAAGGGCGAGGTCGTGGAGGTCGCGGAGGGTGGCCGAGAAATCGTCGTGCAGCTGGGGCTTTTGCGAATGAAGGTGAACGCAGATGAGGTTGAACTCCTAGAGCGGCCGAAAGCGCAGGCGCAGACCGCCGGGGTCCGCCGCAGTGCCGTGAAGTCGGTGCCCCTGCAGATGGACGTCCGCGGGGAGACTCTGGACGAGGCCCTGTACCGCGTGGATAAATACTTGGATGACGCCGTGGTCGCCCACTTGCCGCGGGTGACGGTGATTCACGGAAAGGGAACCGGCGTTCTGCGCGATGGGGTACGCCGGTTTCTGGGCAATCACCAGCACGTCAAGTCCTGGGCGCCCGGGGGACCGGGAGAAGGCGGCGATGGAGCCACCGTGGTGACTTTGAACATATAGGTAGCGGGGGGCCGGTGTTCAACATCCTTGACGTAACAAGAACAAATGGAGCGCGATTCACTGTACGAAATCACGCTCCATTTGCTGTATTGTTTGTAACTTTGCTTCCAAAACAGAACCCGTTAGGGGTTAAATCCTCACTTTTCAGCCAGCCTTACTGCGGTTCGTTCGACGTCCCGTTTTGGTTGTTGTCGGCGCCTTGGGCATCTCCGGACCGTGGGGAATTAGCGCTGTTTTGGCCGGGCCCTGCCGGGGCCGGAGTGTTTGCATGATTACCCGGTGCCTGCGGAGGCGTGACTGCGCCGGTGCCGTTGTCGGCGCTGTTGCCCGTGCTGTTGGCTGGTGGGCTGCTGGGTCCTTTCAGTTGAACGGCCACGGTGTTGGATGCACTCGACAGGCCCGATGCGGACAAGGCATAGACCCGGTAGTAAACGGAACCGGAATTCTGCAGCACCGACTTATCAAGATACTGAGTTCCGTGAACATGATCGGCAATTTTCACGTATGGTCCGTCCGCCTTCAGCGCTCGCCAAACACTGTATTCTGTCGCTTTATCCGAGCTCGACCAGGTCAGTTCCACTCCATCGCCGAATAGGCTACCGCTAAGCTTCGGCGCCGCTGGCCGTGCCGCCAATCTGGCACTGGACAGGGAGGACAAAACGATACCTCCACGCGGGTCTGGCTGGGTGGGTGCAAGCTCAGAGCTGATCTCCGTCTTCACATTTGGGCTGATGGAAAACGGCAGCTTGAGAAAAATGCCCACTTCGATTTCGTTGATGGGTGTGTTTGTCGTGGCCAGGTATTTCTTCCCTTGATACACGACGTACGGCAGCTGCACGTGAACATCACACGTCTTCGTCGGCTGGGTACCCTGAATAAACCACTCTGTGTACACATCTCCATCCACCTTACATGGCGCCGTGGGCAACTGCCCGGAATATTTGCAGACGGCGACACGGACAAGGCCGCTAGGTCGCGGCAAGGGTTTGGTCGATGGATGGTCTTTAAGCAACGGATCCATAATGTCATTCCACATGGTGAATTTCCGGTTGTACACGCTGGACGGGATATGTTGTGGATAGTCGTAGCCCGTCCATAGCCCGAGTGTATAGTCCTGTGTAAAGCCAATGAACCAGCCGTCGTGTTCGTCATCGGAAGTTCCCGTCTTCCCGTAGATGTATTGGCCCGGGAAGTGCTGATTCACCATCGTGGCCGTCCCTTGGGTCACCACATCACGGAGCATGCTGTCGAGAACAAACGTGGCCTGCGGCGAGAACACTTTGTGCACCTGCGGGTGAACCTGGTATACGGTCTGACCGTCCCGTCCGACAATTTTCGAGACGAAATACGACTGGTGCCAGACCCCCTGATTGGCCAACGTGGTGTAGGCGCTGGTCATCTGCTGGACGGTGAGACCATAGTGCAGGCCCCCAATGGCCGTGGATAGTCGGTGCAGGTCACCCTGCGTAAGAGTCGTTCGGCCTTCGATGGTCTTGTCTCCCGGGGAAATCCCCATCTTCTCTAGGTATTTAGTCCCGTTTTCTGGTCCGATGTCATGGAGCACGACAATCGCCGGCACGTTATACGACCACGTCAAGGCCTGTCGCGCCGTCGCGACCCCTCGCCAGCGCATGTCATCATCATGGACATTGCCGTTTTTGTAATAAGATATTGGCGCATCCTCCAGTGGGGTCGCTGCCGTGATGGCATGCATATCTAGAGCCGGACCGTAATCGACCAGTGGCTTGATAGAAGACCCGGGGGGTCTCGGCACATCGGAGTGGTCTACGTTCGTCTTGCCGTCTCCGCCGCCGAGTGCGAGAATGGCCCCAGTGTGGTTGTCAATCAGGGCCGCTCCGGCCTCAAACGGATTGGGAATTGCTTTTCCATTGGGCCCGATACGGGTTGCTTGGGTGCCCGCGTAAAACGCAGGGTCCGCAAGCACCTGATCGATATGGTCCTGAATGTGTAAATCAAAGGTCGTGTAAATTTTGTAGCCAGCCGTCGGAAGCGCCGCGTCCACCTGTTGTGCGTTAGTGTACAGCCCCTGTTTCACCAGCTGCTTCTCCAGCCAAGGTTTAATCTCGTCCAGCATTAGGTACGGATATTGAACCGAGATTTTCGGAGGCAGGTGCAGGTCTTTCTTGATATCAAAAGACATGGCATCTTTATATTGCGACTCGGTGATCATGCCGTTTTTCCGCATCTGCTCGAGAATGTAATGCTGCCTGGGGATAACAGGGGACGGATCGATTACGTAGTGGTTCTTTTTCGTGTCAAAACGGTACGGCGTCAGCTCGGCAGGGTTATTCGGAATGGACGCTAAAAACGCGGCCTCCGGCAAGTTCAGGTCCTTGGCGCTTTTGTGGAACAGGATGCGCGACGCGGCCTGCACACCGTAAACCTGGCGACCGCCCATATTCCCCATCCATACCCAGTTCATATAATCCGTCATGATTTCAGGTTTTGTCAGGATGTGGTTGAGTTTCAGCGCCAGGGCAATCTCCTGCACCTTCCGCCGCAAAGTCTGCTGTTGTTCCGGGAAGACCGCTAGTTTGACGGTCTGCTGCGTAATCGTGCTTGCACCGCTTTCAATGTGGTGGTGGGTGACGTCTTGTAACAAGGCTCGGCCCATTGCCACCGGATTGATGCCGATGTTCGTCCAGAAGGTCTTATCCTCACCCGCCACGAACGCGTCGACCAGATTGTTCGACACCTGCTTCATGGACGAGATGGGTTGTCTTGTTCCATCTTGGTCGAATTTGCCAATCACCATGCCATTTCGGTCATAGACCACGGACGGTTGACTGAGGTTTGTAAACGTTGCTGCCGAAATGCTCGGCAAGCCTTTGAGCAGGGCTTTTGCGTAACCTACTCCCGCGCCCAGCCCGAGGACAATCAACGAGGCGGCAGACATCAACACGGTTTTGACAATCGCGATAACGATGCGCCGCCTGCGCGACCGTTCGGAACGTGCCGTCGGCGTGCGTGCATCGGGTGCGGTATGCCCCTTTTCTGGCCGCCCGTCCGAAGGCCGTTTCGGCGTGTCGCCCATACACGGATACCCCCTCCCAATTACCCTGATTATAGAGGTAGTCTCTGGGCACGGCAAACGGTTGACGAGGGTGTCTGACGATTGATATACTGGCACAAAATTCGGCCCGGAAAACAGCCTAGGAACAGGTTTCAGTAGGTGAGCGGAGTCGTGTCAGAGAGCCGGTGGAGGGTGCAAACCGGTCGACCCGTTCACTGAAGTTACGGCCTGGGAGGTGCGTCGGCGTGAGTCGGCGCCGGTGGTTCCGTTACCGCCACAGAGTGGGCCGCTGGCCGTGATGTAGGTCAGCGGCAATTCGGGTGGTACCGCGAGCATCCTCGTCCCGTAGGGGCGGGGATTTTTTCTTGGGCAATCGTGCGGGCCGGTGAGGGTAGTCGAGAAGGGAGAAGACCAGCATGACGGAGAAGAATTACGTACTCACGCCAGAGCAGGAAGCCGCTGTGGCACACCAACTGCAGGTGATTCGCAGGGGAGTGGCCGAAATTGTCCCCGAAGAGGACCTGGTGGCCAAATTGCGCCGCTCGGTTGCCACGGGGCAACCGCTGCGCATCAAACTGGGGCTCGACCCGACCGCCCCGGACATTCACCTCGGTCATACGGTGGTGCTCCAGAAAATCCGTCAATTGCAGGACCTCGGCCACGTGGCTCACCTGGTCATTGGCAATTTTACCGGTCAGATTGGCGATCCGACCGATAAATCGGAAACGCGTCGGCAGCTGAGTCCGGAGGAGGTTCAGGAAAACGCCAAAACGTACGTCGCGCAGATTTTCAAGGTGCTGGACGAGACGAAGACCGAAGTGGTTTACAACGCGGATTGGCTGGCGCCCTTGACGTTTGCGGATGTGGTTCGCTTAGCGTCGACGCTGACCGTGGCACGGATGCTGGAGCGGGAGGATTTTCACAAGCGGTTTGCGGAGAACCGACCAATTCACATCCACGAATTCTTTTACCCGCTCATGCAGGCGTACGACTCCGTGCACCTGCACACCGACATCGAATTGGGCGGGACGGATCAGAAATTTAATTTGTTGATGGGACGCACCCTGCAGCGAGAGTTTGGGCAGGAGCAACAGGTGGCCTTGATGATGCCCTTGTTGGAGGGCCTTGACGGTGTACACAAGATGTCCAAGAGCCTGGGAAATTACATCGGCGTGGCTGAAGACCCGCATACGATGTTTGGCAAGGCGATGTCCATTCCGGACGAATTGATGCCCCGGTATTTTGAGCTGGTGTCTGAGGTTCCGCTGGACGAGCTCGTCCGCATCCAGGCAGGGTTACGAGACGGGGCTTTGCATCCGCGGGATGCCAAGATGCGCCTGGCCAGCGAGTTGGTGCGTCGATTCCATGGTGAGGAGGCCAGCCGCCAGGCGGTGGCGCGGTGGCAGCAGGTATTCCAGGCCGGTGGACTGCCGGAGGATATCCCGGAAGCGACCGTGGCGACGCCGCGGGTATGGATTGTGGAACTGCTGGTGCAGCTCGGACTGGCCGCCAGTCGCAGCGAGGCGCGCCGATTTGTCGAGCAGGGCGGGGTGCGCCTAGACGGGGAGCGGGTGGACGATGTGAACGCCGAGATTGACGTGCGTGACGGGATGGTCATTCAGGTCGGCAAACGCCGTTTTGTCCGCTGCCGTTTAAACGCGTAGCCAAATTCGAAATGTAGTGGCGCAACTGGATACCAGTTCGCCGGCCGAAGTTGTGGAGACATTGGGCATCCTCTGGGCTCCTGCATATATTGGTTGCAGATGCGCATCCGCGCCGCATGGCGGCGGGATAGCGCGATGTAGGAGGCGGACGGATGAAAAAATATATTGTACGCGAAGGCGATTCAATGTGGAAGATCAGCAAGCGGACCGGCGTCCGCTTGCCGTTGTTGATGGCCGCGAATCCGCAAATTCGCGATCCGAATCAACTGCAGCCAGGCACGGTCATCTTGATTCCCGAGTTGCAGAAGGGACAGGCGGGACCTAAATCGACTGCGGGTAAAACGACGGACAAAACGGCGGGGACCGGCGTGCCAGTCGGCGCCAAGGCGCAAGCAGGTGCGTCCACGGGTATGGCGCCGCCGGGCGGTGGCGCCCTGACGAACGGCCCTGGGGAATCCATTCCTCCGTATTTTGGTTTCGTATGGCCGCACGTGGTTCAACCGGGGGAGACCTGGCAATCCATCAGTCAAGCGTTTCAGGTTCCGGTGAGCCAACTCCAACAGATGAATACCTCACACGAGTCGACTTTAGCGCCCGGAGACATCGTCTACGTGCCAGGTACGGGGCCATCCCCGGAGGCGCCGCTAACTCATCCTGGCGCGGCGTGGCCCGAGGGCGCTCCTTCGATGGGACCGGGTGCCGGTCAACCGGTGGCTGCGGATTATACCGGCGTGGCGCCGCCCATGACACCACCGGGCTATCCCACGGTTCCCGAGCCGCAAGTCGGCGGATATCCCAGCGGAGTTCCCATGTATCCGCCCGCACCCGGTCCGGGGTATCCACCTGCAACCACTCCAGGGCCGGAGTACGGGTATCCACCAGGGGCGTATCCAGGACCGCATACCCACTTTCCTTACCGCATGGGCGGCTATCCGTACGTGACTTGGGGCATGCCGTATCCGCCGTCGCCGTACGGTGTGGCTTATGCGGATGGTTGGGATGATTGGGATGATAGCTCCTCCTGGGCGTGGGATTCAGAATCCATCCCCTGGAACGGGGAAAAAGGTTGGAACGGGGCAAAGGGTTGGCGTTTCATGGAGTCCGCGAGCGAGGACGATGTGACGCCCGGAGAACAATGACCGGGTCCGCCCTAATGCGGCTGCTCGCCGTTCATTATGGGATAGTCCCTCGGTGTTTGCTGCCCATGAAGACCGTGGTTGGGGTTATCGACACCTCCGGTCGGCGGTACATTTGGAAGCCCGTTGGTCAGCGCGACGACGAAGCCCGGCTGGCGGAGCTGGTGTGGTTGGCGGCGCGGCTGCGCCTCCACGGCCTGGCTTTGGCTGCGCCGTTGCCTACCCGAGACGGCCGGATGATTCTGCGTCTAGATGGCACATCCGGTTACCTACAGCCTTGGCTGCCTGGTCGCCACGTATGTCTGGCCGATGCCACAGAACGGTTTTTGGCGCTGGTGACACTGGCCAACCTACACCGACTGTCGCGGCCATGGCTACCATATCTGCGCGTACATGGTCGCGCGGCGCGGTTTGCTCAGCGATTGCAGGGGAAGCTGAGGACGCTGCAGCGGACCTGGCCGGAGGCGGAGGCCGGGTGTCCGGGACTTGGACGGAGCCGTTCCTGGGTGTTTGCCATGGCAACCGCCTGTGACGTGGAAAGCCTCTATCCTGGAGCCTGTAGCGAAGTGGCCTTCTGCCACCGTGACGCCGCGCCGCATAACCTGATCTGGCTGAAGCCGATGGGTGCGCACCGACAGACTCAGGCCGGTGACGCGAGCATGTCGGATTTCTCCTATCCCGTCGGGTTCATCGATTTTGATCACGCCGATATTGACGATCCGTTCCTCGACGTGATGCAGTTGTTCAACCATACAGTGTATTTTGCTCCGCCTAACCCGACAGAAGTGTCCGCCCTCATGGCTTCCTATCGGGAGGTTGCGTACCTCACGGAGATTCAGGAGGAGCGCTGCTGGAGAGTTCTGCTCTTCCCAGACGTTCTTGTCCGGACACTGGCCGAGTGGTGCAGCCAGGGTTGTCCAAAAAGCGGCCGCCTGCGCATCTGGGCTGCACTCCATAAGGAGCGCCAACGCCTATTAGCCTGGCGGCGCGATTACAGCGAGCGTTTTGGCCGCGTGCGAGCGGATCGCTTGCTCCCGCCCGGTCCATTTTGATGCCTAACGGTCAGGTGATTGTGTGGCTTGCCGTCGGACAGAGAGGAATTTTATACTGAGAGGCGGACCGCAACCTGTCCGACGGCAACAGTCAGAGGAGTCAAGATGACGTCGGACTTCAGTTTCGTCGAAGAATCGGACGAGCACGGATTGTACGCGGCAGCGGTCTACGAGCCGGATGGTCAAATTTATGGAAGCGCGTCGCAGGATGCGCTCGTTCTGGGGAAATCTGCTGGCATGGACTTCCGTTATCTCCGCAATGGGAGGTTATGATACATGGCAGGACATTCAAAATGGCACAACATCCAACGGCGAAAAGGCAAGCAGGACGCGATTCGGGGACAGTTGTTCACTAAGCTGTCGCGCGATATCTACAACGCGGCCAAAGAAGGCGGCGGCAATCCGGAAACCAATTTCCGGTTGCGCGTGGCGATTGAAAAGGCGAAGCAGAACAACGTCCCGAACGACAACATTCAGCGCACGATTGCGAAGGCCACGGGCAGTATGCCTGGAGTTCATTATGAAGAGGCGGTGTACGAGGGCTACGGTCCGCACGGCGTGGCTGTGATGCTGGAAATCGTGACCGACAATCGGAATCGGACCGCAGCGGACATCCGCCATATTTTCTCCAAGCGCGGCGGCAACCTGGGCGAGACCGGATGTGTCGCTTGGATGTTTGAACGCATTGGCCGGATTAGTATTGAAAAGGCGGCGGGAATTGAACTCGACGACCTGATTTTAGCCGCGCTTGAACTGGGGGCGGATGACGTACGGGAGGAGTCGGACGAGTTTGTTGTCGTCACCGCTCCGGAGGTGTTTACACAGGTCCGGGATGGGCTGGAGGCGCAAAAGCTGCCGGTGCAGGACGCGGAAATTACGTATGAGCCGAAAACCACCGTGCCGCTGTCCGAAGACCAGGCAGAGTCGGTATTGGACTTGTTGGACGCCCTTTCTGAGCACGATGACGTGCAAAACGTGTACGCGAATCTGGAGGTTACGGAAACCGCCTGAATTGGCAGGACAGGTGTCTGTTGGACGGATGGGAAGCAGAATCAGAACCCTGCATAAGGGGTGTCGAGGGTGGCATGCTACACCTGAACCGACAGGAAATGAGGTGGGAGCATGTCACGGTGTCGCGCCCGCGGGCACGGGCTGGCCGCAAGCGGTCGTGGCCGGTGCGCGCGGATGTGGATGCAGGTGTTCATCGGCGGTACGGCCGTTCTCCTGGGAGCCTGTGCGGCGGCACCGCGGGCGTGGGCGGATACGCCGGCGGTGACCGATTTTGACCAGCGGGCCGCGGTTTCGCCGCAGGCGGCTCAGGACGCGTGGATTGCCGACGCTCCAGAGCGTCAGGCGGTCTTCCTTACGCTGTACGGCGACGGCCGCGGTGAGTTGGCTGTTCGGCCTGTACGAACGGATGCGGTCGTCAGTTTTGCAGCGGAGCATCCTTGCTGGCGCTTGGACCACAGTCTGACGTTATGGTTCCATTTGCCGGTATACGTGCGGGAAGTGCCAGGGCCCGGCAGTGAGCGCTCCGTGTAATGATTTCGCGCCTGAAACTTGGGGGGGCTGCTCCGTAGCTCACTGCGATTACATCAACCTAAGTCGCCGGGTGAAGCCATTCGAAGCCACATCGGGCGAGGCCATATTGATAGATTTAGTACGAATGCGGGCGGACCGAACCAACGGTCCGCCTGTAACTTTTTTCTGTGTCTGTAAGGCTACTGCTAATGCACCTTTGTCAAGTAGGAATTTTGCTTCCCAAAGGAGAACCGATTCTTATAATCGCCACCCATGTGGTGGCGTAGGAGTGGCAGACTGTGAACAAGACACGTGTGCTTGGGATTGATCCAGGGACAGCCCGAATGGGCTACGGGATCATCGACGCGGAAGGGTCTCGCTTGCAACCCGTGGTCTATGGTTGCATCGAGACCCCTCCGCATACGCCCGCAGCATTACGCTTGCAAACCATTTTTCACGAGTTGAATCACCTTATCGCTCGGACCGGTCCAGAGGTCATGGCCATTGAACAGTTGTTCATGGGGCGTAACACCACAACGGCCATCAGCGTTGGTCAGGCGCGGGGGGTTGCACTGCTGGCCGGGGCCGAGGCAAATCTGGCTATCGCGGAGTACACGCCGATGCAGGTCAAGCAAGCGGTGGTCGGTTACGGCAAGGCGGAGAAAGGTCAGGTTCAGGAGATGGTGCGCATGTTACTGGGCCTGGCTGAGCGGCCGCGCCCGGATGACGCGGCGGACGCACTGGCGCTGGCCATCACGCACGCACACGCGGCACCTCTGACGCTCCGTCTGGTATCCGAGCGGTGGCCGGGCCGCCTGCGAGGGGGGCCGCAAGCATGATTGTGTTTGTGCGCGGTAAGGTGCACAACGTCGGGTTAAGTTATCTCGATGTGGATGTGCACGGAATCGGATACCGGGTGCTGGTGCCCGCGCCGGTCATGCACCAGGTGAGGCTCGGGCAGGATGTTTTTCTCTATACGTATCGCCACCTACGCGAGGATGCGGACGAATTGTACGGGTTTCTCGACGAACAGGACCGAGATTGGTTTGAGCTTTTGCTTGGGGTTTCGGGCATCGGCCCGAAAGGTGCCTTGCAAATCTTGTCCGAGGCGGAGCGGGACGAGTTTTATGCCGCCGTGCTCAAGGAAGACGCGGCCGCCTTGTGCCGATTTCCTGGCGTCGGAAAGAAGACCGCGCAACGTATCATCCTGGAGCTGCGTGAAAAGGTGCCCGCAGTCCTTCCGGTATCCGGTACGAAAACCTCATCCAGTCCGGGTTCTCCATCCAAGGGCACTCTGCCGGCAGACGACCTTGCCATGGACGTCGTTGAGGCCCTAATAGGGCTTGGTTATAATGAAAGGCAAGCTTCCGAGGCCGTGGCTCAGGTGTTTGTGCAAGGCCAGCCGGCTGACGCGGCGGAAGCTATCCGTGCTTGTCTGCGTCACTTAGCTGGCGTGCGGGCGTAAACGGAAACGGATGGACGATAGGGAAGGGGGCACGTGGATGGAGGAACGCATGGTGGCCGCTGAGTGGCACCGCGAGGATGCGGCCCTCGATACGTTGCGCCCACGTTTTTTGGACGACTACATTGGCCAGCAGGCCGTTAAGGACAACTTGCGGGTGTTTATTCAGGCGGCCAGGGAACGTCAGGAAGCCCTTGACCACGTACTGTTGTACGGGCCGCCCGGACTCGGCAAGACATCGCTGTCGATGATCATCGCGAATGAGTTGGGGGTCAGTATCCGCGTTACATCCGGACCCGCGATTGAGCGGGCGGGGGATTTGGCTGCCCTGCTCACGAATCTGCAGCCCGGCGATGTCCTGTTCATCGATGAAATCCACCGCTTGCCGCGCGCGGTCGAAGAAGTGTTGTATCCCGCCATGGAAGACTTTGCCCTCGATATTCTCATCGGCAAAGGACCGACCGCGCGCTCGGTGCGGCTTGACCTCCCGCCGTTCACGCTGGTGGGGGCAACCACCCGTGCGGGCCTGTTGTCGGCGCCCCTGCGGGATCGATTTGGGGTGATTGCGCACCTGGATTATTACTCGGTCCAGGATTTGACTCAAATCGTCCTACGCACGGCGGGGATTCTGCAACTGGCATTGGACGAGGAAGCCGCGCGGGAAATCGCCAGCCGCAGTCGCGGAACGCCGCGTGTAGCCAATCGGCTGCTCAAGCGCGTGCGCGACTTTGCGCAGGTGCATAAACAGCACACGGTTACGCGTGAGGTGGCCGACAAAGCGTTGGGGCGCCTGCATGTAGATCGATTGGGACTGGATGAGTTGGATTACAAACTGTTGACCACCGCCATCGACAAGTTTGACGGCGGTCCGGTCGGGCTGGATACCTTGGCCGCCGCTATAGGCGAAGAAGCGGGCACCATTGAAGATGTCTATGAACCCTATCTCATTCAAATGGGCTTTATTCAGCGGACCCCGCGTGGACGGGTGGTGACGGTGCGCGCCTATGAGCACCTGCACAGGACGCTTCCGCTTGAACGATGGGGCGCAGAGGTGGGGGAAGGAACAAAACCGAACCGAAACGAGATGTAAAGTGCGTGTACCCCTTTCGGGACCACCTCTCAAATCGCGATTTCTTGCCAAATCGGGTGCTGGTGTTCGACCAGCCCCCCAAAAACTCCCGCGGGGTACGAATCTACATAGAGCGAGGTGGCAGGTGTGGGGGGATTCCCCATTCGACGCAAAACGTCGCAGGACCCCGAACGTCTCTACCCGCTGCTCAAATTGGCCCAGTCCGGGGACAAACAGGCCCGCAACGACCTGATTGAGGCGTACGTGCCGTTTGTGCTGCGGATTGCATCTCAGACATCGCGCCGCTACATCGACCCAGACAAGGATGACGAGTTCAGCATTGCCTTGATGGGGTTGAATGAAGCGATAGATCGATTTGACCCGGCCAAGAAGGTCAACTTCCTCGGGTTTGCGGAAACTGTTATCCGCAGGCGCTTAATTGATTACTTCCGATCGCAGCGGCTGCACGGACGCACCGTGCCATGGACCGACTTCGACGTAGTGGATGAGGGGGATAACGTCATCAACTACGTTGAGGTGCGGACCTCTCTCGATGCGCATGAACGACGGCAAGAGGAAGAGCGCCGTCGGCAGGAGATTGAAGAGTACGCAAAACGACTGCATGAGTTTGGTTTGTCATTTCAGGAACTAGTTGATATTTCTCCGAAGCACGCTGATGCGCGCCAAAGCGCCATAGAAGTGGCTCGTTTGGTTGTTGAGGATGAGGAAATGCGGCGTTACGTGATGGAACGCCGGGCCTTGCCTTTAAAACTCCTGCAGGAGCGTGTGTCGGTTTCTCGAAAGACGTTGGAAAGACAGAGAAAGTATATCCTCGCCGTGATTTTGCTGTTGTCCGGCGACTATGGAACACTCCAAGATTACATTTCTTAGGGGATGCCGGGAGGTGGTGTTCGATTCACTTCCTGGGCGGCCTTTCCTGGGGTGAAAGGAGGCGGCAGCCGGATGCCAAGGGGAATTGTGCTTGGCATCACACATCGGCATGCCATCGTGTTAACACGAGATGGCGATTTCTGTCGCATTCCGCGACAAAAGGGCATGACGGTGGGTGCCGAAGTCATCTGGCAGGCACGGAGGTCATGGTGGACACGCGCTTGGTATAAAGTGGCTGCGGCAGCGGTTGCAGCCGTTGTGTTTTTGGGAATCGGAATTTTTGGCGCTGGCCGTATGTTGTCGCCGGAACGGGCTTATGCCTACGTGTCTTTGGACATGAATCCAAGCGTTTCGTTGACGGTGGATCAGCATACGCGGGTGATGGAAGCTTCGCCCTTGAATGCCGCTGGGCGCACGCTCCTGGCGCAGGTTCACGTTCGTGGCGCGCAGCTTGAACAAGCGTTGGATGACCTGGTCGAGACGAGTGTCAACAGGAAGATGCTGCCGGTGGGAGATACCATCTTAATTTCGGCGGCGCCAGCGGGTTCCGATGACGACGTCGATGATATACGCACGGTGGCCCTATCCGCCGTGGAATCGGCGATTCGTGAAAATCCGCAGGCAGAGCAACTACATCCGGCCGTATACGCCCTGGACGTGTCCCGGACTGTCTGGAAGACGGCTCACCAGGCGCAGCTTTCACCGGGCAAGTTAGCGGCTTACCTGGCAGCCCACAAAGAAGGAATGCCGGTGTCTTTGGAAGACCTGCAGGGTCCGACACTGTCCGATGTACTGGCCGCCGCCAAGGCTTCCAAATCCCTTTTGACAACGCTTGAGAACGGTGACGACGCGGCAATTGCGTCGCTGCTCCGGTCTCTGACAGGCGAGGAGAAGACGGAGAACGCATCTCCTTCGACGTCTCATGACATCGGGACCGCGAATGCAAGTGGCTCTGCCGTGAATGGGAGAGACCGTGCAACGACAAAGTCATCCACATCCTCCATGGCTCCTGACGCAGCACACAAAGGAAAAAAGGGAACCCAAAAACCGTCGCGAGATCAATCGGCGCAAGCCGGGGCGGTACCATCTGGGACGGCAAAGTCCGGCGGCGGGGCTGGCGCTGCCGACTCGAAAGCCTTCTCAGACGGTCAGTCAATTCGCATTCAGGTCGGCGACGTGACCTTCTGGGTGCAGGTGAACGCAGACAGTGCGGCAACGGATGCGGGGACTCCGTCCGGATTGCCAGGAGCCGCGTCAGTCGCGCGTTCGGGCACCCAGACGGAGGCTTCGGGGGGTACAAGCCGCTCGCAGGGGGGAACACAGACGGACGAGAAAGGGACCCCTGTGCAGAACCAGGCTTGGCATTCATCGCATGGAGACCCGTCTCACGCCACTGCGTCCCACCAGCCGCATGAGCCACACCATCCGCTGCCCGCGGCGGCATCCCCCTCCGTCCATTCCGGTCACTCCGCGCCTGGTCATTCTGTGGGTTCCACGCATGGGAGAACCGACAATGGGACGGACGTGCATTCGAATCGCCTTCCATCGGCCAGTGCATCCGGGGGTACTCAGGGGGCGCATGGACACAGCCTACAGCCTCCACTGACCCGAGACCGGTTCCGGCAGCACGGGGGCGCACAGACGGGGCCTCATGGGGGCGGAGACAAGCCGCACGCCACAGAGTCAGACAGAGGTGGCAGCAAGACAACCAAATAATTCACTTTTCCACGCCGACCAGCGGGTCGGTTTTTTTGATCTGGCTTTTGGGATAACAACGTGGTTCCCGTATAATAAGGATTCGATTGGTTGCCCGTGGCCTTTGAGGAAGGATGATAGCGATGCGGGTTGAGGAATTCGATTACGAGCTGCCAGAAGAACTGATTGCCCAAACGCCGTTGAAGGATCGGGAACAGTCGCGCTTATTGGTGGTCGATCCAGTGGCGCAGACGATGGTCCACACGCGATTTTCGCAGATTGGTCAACA
Source organism: Alicyclobacillus herbarius DSM 13609 (assembly GCF_000430585.1). GTDB lineage: Bacteria > Bacillota > Bacilli > Alicyclobacillales > Alicyclobacillaceae > Alicyclobacillus_G > Alicyclobacillus_G herbarius. The sequence goes on from NZ_AUMH01000001.1 coordinate 146,272, forward strand.
TCTGCGCCCTGGCGATGTCTTGGTACTGAACAATTCGCGGGTGTTGCCAGCTCGACTGTACGCGGAGAAGGAGGACACTGGGGCAAAGGTTGAGCTGTTGCTGTCCCGCCCGGTTGCGGAATACGAGTGGTGGGCGCTGGCGCGACCGGCCAAGCGCTTGCATGTCGGCAATCGCCTGATTTTCCACCAAGGCAGAGAGGGCGCCACCTGTACCGGGGTTCGTGCAGAAGTCTTAGAAGTGGCTGAGGGTGGACTGCGGCGGCTGCGGTTTGAGGTAGAAGGCCCGATGAGCGGGTTCTTAGAGCGGGTCGGAGAGGTGCCGCTCCCCCCTTACATCCATACACCGCTTGCGAACCGAGAACGGTATCAGACGGTTTATGCCAGTCAGCCCGGGTCAGTGGCGGCCCCCACCGCAGGCCTGCATTTCACGCATCGATTGTTGGACGAGATTGCGAAACAGGGTGTGGAGATTCAGTACGTGACCCTGCACGTAGGCATCGGGACGTTTCGACCGGTGAAGGCCGAGCGGGTGGAGGAACACACGATGCACAGCGAGGTGTATGAGGTTCCGGAGACGGTGGCTGCGGCGGTCAACCGAGCGCGTGCGGAAGGCCGGCGTGTCATCGCCGTGGGGACCACGGCGATGCGGACCTTGGAAAGCGCGGGGGCGTCTGGTGTGGTTCAGGCGGGGCCGGGAGAGACGGATATTTTCATCTATCCCGGGTATCGCTTTTGCATCGTCGATGCCCTGATTACAAATTTCCATCTGCCAAAATCCACGCTCATCATGCTGGTCGCGGCCATGATGGGTACCGAGTTCACAAAACGGGTCTACGCGGAGGCGGTAGAGCAGAGGTACCGGTTCTTCAGTTTTGGCGACGCGATGTTTATTACGCGCAAGGCCGAGTGGAAGGGGGAGGGCGCCCGATGAATCCCGTGCGTTTTGAGCTCCTCGCCCAGAGCTCCCAGACGATGGCCCGCAGGGGTCGCCTTTACACCCCGCATGGGGTGATTGACACCCCGGTATTTATGCCGGTCGGAACGCAGGCGACGGTCAAAACCCTGGCCCCTTGGGAACTAGAGGAAATGGGGGCGGGGATTATCCTGTCCAATACGTACCACCTTCACCTACGCCCGGGCGAGAACCTGGTTGCCGAAGCCGGCGGACTGCATGGGTTCATGCGCTGGTCGGGCGCCGTGTTAACCGACAGCGGCGGGTTTCAGGTGTTCAGTTTGGCCGACCTGCGTAAGATCAGCGATGAAGGCGTGCACTTCCGTTCTCACCTGGACGGCAGTCGCCTGTTCTTCTCGCCGGAAACGGTCATGGAGATTGAGAATAAACTGGGCGCCGATATCATTATGGCTTTTGACGAATGTCCTCCGTATCCGGCCGAGCGGAGTTACTTGGAAACGTCGCTGCGACGCACCCTGGATTGGGCCAGGCGCTGCAAGGCGGCGCATCGGCGTCCGGACGAGCAAGCCCTGTTCGGGATCGTCCAAGGCGGTGTATACCTAGACTTGCGCCGTCAGGCTGCGGAATCCCTGCTGGAGCTGGACTTCCCAGGGTATGCGGTCGGCGGGCTCAGTGTCGGCGAGCCGAAGCCCTTGATGTATGAGATCTTGGAAGCCACGACGCCGCTGCTCCCGCCCGATAAGCCCCGCTATCTCATGGGTGTCGGCTCACCGGACGACCTGTTTGAGGGCGTGGAGCGGGGCATCGACATGTTCGACTGTGTACTGCCGACGCGCATCGCGCGCAACGGCACAGTACTGACGTCAAAGGGGCGGATCGTCATTCGTAACGCCCAATACGCGCAGGACTTTCTGCCCTTGGATGAAAACTGCAGTTGTCGGGTCTGTAGAACGTTCTCCCGGGCTTACATTCGTCACCTCATCAAGGCGGATGAAGTGCTTGGGATTCGTTTGACCAGTTATCACAATGTGTATTTCCTGCTGAACACGATGGCCAACATCCGTCAAGCGATTGTCGAAGACCGTTTTCTGGAGTACAAGCAGGAATTCTACACACAGTATGGGTATAATGAATAATTGACAATTCGTGAACGCGCACCTGGTCTCGGGTTTGGACTGGGCTTCGCGGAGAGAGGATGAGTCCATTTGCAGTCTGGAAGTTCCCTGATTTTTATCATTGTCATCCTGGCCCTTTTCTATCTTTTGATGTTTCTGCCGCAAAGGCGGAATCAGAAGCGTCGGGCTGAGATGATCCGCAAGTTATCGCCGGGAGCCGAGGTGATGACAACGGCTGGGATCTTTGGGAAGGTCGCCGAGGTCGGGGAAGAACGGATTACCGTCGAAGTGGCCCCGAATGTGGCGATTCAGATGGTCCCACAGGCGATTGCCAACGTGGTCAAGGAGGCGCCGCAAGCGATGACTGCCAACGCCGAGCAGCGCGACGACGATGGGGAGGACGAGTCCAGCTCGGATGACAAATAGGTGCGAGGCATCGGGCGCGGGGGAGAACGGATAGTTTCCTCTCCATCGTCTAAGCGTTCTTGCGCGAAGCCTGCCTCAATGCCCCCGTAAATGCTCCGATGACGACGGAGGCACAGCGGATAGCGTAAACGGCTGTATCCCGCTGTGCTTCCGGGGCGTAGATCAAGCGCAACCATAGGGTAGCCAGAACGGTTCCAGTGACGGTAATGACCAATGCCCAGGTTAGCCCGTAGAGCACGGGAAAGTGCCGTATGGAGCGGTATTCACCCATGGGTGCTCTTCTCTCCTCCTTGTTGGGGAGGCAGCCTTTCATGCAAAGCGCGTATCCGGGGACAACCTCGCAAAGGTTCCCAAGTCCCTCCTATCTCTATTCGGGTCCCCCAAGTTCTATGAAAGTCATGGTACAATATGACATACCGATCTCAGAAAATAACGGATGTCTGTAAGGATTAAAAAAGGAAAGAGAACGCCACATTGAAGGATACCCGATTTCAACGACGATTTTGAGAGATACAAAAAGGGCGCTTCTGGTGGGAAGGGCGCCTTTTGAATGGGTGAGGGCATTTGAACAGGAACCGGATACCTGTGGCTGAACTATTTCAGTGGGGAATTGGGGTTGCCGGGTTTCTTCTCGCTTGTACCGAACTTCCAGAGTTGCATTCGATTCCTCCGTGGTTGCTGTTGTATTGGTTTGTGATGGCCACCCTGCTCGAAGCGATGCCGGTTCCGCTTGGGAAGATGTTGGTGTCGCTGATTGCCGCCATACCGATAGGGGTGGCCATCGCCTATGGCGGTGCGGCAGCGATGTGGGTGATGGTCATCGCCGAGCTGTGCGCTCCCTTCATCCCGACACGGAGGTCGCGCTGGACGAACTCGGTTTTCAACGCGGGGCAGTACGCCATCAGTACCTGGGTGTTAACGTTCATCGTTCGTATACTGGCTCCTACAGGTACCGCCGTGGCAGCGGGTGTGCACTTGTTTTTCGCGGGCCTGGCTGGAGCGGTAGGTTTCTTTTTGGTCAACCATCTGTTCATTCAGGTGTGCGCTTGGCTGTGGGGGCGACTTTCCTGGAGCAGCGCGCTTGAGGTGGCTTGTTGGGATGGCATTTCCTATCTAATTGCTTTGCCGTTTGACGTCGTGATGGTGGCGCTCAAGTCGATTAGTCCGCTCATCTCGGCGGTTGCCGTCCTGCCCATTGTGCTACTCGGCCAACTTTTGCGAATGTATCGGCGGATGACGCTGATGCAGCAGGTGCATGAACTGACCGGCCGATTGGCGGCTGAGTTTGATATTGATCGGATCTGTGAAGAAGCGGCGCGTCTGGCCATGAAACTGACCGACGCGGATTCCACCGCGATCTTCACCCTCGATGAGAAGGGAGAAATTTTACTCCCCAATGCCGTTTATCCCACAGACACCTCAGTTTTTTACCGATTGGACGGGTGGCGTCAACAAGACGGCGGATTGGTCTGGCAGGTGGCCCACGAAACGGGGACGGTATACATTCCAGATAGCCAAAAGGACTCTCGGCTGCGGCCGGACAATGGGCTTCCGCAACGGTTCCGCAGTCTGGCGCTGGTCCCCCTGCGTGCACGCGGCAACGCGCATGGGGTGCTGCTGTGTTGTGCCGCTAACATTGCCGCCTTTAGAGGCACCTTGGAGTACGTCAGCGCCTTGGCCGCACAAGTGGCGGTTTTGTTAGAGAATGCCAAGCTCTATCAGGAGCTTCAGGAGTTGTCTTGGCGTGATGGGGTAACTGGGCTGTACAACCACCGCTTTTTCTACCAGGCCCTGCACGACTGGCTGCGGACCGCCAGTGAACGCGGGTTGCCGCTGTCCATCGCGATTGTGGATGTGGACCTGTTTAAGCAATTTAACGATACATATGGCCATCTGGCAGGCGATGCGGTGCTGCGGTCGGTCGCCAACCTCCTGGTGGATCTTGCGGGCCCTGAGGCCCTGGTCGCGCGTTATGGCGGCGAGGAGTTTGCCCTCATTTTGCCGGCGGATGTGGAGGAGGCCGGCATGATTCTCGAGCGGATTCGAGAGTCGGTCAGCCGACATGTGGTCGATTACGATGGACAGCGCCTGGAGGGCATCACGGTAAGCTGCGGCTATGCGACGTTTCCTCACCACGGCCGCCGTGACCGCGATTTGCTCAGGAAGGCGGATTTGGCCTTGTATTGGGGGGGCAAATGGCGCGGGCGCAACCGTGTTGCCGTCTACTCCCCGGAGTTCGATCCCCAACGGTTTTCGTCTCATACCCCGTCTGCGCTTGACTCATACTGATGGTCAGGCGCCGTGTTCCAGATTGTTTAGGCGCCGGAGTTTGCAGGTGGGGGCGCTCTTGGATGCTCGAACTTCCGCTCTGGCAGTTGATTCTCCGGATTTTGGTTCTCTATCTGTGTGTCATGCTCGCGCTGCGGTTTATGGGCAAGCGAGAGATTGGCCAACTTTCCGTGTTCGACTTTGTGGTCTCCGTCATGATTGCGGAGCTCTCGACCGTTCCCATGGAAGATACGCAGGTTCCTTTGCTTCAATCCGTCTTTTGCATCGGGGCACTCGTAGTTTTGCAAATCTTGGTGGCCGTACTGCAGTTAAAAAGCCATCGTTTCCGGCACTGGGTTGAAGGGGAACCGACCGTCCTGATTGAACACGGCCACATTCGTGACAAGGAGATGGCGCGCGCCCGCTACACGATGCATGATCTATTGACTCAGTTACGGGAGAAAGGATTCACGAATGTGGCGGACGTGGAATTTGCCATCTTGGAAACGTCGGGAGAGTTAAGCGTGTTTCCGCGCGCTGAGCGCCAGCCGTTGACACCGGCCGACGCGGGGATTGCGGCAGAGCCGGTCGGAATGCCTATGCCGCTCGTCGTGGATGGCCAGATTGTCGGCAAAACCTTAACGCAGATTGGTCAAGACCGCTCTTGGTTGGAATCCGAACTCAAGCGGCGCGGCTACGGCCAAATTCAGGATGTGATGTATGCGGCGATTGACCGTCATGGCCGGTTACATATCGATGTCCGCGATGCCCCCGACCTACAGAGGTCAGACGGTGAACGGGAAGCACTTGAGAATGCGCGCCAGAGTGGGCCCAATACGCGGGATGCGGGAGAGGTTGACAGTGGTGAGGACTCGCATCGAACCAAGTAGCCAGGTATACACGAGACCCCCGATGGCGATGGCTAACAGGATGGACCCCGTGTTGTTGGGGGCTTCCGATTGGCGAAGGAGCTCAAGGACAATCAGCATGCCAAAGGAGGCCAGCGCAATCTTCGCCGTATCGTCGATCCGGATGGCAAATCCGATTTGCTGATACACGCTGATGAAATTCAGCGTGGTCGTCAGGACGACGGACGCCGACGTGGCCAAGGCCACGCCGAGAATTCCAAGACCAGGGCGGGCGGCCAGCAGGTACATCAGGATGAGTTGGACAACCCCGCCGATGACCGAATTGCGCATCGCCGCTCCCGCGTGATTAAGTCCCTGCAGGATACTCGCTAGTGGTCCACGTAGATACAGAAGAAATCCACTGGGAGCCATGAGGGCTAAAATCGGACCTACCCCGGGTTCTCCGTAAATGGCTTGACAGAGCGGTGTCGCGAACAACGTCAGGATGACCGACATCGGGAACCCCACCAAGGCAGTGGCCTTCCAGGTCTGCATCAATCGGATGCGGATTCGCCCATGTTGGCCGTCCGCAGCCGCCTCTGAGACCGCAGGCACCAGCGTGGTGGCCAAGGCGCCTGTGAAGACAGTGGGAAACACTAAGAGCGGGATGGCCATGCCGCCGTACTGGCCGTACAGCATGGTCGCGGTTTGCGCGCTGAAACCGGCCAAGACCAGCGCACGCGTGACCAGCACCGGTTCGGCCGCGTACAGCAAAGAACCAATGAGACGGTTCAAGGTGACAGGGGCGGCGACTTCCGCGATGGCGTAGAGGGTTTGTTTGGTCGTCTCCAGGCTACGGTTGGGCGCATCGGCGAAGAGGACCGAGACGCGAGCCCGACGTCGGTATTGGATGGCGAGAAAGATGAGTCCTGCCAACTCCCCGCACATCATCCCGAGCATTGCCGCCGCAGCCGCGTACGCTAGGCTGACGTGCACAAAATAGGCGGCCAGTACCCAGACGCTCAAGATGCGCACGATGGTCTCGACGATGGAGGCCCAGGCAGGGGGCGACATATCCTGTAACCCCTGAAAGTACCCGCGAAAGATGCTGGCGATGGCGATGATGGATACAATCGGAATCATAGCCAGGTAGGTCGGGTATGCCATCGGATCGGTCAGCCAGTAACGCCGGACAAGGCCGCGGAGAAACCACATCAACAGCGTGAACACCACGGCCATCATGAGGATCACGGCTGTACTCACTCGTAAAACCCGCAGGGTACGGACTTTATCCCGCTGCACGACGGTCTCGGCAACCAGTTTCGAGATGGCAACCGGCAAGCCGGCCGTCACAAACGTTAGAATGAGGCTCAGGAGGGGGCTGACCAGCTGAAACAGGCCAATACCTTGGGCGCCAATCAGACGCGTGAGAAAGATCCGATAGACAAAGCCGAGGATGCGATTGACAAGCTGGGCGGCAATGAGAATCATAGCCCCATGCAAAAAGGATCGGCGAACCACGAGCGTAACCCCTCCTTGCCGGACTGGAACGGACCCAAGCGGCGGACCTGATGAGGTCCCGGCAAACATGTATCGTACGCGTCCAGATTGGGGCACTGGTCGCCAGCGAGGCCTGGTCCCCAGGACAAAAGTCCACTAGACTGTTATCCCGTACAGGCCGGCGATAGCCCGGAGACCGTTTAGGCCGAGCGACAGTCCCGGAGTTCTGACGCTTTCTGGACAACCACTGATATCGGGCTTAGCAGATTGGTTTCATCGAAGCCCCCTGGGACAGACCGGGGCACGTCCTAAAGGAATCTGTATGCGCGAAGGGACGGAGTTAGTCGTGTTCTGCTGCAGGAATCCGCTTCAATTGCGGCGAAACATGGTAAGTGTAAAAGGCTGATGCGGCCGCTCTGCTTGAAAGCGTGTTGAGGGATGACAGCGGCGCCTGTGAGGGGTAGGGGGAACGAGAATGACTTCGAAGGAGGACCGGCCCGTTCGTGAACCAGGGACGTTGGCTCGGGAATGGTACGAGTACGAAGCAGATTTGCTGAATTTGTGCGCAGTAAAAGCAGACGAGTTCCGCTTGCTGGGCTATGAGCAGGTCAGCGCAGAGGATATCTGGCGCTGTGTGCGCGAGCGCATGCAAGGGGCGCAGCCGTTGCACCGGATGGTGGAAGCCATCCTTGGTTTGCAAGTCGGCCAGTTCATGAACTACGCGACACTGAATGCCTTTAAGGCGGGGCAGAAAGAGAACAGCCCGTTTGCCGATACGGGTTGGTTTGACGGTGGTAAGCGTGGTTGATTATACTAAAGGTCGTGTCGCTTTACGGAAGGTGTTCGTAAAGGTGACTGCGCTTTTGCGAACACCTTTGTCGGCGCGGTAGGGGAGGATAGGCACTGATGAGGTGGGGCCGCTTTCTGGGCTTTCTAGCGATTGTCTGCATGGTTCTCGGCGTGACCGCAGGCACCTCAATGAATATTTGGAAAACGATTCGTCTCGGTCTCGACTTGCAAGGCGGCATGGACCTTTTGTATAAGATTGAACCGCCGCAAGGGAAGCCGTTGACGGAAGCTGGAAAACAAGCGCTCTTGCAAGCGGTGCAGCTGCGCGTCAACTCGCTCGGTGTGGCCTCGCCGGTGATTGAGTTGGAGAGTGGGAACCAAATCCGCGTCGAGTTGGCGGGAAATTTCAATCAGCAAACAGCGGAACGGGTGATTGGCCAAACCGCCCAGCTTGAGATCTATGGCAGTGCCGTGCAAAAGAATGGCAAATGGGTGCCTGATCCCAAAGCGAAGCCGCTCATTACCGGGGCAGACATGCAGCCCAACAGCGCCCACGAAGCACAGGACGAGTACGGCAACATCGTGGTCGACCTCACGTTCAAGAACAAGCAAAAGTGGGCAGATATTACGAAGCAATACACCAACAAGACCCTCTACACATTCCTGAATGGGCAACTCTTGACGGCTGCTAGGGTAGATGGCGAAATCCCCAACGGACAGACGCAGCTGTCGGGCAACTTTACAGTTCAAAGCGCGACCGAGTTGGCAAAAGAACTCAACGCCGGGGCCCTTCCGTATCCCTTGAAGCTGATTAGCTCCATGAATGTGGGGCCGACTCTCGGTATGGTGTCCTTAAAGGCCACCCTATGGGCGGGTCTCGCGGCCGTGGCGTTAATCTTCCTCTTTATGATTATCGTCTATCGACTGGCCGGCGTGGTGGCCGACTTGGCCTTGGTCGCCTATGGGTATCTCACCCTTGTCACCTTCTCTGGGATGCACGTCGTCTTAACCTTATCTGGTTTGGCCGCGCTCGTGCTTGGCATGGGCATGGCAGTCGACGCCAACATTATCACTTACGAACGGGTGAAAGACGAGGTTCGTGCTGGCAAGAGCCTGCAATCAGCGGTTATCGCGGGCAACAAGCGAGCCTTGCGTACTATCGTCGACGCCAACGCAACCACGTTTATCGCGGGCGCTGTGATGTACTGGTTTGGTCAAGGGGACATTCGCGGTTTCGCTGTGGCGCTCATGATTAGCATCATCATCAGCATGTTGACAGCCGTCCTGCTCAGTCGCGCGATGCTGCTTTTGCTCACCCGGTCTGGCGTAGTCCACCGTCCATGGTGGTACGGGGCGCCGAGAGGGGTGGTGAAACCGTGAAGGTGCGTTTTGACATCGTTGGGCGCCGCAACTGGTTTTTCGCCTTGTCGCTAGCCATTACTGTCATTGGCCTGGTTGTTTTTTTGACGATGGGATTTAATCTCGGCACGGACTTTAAGGCAGGTTCACGGGTGCAGATGGACCTCGGGGAGACCGTGAATATCAATGAGGTACGCGCCATGATGCACGATGCGGGGCTTAGTGTCGGGCAGGACGCCATCACTGTAGCCGGCAAGGGACGACAAACCGCGATTGTCCGTTTTCCCCAGGTCTTGACACCGACGCAGGTGGCGGACATCAGCCGGCTGGAGAAGCAGGAGTTTCCGCATTCCCACGGGGCGGCTATTTCCACGGTGTCGCCGTTTGTGGCCCAAGAGACGTCGCGCAAGGCCGTATGGGCCGTCCTCATAGCGTCCTTGTTCATTGTGGCGTATCTTGCCGTCCGGTTTGAATACCGGTTTGCGATTGCCGCCATTATCGCACTCTTGCACGACGCATTTATTGTAATGTCGGTGTTCGCCATGTTCCGGCTGGAGGTGGACTTGACGTTTGTGGCGGCGGTCCTTACCATTATCGGGTACTCTATCAACGACACGATTGTCATCTTTGACCGGATTCGCGAGAACCTGAAACTCGAGCAGCCAAAAACGTTTGACGAGCTAAAAGCGTTGGTGAACCGTAGCCTGTGGCAGACGATGACGCGTTCCATCAACACGGTCGTCACCGTACTCATCGCCGCTGTGATGCTGTATCTATTTGGCGGACAGTCGATTCACAACTTCACCTTGGCGCTGATTGTTGGCCTGGTCAGCGGCGCCTACAGTTCGATTTTTATCGCCAGTCCGATTTGGCTGGTCTGGCGCGGCCGCCAGATGAAGCGGGCCGCCGCGGAGGCGACAGAGAGCTCGTCCTAAGAGACCGCGAGGATTGCGATAAGTGCGCTCCGACAGGAGCGCATTCTTGATCTAGTTGGAGGGAGCGCGGTGCAAAGACCGGCGGATCGCCAATTACAAATCGCCGCCTGGAGCGGGCTGGTCGTCAACGTCGCCCTGACGCTCAGCAAGGCGGTCATTGGTTTGAACGCGGATAGCCGCGCTCTGTTGGCGGATGCGGTGCATTCGGGGGCAGACGTGTTTGGTTCCCTGGCGGTGATGGTGGGGCTACGCGTGGCCCGCAAGCCGCCAGACGCCGACCACCCGTACGGACACGGTAAGGCGGAACTGCTCAGTTCCGCGGTGGTGGCGGCGGTGCTGGTGTTGGTCGCCTTGCAGGTCGGATACGACTCCATTCGTTCCCTCTTTGCCTCCGTTAATCCGCCGTCGCCGCCGGCCGCCTGGATGGCCGCAGCCGCTATCGTCGTCAAGGAGATCTTGTATCAGTACTTTCATCGCTTGGGTAAGCGGCTGAACAGCCAATCTCTTCTCGCCAGCGCGGTGGATCACCGTTCCGATGTATTCGCCTCGTTGGCGGCCTTGGTCGGCATCGTGTTGGCGATTGTCGGAGAGCAGACCGGCGTCCGCGGACTCCTCTATATGGATGGGGTAGCGGGTGCGGTGGTCGCGCTCTTGGTCTTGAAGATGGGGTATGATTTGGCGCGGGAAACGGCTCAACCTTTGATGGACCGGGTGCTGGAGGGTGAGGAAATGACCCCTTATCAGACCTGTGTCCGCCGCGTGGCGGGGGTGCGGCGGATTGACGAGCTGCGCGTGCGCGATCACGGTCAGTACGTGATTGTGGACGTGAAAATCGGGGTGGACGCTGAGATCACGGTGGCCCACGGACACGCCATTGCTGCGGACGTCAAGCAGGTGTTGATGCACGAATTTCCGCGTGTCTTGGACGTGTTGGTCCACGTCAATCCGTATTATGCGGAAGACGCACAGGACCCGCGACGAGATCGAGAGGGGAGAGGAGACGGATGACCACGCCGTTGTGGCGGACGGCTGCGGTAAGCCCGGAGCGTGCCCGGAACCTAGCCCAGCAACTGGCGATTCCGGTGCGCGTGGCGCGGTGGTTGTGCGCACGGGGCGTGGATGAACAGCCCGATCCCGGTGCCTGGCTGGCGCCGGAGCGCATCCCGTATTCCAATCCGTTCGACTTTGACGACATGGGACGGGCGGTGGAGCGGATACGTCGCGCGGTATCGGCCGGCGAGCGGATCGCCATCGTGGGCGATTATGATGTAGACGGCGTGACGGCAAGCGCGATTCTCATGGACGGTCTGGAGCAGCTGAGGGCGCAGGCTGTGTGTCTGTTGCCACATCGAGAACGGGACGGGTACGGATTGTCAGAAACGCTGGTCGAGCGAGCCTTGGCTGCCGGGTGCCGGTTGATTGTGACGGTCGACAACGGCATCCGCGCTACGGCGGCGATTGCCTACGCCCTGAAAAAAGGGATTGACGTCGTCATCACGGACCACCATGAGCCTGGAGAGGAATCCCTGCCGGGCGGGCTGCCTGTGGTGCATTGGTCACGGGCGAGTTGTCCGGACCTCAAACGGCTCTCCGGAGCCGGGGTCGCATGGAAGGTCTGCCAGGCCCTGTTCGCGGCGACCGGAGCGGCAGGGCTAGACGACTCTCGTGAACGAGACGAAGGCGAGGCCTATCGGCTTGGACTGGCGGCGCTCGGGGCGTTGGCGGACGTGATGCCGATGCTGGGGGAGAACCGCCGCCTGGTTCGGGACGGGTTGACAGCGCTGCGCGTCTGCCGCAGACCGGGTTGGCTGGCCCTTTGCGAACGGGCCGGCCTGAATCCGAACCGAGTGCGAGCCGATGACGTGTTGTGGCGGATTGCCCCTCGCCTGAATGCTGCGGGTCGCATGGACACGGCGGATCACGCCCTGCAGCTGTTGCTCGCCAAAGATGTGGGCACAGCGATGGCGCTGGCGGAGACGATTGAACACCTGAACAAGACTCGCAAGACGGAGACGGAACAGGGGTTTCTCCTGGCAAAGCGGCAGGCGGAAGAACAAATTCAAGCGGGCGCTGGTCTTCTCGTCACCCACGGTCCGTGGTCCATCGGCATCGCCGGGATTATCGCCGCCAAAGTCTGCGAGGCTTATGGTCGGCCATGTCTCGCCTTGTCCGACCAAGGGGACGACCTACTGCGGGGATCCGGCCGGGCCCCGGACGGGTTTCCTTTACATACCGCGTTGGCGGAAAACGCCGGGTTGTTCGATCACTTTGGCGGCCATGACGCGGCGGTCGGCTGTGGCGTCCGGCGGGAGAACCTGGGCGCAATCCAGCAGCAGCTGTCCGCCTTCGCCCGGTCGTGGCAGGCCGAGGCTGGGGCCGACTCGGCAGAAGAAACGGCGCGCCCGGCTGCGGACGACTTTCTGGCCCTGTCGGATGTGACTCTAGAACTCTGCGAGTGGATTGAACGCTTAGGGCCCTATGGACCGGAGTATCCCGTATGGCGGTTTTTCATTGGACCGGCGCGGATTGAACAGATTCGCCCTTTAGGTGGCGGACGGCACGTCCGATTGCGGGTGGTTGAGGCTGGCTGCCGGCAAGACTTGATCTGGTTCAATGTGCCTGCGGCTGTATCCGAGTGGCGGCCGGGCGACACGTTGACCGCCATTGTGGAGCTGGAGGAAAGTGTCTGGCAGGGGCGTCGGCGTGTGCAGCTGCGTATCGTGCAGGCTGGGATTTCGAACCGCATTCTCACGCGTGAACACTTTGCGGAGGTATACCGGCTCTTGCGCGCGCGGCGTCGTTTGCGGCAAGCAGAGGCCGGCCAAGACACGCCCGTTTACCGCTCGGATGAGATGGAGACGATGCTGAATACATTTGTCGAACTCGGGTTTGCCCGGCTGTCCAATCACGCGTATCATGTTGTTGAATCTGCACCCTCACGCGACTTGCGAGAGGCTGTCAATTATCAGCGCTACTTGCGGGTTGTGACACAATGGACGGTCTAATTCTTCGATAGGAGCGAAAGTATGGACATTCGAACGCATATCCGGGAGATTCCGGATTTCCCACAGCCCGGAATCCTGTTTCGCGATATCACCCCGCTCTTGGCCAATGGCGCGGGGTATCGTCAGGCCATTGATGAATTAGCGGCGTTTGCGAGGCAGTTGCAAGCTGAGCTGATTGTGGGCCCTGAGGCGCGTGGATACGTGGTCGGGGCACCGTTAGCCTATGCCTTGGGCGTTGGTTTTATCCCGGTTCGCAAGCGCGGCAAGCTGCCGGCGAAAACGGTCCAAGTCGAGTATCAGCTCGAATACGGCACAGACGTTTTGGAAATCCATGCGGACGCGGTTCGGCCCGGACAGCGGGTGGTGGTCGCAGACGACCTCTTGGCCACCGGTGGGACTATCGGGGCCACGATTGAACTGGTGCGCAAACTCGGGGGCCACGTGGTTGGCGCCGCGTTTTTGATTGAGCTGACCCACCTGCGGGGCCGGGACAAGCTCAAGGATATCGCCATACGGACGTTGGTTGAGTACTGATGGCGATGGCGCAGGAATGGGTGCGGCGGGGGAGTGGTCGTGTGTCGATTGAAGACCTGTGCGAGAAAGTAGCAACATACGCCAAACCAGAGGAACTCGATATTGTGCGGCGGGCCTATGCCTTGGCGGAAACGGCGCACAGCGGCCAGTTCCGCAAATCGGGCGATCCGTACATCACGCACCCATTAGCGGTGGCCGACATTTTGGCCGATTTGCGCCTGGACACGACCACCCTGGCGGCCGCACTCCTGCATGATGTGGTCGAGGACACCTCCGTCACCGGCGAGGATATTGTCCGCCAATTCGGGCCCGAGGTGGCCGCACTGGTGGACGGCGTGACGAAACTCAAGCGGATTAAGTTCGACTCCCGCGAGGAGCACCAGGCGGAGAACTTGCGCAAGATGTTCATGGCGATGGCCAAGGACATCCGTGTCCTCTTGATTAAACTGGCGGATCGACTGCATAACATGCGCACCCTGCGCTATCAGTCTCCCGAAAAGCAGGTTCGCACCGCCCGTGAGACGCTGGAGATTTTTGCTCCGTTGGCTCACCGGCTCGGCATCTACACAATGAAGTGGGAACTGGAGGATACCGCCCTTCGCTATCTGAACCCACAGCAGTACTACCGGATTGTCAACCTGATGGCGCAAAAACGTAAAGAACGGGAGCAGTACGTCGAGGGTGTGATGCAAATCCTGCGCAAACGGCTGCAGGAGCTGGACATCCAAGCGGAGGTCTCGGGACGGGCCAAGCACATCTACAGCATTTACCGGAAGATGGTCACTCAACATAAGGAGTTCAACGAAATCTACGACCTGTTCGCGGTCCGGGTCATTGTCGACAGCATCAAGGACTGTTACGGCGTCTTGGGCGTGGTTCACACCCTGTGGAAACCGATGCCGGGCCGGTTTAAGGATTACATCGCCATGCCAAAGGCGAACATGTATCAGAGTTTGCATACGACCGTCATCGGTCCGAATGGCGATCCGCTCGAAATCCAGATTCGCACCTGGGAGATGCACCAAACGGCCGAGTATGGGATTGCTGCGCACTGGGTGTACAAAGAAGGCGCCCAAAAGGCAGAGGGCAAGTTTGCCCAGAAGCTGGCCTGGTTCCGCGAGGTTCTCGAGTGGCAGCAGGACTTTCGCGATGCCCAGGAGTTCATGGAGACGCTCAAGATTGACCTGTTCTCCGACGAAGTGTTTGTGTTCACCCCAAAAGGCGATGTCATCGAACTTCCGGCCGGATCGGTCCCGATTGATTTTGCCTACCGTATCCACACGGACATCGGCAACCGCTGCATCGGCGCCAAGGTGAACGGAAAGATTGTCCCGTTAGATTACAAGTTGAAAACGGGCGACATTGTCGAGGTCTTGACCTCACGGCACAGCTACGGGCCAAGCCGCGATTGGCTGAAAATTGTACAATCTTCCCAGGCAAAAAGCAAGATTCGCCAGTGGTTCAAAAAGGAGAAGCGGGAGGAGAACATCAGCCGCGGGCGGGAGTTGGTGGAGAAGGAGTTGGTGCGCCAGCGCCTAAACCCGGGTGACCTGATGACACCCGCGTACATCGCGGACATCCTGCAGAAGTTTAACTTCACGCGCGAGGAAGACCTATTTGCGGCGGTCGGTTACGGTGGCCTCAGCCCGGTCCAGGTGGTCACGCGTTTGGTGGAGCGCTACCGCAAGGACCATCAGGAAGCGGCGATTGAAGTGGTCAATCGCGAGTTTGCTCCGCGTTCGCGCCGCAATCACACGGGTGTGCGAGTCAAGGGTGCCGATAATTTGCTGGTGCGGTTTGCGCGTTGTTGTAATCCGGTGCCCGGGGATGAAATCGTCGGCTTTGTCACCCGCGGCCGCGGCGTATCGGTGCACCGGACGGATTGTCCCAATGTGGAGGAACTGCGTCAGGATGCGGCGCGGATGTTGGAGGTGGAGTGGGCACCCACGCCCGATTCGGACTACCGCGTGGAGTTGGAGATTTTGGCCCTCGACCGCAACGGTCTGCTGAACGAAGTCATGAACGCGATGGCCGAGACGAAGACGGACGTGACGGCGGTGAGTGGCCGCGCGGACAGTCGGCGGATTGCGCACATTCACCTGAGCGTCCGCATCCATAACTTGGAACATTTACGCACCGTGGTGGAACGTCTCAAGCGCTTGAAAGACGTGCAAAGCGTGCGCCGGGTGATTTTATGAAGCAGGTTTGTGCAACGGTTGGTCATCGTGTGAACAGGGAGGTGGTGACATGCGTGCAGTCGTACAACGATCCGGACCGGCCACGGTTCAGGTTGATGAGGAGGTGGTGGGGCGGATTGACCATGGTCTCGTGGTCCTTTTGGGCGTGGGCGTCGAGGACGAGGACGAAGACGCCGCGTATTTGGCAGAAAAGGTGGCTCATCTGCGCATTTTTGAAGACGCCGATGGCAAGATGAACCTCGATGTTCAGACGGTGGGGGGCCAGGTGCTATCCGTCTCTCAGTTCACGCTCTATGGGGATGTGCGCAAGGGCCGTCGCCCCAACTATATGGCGGCCGCGCCTCCGGACAAGGCGCTACGATTGTACGAAGCGTTCAACGCAGAGCTGCGCCGTTTCGGGCTGCACGTGGAAACCGGCCGATTTGGTGCAATGATGCAGGTGTCCTTGGTGAACGACGGGCCGGTGACGATCTTGTTGGACAGTCGGCGCGGTTTTTAAACTCGGCTGCGATGGAAAGGGCACCGTCGAAAGCGGGAATTGGAGAGGCCAATGGCAACGCGTAATGTTCGGGAGCAATCGAGGGGGTGGAACCATGCGCGTGGATGTGTTTGTCGTCAGCCCGTTTGGGTCCAATTGTTATGTGTTGGCCGCCGACGACCGGGCAGGGGCCGAAGCGGTGATTATCGATCCGGGGGACACCGCGCTCGAACCCGTCTTCACCCACATTGACAAGCGGGGGTGGCGTGTGACGGCGGTATGGAACACGCACGCACACATTGACCATGTGCTCGGTGTGGACGCGGTCCGGCACCGCTACGGTGTCCCGGCGTTTGTGCATGCGGCGGATCAGCCACTCTGGGAGGCCGTGCCCGAATACGCGCGGCTGTGGTTGGGCCAGTCGGCGGCTGCCCTTGCCCCGCCCGACGGATTTTTTGCGGACGGAGACACGGTGTCCGTAGGCGGAAGGAAGTTTACCGTCTGGCACACACCGGGTCACTCGCCGGGCAGTGTATGTTTGGTCGGCAACGACTTTGTACTGACTGGCGACACCCTGTTCGCCGGCAGTATCGGCCGCACGGACCTGCCACTCTCGGATGCGGACGAAATGACCAATTCATTGCGCCGACTGTTAGAGCTGGACGATTCCCTGGTCCTCTATCCCGGCCACATGCAGGCGACGACGATGGGGAAGGAGCGAAAGACGAATCCGTTCCTGCGTTCTCTCTAACCCCTTTTCGGAAATCCATCTAAGGGATTGCCCCGCACGCGGACAAGCACTTTCTGGCGCGGGCGCTGGGCGGAATGCCCCAGCGCCCAAGGGACGTGCCATAGGGTTGGCTCTGGTTTCACTTGCTGTTTTCGGCCAGTTTTGCGACGGTATGCAGTGATTCGGAAGAACCCAGCAACAGGAGCTTGTCGTCCGGTTCAATCACGTCCTGGGCGGAGACGGGAAAAAGGGTCTCGCGTCCCCGGATAATCAGCACCACCTGAACCCCGAAACGCCGCGGCAAGTTCAATTCCTCAAGGGACTTATGAAGTAGCTCGCCCCCGGCGGTTACCTCCATCATGAAGACCTCTTCATACAGTTCGAACATCTCCAGAACGGCGGAACGGGTTAACATCCGCGCGATACGCACACCCGAATCATGTTCCGGATACACCACCATGTCTGCGCCCAACCGCTCCAGGATCTTGCCGTGGGTGGGGTGTGTCGCCTTGGCTACCACGTAGAGGCCGAAGTCTTTACAATTGATGGTGGCATGGTTGGAACTTGTCTCGTTATCGCCGATGGCGACAATGACGGCGTCGACATCTTTAAATCCGGCTTCTGCGAGGAAGTCACTATCCTCCGCGTTGCCAATCGCGGTGTGACATAACGGGGCCAATTGCTCGAGACAGCTCGGGTCGCGGTCAACGATGAGCACGTTATGACCGTGCCGTAGCAGCTCTTGAGCAGCACCCGTGCCAAAGCGGCCAGCACCAATAATGCCGATGGTTTTCGGTTGACGGCGACTCGTCCCATTGAGAAAGCGACCAGGTCCAATTCCCGTCAAGCCACGGTTTTTTGCCATGACGAACTACCCCTATCCGATGAAGATCTTTTCTGGAACGTGTCTGGCTTTGGACTGCGCCTGCTGAGTGATACTGAGCAGGAACGTGAAGATGCCGATACGTCCGATGTACATCGTAAAGATTATCACCCATTTCATCGGCGTGCCAATCACCCCGGTGATGCCCGTGCTCAGTCCGACGGTACCGAAGGCGGAGACTTCCTCAAACAGGACCTTCATCAACGGGATGTCCGGTTCCAGCGCGGCATCCACCAGTGTGCAGCCCATGACAACCCCCATCGACAACAAGAAGATCACCAGCGAGCGATGGGCAATCTCAAACGGAATGGAGCGTTCCCCGACGACAATCTCCGGATTGCCGCGGATGGTTGCGATGGCGGTCTTCATCAGGGTGTAGAACGTTGTCGTCTTAATCCCACCGCCGGTGGAACCGGGCGAAGCCCCGATGAACATGAGGATGGTCATGATAAACCAGGTCACTTCCCGCATGGACCCGACCGGAATGGTATCAAACCCGGCGGTGCGCGTGCTGACGGACATAAACCAGGCGTTCAAGACTTTGCTCGGCCAGGACAGCTCCCGCATAGAGGCGTTTGCTTCAAAGGCGAAGATGAGCATCGTGCCCACCACGAGCAGGATGGCCGTCATGAGCAGGACGATCCGTGTGTGTAACGACAGCTTGCGGCGTACGGGATACGAGTACAGTTCCGCCAGCACGACGAAACCAAGCCCGCCGAGGATGATAAGAACACTGGTCAGCAGGACGACGAACGCGTCATTATGAAACCCTTCGAGGTTGTTGCTCCAGATGTCGAATCCGGCGTTGTTAAAGGCGGAGATGCAGTGAAACACAGCGATACCCACGGCTCTCACCCAAGCGTAGCCATAGACGAAGTGCAGGTATAGGGCGAGCAATAGGCTGGCCACGCCTTCGATGGTAAAACTGTAGTAAAGAATGTTCTTAAACAGGCGGACCACGCCGACCAGTCCGAAGTTTCGGTCCTGTGCCATCAAGACCCGGGTCCCAAAGGGGATTTTCCGACCCATGAGCAGATAGATGGTGGTGGTAATAAGGGTGATACCTGCGCCGCCGACTTGTATCCACAGTGCGATGACGGCGTCGCCAAAGGGAGTCCAGGCCGTTGCCGTGTTGACGGTATTCAGCCCCGTGACGTAGCAAGCGCTGGCTGCGGTAAACACGGCGTCTGTAAAACTCACGCCTACGCGGCGCGAGATGGGCAGTAGCAGCACAATCGCGCCCAGTAAAGCAAATCCGGCGTAGCTGAGCGCAATCCGCTGGGTGGGGCTGAAGCGTGGCAACTTCACTGGGCTTCCTCCTTGTTCACGTTTCGTTGCGCTGGCCGCGTTTCATTCGGGCGCTGTCGCTAGGTGGGAAGGCCTCAATTGTGGCGGCACTGTTCGATGTGATCTGCGATGGCCTCTAGTGGTACCTGCGCGTCTGCCAGACCAGCCTGCCAGACGGATCTTGGCATACCGTAGATCACGCAGCTCTCCGGCGCTTCGACAATCACGTAACCGCCGCCGGTTTTCACCTGCCGACAGCCTTCGGTTCCGTCTCGTCCCATGCCGGTGAGAATGACCGCTAATAACCGTTGTTGGTAAATCGGGACCAACGACTCTAGGGTGACATCGATGCAAGGTCGGTATAAGTATACCCCGGGTGCCTCGTCAATGTGGAAGCGAATGGACGTGTCTGCCTGCAGACGAGTCTGAAACCCGGCTGGAGCGATGTAGATGCGGCCGGGAGTCACCTCTTCTCCGTGCTTGGCCTCTGAAACCGGCAGGGGACAGAGGCGATTAAGGTGGTCTGCGAGCGTCACCGTAAATCCTTTCGTCATGTGCTGACAGACCAAAATCGGGGCCGGAAAGTCCGGGCCAAATCGGGGGAGCAGCCGTGCGAGCGCAGCTGGGCCTCCGGTCGACGCGCCAATGAGCAAAAACCCGGGCCAGTTGTCGGGGAATGGTCCTGCCGCCAAACCTTTCGTCGTCACTCGAACAACCCTCACTTGTCATAACGTTCCTGTCTACTATACCTGGCACTCGACCGAGGGGGAAACCACCTCTCCACAGCGTGTGGCTTATTGTCGGGATTTGTTGGTTGTGATACCATGAATGCAATACATGGTCCAAGCCTTTCCGGGCATGGAACTCTTGCATTCCTCTTCAAAACTTGATTCGGCAGCGTAAAAGGGCAAACCAGTGGAAACGCTGGGACGCAAAACTACGGGTCTACGGGTCTGGCTGGTCTTTGCAAGCTCGACCTAGGATCGCCGGGGTGCCGTTGCAGTCGGGCAGCCCGTGCGGGCTGCCCTTTTTTCGCGGCACCGATAGAAAACAGTCGTACATCGCACATCGAGGCTGCAATCTGTAGAGAGGTAAGGGTGTGTTCGTGAGTGGAAAAGGTAACCAGTGTTCGCTTTCGTTTGCCGTCGGTAGGCCGCTTCGGTCGCATTGCATCCGTTAGAATGCGTTTGTTGGTTTCCTTCCTCGTCTTGCTCATCGTACCTGCGCTGGTGATTGGCTGGTTCTCCTTTCAGGCTGCGGACCGGCATGTAAAATCGGAAGTCAATTCCTCCGCGATTTCCAACGTCACGTTGTTTGATCAATCCTTGACCACGTTTTTCACCCAGCAGGAAGAAAACATCACGTTTCTTGCTAATAACGCGGACGCCATTTTAATTTCGGGCAAGAAAGACGAATTGAATACCGTTCTGCAAGACTTTTATACCTCGCATGACGGGCTGGTGCTGCGCGCCTTCGTCGCGACGAATAAGGGCTTGTATGTGCAACCGTCCGGGACGCAAAATAACAACTTCAACCCGGTGAACACGGACTGGTATAAAGAAGCCGCCAGCTCATCTGGCTCCATCGTGATTGGCAATCCAGTCTACGATGCTGCCAGCAGCACCTATGTGATTCCGATTGCCCGTGCGCTCCCCAACGGAGATGGCGTGATTGGGCTCGAGTTGTTGGCCAATCCCATCACCTCCATGGCGCAACAGGTCAAGATCGGTCAGAGCGGTCACCTGGCGGTCTTGACGAACGACCGGGTCGTCATCTCGAATCAGGGAATGCACACCGGTAGTGTGCTGAAGGACGCTGCCTGGAAACCACTCTTTTCCGGTCAGACCGGGCAGTTTGACGTGCGGACGAATGGATCGTCCGAGCACATCGAGTATGAGACCAACAAGTTGACGGGTTGGAAAGAGGCCGCTGTCATTCTCCCGCGGGAATACACAGCGGCAGCGGCCCCCATCCGGAGTATTACTATATTGGTTATTGTCATTACGCTCATCGTTGGTTTAATTCTCATGTTCTTCGTTGTTCGGTCGATTACTGAGCCGCTCTCGGAGCTGATGCGGGCCGCAGAGGACATAGGCAAGGGAGACCTGACCCAGCGTATCCCGGTTGGCGGCCGGGACGAATTGGGCCGTTTGGCGGAGACGTTCAATGAAATGTCGAAGTCGCTGCGGGAGATTATCCACGAGGTCAGTGAAACCGCTGGGCAGGTCTCAGCCTCGGCGGAAGAGCTGAGTGCCAGTGCGGAGGAGAACAGCCGCGCGACGGAACAAGTGACGCTGACGGTTCAGGAGACGGCCGCCGGGATGGAGCGGCAGGCGCAGATTGTGGAGGATGCGCGCGGACAAGTTGCGCATATGGTGGGCGAAATGCAGCGCGTGCGGGACGCCTCTGAACAGGTGGCGCATGCAGCTCAGGATGCCTCCCTCGTGGCCTCGCGCGGACGCGCAGACCTCGAATCGGTGATTGCCCAAATGCGTGCCATCGAAGACCGGGTCCATCAACTGGCCGACGTGATTCAAGGGCTGGGCGACCGCTCCCGTGAGATTGGCGAGATTGTCGAAGTCATTACGGGGATTGCGGATCAAACCAACCTCCTGGCTTTGAACGCGGCCATTGAAGCCGCGCGAGCCGGGGAGATGGGCCGGGGCTTTGCGGTGGTTGCGGATGAAGTGCGCAAACTGGCGGAAGAGTCCACGGCTTCCGCGAAACAAATCGTGATGCGGATTGAAGCGATTCAGGCCGAAACCGAGAACGCCGCTCACTCTATGGCAGAGAGCGTGGAGGCGGTTGGGCAGGGCGTTCAGCGCGCCAGCCGGGCAAACGCGTCGTTTCAGCAGATTCTCCAGGCGGTCGGTGACGTGGCAGCCCAGATACAGGCCGTTTCGGCGGCGGTCGGACAAATGGCTGAGCACACCGAACGCTTCCAGGATGGCATGGACGGTGTTGCGAACGTGACGGAAACCACTTCTGCCGGCATGCAGACGGTGGCTGCATCAGCCGAGGAACAGTTAGCCTCGATGGAGGAGATTACGGCTTCGGCAGGGGCGCTGAGTGAGATGGCCGAACAGTTGCAGAAGCGGATTGGCCATTTCCGTGTCTGAGGTGATTTGGCGGGTAGCTACAGACGGCCCGTCACGGGCCAACCTGGACCAGGGGGCATGAAACACATGGACACCAGCCAATACATCCAACTCTTCCTGGAGGAGGCACAGGAGCACCTGCAATCGCTGGCGGACAGCCTGCTCGAACTGGAGCGGGATGAACAAAATACGGACATTATTCAACGGATGTTCCGATCCGCCCATACGCTGAAGGGTATGGCCGCGAGCATGGGGTTCGAACAAATGGCTCACTTGACGCACGAGATGGAGGACGGACTGGACGGGGTTCGATCCGGACGCGTCGCGATTTCCGGCGCGCTGATAGACGCGCTGTTTGCCTGCGTCGATGCATTAGAAGCGTGCGTGCAGGCCGTGATGGACGAGGGTACGGACACACAGGTCGAGATTGCCGGGGTAAGCGAACAGCTGGCGGCTGCGTTGAGCGCGGCTACGAGCATCGAATCTGGGGAAATTGCCAGCACAAAATCCGCGGAACAAGCTGCAAAGTCTGGCCTTTTGGTGCGTGTGGAGTTTACGAAGGACTGCACGATGCCGGCCGTGCGCGCGTTTATGGTGCATCAAGCGCTCGAAGGGACGGTGGTCATCACGTGCACCGACCCACCGATGGATCGGGTGATGGCCGGAGAGTGTGGAGGGGTGTTCACCCTTGGCCTCGAATCCGGAGATGAAGACGCCATCCGCGCTGCCCTGGCAGGGGTTGCTGAGATTGAGCAGGTGACGCTTATCCAACACGGACAGCCTGAAATTCGAGAGGCTCCGACCGCAGGTCCCGCGCCGGAAAGCCAGCCGCGTGACCCGTCACGGTCCTTGCCGCAAGCGGATCGGCCGACAGAGCCGAAGCGCCCCGCACAGGGCACGTCCAGCGGATCGCAGAGCGGTTTGGCTGGGACCCGCGCGGGGCGTGGCCAGGGCTCGATACGGGTCGACCTGGCGCGCTTGGACGACGTTATGAATCGGTTCAGTGAGATTGTGATGGATAAAACCCGCTTGCGTCAGTTGGCCGCACAGCGCCGCGATGCGGAATTGTCCGAGGCGGTGCACCATTTTGAGCGCGTATGTGACGACTTGCAGGCATTGTTGTTGCGGATTCGCATGCTGCCTGTCGAGACGGTGTTTCAGCGCTTCCCGCGCATGGTCCGAGACCTTGCCAAATCGCTGGGCAAGCGGGTCGACCTGCACTTGGAAGGGCAGGAGACGGAGCTGGACCGTACAATCATGGACGAAGTCGGGGATTCTCTGGTGCACCTTATTCGCAACGCGATGGACCACGGATTGGAAACCCCGGAAGAGCGATTGCAGGCGGGGAAACCGGAGGTCGGTACGCTGCGGCTCTCCGCTTACCAGCGTGGAGACGACGTCTTCATCGAGGTGGCCGACGATGGCCGTGGCCTCGACCGGGTAAAGATCGCGAATAAGGCGGTGGAACGAGGACTCATCGATCCGGACCGGGTGGCTGAACTCTCGGACGAAGCGGTTTACGGGTTTTTGTTCGTATCGGGATTCAGCACGGCTGAGCGGGTATCTGACATCTCGGGCCGCGGCGTTGGCTTGGATGCTGTACGAGATACCATCGCCGGCCTCGGCGGGGAGGTCCAGGTGCGGTCCACGCCGGGAAAAGGGACAACCTTCATCCTCCGTATGCCTCTGACCTTATCGATCATCCAAGCTATGCTCATTCGTGTAGGGGATGAGCGGTACGCCGTGCCTATCAGTTCCTTGTTGCAAATTTATCAGGTGGATGCAGAGCAGATTCGGGAAACGGGAGGGCGGCACTTTATCCAGTTGGATGGGCGGCTCCTGCGTCTGCTCGATACGCGCAACTGGATGGGAAACCCCTCTGTGCCAGCGTCCACAGAACCCCTGAATGTGGCCGTGCTTGGCTGGGCGGATCGGTCCGTGGCCGTGATTGTGGATGAATTCCTCGATACGGAAGAAATTGTGGTGAAACCGTTGGGTGGGTACCTGCAGGGAAGGGTACCTGGGATCTCCGGGGCCGCGATTCTCGGCGACGGGGCGGTTGTCCTGATTCTGAACGCGGCCGACTGGATAGCCAACTATGGGTCCGGGCAATCTCAAACAATCGATAAAGGGTGAGGGAGATGCAGTATATCGTTTGCCGACCATTCGGTCAGGCGTACGCGATTCCAATGCAGGCGGTCCGGTCGGTGGAGCGCGTCGGCTCCTTCACCCGGGTCCCGGGAACAAAACCGTGCTGCAAAGGCCTGATGAACCTGCGGGGTGAGGTGATTCCGGTCATTGACCTAGCCATGTTGCTGAAATTAGGGGAAACCCCAACGGGACCGCAAACCCGAATTATCGTTCTCGAACGCGCGGAGATTACGGTTGGACTCCTGGCCGAACATGTGCGCGAGGTACTGGAAATCCCGCAAAGCAACCTGGAAGTTCATGAGGCCCGAGCGCACCAAGAGGCGGTTCGGGCCATCGCCGACGTGCAGAGAGAACCGGTTGCTGTCTTGGACCTAGAATACCTGTTGAATCCAGAACACGCCCTGGGGGCGTAACGGGCAAACACCATGAGGTCATGCCGACTGCTTCGTGGAATTCGTTTTCGATGACTGAAGTTTCGCCACTCTAGGGTTATTGATTCGGCCGTTTTTGCGGCGACGACGTAGCACCCCCGCCCTCGTAACGAAAGTCGTCGGGGCTCTCCACCGCGACCCAGGGTTCAGAACCCGTCGTTGGCTCGGCCGTGGGGGAGGAAGGCACCGGTTGCCGGGTCCCGTCTCCTGCGCGGGCCAGCTTGTTTGTGCGTGAAGTTGTGGGACGCATCGCTCCAACTCCTTTTCGGTCAGATGCATGGTTAGGATGCGCCCCTTGCTTTTTTCTTATCACCGAAAATAGCGCCTGTTGGTTGCGGGCGATCCGTGCAAAGAGGCGGATCGCCCAAGTTTTTACCAAACGTTTATCGGTTGGCGTACGCATGCGGTGAGGGCGAGGCGTGTTGATGCAGGTAGTTCAGGGTCTGCTCTACGGCGGTCTGCGCCTGGGCAATACAATCTGGGATGCCGACGCCGCGGTAACCGGCGCCGGTCAGGAAAACTCCTGGGAGTTTTTCCGTCAGTTCTTGTTCTACGGCCTGCAACCGGCCCAGGTGACCAACTCCGTATTGGGGCATCGCTTTTACCCAACGCGTTACGCGGGTGAACACCGGCTGCGCCGTGATGCCGACGAGTTCGGCAAGCTCTTGCCGGATACGGCGAATCATCTCTGCGTCATCCAAGTCCAGGCCTTCTTCCTGTCCGGCGCGTCCGACAAAGCACCGTAGCACCGCGTACCCGTGCGGGGTGGTGTGCGGCCATTTGGTGGAGAGCCACGTGCTCGCCGTCATCAACCGCCGTTCGACGCGCGGAGCCAGAAAACCGGATGCGTCCAGCACCGGTAGGTTCTCGCTCCGGTACGCCAGGGAGACCGTGGCGGTGGAGACGTAGGGGATGTCGGCCAGGTAGCGAGCTCGAGCCAGCCAAGGCTTAAGCAGCTCTGCGGCAACAAAGGCGGGCGCCGCGATGATCACCGCATCTGCCGTGAGGTTTTGTACGCCGGTCGGGGTGGTGAATGACACGCAGTACCGCCCATCCTCCGTTTGGTGGAGCGACTCCACGCGCGCCTTTGTGTAAAGCTTTGCCCAAGTATGGAGTTCGTCGTAGAGGCGCTCGACCAGCGTTGAAAAGCCGCCCCTCAAGGCGACGAACGCGCTGCGACCACCCGGCGTCGCGGAAACCGCAGCCGCAGCGGCGGGCCCCTGGGCCCTCGCCTGTGCCGCCCGCCAGCGGCGCTCCGCAGCGCTTCCCAGCATCAGGCTGCCGTATTCGCGTTCCAGCCGACGAAACTGGGGGAAGGTCGCCTCAAGGCTCAGGGAGTCGGCGCGACCGGCATAGATTCCGGCCAACAAAGGCTCGCACAGCCGGTCCACCCATTCGTCTCCCAAACGCCGGCGCAGGAAGGCGCCCACCGATACGTCCCCTTCCTCGCGCATCGGGGGAAGTACCAAGTCTCGCAGCGCGCGCCACTTTCCCCGGGCAGAGATCACCTCATTGCCCCAGAGAGCATCCCAGTGCGCAGGAATGCCCATGTTCGTGCCGCTGGGCAGGAGGGCAAGTTTGCCCCTCGAGACCACGTAGGTCCGGGCCACGCCAGATCCGGACGGAACCAGCTCCGCTTCGATGCCCAGTGACCGCACGAGCCCAATTCCGGCCGGCTTCCGTACCAGCATCGAATCGGGCCCGCCTTCCAGGATGAATCCATCCTCGCGATACGTGAACAGTTTTCCCCCCAGCCGTCCATCCGCCTCAAGCACGGTACATTCGAAGGACGTGGACTTCGCGTCCCGGGCCATCTGCTGCAAATAAAATGCGCAGGCCAAGCCGCTGATGCCCCCGCCGACAATGACTACGCGTTTCGCGGGTGTCATTCGTGTTCCCTCCCCGGCTGTCTGAGTTTCTGCTCGGCAAGGTCCGCCAAAACCCGGATAAAGTCCGGATCGTCATTCAGGGACTCGGTACGCACGAGCCGCATGCCTAAGGAGTCGGCCAGTTGTCGGCATTCAATGTCGATGTCGTATAAAACCTCCAGGTGGTCTGAAACAAACCCGGCCGGGCACACAACCACCTCTCGGCAACCTTCTTCGGCCAGCTGTCGCAGCACGACTAGGATGTCGGGACCCAGCCACTCGTCCGCAGTACGGCCGGCACTCTGCCACGCGTAGGTCACACGCTCCAAGCCGAGGCGGTGGGCGACCGCCTGTCCGGTCTCACGCAGCTGCTTTGGGTACGGGTCGCCCTGCTGTAAAATCCGCGCTGGCAAGCTGTGGGCGCTGAAGATGACCGGGGCACGCTCTGGGTGGCGCAGCTTCTGACGCGCGGCGTGCACCCGCTCAGCCAAGAGTTGAATCAAACCGGGATGGAGGTGCCAACTACGAATTTCGTGTACGCGCAGCGGGGTCTCAAGGGCGGCGCGGCGGACCTCGGCGAGGTACGTCTCTACGCTCAAGGCAGAGTAGTGCGGTGCTAAAACCAGTGCCACCGTCTCGCGAATTCCTTCCTGGACCATACGTTCAACCGTTTCCGCGATAAACGGGGCGGTGTGTTTATAGCCAAGGTAGACGCGCGCCGGCAAGGCGTTTTCGTTCAACTTCTGTTGCAGGCCTTGAACGGTCGCCTGGGTAATGGCGTTCAGAGGGGAGACGCCGCCGATGGACTCATAGCGACGAACGAGATCGGCCAACAGTTCGGGAGTGGGTTTCCGGCCGTGGCGGATATGGGTGTAATAAGCCTCGACCTCGGCCAAGCTGCGCGGAGTTCCGTAGGCCATCAGCAGCACACCGAGCTTCAAATTCATACCCTCACCCCCTGTTCTTTCAATCTCTGCTCGCTGTAGCTGTGGACGAACTCGGTCAATCGCTGCAGTTTCGACGCGTCTGTTAGTCGATGAACGCCGTGGCCCAAATTGAAGATAAATCCGGAATGGTTCAGTCCCTGATCGAGGATGCTCTTGGTTCGCGCTTCGATGACCTCCCAGGGGGCAAACAAAAGCGCTGGGTCGAGGTTTCCCTGCAGGGCGACTTGGGGACCCACGCGCGTTGCGGCATCTTCCAAGCGCACACGCCAGTCGACGCCAATCACGGTGGCCCCGGTCTCGGGCCAGATGGGCAACAGTTCGCCCGTGGTCACGCCAAAATAGATGAGGGGTACGTCAAACGGCTCTAGGGCATCCATAATCCGCCGCATCGTTGGCAGGACAAACACCCGGTAGTCGTCAGGCGAAAGGCTCCCAACCCAGGAGTCAAACAGCTGGACGGCATCCACACCCGCCGCAATTTGCGACTGTAGGTAGCGGATGGTCACGTCCGCCAGGGTATCCATCAAGTCTTGCCAGAGACTCGGCTCGGACCACATCATCTGTTTTGTCCGCAGGTAATCGCGTGACGGCCCCCCTTCAATGATGTAGCTGGCGAGAGTGAAAGGGGCGCCGGCGAAGCCGATGAGCGGGACCGGCAGCTCCCGTTTTAAGCCTCGGATGCTTTCGAATACGTACGGCAGGGCTTCCTCCGGTTCAAACCGGTGTAAGGACTCCACATCCTGCCGGCTCCGGACCGGGTGGGCCAAAACCGGTCCGACGTGCTCTTGAATGTCGAACTCACGTCCCATCGCACCGATAGGCAAAGAAATATCAGAAAACAAGATGGCGGCGTCGACCCCCAGCTGTTCCACGGGGAGGCGAGTAACCTGTACACAGAGTTCCGGTTGTCGGCAGATCTCCAGCAGCGAATATCGCTCGCGCAGCTGCCGGTATTCCGGCTGATAGCGGCCAGCCTGGCGCATAAACCAGACCGGCGAAACATCGACCGGCTGGCGCCGGCACGCCTTTAAGAATCGATCCGTTCGCGACATGCATACCCTCTTTTCTCAGGCCGGGCTGGCTTGCCCGCAGTGGCACAAAACCTCAACCCGGGGCAAAAACGCCCTTAAGATAAGCCGATAAGCGGGATTTGGAAATCAGTTCAACCCAGTTATACTCAATCCCTGGACAAGGTTGCAACCAACTGCCCCCAGTGTTCCATGCTTGGCGCGGGGGCTGACGCGAACTGTCGCGGAACGGTCACAAGCAGTATAATAGAAGAGACGACGATGGAGTCGCCGCTTGCATCCGATTGGCGAGGAGGCATGGAGATGTCGATGGAATTGGATTTCTACGCGATGATGGTTCAGCCGATGCGCGATGAATTGACGCAGATAGGCTTTCGTGAGCTAAGGACGCCGGAAGAAGTCGATGAAGCGTTGCAGAAGAAGGACGGGACCACGCTGGTCTTTGTCAATTCGGTCTGTGGCTGCGCGGGCGGCATTGCGCGTCCGGCGGCAGGTTTGGCGTTGGAACACGATAAACGGCCAGACAACCTGGTGACGGTGTTTGCGGGCCAGGATAAGGAAGCCACCGCTCGCGCGCGTGAGTATTTCGAAGGCTTGCCTCCCTCTTCTCCATCCATGTTTTTGTTTAAGGATGGAAAACTGGTTGGGGCGTTGCACCGCCACGATATCGAAGGCTCGGACGCGCAAGCGGTCGCGGAAAAGCTGAAATCGTTGTTTGACGAGTACTGCGCTTAAGCCGCTTGCGTTGAACTGAGGCGCTTGGCCCGTGCAGATATGCGACGGGATGTCCGCGCGGGCGTGATCCCGGCCGATGCCACAGGCGTCATCGCCCGATGAATCAATACATCCAACTCGGTTGAACGACCACCGTCGAGAAGCGGTTGGTCGTTCGCTTATGTTAGAATATGGATTGGAGGGAATTCTGTCCGCAGTTGTCGCAAATCGTCGACAAGAACTCCCAGGAGGCTGTTATGGCTCGCAGACACGGAATGGAAGAATACCTCGAAGCGATATATGTCTTGAACGGTGAAGGGGAAACGGTCATCCCTTCGCGGCTGGCGGATTACCTCGGCGTCGCCCGTCCGACGGTAACGCAAACCGTGCAACGGTTGACCCAGTCTGGGTACGTGTCCACGGGAGAAGGCAAGGAAATCGTACTTACGGAGAGTGGCCGGGAACGGGCGGAGCAGGTGGTGCGCCGACACCGTTTGCTCGAGCGCTGGCTCACTGACGAACTCGGGCTGGATTGGGCGGACGCCCATGTGGAAGCAGGGCGGCTTGAGCACAGCATCTCGTCGTTGGTCGAACGGCAACTGTTTGAACGACTCGGACACCCCACGACTTGTCCGCACGGCAATGTGATTCCCGGTTCGGGAGCGTCGCAGCCGCAGGGTCAGCCGCTGTCTGAGGTGCCGGCACCCGCCGATGTCCGCGTCATCCGGATCGTCGAGATGGCCGAGGAAGACCTGGATTTACTGCGTTTCTTACATCGCGCCGGGATTGTCCCAGGCAACCGTCTGCATCTTACCCGTGGGCTCGATCCGTACGAGGCTGGGATTGAGGTGGTCGTCGGCGACAGCACATACGCCCTGGATGAATCCGTGGCTCGACGGGTGCTTGTCCAGCCGGCATAAGAGGCTCCACTTTGGCTCATCTTAGGACTGTTGTGTCTCGGCTGGGGTGTCTTCGCAGCAGGCACGGACACGCGTTTCGGTACCCCCTTTCGGGGTACTACCGCGTGCTCACCGTGCCTGTATTCACGTTACAGCCTGATCTGCAGTCTGAAAGGTGGAGGAGTGTGGGTCTGTGAATCCTTCCCGGAGTCCGGTTTGGCGGCGGTGGCTTAGTTTCTTGACGGCCTGCCTAACTGTGGTGAGTCTGTTTACGATTCATGCCTCAGCGCGTGAAGGTGGACCTTCTCGGGTTTACGTCAACGCGCGCGCCGCGGTCGTTCTTGACGCCGACAGTGGACGCATTCTCTATGCGAAAAACGCGGATGAACCCTTCTATCCAGCCAGCACCACGAAACTGATGACGGCCATTCTCCTGGTAGAATACCTGCATATGCATGACCCGGTCTACATCAGCGAGACGGCCGCGCGTCAGGAGCGTGTTCGGCTCGGGCTGAAGCCGGATACCTACATTACGGCTGAACAAGCCCTGAATGCTCTCATTATGAAAAGCGCCAACGACGTCGCCTACGCCGTCGCTGAGACCATCGGCGGATCGCAGCTTGGTTTCGCCCGCATGATGAATGTGAAGGCGCGTCTGTTGGGGTGTACGCATACGAATTTCGTCACCCCAAACGGATTGCACGATGATGGGCATCGCTCATCCGCCCATGACATCGCCTTGATTCTGCGCGAGGCCGTGCGTCATCCCGAGATTGTTCAGGCGATGCAGACGAAGCAGTATACGATTGAGGACAAGACCATTCGCAACGGGAACCGGTTCATCTACCTTACCGACAGTCCCTTTGGTGAAATCGTCGGGGGCAAGACAGGCTATACCTCGAAAGCCATGTATTGTCTCGCGTTTGCGGTGCGTCAGCACGGGCGTCTACGGATATCCGTAGTGTTGGGTGCCCCGCGTAAGAGTTTGATGTATCGCGAGACGCAAAGGCTGCTGCAGTTTGCCGCGGAAAACCGCGACGTGGAGCTGGTCTAATGCTGTGCAGCTCGCGGAATGAAGTTCACCCTTCACCGCATCCAGCTGGGGGTGCCGTTATTTTTCAGATCCATATCGAATAGCCCCTGATGGTGCCCGCACCATCCCCAGTAGCCCGAGTATCCTGCCCACATCCAATTGCCATCCCCCATCGAAAATCCAGCCGCGATTTTGACGGGGGAGAGGCTGTCCCACCCGTCCTCCATGTTTTGGCCTATATACACACCGCTGTTATTGTTGAACGAGGCGATGTTCACGTTTCCTCCGTGAATCCAAACGCTCATATCGCCATCTCCCTCCTCGCCCCATTGTGTGCCCACTTCGTTCGCGGTGCTACATCGAAACAAGCTGTTGACGAATATGTTGGGGTGACGGGTACGCCGTTAAAGTTTACTGGGGGGATGAGGACGATGCAGCGGTCTGTCGCTTTGGCGTATGTCCTCTGGTTCTTTCTGGGTTACCTCGGAGTACACCGCATGTACTGCGGACGGATGGTCAGTGGCGTCACGATGTTGACCTTAACGGTGATTGGCGGCGTCACGTTCCCGATTCTCATCGGTCACTTGTTGATGTTCATCGTAGGTGTTTGGTGGCTCATTGACCTATTCTTGACCGCCGGTATGGCGCAGAGACATGGATGAGTGTTCCGAACGGCTTGCCCCTTCCCGCGTGAGTCTGTTATGCTTCACCGATAGATAGCTGAAGGAGCACGGGTGAATGGAGGATGGACACATGCGGGTGCTGACAATTGGTGGGGTGCGTGTGGAGGACCCGGTGATTTTGTCGCCGATGGCCGGGGTGTGCAATCCCCCGTTTCGCCGTTTAGCTAAAGAACTGGGGGCTGGCATGGTCTGTGCAGAGATGGTCAGTGACAAGGCGCTCGTGAATGGAAATAAGAAGTCGCAAAAGATGCTAACCATTTTGCCGGACGAACACCCGGTCAGCCTGCAGTTGGTCGGGTATGACCGGGAGTCGATGATTCAGGCGGCCGAGATGGTGGGCGAAACCAACGCTGACCTGATTGACATCAACATGGGCTGCCCGGTCCTGAAAATCTATAAGAATGGGTCGGGCGCGGCGCTCGCTCGCGATCCCGAATACGCAGCTTCGATTGTCCGGGCTGTTGTTGAGAGGGTGGACAAGCCAGTTACGGTCAAGTTTCGCAAAGGTTGGGACGATGAACACATCAACGCGGTCGAAGTTGCCCAAGCGGTGGAGGCGGCCGGTGCCAGTGCGGTGGCCGTACACGGACGAACCGCCAAGCAGATGTATAGCGGGCGTGCTGATTGGTCCATCATCCGGGCGGTGAAAGAGGCGGTGCGAATTCCCGTCATTGGCAACGGAGATGTGGCCAGTCCCGAGGATGCGCTACGGATGTTTGAGGAGACCGGCTGCGATGGGGTCATGATTGGTCGTGCTGCCCTCGGCAACCCATGGATCTTCCGGGAAGTGACACACTTTTTGCGCACGGGAGAGAAGCTGGCCCCGCCAAGTGTGGAGGAGCGCATCGAGGTTGCAATCCGCCACCTGGAATTGTTGGTCGAGTATAAAGGCGAAAATATTGGGGTCAAAGAGATGCGCAAACACGCCGCCTGGTACATCAAGGGCCTGCCAGGGTGCGCGGAGATGCGCAACGTCATCAATCAGCAAACGACCTTGACGGGGATGCGGGATTGCTTGTTGGGGTTTTTGGACGCGTCGCTGTCGAAGGCCTCTTAATCATCGGGGCAGGCGCCGTGACGACGCCTGCCTCGCATCAGCTGGTAAACGGTGCGATGCAGGTTTAGGGTTCGTCGTGGAGCGGATCGTCAATTTGACGACCGAGCGTCTCCCGCCCGAAAATCAGGACCACGGCAAAGCCCACAATAACGGTCGCAAAGAAGATGGTAAAGACGGCGGTGATACTGACTCCGCTGCCAAGCAGCGCTCCGACCAAAAACGGCGCGACGATGCCGCCAATCCGGCCGAACCCGGCCGCCCAACCAATTCCCGAGGCACGGGCGAATGTTGGGAATTGCTCGACCGTAAAAATGTACGTACCCGCGAAGGCGGCGAGCATGAAGTAGTTTAGGCACAAGCCGAAGATGATGAGCCAGACCGTGCTCGGCGCGTGGCCAAAACCAAGCGCGGCCAGGGCTGTGCATAGCATGGCGGGGACAAGGATGCGCTTGCGCCCCCACTTCTCCACCAGCCAGGCAGCCGTCAGGTAGCCGGGAATCTGGGCGATTGTCATAATCAATACGTAGCCGATGCTGTGGACCAAATTGTACCCTTTTATTGTCATAACCGACGGCAGCCAGACCGACATGCCGTAGTAGGCGAAGTTCATCACAAACCACAGGACCCACGTCACCAGGGTCCCGCACAAGATGCCGGGGTGCCACAGGGTGGCCATGGAGCGGCGGATGGATTTGTGCGGGAGAGCCCTAAACTTCGGCGTTTCTGGCAGCGTTTGGCGTACAATCAGGGTAAACAAGGCCGGCACGGCACCAATCAGGAAGACGACTCGCCAGCTGGTCCACGGCACCACAAAGAACGAGATGAGCGCGGCGAGCAAAGCCCCGCCGGCCCAAAACGATTCCAATAGGACCACCCGGCGGCCGCGGACCGCTTCCGGGGAAGACTCGAGTACGTAGGTGGTCGCAACCGGCAGTTCGCCGCCGAGCCCCAGTCCAACCAGGAAGCGCAGGATGATAAATACGGCCAATCCCCCGGCGAATGCGGTCAATCCAGTGGCCAAGCTGTAAATCAGAAGGGTCCACATGAAGATGGTCCGGCGTCCGAAACGGTCAGCCAACGACCCGGCAAAGGCGGACCCAATCGCCATCCCGATGAAGCTGATGCTGCCTAGGATGCCCATCAGGCTGGGATTGAGGTGCCACTGGGCAGCAATCGACGTCAGGACGAACGAGAGCAGGGCATTGTCCATCGAATCGAATAACAGTCCGATTCCCGATACGGATAAAAGGCGTGCCGCTGAAGGCCGCCGTTCTTCACTCGATGTGACCGATACGGTGACATCACTCATCGCGGCCACTCCTTTCCTCGACAAGTAAGATGACCCACCCACGCTATGGCGTTCGGCAGGATGATACCGACATATGCGGGTGCCCAGAAGGGTGTGCATGCGTGGGCACGGGTCCGGACCGGGTGGACGCTTATAGAGGTAGTCCGGAAAGGGCCACAGGACAGACAGAAATGGGGGAGTCGCGTGCGAGCGTTTCGGTTTTTACATACCGCCGATGTCCATCTCGGATCGCCGATGGCCGGTTGGACGCGAGACCTGCCCGAGGCGTGGCAAACCCGCCTTCGGCGCGCAGCGGACGGGGTCTGGCAGCGGATTGTCGACATCGCCATCGCGGAGCAGGTGGACTTCGTGACGATTGCCGGCGATTTATACGACCGCACCGACGTATCGATGGCGGTGCACTTTGAGTGGCTGCGGGGGTTCGAACGCCTGGCTGAGGCGGGCATTCCGGTCGTTCTTTGTCACGGCAATCACGATCCGCTCACTGCGCCGCCGCCTCTCTCCTGGCCGGCCAGTGTCCACGTCCTGCCTGCTGCCCCGCGGCTGGCCGATGCGACATATCAGGCTCCTTCCGTGTGGATTGACCTCGACGACGATACGCGCGTGCAGGTCAGCGGCTTTTCCTACCCGGTGCGCGAACTGACACCGTCCATGGCGTACGCGTTTGTCCGTCAACCGGAAGCGGATTTCGCGGTTGCGCTGTATCACGGCGCCGTTGGGCCCAGTTATGGGCACGCCGAGTACTGCGCGGCCACGGAGGCGGAGCTGGTGCAGCGTGGATTTGACGTCTGGGCCCTGGGACACATCCATCAGCCGACTGTTTTACGATCCGCCCGGCCCTACATCGCCTATCCGGGAAATCCGCAGGGACGGCATATGCAGGAAACTGGGGAACGCGGCTGTCTCGTCATCGATGTTTCGTCATCGGCCCAGGTGGCGGCTCGCTTTGTATCGACCAGCGAGCTGATTTGGACGGAATGCCGCGTACGTGTGGAAGAGGCCGACGACCTGGCGGGGGTGCGCGAACGCGTGCTGGCGTCGCTGGCGCGGCTGTTGGTGCGTTTTCCGGAGCGGTGGCTGATGGTCCGGGTCGTAGTGGAAGGCGAAAGCGTATCGGAAGGACTGTTGCGGCTAGAAGACGACGAATTTTTACAGGCCCTCCGGCAGGAGGCATCGGCGCGGCTCTGGCCAATCTGGATAGCGCACGTCGATTGGCGGGTACGGCCTGCGCTCGATTTGGCGACGCTCGCCGAGAGCCCGGAGTTACTTGGCGAGTTGGTGCGCGTCTATCAGCATTATCAAAGCGATCCGCTGGCCCGAAGAGAATGGGCTCGCCGCGAGTTGGCCGATGTCTTTCACCCCGGTAACGGACTGGCCTTTGACGCGATATCAGAAACGGAGCTTGCGGAGCTTTTGCAAGCCGCTTTCCGGCTGTTGACGGCGTGGGCGGTACAGGAGGATGCGCGATGAAGCTGCGCCGGTTGGAACTTCACCATGTTGGCCCACATCACGGCCCCGTCCTGGAAGGGGTCGGGGACGGATTGACCATCGTTTTTGGCGATAACGAAGCGGGGAAAAGCAGCCTCCTCGCGGGTTTGCGCGGGCTTTTGTTCGGTCGCGTGGTGAGCGCGGAGCCGCGGCTCATCCAGCGGCAGGGCGCCCACGGCGTGCTCATCTTTGAGACGGACGGCCAGCTCTGGCGACTGGAACGGAGTTTGGACCGGCGGCGTCGGCCATTGCTGTATGACCCAGAGGGAAATCGGCAAGCAGGCGAGGCGGCCCTGCGCCAAGCTGTGCCTGAACTCAACGTGGTCGAGGACTTGGTCTATCAATCGGTGTTTACCTTTCAACTCGAAGAGTTATCAGTGTTCACGCCAGAGCACCGGGCGGTCAGTGAACGCTTGTTTGTGGTTGACCGCCTGGGCCGCCAGTCGCCCGCTGCGCTGGAAAGCGAATTGCTGCGGCGAGCCAAGGCACTGTTCAATCCCGATCCGCGCGCCAGGCGGCCCGAGTTGACGCAGTGTCTGCTCGACCTGGAGACTCTCCACCAGGCACGCAGCCAGCAATCCGACTCGGCGGCAGCCTATCGGGCGGTGCGTCAGGAGTTGGAACAGGAGCGGACAAGGCTCGCCGAGTTGACCCAAGCGTTACGGAGAGCCACCGACCATTACCAGCACGCGGAACGCTTGAAGAGTCTCTACCCGCTGTTTATCGAGGCGAGCGCGGCAGAGAGTCGTTTGGCGGCGGCCATCGCCGCGTCGACCCAAGCCGTGCTTTCACCGTCGGGAGCCGGTACGGTCGTCGACCGGCTCGATGGACGCGTGGACTTGGAGTCCGCGGCCCAGGAGACG
Organism: Alicyclobacillus herbarius DSM 13609; assembly: GCF_000430585.1. Lineage (GTDB taxonomy): Bacteria > Bacillota > Bacilli > Alicyclobacillales > Alicyclobacillaceae > Alicyclobacillus_G > Alicyclobacillus_G herbarius. The sequence continues at coordinate 183,109 of NZ_AUMH01000001.1, forward strand.
CTGAGGCGACTGCGGGCGTGCAACCTGGAGACGGCCTCGTGGTCGTGGAGTGTCCAAAAAGTCCGCGAAGGTCTACCGCGGCTGCAGCGTTTGCGGGCGGAGGTTGAGGACCTGCGGCGTTCCTTGACTCTCTTCCCCGACCCGGGATTTTTGGATCCCGGATTCCCGGATGCGGGGGGGTTCGAGCCACGAGAGGTTGTGGAGGACCCCGCGCATATGGCCGAATTGGAGGCAATGGCACAGGAAGACGAACGCCTGTCCCGAAAGCTGGAAGCGTCCGAACAAGCGTTACAGGAAGCGGTCGTGATGCGGGCGGATCGAGAGGAGCAGTTGCGCCAGCGTGGCTTTACAGAGGATGCTGAGCGCGAACTGGCGGATCGGAGAGCTTTGGCGGAGCAGCGACTTGAGCAGCTCGCTGCGGATACGCAACGGCTCCAGGCAATGCTGCAGAAAACACGGGACCTGGCCGCATTGCGGCGCGTGCGGGATGCAGCAGGGAGTGAAAAACGGACCCAACCGCGGCTTGGCGTAAGCCTCGGATTCTGGGTGGCGGCTGTTCTATCGCTTGGGGCGGTGGCCGCAGCGTTGTTTCAGCGGGCGTTTGTCGCCGCGCTTACCGTCCTAGGGGCGCTCGCGGCCGTCTGGTCCATCGGTCTCCGGGCGGCCCAGGCCGCGGCGACGGCGCGGCGGAAGACCCACGATGTGGAGGCTGAGGCGGCCGGCCTGCGTGCGGACATTGAGCAAATGAGCGCCGAACTGGCCACGGTGACGGTTGACCACACGGATGAATCTGGACTGTTGGCTGCCCTCGCCGCGGTATCGACTGCACAGCGCAGACAGGAACAGGATTTTCACCAATTCGGACTGGATGCGCAGTTGGTGCAGGCCTGGCGCGAAGCCTGCGCACGCGTGGAGTGGGCAGCGCGGGAGAAACAGGCATGTCGTTTAGCCCTGCATCGGCACCGTGTGAAGTGTGCGCGTTGGTATCGGGAACACGGCGGCCAGTTGGCAGAGGACGATGTGCGTCCGGCGCGAATGTTGGCTGAGTTTCGCCGGCAGGGTGAACTCCGCCAACGCTTGCAGGCGGTCCGACACGAGGCAGAGAATGTGGTGAGTACCGTCACCGGCGCTTGTCGTCACCTGGCTTCCTTTGGCTTGTGGGATCCCGCGCAAGCGCCGACCGCGGCGGAGGTGGCCGACAACCCTGCGCGGCTCCAGGCATGGCTGGACCGTGCCCAGACCGGTCTCGACGCCTTGCGTCGGCAAGAGGAGGACGCCCTGCAGGAACTGGAGGACGCGTTGGCCGATTGGCGGCGGGCGCGTGCGGAGGCCCAAGGCAAAGCCGGTGGCCTGGACGCCTGGCAGGCGGCTTGCAGGGAACTGCGCGGGGAGACGGAAGGGGTGCTGACCGAGCGTCTGCAGGCGGCCCGGCGCGAACTCGAGTCCTTGCGTCAGGACGAAGAGGTGTGCATTAAACGCGTCGGGGAACTGGAGTCGCGGTTAAACGGATGGTCGCGGACGTTCTCCGACATCGACTGGCAGATTGGCGAACTTTCTGCCCGGCGCGATGCGCTGGCCAAACGCTGGGCCGTCTACAAGCTGGCGGAGGCGCTCTTGAAAGAGGCAAGGGCGCGCCACCAGGCCACCCGTCAGCCACGCACCCTGCAGACGGCGGCCGCCATCCTCAACGAGGCCAGCCACGGACGCTATCCTCAGCTGCGGACGGAGGAGACGGAAGCGGGGGGCAAGCTGGTGGTCATCGACGCCCACGGTCGGGCCTGGGAGCCCGCCGAGCTGTCGCGGGGAACGCGCGAGTTGGCCGCCTTGAGCCTGCGCCTGGCGCTGATTCAAGATTATCGGGAACGTGGCGTTCAACTGCCTGTCGTCATCGACGACGCCCTGGTCAACTTGGACGGGGCGCGCCTGGCCGGTCTGCTCGAGGTGATTCGCGCCACGGCAGAGGAGCAGCAGATTCTTTATTTGACCTGTCAGACCGCGGTGCGCGTCTGGGCAGAGACGCACGGAATTGACGTCATAGGGCTATCCCACCCTGACGGTTTCACACCGAGTCCGTCCCCAGCGCACGCGAAAAACGGGCAGTTTTGAGGCTGTCCCAGCGGGAGGATGAAATCGGATGGCCAAGTTAGAGGTCTGGGCAGGGCCAGCGGGAAGCGGTAAAAGCTGGCGTGTCGCGGCTGCTATTCGCGAGCAAATCACAGAGGACGCTCTCGGACCGCGCTTGTTCTGGCTGGTGCCAGAGGCGATGTCGTACACGGCGGAGCGAGCGCTGCTCAGCACGGTGCCCGCTTCCCTGCGGGCGGAGGTGCTCAGCATTCGTAGGTTGGCTGGCCGCGTGGTGTCCGAGGTGGAGCCGGGTTTGGCGTTCATCAACCGGACCGGGAAACGGCTGCTGCTGGCCGCGGTGTACCAAGAGTGTTTGGCCGACTTGCAGGTGCTGCACCGGGTGGAGCCGTCGATTGCCTTTCTCGACGCCATCCTGGATACCTTTCGCGAATTGACAGATCACCTGGCCGCGCCCGCGGAGATTGCCGCCCGTCTCGAAGCGGCCGCCGGTCAAGCGGGAGTGCTGACCGCTGGACAAGCCGGCGCCCTTACCGCTGGCCACGCCGGGGTCCTGCGTACCGGACAAACCGGGGCTCTTGCCGAGTCGCCCGCCGCGGCTCGGCCCGATGCGGTCGGACGAGCGGCGGAGCTGGCTGCGGGTCGGTCTTTGTACGGGAAGCTGCGCGACTTGTGTCTGCTCTACGTCCGCTATCGGCAGGAGTTGGATGCTCGCGGCCTGGCTGATGATGACGACCTGCTACTGCGGGCGGTGGAAGCTGTGCCTTCGTGGCCGACGCTCGCTGGGGCGCAGGTGTTCGTCGACGGGTTTTCCGACATGTCGCCGGCAGAGCGGGAGTTTGTGTTGACATTGGCGCAGCATGCGGATCGGACGGTGGTCACGCTGCCTGTGGATTTGGAGCACCCAGAACGGGGAATCTGTCCAACGGCCGAACGGCTGCTCGCGGAGTTTAAGGAGCGGGCCGAGGAGCTCTGCCTCGGTATATCCATCCACACCCTTGCCGGTTCCCCTGCCCGTTTCCAGGACAATCCCGACCTGGCGGTCATGGAGCGGTTTGCCTTGGCGGATGACCAGCCGACCACACTTAGGGCGGCAGCGCGCATTCAGGTGGCGGTTGCCCAGAATCGGCGCGTGGAGGCAGATAGCATTGCCGGGGAAATCGCTCGGCTGGTCCACCAAGAGGGGATGTCGTACGCGGATGTGGCTGTGATTGTCCCGCACCTGGAGGATTACGCAGCGGTCTTGGAAGAACGGTTTGCGGAGCATCAAATCCCTTGCCAACACGATGTCTATCCACCTTTGGCCTCGCATCCGCTGGCACGCTTCACCCTGGCGGCTTTGTCCGCCGTGGAGGAGGGGTGTTCGCTCGAATCCATGCTCCGCCTCATCCGCACGCCGTTTTGCACCTTGTCGATGGCCGAAGCGGATTGGCTGGAGATGTACCTTGTCAAGCACGAGGTCGAGGGCGTCAAGGTTTGGCAGCAGGCCGAGCCGTGGACGTTCTCGCAGCAGTCTCGGGCGGGGTTCAAAAGTGAGGAATCCCTGGTTCGGGAGGACCAGCGTGCGGATGACCTGCGCCGTCGGTTGAGAGATCACATGTTGCCGTTCTTCGAGGCGCTCAGCCGTCCCAGCCTGGCTGCCGACGAACTCGCCCGGCAGCTCTGGGACCTGTTTGAGCGCGTCGACGCTCGCGCCGAGATTGCCCGCTGGTTGGTCGCCGGCCGCAGTGGCGAGGAAGACCCGGTGGCGGCCGGTGTCCACGAACAAGCCTGGCAAAAGCTGCTTGGACTCCTCGACGACTTTGCCGGCACGCTGCCAGGGGCAGTACTGCCGCGTGGATTCTTGTTTCAACTCGTGCGCGCCTACCTGCAAGGTGAAGCCCTGGCCACCATCCCGAGCGGCTTGAATCGGGTCGTGGTGAGCGACATGGCGCGGGCGGCCGGATGGGAGCGTAAGGTGGTGTTCCTCGTCGGGGCGACCGACGGCGCCCTGCCGCTCAGGGTACACGAAACCGGGTTGTTGCGGCAGGAGGAGCGCGAGCAGTTTCAACACTGGTTTGGCCGGCGTTTAGGTGGAACGCTCGCCGATAGGCGGGCGGAAGCCCGTGCCCAGGCGTATTTCGCCCTGACGCGCGCGACCGAGCGGTTGTATTTCAGTTATCCGCTCGCGGATGCCGCAGGACGCGAATTGCGTCCATCGCGGGTCGTGGAACGAACGCGGCAGTTGTTTGCCGATGGGAGCGTGCCGTGGACGGTACACCGGGCCACAGGGGGAACGGCCTACGCGGTGGAGGAGGCAGAGCGGCGGTTGCCGTCCACTCCGGCTGCGGCATTGGCCGACGCGGTTCGTCGCGTGCGCCAGCGGTCGGTCGATCCGCTCGCGGCCGCCGTCCTGTTATGGCACCTTACTCAACCCGCAGGGGAGAGCGTGGTTGAGACGGTGTACGCGGGTTTACGGCATCGGACTACCGCCGCCAAACTGCCGCCGGCCTTGGCCAAAGCCTTATTTGGCCATCCGCTGACGGTCAATGTCTATCAGTTGGAGACATTTGCGGCTTGTCCGTATCGCCACTTCGTCGAATACGGTCTGAAGCTGCAGGAAGAGGAGACGGCAGACGTTACGGCGGCGTTTCGGGGAGCCTTGATGCACGATGCCTTGGACGCGTTCGTCGCCAGGCAGCGTCAAGACCTGAAAGCCTGGCGGCAGATGGGCGACGAGGATGCCGTAGCGGCGATGCGCGCGGTGTTTGCCGAGGTTCTCGCCGCCAAGGGGCTTCATGCGGGGCAGCGTCAGGCGCTGCGTCGCCAGCAGGCGCTGTCGATCTTGGCCGTGTTGGAGGACGCGGCGGTCGTACTCACTCGCCACCTTCGCTATGGACGTTTCGCCCCCAGTTTCACGGAGCTGTCGTTTGGCGACCACCCGGACAACACCCTACCCGCGTTCGAGGTGGCGGACGAGCACGGCAGGGTGGTGCGCTTGCGCGGACGAATTGACCGCGTGGACGTGGTTCAGGACGGTGAGACGGCAGGTTTCCGCGTGTTGGATTACAAGTCGAGCGTTCAGGACCTCGACCTGACCGAGGTCGCGCACGGCCTGCGCCTGCAGCTGCCCGTGTACACCGCCGTGGTCGGAGCGTACGCAGAGCAACTGTTCGGCGTGTCGCTGCCTGCGGCGGGCATGGTCTACGTGCCGATTCACCGCAAACTGCCCGTCGACTTGGCGCCCCCAGGCGAAACCGAGGCCACGGAACGGTCGTATAAAGAGATGCGCAGCCGCGGCTGGCTGCTCGCCGACGCGGATTTGGTGCAGGCGATGGATGAGCGCGCCGGCAGCCAGGCCACCGACCTGTTCCCCGCTTTCTTTAAACAGGACGGATCGTGGCGGAAAACAGCGCCCGTATTAAGTCCCAAGGAGTGGCAGTGGCTGTTGGGGCGCGCGCTTGGACACGTGGTAGAAATCGGGGCGCGGATTCAGGACGGGGAGGTGGCTATCGCTCCGTATGACCTGAACCGCAAGACCGCTTGCCAGTATTGCCCATATCACGCGGTTTGCCACATCGACAGGCGCTGGGACGCGCGGCCGCTTCGCCGTCTCGAGCCGTTCTCTCGGGAACGGATGCGCGAATGGGCCGGGTACGCAGCCCGGACGGAAAGGGGGAAACGGAGTGGCGTTTCGCAATGACCGTTGGTCAGACAGTCAGCTGCGGGCGATTGAAACCGTCGGACACAACCTGCTCGTCTCTGCGGGCGCCGGATCGGGCAAGACATCGGTATTGGTGGAGCGCGTGGTCCGCCGGATTGCCGGGGAACACGCGGTCGATCTCGACCGTTTGCTGATTGTCACCTTCACCGAGGCGGCTGCGGCAGAGATGCGCAACCGAATTGCCTTGCGTCTGCAGGAGCTTTTGGCCAAGGCCAGACAAGAGCGAGACAAAGGTGCCGTCCGGCGTCTGTCCCGACAATTGCTGCTGCTTGACCAGGCGCAGATTTCCACGCTCCATAGTTTCTGCATGGAGGTGGTGCGTCGGAACTTTTTGTTCCTTGGAATTGAGCCCACGTTTCGCATTCTCTCGGAAGAGGAATCCGCTCTCTTGCGCCGGGAACAGTTTGAACGCCTGTTGGAGTCGCGCCTCGCTCGGGACGAAGCGGGGGCGTTTGCGGACACCCTGGTTCGGTTTCAAGCGGCGAATCCGCTGCGTCTGGCGGAACTGGTGTTTCGCATGGACACCTTTTCGCGCAGTCAGCCGGATCCCGCCGCTTGGCTAGATCAGGTGCAGGCGTCGTACGCCGAGGCCGAGGCCGTAGGGTTCTCTGGGCTAGCCTGGACGCCTGTGTTTCTCGAGTGGCTGGCGGAGGAGCTGGCGTACGCAGAGAAACTGTGTACCACCGCCCTGAACCTGGCCGGGGGTGCAGACGAACTGGCACAGTATACGGACAACCTGACGGCCGTCCGCCAGGCGTTGCGAGAATGGCGCGGTCAGCTGGAGGCTCAAGGTCTTGATGCGTCCCTGCCGACGGCCCAGGCGCTGCAAGGGCTTTTGAACGCGTCCGTGCGCGGGAAGAACCACCCCTGCAAGGAGGAGGTGAAGGCTCTGCGCGATGAGGCCAAGAAGGTTCTGCAGAAGGTGATTGCGATTGCGGGGCGCGGCGAGGCGTCGTTATTGGCCGACATCCGGGAGCTGGCGCCGCACGTGCAAGCCCTGGTGGAGTTTATACGGGAGTTCCAAACGCTGTATGAGACGGCCAAACGGCGGCGGCAGGCGCTCGACTTTACCGACTTGGAGCACCTGGCTCTCCGCGTGTTGCAAGACCCAGAGAGCGGCGAACGCCATCGCCTTCAGCATCAGTTTGTCGAGGTGTTTGTGGACGAATACCAAGATACCAGTCCCATTCAGGATACCCTGGTCTCAGCCATCGCGCGGCCAGAAGGAAACCTGTTTGTCGTCGGGGACGTCAAACAGAGCATTTACCGGTTTCGCATGGCGGAGCCCGGATTGTTCCTGCACCGCTACCATACGATGGGACGGACGGAGCCCGGAGAAGTCATTGAGCTGACCGCTAACTATCGCAGTCGCGTCGAGGTGGTGGACGCGGTCAACTTTTTCTTCATGCAGTGGTTTGTCCCGGCGCTGGGCGGGATTGCGTACACGGAGGAGACGTGGATGGTGGCCGGCGCCAAATACCCGAAGGCCGAGGAGAGCGTCCATACGCTGGCCGGGCCGGTGGAGGTTCACCTTGTGGAGCGGATGAACGACGAGCAAGGCAAAGCAGACAACGACAGCGCCAGCGAAGACGGATGGACGCCGGAGGGCAGCGACAGCCCGGACGCGCTCGGGGATGCGGAGGTGTCCATCGAGGACCTGAACGCCTTAGAGCTAGAAGGTACAGTAATTGCACAACGGATTTTGGAGCTGATGGGCCAGGTGGACGGTCATCCGGCGCACCAAGTGTGGGATGCAGGGCTCAAACAGTATCGACCCCTGCAGTACCGCGACATCGTCATCCTCCTCCGATCCGCCCGCGGCCGCACCAATACGCTCCTGGACGTGTTGGCCCGGCACAAGATTCCGGCTTATGGGGCGACGTCCACCGGTTTTTACGGGGCGCTGGAGGTGCGCTGGCTGACCAGCGCACTGGCTGCTATTGACAACCCGCGCCGCGAGGTGGCGCTGGCGGCCCTGCTCCGCTCGCCGCTGGTCGGGTTGAACGACGTGGAGTTGGCGCAAATCCGGCTCTTTGCCAGCGGCAATTATTACGACGCTCTACGCCAGGCCGTGCGCGCCGCTGAGTCTGGCGAGGCGGGGAAGGAGACGGAGGGGGATCAACCCGTTCTCTCGAAGGAGTTAGCGGAGCGTCTGCGCCGCTTCTGGCGTCGGTTTTCAGCCTGGCGGCAGGCGGCGCGGCAAGACCCGGTTGAGGTCGTGCTGCGTAAGGTCCTTGCGGACACCCACCTGATGGCGTTTCTTTTGGCGATGCCGGGAGGCGAAATCCGCCGCGCCAATGTCGAGCTTCTATTGGACAAGGCGCGTGAGTTTGATAACAGTACGCGGGACGGGGTGTTTGGCTTCGTTCGGCGGCTGGGCGACATCGTCTCGCACCAGATGGACACCGGTGAGGCCCAGGCCATTGCGGCCGGGGAGGATGTGGTCCGGGTGATGACGATTCACCAGAGCAAGGGCCTCGAATTCCCGGTCGTCTTCGTGGCGGATTTGGGTAAATCGTTCTATCAAGACCCGCAGGAGAAGGCGTATCCGTTGCACCCCGAGTTGGGGGTGGGACCCCAGTTTGTCGACGGGAGTGGCCGTCGCCGCTGGGTCACCATGCCGTCGGTGGCCTTGGCCGAGATCAATCGTCGTGAGTTTCTGGCGGAGGAAGCGCGGGTGCTCTACGTGGCCCTGACGCGGGCGCGGGAACGACTGATTTTGGTCGCCTCGATGAAAAACGTCGAAGAGCGGCTGCGTCGTGCACTGCAAGGGGTTCCCAGTGAAGGCAGGGCACTGCCCAGTTTTTGGCTCATGCGGGCCCGGGGCTATGTGGACTGGTTGCTCCCTGCGCTCCTGCGTCATCAAGATGGCAGCGGGCTGCGGCAGGCTGTACAGACGGACGCGGCCCATACCGGCGTGCTGCATCCTCTCGCGGGCGTCTATGACCATCCGGCTCGCTTTCACGTCCAGCTTTGGAACGCATCCTTGCCCGGAGCGAAGCCCATCCCGCTCATCGGCTGGCAGCCTGCCGAGACGGAAGAGTCAGGGCAATGGGTGGATTTCTCGGCCTTTTGCGCGTGGCTCAAGCAAAACACGGAGGATGCCACCGAAAGCATGGTGTCGGCGGCGCTTCTTGGGGCTACGGACAGACCATTGTGGACGGACGTCCCGGGAAAAGTATCCGCCACCGATTTACGACGGCTTTGGGTGGCCCGAAGGCCTGCGCAGGGAAAGGCAAAGCCAGGACGGCTGTCGTTGGCCGCGGCCGAGAACCTGCTCGAGACGCCGCAGTTCATCGACGGCAAGGCGTCACCGCGCGCCAGCGGCAGCGCCTACCACGCGGTCATGCAGCACATTGACTTTACGGTACCATCGACCCGTACGGCGGTCGAAGCGGCCTTGGACGAGCTTTGCCGTTTAGGACGAATCAGCGCCGAGGAGCGCGAAACGGTGGTCGTGGACGACGTGTTGGCGTTTTTACAGTCTGACCTGGGCCAAAGGGCCGCTCGTGCCAAGCGCGTCTGGCGCGAGCAACCGTTCTTCGCCCGCCTTGAGCTTGCGCACCCAGAGACGGATGCCGTGCGGATCGACAAGGCGAACCCTGGCACGGAGACGAACCGGTTTGTGGTGGTGCAGGGTGTCATCGATCTCATGTTCGAAGAGGAGGACGGATTTGTCTTGGTCGACTACAAAACGGATAAGGTGCAGGCGGGCAAGGTGACCGAGCATGCGGCAGAGTACGCCGCCCAGGTGGCCGCTTACCTGCGGGTTGTAGAGGCCGCAGTTCGTCCGCGACCGGTCTCGGCCTGGCTGTACTTTGTGCGCGCGCGCGCGGTGGTGCCGATGTCTGCAGTGGATTTGTCCAGCGTCTTCACGGACCAATGAGATAGAACGCGTTTGACAAGTTTCCAAACGAAGGCATAGAATGGATTTGAGCAAGCGCTTGTTTGTTCGGAATGAGAGGTGGACCGATGGCGGTACGTGGCCGGCGCCAACAGATTTTAGAAGCGGCGAGTGTGTTGTTCAGCACGAAAGGCTATCACGGGACGACCATTCGGGATATTGCCGATGAGAGTGGCTTGTTGTCAGGCAGTTTGTACGCTCACATTCGAACGAAGGAGGATTTGCTATTTGAAATTACCAATCACGTCGCGGATGCGTTTCTGGAGCGTCTGACGCCGATTGCGGCTAGTTCTGATCCGCCCGCGCACAAGTTTCGGGCCGCTTTGGCGGCGCATGTCGGCGTTGTGGCCGAAAACCTGCCGGCCGGTGCGGTGTTTTGCCACGAGTGGCGGGCCCTGGGCGGTGAGCGACGGCAGCTCATCCAGGAGAAACGGGATGCCTATGAGCAGTTGTGGGCACGCATCATTGAGGAAGGCGTCGAAAACGGGGATTTTGCTCCGGAATTGTCTCGGTTTTCTCGCATCGTGACCCTGTCGGTCGCGAACTGGCTGTACCAATGGTACCATCCGGATGGCGACTTAACCCCGGAGGAAGTGTCCGACGCATTGGCGGACGTCATCCTGAACGGACTGGCGAGGAGGGAATGCTCGTGAGTGTGGCAGTCCAGCACGACGAAAGTGAAAAGCTCGAACAGTTTATGGCCCGCATTGAGCGCGGCGAAAAGATTGAGGCCACCGATTGGATGCCGGATGATTACCGCCGCATCCTGTTGAAGTTTATTCAGATGCACGGGGTCAGCGAGATTATGGGGGCGTATCCGGAGAAAGAATGGGTGCCCAAGGCTCCGACGCTGCGCCGCAAGTTGGGTCTAATGTCAAAGGTTCAGGACGAGGTGGGGCACGGACAGCTGCTCCTGCGCGTGGCGGAAGAACTCGGGGCGCCGCTCGGGGTAACCCGGGAGTCGCTGATTACGGACATCTTTTACGGACGTACAAAGTTTCACAATGTCTTTCATATGGATTCTCCCACCTGGGCGGACGCCGGGGTCATCGGCTGGCTGGTCGATGGGGCAGCCATCATCGCGCAGACGGCCTTGCTGGATACCTCCTACGCTCCGTATGGTCGGGTTCTCAAGCGCATTTGCGCCGAGGAGAGTTTCCACATGCAGCACGGCGAGTCCATTATCTTGTCCCTGGCGGAAGGTACGGCGGAGCAGCGGCAGATGCTGCAGGACGCGGTCAACCGCTGGTGGGAATCGCTGTACTTTTTCTTTGGCCCGCCGACCATCTCGCGTTCGGCCGAACTGATGATGAAGTACCGAATTCGGGAGAAAACGAACGAGCAGTTGCGGCAAAAGTTCCTTTCTCGCTACGTGCCGCGAATCCGCGCCCTTGGTCTCACGGTGCCCGATCCGAACCTGCGTTTTGACGAGGAGACGCAGACCTGGTCATACACGCAGCCGGATTGGGAGCGTCTTGGCCGGATGGTGAGGGAGAACTGCGGTCCTAAGTCGCAGGAGCGAATTGCCTTGCGGAGGCAGGCGCATGAAGGCCAGCAATGGGTGCGAGAAGCCATGCGCCAAACAGGGCAGGCCGCAGCGGTTTGAGAACCCAAAGGCGTTGGGGGTGAACCAGAAATGCGTTTGCAAGAGGCGGAAGGCCTGTATCACCCGTATGAGGTATTCGTCCAGTATGACCATCTACAGCATCATCAGCACGTCGGCAGCGTCCTGGCTCCGTCTCCGGAAGTAGCCCTGCAGATGGCCCGTGAGAATTTCCTCCGCCGTGAGCGGGCGGTGAACATCTGGGTGGTGGCCAAAGACCAAATTCACGCCACAGCCTATGAGGATACGGACTTTTTCGCGCAGGAGTTCGACCGTTCCTACCGCCGGGTGGACGGGTATTCGGCGGAGAATGCACGGCGCTGGAAACGGTTCAAGCAGCGGGCGCTGCAACTGGAAGACATGATAAAGGACTGATGTGAGGATGGCAACGGTTTGCACAAGCCCAGCCGATGTCCTGGCGCATCCGGAGTTCAAGGAGGCGTTGTTGGCCCTTCTGATGGACTTAGCGGACGACGAGTTGACGATAGGTCACCGGGATTCGGAATGGCTCGGTCTGGCGCCGGACATTGAAGGCGACATCGCGTTCAGCTCCATCGCCCAGGACGAGGTGGGACATGCGACCTTCTTCTTTGACCGCATCTGCGAACTCACGGGTGAAGACGCGGATGAACTGGCGTTTGCCCGCGCTGCGGACAAGCGGCGTAACGCCCGACTCCTGGAGCGGGAAAACGGGGATTGGGCAGAGACCATTCTCCGCCATTACGTGTACGATGTGTTTGACCGCGTGCGTCTTGAGGCACTCACAGGGAGCAGTTACACTCCGCTGGCGGAGGGCGCCGTGAAGATGTTGCGTGAGGAGTATTATCACCTCCTGCACATGGAAACGGTGTTGGGCCGGCTGAGCGGCGGCGGGGAGGCTCGCCAGCGTGTGGAACGGGCGCTGGATGCCCTTCGTCCGGAGTTTGGAACCTTGTTCTCCGGTGCGCTGCAAGACCCGCGATTACAGCGTTTGGGCATTCTCACGGCGTCTGGAGAGGAGATTGCGGCTGTCTGGCAGCGGGAAGTGCAGGACCATCTGCAAGCCTGGCGGCTTCCGGTCCCGCCGGAACTGCAGCGTGTCCAACCGATTCCGGATGGTCGGAGTACGCATACGCCGGCCCTGGAACGAATGCTCAAGGTGATGGCGGAGGTCTATGCAGCGAATCCATCCGCCGCGTGGTAAGAGAGATGTGTGGTGAGTGAGATCCGTCGAACCGTGGCGAGCAGCCCTAGAAGACGAAACAGGATGAGCAGTCCGGACACATCGACACTTTGGCGCAGGGACAACTGAGCCCGTCAAGAGGGGGGATAAAGGTGAACGAGAAGCGGACGACACCAGCGTTGGTGGAGGATGGGTCGCCAGCCAATATGGTCGGCCTACTGCAACAGGCATTGACAGACGTGAAGGACCCGGAGATTCCCGCTTTGAGCATCGTGGAGCTCGGAATGGTCAATCACGTGACGTTTGCCGACGGGAAGGCCACGGTAGAGTTGACTCCGACTTTCCTGGGCTGTCCGGCCTTATCCATCATTCAGCACCAGGTCGAGCGTCGGCTTGCCCAGGTAGACGGCGTCTCATCCGTGGAGGTGAAGTTTGTCTTTCATCCGCCGTGGACGACCGAACGCATCTCCGCGGAGGGGCGCGAGAAGCTGCGGGATTTTGGGATTGCACCACCGCCTTGCGCCCTGGCCGCAGGCCGCATGGAGAAACCCAAGTGTCCGTACTGCGGATCGGATCAAACGCGCTTGGAAAACCTGTTTGGTCCGACCGCGTGCCGGTCATTGTATTACTGTGAACAATGTCGCCAGCCGTTTGAGGCAATGAAGCCCGTATGAGCGAAAAGAAGACAAGACAAAAACGACGACCCACGCGGCAAACGCTGCGCGGGTCGTCGTTTGCAAGGTACAGGGCAAGTCCATCCCCACTTAGGCGCCTTTTTTAGGCTCTCGTCAAGCCTACCACTGGGACGGACCTGTCTTACGACGACGTTCCGTTGGTGAGTTGGGGCAACCATTGTTTCATGTTACTGCTGGCTGCCTTGTTGGTGACCAGAACCTGCTGTTCATGACAGACCACGAGCAGGTCAGAGACATCATAGAGGAACACCTCGTGCTTGGGCGCGAACACAATCGAATTGTTGGTTTTAAGTGACTTAACCCGGCCAAATAGGTAATTCCCGTTTTCGTCTCGATTCAAGACCCGCTCCAATGCGGTCCAGGAGCCGAGGTCGTTCCAGGCAAAGAATGCGGGAACCACGGCCAAGGCTGCGTGTTCACGCTCCAGCAGCCCATAGTCAATCGAAACCTTGGGCAGGGATAAAAACACCTCCGTCCGCGCTGTCCGATCCGTCAGTTCAAACAGCAGGGCGTGCTCAGGCAGGTGGCGGCGTATTGCCTGCATGCCGGTATCGCAAGGGATGGCGAAAATCCCGCAGTTCCACAAATAACGTCCGGATCGAACCATCCGTAGCGCCGTTTCACGGTCTGGCTTCTCGTGGAAGCGGACGACTGGACACACCGGGTCGTCGCTGCGCTCGTATTCAATATACCCGTAGCCGGTTTCTGGATAGTTGGGCACGATGCCGAACAGGGTAATCCGTCGTTCTTCGGCCGCCGTTAAGAGCGCGGTGGCCAGGGCTTCATCCCACTCCGGGCTATCCACGATATGGTGGTCGGCCGGACAGAACAGGACGACGTCATAGTCACCGCCTATCTCCGCGAGACTCAGGGCAATCGCGCCCGCCGTATCTCGACGGGCCGGTTCAATCAGGATATGGCTCCCCGTCACCGCAGGAAGCTGTTCAAGCACCGTGTCTACGAACGCATCTTGCGTGACAATGTAGATGTCATCGGCCGGAAATCGCTTGCGCAGGCGCTGATAGGTCTCCTGCAACATGGAACGGTTGCTGACCAACGGCAAAAACTGCTTCGGGAGTTCTGCCTTGGAATACGGGAATAGGCGCTCACCAGCACCTCCGGCCAGAATGACCGCAGCCTGCGTACTTGCAGACGTCCCTCTGGAAACCCTCAGGCTCCGCTCCATTCCCTGTTCGACCTCCTGTCTAGGCGTGATTGTAGTCTCTACAGTGCGCTCTGCTGCACCGCGTTGTCATGTTCCGCTACCAGGTTGCGGACGGACTCCGCCAATGCGGGATTCGCCATGGCAAACGAAATATTCGCCTTCAGCCATCCTTCCAGGTTACCGATGTCATGGCGGACGCCCTCAAACTCGTAAGCGTATACCTTGCCGTCCTGAGCCAGACGCTGAATCGCGTCCGTCAACTGCAGCTCGCCACCGTGTCCGAGCGGCGTCTTCTCCAAGACTTCGAAGATACTGCTGGGCAAGATGTAGCGGCCGAGCACCGCTAGGTTGGACGGTGCATCTGTCTCTGCGGGCTTTTCGACCACGTTCTGAATCTGGATAGGATCCGTCGACGGCGTCGACGCCCCGGGATCGATAATCCCGTACTTCGATACGTGGCTGCGCGGGACAGGTTGGACCCCTACGACCGCCGTGGCAGAGTCTTTGTAGACGTTCATCAGCTGTGCGGTGACGGGGGTACTGGACTGAATGATGTCGTCCCCGAGAAGGACCGCAAACGGCTCATCGCCGACGAACGACTTCGCACACAGGACCGCATGGCCGAGACCGAGCGGGGTCTTTTGTCGGACGTAGTGGATGTCGACCAGGTCTGAGATGGCTTTGACCTCGGTGAGCATGGTCGACTTGCGGCTCTGCTCCAAGTGCAGTTCGAGCTCAGGCGAGCGATCAAAGTGGTCTTCAATCGCTTTTTTGGTTCTCCCTGTGATGATGAGGATTTCTTCAATGCCAGCATAGACCGCCTCTTCGACGATGTACTGGATGCACGGTTTGTTGAGAATCGGCAGCATTTCTTTCGGCACGGCCTTGGTCGCTGGAAGCATCCTTGTGCCGAAACCGGCGGCCGGAATGACGGCCTTGCGGACCTTCATCAAAGTCACCTCTTTAGACACTCAGTCAACAGAAACAGTCAATTTACTACGCTGCATCGGCACAGCGGATTCGGCACGGCGAATCAGAATCCTGTCAAAGCAACGTTCATTATACAATAAAATTCCCGGTCACGGTTTCCTTTTTCCGTATGTTGGTAGAGGCTTTGGTCGGAGTACGCGGAGACGGACCTGGGGAAGACCCAAGGACTCAACCTGAGTGGCATCGACTACTTTACTCCGCCAGGAGTCTGGAATGCGGGCAAAAACCCCGTCCAGGTCTGCAACCAGCTGGCGAATGTCAAGACCAAGCGCGTCCGGCGCCGCCTGGACCAGGCGCGGTCGGCCGCGGGTCCACATCCGCATCGCGCCTCGGATGTTGCCCGATTCCAGATGGTACAGACACACGGCTGCTTGGATAAGCCCTTTCATAACTTCCGGGCGTCCACTGTCCAGCCATAACGACTCCAGATGCTCGTGGCACGCAAAATAGTCCTTTCGCACATTGAAGTCGTAAACATAGGCCTCAAGTCGCGGTTCCATGGGCACCTCGTTATCCTCATCGCCATTGGAGACGGTGGCGGTTTTCGTTATTATTCATCATAGCATGACGTCTGGAGGGATTTTATGACGGCGAATCCAATACAGAAGCACAAAGTCATTCTGGATGTCGATACCGGCGTCGATGACGCCCTGGCCATCCTTTACGCATTAAACGATCCAGATATTGAACTGCTTGGTATCACCACCTGTTTCGGCAACGTGGACGTGGACACGGCTACCGACAACACCTTGGCGCTCCTGTATTTGGCAGGCGCAGATGTGCCGGTGTTTCGTGGGTCGGCAGCACCCCTCTTGCGGGAATGGGAGGGACCCGTGCCCTGGATACACGGGGACAATGGTCTGGGCGGGGCCACGCTGCCCAAGCATGACCGCCGGCCGCAAGCGGGCGACGCCATGTCGTTCATCCGTGAGACGGTGCGGCGCTATCCGGGGGAAGTGACGTTGGTGCC
Organism: Alicyclobacillus herbarius DSM 13609; assembly: GCF_000430585.1. GTDB lineage: Bacteria > Bacillota > Bacilli > Alicyclobacillales > Alicyclobacillaceae > Alicyclobacillus_G > Alicyclobacillus_G herbarius. Next base: position 199,383 of record NZ_AUMH01000001.1, read on the forward strand.
GGTAGCGCGCATGACCAATGTGGCCAAGGCGTTCGCCTTTGACCCCGAACTGCCCAGCCTGGTCCGGCGCGTGGTCATGATGGGCGGTGCTGCGGCCTGTCCAGGGAACGTCACTCCGGTTGCCGAGGCCAATATTTGGGGTGATCCGGAGGCCGCCCAGATGGTCTTCACCTCCGGGGTACCCATTACCATGGTCGGCCTGGATGTAACCATGCAGGCGCGGTTGACTGGGGAGCACTTAGATACGCTGGCGGACGACCTCCCCTACGCCCCGCTGCTCCGGGAAGCGGTCGGCTTTTACATGAATGCCTATCAGCGGGTTCAGCAATCCCAGGAGCCGTGGTGCGCCCTGCACGATCCACTGGCGGTCGCGATGGTTTCCGACCCTTCTCTCTGTCGCACGCGACGGATGCACGTCGCGGTCGAGACGCAGGGCCGTCTGACGACCGGTATGACGGTGGTCGATGGGCGTCCTGATGCACCGGGCAAGGTCAACGCGGACGTCTGTCTGGAGCTGGATGCCAAACGGTTTTTGACTCGCTTTTGCAAACGCCTCGGAATGCGCGGTTGATGCACGAGTCGTAGCTGCCCGGAATCGTGATGCCTGGATGAGAGACACAAAGACAGGGTGACCACGAACTCGCGGTAGAGCTGTGTGCTGTTTTCCATCGGTATCGTCGTATTCCGGGTGAACACCGAGTGGCCGGCAAACCTCGCATGGTCACTGTCTAGCCCGCGTCTGCGCATACGCTGACCCCCTCTCCATGCTGAGGACTGTTTGCGCGACGCTTTCGGTATTCTATACAGATTTTGATAAAGCTTTAGAACTTCCCTGCTCCAGGTCGACTTTCTGCCGCGACTTGGTGCGGTGCGCGCGAATCCCCACCTGTTCTGGCCTAGGTGGACGTTCGGAGGTGACGACGATGGGCGAATGGACATGGCTGCACACGGTCTTTCCCTTGGCCGACATCGAGCTGATGCAGCCGCCGATTGACGCCAAGACGGCCAACGTGCTTGTCCGCACGGTGCGGCGTTTACCCGCCGCCCCGACGGCGGATATAGATAAGGATGTCTGGTACGAGGTGCGCGTGGCGCCACATAACGTGGCCCCGTTTCGGGGTGGGCCGTGGCTGCACCACTTTCGACGGCAGGACCTCGAACACCCGGGCCCCGAAGTGGCCGCGTTTCGGGCGGCGTTGGCGAAGGCTATCGCAGAGTGCCAGAACCCTCACGGTTCGTCCAGAACCGAGGATCCTATGTAACAAACCGATATGTAACAATGGGTTGACTTTTCCAAAAAGTCTCCCGTATACTCCGAGTGTACCACATATACCGGTACATGCGGATCGATCGAAAGGAAATTCCAACCGCATCTCTATCTGTGAGGAGCAGAGCGTATGTGGCTGCGCGTAGACGCGCGTTCATCCGTGCCGATGTACCAGCAGATTGTCGATCAGGTGAAAGCCCGCGTTGCGCAAGGACTGCTGCGGCCGGGTGACCGACTGCCATCGGTGCGCGATTTGGCCGGTATGCTGGCAATCAACCACAACACCATCGCCAAGGCGTATCAGGAGCTGGAGCGGCAGCGGGTGATTGAAGTGGTGCGCGGGCGCGGGACGTTCATCGCCGCTGTAGGCATTGCGCCTGACGCTGCGGAACGGCGGCAGGCACTCAGGGACTCGATGCGCAAGTGGGTGATTGAGGCGCATCACCTGGGGATGGGGGAACAGGAGCTGCTGGAGCTGTTCCAACGGGTGCTCAAGGATTGGCGGACGCAACGGGAGGGGAAGCCGTGAACAAGGAGGCAGAAAACGGGGGGCCACGTTGGGCCGTAGAGACCGTTCGGGTGAGCAAGCGGCTCGGTGGGCGCCCCGTGCTCACGGACGTGGACTTGCAGGTGCCAATCGGCAGTGTGTATGGGTTGCTCGGTGCGAACGGTGCCGGCAAGACGACTTTGCTTCGCCTATGCATGGGCTGGTACCGGCCGGATGCGGGCGAGGTTCGAGTCTTGGGCGAGCCGATGATTGCGGAGGCGGCTCGGCTGCGCCAGCGCATCGTGTACGTGGGAGAGGACGGGAACGCGCTGGCGCACTTCACGGTGGCCGAAGCGTTTCAATACGCCAGTCACCTTTACGAAAACTGGGATGCGTCGCGTGCGGAGCGGTTGCTGCGCGGGCTCGAACTGCCACCCAAGCGCAGGTTGGCCCGGCTGTCGGTGGGTATGCGCCTGCAGGTGAAGGTCGCGATGGCCCTGTCCACCCGCCCATCGGTGCTCCTGCTCGATGAGCCGACGAACGGGCTCGATCCGGTCGTCCGTCACCAGTTTCTGCAGCTGTTGTCACAGGAGGCAGCCGGCGGGGTGACGCTCGTCTTGGCCACGCATAACCTGGCGGACATCGAACGGATGATCGACCACGCGGCGTTCATGTACAAAGGGCGCATCGTGCGGGCGGCCGAACTGGAGGAGCTGCGGCAGCAAGTGCGCCAGGTCCGGGCCGTGCTGTCCGAGCCACTTCCCTCTCCCTTGCCTCCTCGTCTGGACGCCTGCGTGTGGCACATCGAACAGACGGGGCGCTGGTATGTCCTAACCGTGGAGCGAGAGACAGACGCACTCGTGGATTTTCTCAGGAGCCTTGGGGCCGAGGTGGTCGATGTTGAAGCTTTGGATTTAGAGGCCCTGTTCCGGCTTATTATGCTGCGGGAGGGGTATGCACGCGATGGGCTCTTACTTTCCGAAAGCGCTGGTCTATAAAGAGTGGCGGGAGACCCACGGGTGGCTCATCGGCGCCGGGCTATTCATCCTCAGTGAACCCCTTCTTCGCCTGTTGGTGCTCGGGCTGGGATTGGTCGAAGGTCAGAATGAATCGGGGCTGCGGGCGATGGCCTGGAACGCGTTTGCTTCTTACCTGACCGATGTGGTCACGCGGATGCACAGTGACGGAACCACAGGCTTTTTGGCCATCCTAGCGGTCATGGTTGTGGCTGAGGTACAGGTGGCCCAGGAGCGGTCTCAGGGGAGGCTGCTTTGCGTCTTGATGGGGCCAGTGACACGGGCGGATCTCCTGCGTGTCAAGTTTGTCCTTGGCGCTGCCTGGCTGTTCGCTCTCATCGTGGTGTTCACGCTCATCGTGACCGTTTCGGGTGCGTTTGCACCAGAGCGGCCGTCCCCCGCCACCTTGGCTGCCTTCGCGCTGGATGAACTGGCCATCCTGGCGGCCTTTTACGGAATGGCGTTTCTTGTCGCGTGCGTCGTCACGGGCGCTTTTCCGGTGCTCATCATCACGGCGATTCTTGTCGACGCGCCCATTTGGCTGCCCAACCTGGTGGCTTTCAATTCCTCTCCAAATCAACCGCAACAGTGGCCAGGCGTGGTTGCCCACATCTCCCCGTGGTCGTGGTTGAACGCGCCCGTTCCCATCCCATGGCTCGCTGTGCTGTGGTTGTTTTTCTTGGCGGCGTTTGGGTATTGGGCTGGCCAGCGCGCTTTTGCCCGCGTGCACGCGGAACATTTCCAGGACCTATTTGGCCTGCCGGTTATCTGGCGGTTGGTGCCGTGGGTGGTCAGCCTGGCCTTAGGATTGATTCCGGCGGCGATGACTAGCAGGCACTTCAACGAAACGCGATGGTTTCCGTTGGTCTGGCTTGTGTTAGCTTGTGTCCTCTATGCCGGTCTGCGCGGTGTCATGTGGGTGATATTCCGAAATCCGGACAACGACTGAGCGCGTGACAGAACGGTCTGTCCGCGGTGGGGTTGGAGCCGAAAGGGGGAGAAGCAGGGTGTCGGTGTTAACGTTGCATCGGGTATCCAAACGAATTGGCAAACGGTGGATTGTCGAGGACCTGGACATGACGGTTGAAGCGGGGCAGGTGTATGGGTTCCTCGGACCCAATGGGGCCGGTAAGACCACGACCATTCGGATGATTGTCGGTCTGGCTCGTCCGACGCGGGGACAGATTCGCGTGCTCGGCCATGACGTTTGGCGGGAACGGCGACAGGCCATGGCGGCGCTGGGAGCCATTGTTGAAAACCCGGAGATGTATAGTTACCTGACTGGTCGCCAGAATCTGTTGCATTACGCGCGCCTGGCTGGGATTTCGGACGCAGGCAAACGGATTGACGAGGTGGCGGAGTGGGTCCGCATGCGCGAGCGTCTCGATGACAAGGTGAAACGCTACTCGCTCGGCATGCGCCAGCGCCTGGGAGTAGCGCAAGCCCTGTTGGCGCGCCCGCGGCTGCTCGTCTTGGACGAGCCGACCAATGGACTCGATCCGGCAGGCATGCGCGAGTTTCGCGAGATGATGCGGGCCTTGGCGGCGCAAGGGATGAGCGTGTTTGTCTCCAGCCACCTGCTCAGCGAAATCCAGATGATGTGCGACCGGGTCGCCATCCTCAAGGGCGGGCGCATCATCGCTGAACGGGATGTCGCAGACCTGACCACGGGGCGGACCGGGACAGTGCGCGTGGGGGTCGGCGACGTGGACAAGGCGAGGTCTGTCCTGACTGAGGCCGGCTGGCCGCAGCCGCGAGCGGACGGGCAGGCCCTGTTGGTGGCGGCTGAGACGGACGACGTGCCCCGGCTCGTTCGGGCGTTGGTGGATGGCGGGGTGGACGTGTACGCCGTCGAGCCGATGCGCGGGTCGTTGGAACAGGCGTTCCTTGACCTGGTTGATGATGGTCCAGATAACACGGCCCGCTTCCGTTCTGCCGCAGCGCTGGATGACCATGAGCGAGGGGGTGTAGCCCGTGCTTGAACTCTGGCGGGTCTATCAGAATGAGTGGATGAAACTGCTGCGTCGACGCCGGCTGTGGGTGGCCGGTTTGCTTGGGGTGGCCATGATTGCGTTGTTCGTCTACAAAACGTACCACGATCACCAAAATCAACTTCGGTATGACTCGCTGACCGCGTGGCAACAGCAGCTGACCATGGACAAGCAGGAGCTCAGTCAGTTGCAAAAAGAAAGGAGTCATTCAGATACGGCGTCCGGTCCGGGAGGCAATGCGGATGCCGCTTCGGAGATTCAGATGCTGAAGGACAATATCCGTCGGTTGCAAGAGCAGATTGCCGAGGTCACAGAATCGGACACAAAGTGGCAGCGGGCACAAGCGAAGAGTGTGAAAGACGAGCAAGCGAATCTGAAACAACAGCTCGCGCAACCGAAGCCATCGAACGCACTCCAGGCCGCCCAGCAGTCCGCAGGCATCGCGCAAACGAGGTTGGACCTGCTCCAAGCTACCTACCGCCTGGAACACCACATTCGGCCGTTGCCCACGTGGTCACAGACGCCGTATGACATGGTGAGGGACTTTCTCGGCTTTACAGCCCAGGTGTTCCTGCCTTTGCTGGCCGTCATTTTGACGGCAGACTTTGTTTCAGGCGAGGCGACCTCCGGCAGCATCAAACTGCTCTTAGTGCGGCCGGTGCCACGGTGGAAGGTGCTCTTAGGCAAGTGGTTGGTGGCGCTTATGGCGACCGCTGCGCTGACGGTCGGATTGTGTGGAGTGGTCTGGCTCATTGGCTGCCTACAATACGGCGCGACCGGCGGCAGACAGCCGCAGGTAGTGGGCCTCTCGTACGCGTTTCAGCGCTTTGTCAGCCCCGATGGCGGAACAGACACTGTCGTGACGCCGCTGTTAAGCCACGCGCACATCCTGCCGATGTGGGCGTTTACCCTGGCGGCCATCGGCTTGACCGCGCTGGCGATGATGGTGGTGGCGACGATTGCCTTTGTGTGCACCACCTGTTTGAAGTCCGCCATGGCCAGCACCGCTGCGGCCCTAGGCGCGGTCGTCATCGGTTTCATCGTCACCCAGTTTTTGCAGGGGTCGCACTGGGTGGCGTTCCTCTTCCCGACGCACCTCAACCTGGCCGCGGACTGGACCGGATCGACCGCGACACAGCTCACCCTAACCGTATCCTTGCTGTCGGGTCTAGGTACCCTTGTTGTTTGGGGAGGATTGTCTATCCTCGGCGCGTTCATCTATTTTGTCCGTCGAGACGTTTTAAACGCGTGATCCACTTCGGCCGCGGCCTCGTTCCGACGGGATGATGGGCCCAAGCCTCAAGGACGGCTTGGAGGTTCAAGGACGCGCTCGTGCGTCAATGAAAGTACCCCATGCGGCGGTAGGTGAAGTCGTCATACTTAGAAAATCCCAACTCGCGCCACATCCGTTCTTCACCTGCCGCCGGTTCGCAGGCCACCCACCCGTGCCACCCAAGCTCAATGCTACGGTCAATCGCCGCGACTAACAGGGCTTGGCGTACCTCGTGCGCATCTACGTCCCCTGTGGGGGAACAAACGGCCAGGTGATTGACGAAAAAATAGCGCTGACCGGCGTGACCAAGTCCAGATAAGACGCCACAAACCTGGTCGTGGCTTTCGGCGATGGCTACCTCCGGGTGCGGGGCAAGTCCACACTCCGCCTCCCAGATTTCCCAGCGTATCAGACCCAGCGTGTCGAGCGCCTCCGCATTCGTCGTCTCTTGCCACTGCCTTGCGATTCGACGCAGAAGTGACTTCATCTGATGGAACGCCAGCCACTTGGTTTCGACCTGGGTGCTGGCAGACCAGAGGCTGTAGGACGGCGAATCGAAACGGGACTCTTCGGGGATTTGGGCTTCCATATGTCTCCACTCCGGACGGCTCAGGCGAGCCAGTGTTTTTGGATCAGCTTGGCCCGGGAGTGTGATGTATAGACCTCGTGCCACGGAATTTCTCAGAGGTCGGACCAGGATGTACAGTCCCCGGCCGGATCCAGACCTTATTGTAATCAGACCCGGCGGGGATGGCCAAGGAGAACGATGACGATTTTCGCTCGGTATGCTAATCTAAATTGACATTGTGTCGGTTTATCGTGTAGGGTCAAATTTTGGTATCACTTTTCGCGATCTCGATGTTCGGTCGCGAGGTGGGTCTCCTCGTGCGCGTAGGTCGATAGCGAGGGGTCCACGCGACGCCAGGTATTCAATTCCGTGATGCGGCTGGCGTAGTCCGAGATTTGCTGAAAGTATCCGGCGATGGTGTTCCAGTCTTCTTCGTGATGCACCTGTTGCAGCACGTGTTCGATGCGCTGCTCCAAATCCAGGATACGTTCTGGGATGCGGGCGCGGATTTTTTCCCAGGTCACGAGCACCTCCTCCTGCACTTCGGGCGGCAGGCTGGCAAACGGGACGGGAAAGTGGGGGAGCTCAATCTGCAGGCGGTCGTCGTAGCGAAAGTACATGGCGACACCTCCTGGGCGGTTTGTATAGCGTATGGAGCGGACACACGGTGTATGTGGCTTTGACGGGCGCAGAGAAACAGGTTTTCAGAAGTAGGAGAGATAGACGCGCCGGGAAGAGAACGACCGCGTCGAACACGGGGTCCACGCCGAAGATGTTGGCTGTATTATACGCGAGAATGAGACGTTTTGCGAGGGGATGCGGGTGGAATACGAAGCGTGGATTCAAAACATCAAGAAGATGATGGACGCTGGCATTCTCATCGACCCGCTTTTGGTCAACACGTATTCTCAAGCTGTGTTCGGACGGGTATATGAGCAGGCATCGGCGATGACCGACAGCCTGTTTCAGCGCTTTACTCACTATGAACGCATGCGCAGCTTAGAGGATACGCCCTTCTCCCTCAATCTGGCGCAAAACGGATTGCTGGAGACTTTGTTGTCGACGGCGATGTCCATTATGCACGAGCACACGGGCAATGTGATTCCGACTCCGGCTGTCCTGCTGGAGGCGCACCGCCGCGTCTCCGCCTTTCTTAGTCAATATGGATTGGATACCCTCTATCGGCTCTACTACTGGGTTATCGGCCACGACATTTTGCAGCCGTTCTACTATCACAAGGAACTGGCCGAAGCGGAATATTTACAGGCCCGGCGTCACCATCCCTATCGGCCAGGGAGTTTGGACATGGTCTTGATTCTTGGACTGGCCCGCGGTATGTTTCGAATTCGGCAGCGGGAGGACGAGAGGGTGGTGGCCATCACCCGACGCGGGCTGAAGACGTACGAGTTGCTGCATCAGGTGTTTGTCGATTCAGGATACATTGCGAAACGAGTGATGATGTCCTACGTCTACCAGTTCGATCGGGCTGAAAACTTCGACGACCTGTTCAACGCGGTCTTTCCTGAAACCCCTCGGCAGCGACGTGAGTACATCGAATGGCTGGGCGATCTCGACGGTACCCACGTCTTGGAGGTGGCATGCGGAACTGGCGCGCTGACGTTTGACAGTGGTCTATATGAAGCGGTCGGCCGCCTCGGCATGTTGACAGCCACCGATATCTCGCAAGGCATGCTGGACCAGGCAGCGCGCAAGTGGCGGCAGCTGGGGTCTCCGCCGCAGGTGGTTCTGCAGCAGGCTTCTGTGGAAAATTTGCCATTTGCCGATGCGGTATTCGATGTGTGCTGCGGCAGCTACTTCATTCACTTTGTCGATGGCGCGAAGGCCCTCGCAGAAATGCGCCGCGTCGTGCGGCCGGGCGGACTGATTTCGATTTACCAGGGTCTACAGGTGGATTTGAACCGACCGTTCTTTCGCGAGTGGTTTGCGCCTCTATTGGAACTCTCCCGCGGGCGCAGCCATGACCGTCCGGCCAACTACCTGCCGACCCTGGAACGGTTGCATCAATATTTCGCTGGGGCTGGGCTGCACAGCCTGGAGATTGAGCACGTCAATACGCCGCTTTGTTTTGAGGATTCGGAACGGGTGGTGCAGTTTCTCGTGCGCGGGGTGAGCTACTTTCAAGTTGAGCTCATGGAGCTCCCTTGGGATGACCGTCGCGCCGTCATTTCTGAGCTGGTCGATCGCGGCGAGGATGTGTGCCGCAAATATCCGATATCGGAACGTATCATTGAGTTTCCGGCCGTCTGGCTGAAGGCCGTGCGCCCCCAAATGTAAACGACCGCAACCGGTCGAAGTGCAAAGCTCCGCAACGGCAGCAAGTGAAGGGGTCCGCTTGGAAATTCTGCGCCCAGGCATACCCTAGACGTCCCAGGTTCATGGTATCATGAGAAGAAAGGAGGACGGGTATGCAGCGGCGAGTGGCTTTTGTCAGCGCTGGTGCCAACGGGGTCGGATTTGCCGTTGTTCGGACGTTGTTGGAAGCGGGCTGGGATGTCGCGTTTACGTACCGGAGCAGCCGAACTGAGGCCGAGCAGTTGGTGAACACCGCGCATGCACTGGGTGTGCGGGCGGTGGCTGTGCAAGCGGACTTGCTCGTGCAGGCGCAAGTCGAGGCAGCCGTCCGGCAAAGCCTTGCGGAGTTTGGTCGTATTGATGCGCTCGTACATAACTTCGGTCCGTTTGTGTTTGAACGGATTGCATTGGCCGATTATTCGGACGACATGTGGAGACGCATGATGGACGGCAACCTCAGCAACTTTTTATGGATGTATCGCCTCGTCGTGGACGGGATGCGCAAGCGAGCGTTCGGTCGGATTGTCACGGTCGGATTCGATGGCGCGGGGAGGGCGGCCGGCTGGCGGTATCGGGCGGCGTACGCGGCCGCTAAATCCGGCCTGGCGTCCTTGACGCGCAGTATTGCCCGGGAGGAGCGGCAGAGCGGCATCACGGCCAATATGGTTTGCCCGGGGGATGTGCGTGGGCCGTGGAAGACGCGTTTAATTCGGGAAGCCATGGTGCCCGCCGACCCGCTTTCGCGTCCTGCGGTCGGGGGAGACATCGCCCGTATCGTGGCTTTCCTTTGCCACGAGGACAGTCATCATGTCAGCGGCACGGTCACGGAGGTGACTGGCGGATACGACATTCTGGCCTATGACGATGGTCAGGACGTGGTGAACGAAGCACGCCGCTTCGCAGTCGGGGACAAGGTTTGGGTGTTCCCATGGGGTGTCGAGGCCGAGGTGGAGTCGGTAAACAAGGTCCCTAACCGCTACGCGGTCTACACAGTGCGTTCGGGATCGCGCCAAGGAACCTTCACAATGTTTCAACTCAGCTGCGGTAAGGAAACGGAGGACGGCACGGATGGCACACGTGGATAACCTGCGTCGGCATTTCCCCGCGCTGCGGCGCATCGTGTACCTGAACACGGGGAGCGCGGGGGCGCTTCCTGACGAAACGGTGCAAGCCATGACCGAGGCGATTTCGGCGCAGCTGCACGAGGGAAGACGGGGGGACCGTTATTGGCAAACGCTGGCCCAGATGCGGCAGTTGGTGCGAAGTGAATTGGCCCACCTGTTTCATGCAAAGGATGAGGCGTTTGTCCTCACGTCGAGCACGACGGAAGGGATGAACCTCGCCCTCTGGAGCATTCCCTTGGCACCGGGGGACGAGATTATCACGACCGATGTGGAGCACCCTGGAGCGGCTCTACCGGTGGCGGTGCAGCGACAGCGCAGGGGCGTCCGCGTGCGGGTGCTCGACGGCACTTTGTCCAAGGAGGAACTGTGTCACCAGTTTGAACAGGCCATCACCCCGAAGACGCGGGTTTTGGTCTGCTCCCACGTCTCGTACGCGACCGGTCGCCGTTTTCCGCTGGAATCCCTCTCGGAAATCGCGCATCGCTATGGGGTCTGGGTTGTGGTGGACGGCGCGCAGGGGGCGGGGGCGGAGGCACTCGACCTGGGGACGGTGGGGATTGACTTATACGCCTTTCCGGGACACAAGTGGTTGTGTGGCCCGCAAGGCACAGGCGCCTTGTACGTTAACCCCCGACGCCTTCAGGAGTTGGACGTCACCTTTGCGGGAACGTCGTCGCTGCGTGAAGTCACGGCATGGACACCGGACGGGCATTATCTGCCTGCGCCGACCGCAGCCCGCTTTGAGCACAGCGAAGGGGAGGTCTCCCTGTGGCTGGGTTGGTGGCAAAGTCTACACTTTCTGCGGGTCACCGCAGGTTGGGAGTATATCTTCAGCCGCACGCACGGGCTGTCCGGGCTGTTGATGGATAAACTGTTTGACCTACCGGGTGTCACAGTGGTCACGCCGCGCGACCAACGGGCGGGATTGGTGCATTTACGGTTGGATAAGGTCGACGCAAACGCTGCACTACGCGAGGCGCGGGCACGTGATATTGATATCCGCACCATTACGGACCGCGGCTTGTTGCGGGTGTCGACCGCGTTTTACAACACGGAAAATGAAGTTCAACGTTTCCTGCAGGTGATAGAGGGCCTTTGCCGCAGCTGAGGGCAACCTCCATGGCTCCTCGTATCCAGCTGCGGCGTCAGCCAAAACGCGCTATCCGGATAACCTCCGAACGGCGACCGTGTTAACGGCGGTCGTCCGGATCGTCAGACGAGGCACGGGCCACTTCGTCTGGCCGGTGCAACGCGCTGCGCAGACCGCGCGCCAAAACCCACATGAGAACGAGCGCCAGAACGATGCATCCAGCATTGTACAACGGGTGGTAAATCATCGCGGGTGCCTCCCTCCTGGGGATTCGCCGCTAACGTTTTAGGCATGAATGCGCACCGATCCGCTGTGGCTTTCGCAGTAGATGCGGGCCGCGCTTTCGATGGTCTCGCCGATTTGGAACCGCGTTGTCGATTGGCGAGGATCACTTCCGGGTTCCATCGCCTCGACCTGTGCGCGTGCGCCAGTCACTTCGACGCGCCCAAGGTCACTGCGCGCGATGCCTGAAGCGTTGGTGTCGGCAGGAATCCCGTCTATGACAATCGTGCCGTTATCCGTCTTGGCGTATACACTCCGCGTCGTGGCAGATAGACTGTCATGGATGTCGAGACTGCCGTTGCGCGCTTCGATGCGAAGCCTTTGGACCGAGCAGTGGTGGACGCGCACGCCGCCGTTGTCAGTATTCATCTGAATTTCACTAGCCGTCACACCGTCGGCGTGCAGAGGCCCGTTTTGCGAACAAACTTCGATTTTTCGCATGTCGGCCGGCACCGAGAGTTCCAGGTGCGCGCCGACAACCCCTTCTTTGGCCTCATGAAGAATGGTCAAGAGGTACGATTCGTCGCCCTGTTGGGCTTGCAACGCCTTCTCCAGCGTTTCGCGGGCGGCTGATAGGTCGTCGGCCCGGACTCGGCCGCGGATGTGAATGCGAATGTAGGACGCCTCCCAACCGACCACTTGAATCTCCCCGTCTTTCGTTTCGACATACAGGTCCTTGATGGTTGCGGGCAGGGAGATGTCCGTGCTCACAGCTAAGGTCGGGCCTTGCCCAAAGCTAAAGCTGCGGTTCAAGTTGCGCATCTCGTGTTCTAGGCTTCGGCGCGCCTCGGCCAGGGACTGACCCAACAAAGACGACAGCTGCGTACCCCACTGCGTACGCAGTTGCTTCCACTCCGCGAGGTTTTTCAGATCCAGTGTACGTCCCCGCCGCGATTGCATCTTTTCGTCGAGCGCCTGCAGCAGCTGCTCCCCTTGTTCGGCGGTCAATTTTCCTTCTTGCACCAGTTCTAAGATTTTACGACGCTCATTCATTGCGATTCTCCTCCCGGATTAATTCCATCGCCTGTTCGAAGGTGAGTTCTCCGGTGTCCAATCCGTTGAGCACCTGTTCGGTGCGCTCATCCTCAGGTACAGCCGCCACCGGGTAGCCCAACGCGCGAATGACCTGATCGAGCCGGGAGCGCACCGTCGGGTAGGAGATCTTCAAGTCTCGTTCGACCTCTTTGATGTTCCCCCGACAGCGGAGGAAGGTTTCCACAAACTGCATTTGGTCGACCGTCAAGCGCAGTAGGGCCGGAGTCGGGAAACGGCCTTGAACGCGCGTATCGCACGCGGGACAGGTCAGTTCACTGACCTCCATGACCTGCTGGCAGGCAGGGCAATGAACCGGTAAGGTACGGTCCACCTCAACCCCTCCCTTTAAAAATTTGATGTATTTCTTTCGTATTATTGATCATAAATCTTTATATATGCAAGAACCAACTTTAATGACCCGGGGTTATGTAGGGTTCGAGGTCGGTCCGCCGTAATCCTTTCGGGTAAAGGTTATTCGTGCGTCCGGGTACGCCTTTTCCCCATCCGAGTGGCCAGCCGTCGATATGGATAAGCCCCCATCCGCGCAGACCGGCATCAGGGAGGGATTCACCTCGCAGATACCGAATGGCGTCCGCCTCCTCAAGGGCAACCGCGTGTCGAGCCAGGTGGGGGATTGAGGCCATGGCCAAAGCGTGCTGCGGGTGTATACGGTTCCGTTCGCAGCTTGCCAGCCACAGCCCGGGCCGCTTTATCCGTATGGCCGCCGCCTGCAGGCGGTCGACGAGTGCCTTGTCCATCACCGCATACATCTGGTCGCAGAGGACATAGGGGTGACGCCACGAGTCGGGAACTCCCTCTGCATTGAGCCAGGCGTCAAGTTCGTCCTGCCATGCAGCTACGGACGGCTCGCGCTGGGCGAGGGGCCTGCCGCGGCGTCCAGAAAGACGCCGCCCTGACACGCGAAGAGACGGTTGCAGGCTGTCTGGCGCGGGCTGAACCTTGTCGTGGAAGCGAAAACGCGCGATGAAATGCCCTTCGCCGATTCCTTTGTGCGGCCAGAGGCGTCGGGTGTTCGAAATTTCCTCCCGGACCAAAGACGAGACTTGCCCGTCGAGCCAATCGGATCGTCCAACGTCCCAGCCGGGCCAAAGTGGCAGGGGCTCGAGAGACACCGGAAAGTGCTCCAGCACCCACGCGACCATTTGTTCGTTTTCCATCGGATTAAACGTGCAGGTGGAATAGACCAGGCGGCCGCCTGGTCGCAGCATGGAAAACGCGGCGGAGAGAATCTCCCGCTGTCGTGCGGCGCATTGAATCGGAGAATTTTCTCGCCACTCTGCGCGGGCCTCCGGGTCTTTTCGGAATATGCCTTCGCCGGAGCACGGCGCATCCACTAATATGGCGTCAAAATACGAGCCGATGGCGGCTGCCAATTGCTCGGGATAGGCCTGGGTAACGCAGGCTGGGGTGCCGCAGCGCTCCAGATTCTCAACCAGAGTACGCACACGCGCCGGATGAGGCTCATTGGCCACGAAGACACCTTGGCCCTGCATGCGGCGCGCGATATCGGTCGCCTTGCTGCCGGGGGCGGCACACAAATCCAGCACGCGCTCCCCAGGCTGTGGATTAAGGGCGGGAACCGCAGCCATCGCGGATGGTTCCTGGATGTAACAGGCGCTGGTGAGCACCCAGACGCTGCGCCCCAACGTGGAGTCGGTTGGGAGTAAGCGAGCATCTTCCCGCCAAGGAACGCGTTCCGACAGCGACCCGAGGAGGCTGGCCCCGCGACGGTCATGGATAGGGCCTTCGTTTGCAAGGCCTTTATGCATAGGGCCGTCTCCGAGGCCGGCCGCTTCGCCCGGGCGGCGTGCCACCCGGACCGCGCGTACAGGGGGGTGTTCCAGCGCGTCGCGAAAATCGGACCATTCCTCCCCAAGCAGCGGTTTCATCCGTTGTTCGAATGCTCTTGGCAACCCCTGCATGTTATACCTTCATCCTTTACGTTTTTTTGGTTCTATCGCCAGTGTTCCTCACCATACCACGCGGACAGGAAGGCCGCAATGCGTGTATACGAGCCCGGATAGGCACTCGCCCAGACGTGCTCGCATACGATTGGGTAAAGCGTGTCTTGGAAGGGGCTGGGAGACGGTGACGAGCAGCGGACCGCAAAACCTGGACGAACTGGTTGCACAGGTGCAGTGGCTGTGGGAACGTGTGTACGCGCTCGAGGCCGAACTCGCCTGGTGGCGGCAAAATGCATCGATTCGTGTCCATAAGCTCGAATATCACATCGACAAACTCGCCGTGCGCGACCTCAGCGGGACCTTGACCATCGGCATCGCCGGCGGCCGCATGGTATGGCCTCCGGGCGGGCAACTCCGCCAGGTGTCGGATGGATGGCCCGAAGCCGAAGCAGACGACGACTTTTGATCTCCGCCGTACGGATTGTCAGCTCGGCCCCCGCGCGGTATAGTGGTGCAGGGCGTGCCGTAGCTGACGCAGGCCCGCGTACGGACAGGGAAAACCCTGTGGCACCCATACTTTGGATGGAGGTGGGACTCATGGCGACGCGACCAACACGCGAACTGGTTGTGGTTCCGAATCCACATCCGGATCGGGTTTACGATGTGACCATGGAAACATCCGAATTTACGACGCTTTGTCCAATGACCGGACAACCGGACTTTGCTACCATTCGCATTCATTATCAGCCGGGGGCGCATTTGGTCGAACTCAAGTCTCTAAAGTTGTATCTGTGGAGTTTTCGCAACGAAAGTCATTATCACGAGGATGTCACGAACATCATCTTGAACGATTTCGTGGCTGCGGCCAAGCCTCGCTACGCCGAGGTGACCGCAGACTTCACGATTCGTGGCGGCATTCACACCGTAGTGCGCACAGAGTGGCGGCGGGAGCAGGAGACTGAGAACCGCTGACCGGTCTGCCGTCTGTCACATATGGTCTGAGAGGTTGTTCGGAAAGGGCTTAACGACTCCAGGTGGGTGCGCTATGCTCCTGCACAATCCTTTCGATCCGGTTCCTCGCGTCGACAAACACCACCCGCGGCGCCACGCGTTCATACTCCTCATCCAGGACCTGAGCCAACGACAGGATGATGACCTCGTCCCCGACTTGAAAGTGGCGCGCGGGTGGGCCGTTGAGGCAGACTTCTCCGGATTGCGCCGGGGCCTCAATGGCGTACGTCTGCCAGATTACCCCATTGGACAAGTTGGTGATTTGTACCATTTCGTATGGCCGAATGTCGGCCGCCGCCATCAGGTCCACGTCCAATGTGACGCTGCCCATGTAATTCAGGTCGGCGGCTGTCACGGTGGCACGATGAA
This sequence comes from Alicyclobacillus herbarius DSM 13609, assembly GCF_000430585.1. Taxonomy (GTDB): domain Bacteria; phylum Bacillota; class Bacilli; order Alicyclobacillales; family Alicyclobacillaceae; genus Alicyclobacillus_G; species Alicyclobacillus_G herbarius. The sequence goes on from NZ_AUMH01000001.1 coordinate 215,134, forward strand.
TCTTCCCCTTACATATCGTCCTAAGCATGTGACACCTCAATCTGAAAGCGGCCAAAATATCGATGACCGCTGAATCTGGCGGGCGGACAGAGGAGTGCCATTTTGGACGATCCGTCCACCGCGGCGTTACATTCTCATCGTGTGCGCAAGGAATGTCCAAAGTTCCGGGATTTACCGGATTGTGGGCAGGAACTTGCGTTGGGGCTAGCGAATATGGGAAGGTTGGGAAGGAGACAGACTTCATGAGGTTGTCCGAAAGGCGTCCCCCTTCCGGACACGCACTTCATCCTTTTGAGAGGACGGTTTTCGTGCGTACGTTCCAACGGCTCCACAAGCGGGCGTTCTCGGGGCTGCTGTTCACCGCCGCTTTCCTCGCAAGCACTTCCCTGTTCAGTGGCGGATTTCCGGGGACGGCACAGGCGGCGAGCTTGCAGATGAACTCCGTTGTGGGTCTGAACGGCTATTATTCAAAAGACCGGCCGGTGCCGGTCGTGCTACATATCGTCAACCCTGGACCCGCTACGTCGGCGCGCTTGCAGGTTACCGTGCATCAGAGTCTGGGCAGCGATCGTCTCATTGATGGGCGCTTGGTCTGGGATGTACGTTTGCCCGCGCATCAGGCGGTAGACCAACACATTGTGGTTCCTGGACAAGTGGTGGCCGCCGGTGCTCAGGTGGTCTGTTCGGCAAACGGGAAAACGGTCAGCACACCGCTGGGGGGCAATCCGTTCGGTCTCGTATCCCTGGTTGCCGTCGTATCCGACAAGGCGCAGGCGGCTCAGTTTCTCACCGGAAGTTCAAACGGTCAAAATGGCCAGCCCGTGCTGCCGGTACGGATTGCGCCGCGGTCGCTGCCGGATTTTCCATACTTACTAGAAGACTTGACGGCCGTTTCCATCACTCCAGAGACGCTAAGTCGTTTGAGCAACCGTCAGCGTGCTGCTCTTTCAATGTGGGTGAAATTGGGCGGTTTGCTGTTGGTAACGGGTGTGGCACCGGTCGATAAGTCCTGGCAGCAGCAATTGCCTCTGCGGCCGTCCCGGTCGCGCCAGGCGTCGGCCGACCTTTTAGCCTCCGTCATCGACGGCAGTGTCCCACCTCCAACTGGAAAGGTTACGATTTCCGGGCGCCTGACGGGGGAGGATACACAAGTCTGGGTGGGCACCCGTGCTGAGCCCTTGATCGCGGCTCGCGCGGTTGGACGCGGCATGGTAGTACAGACTTCGTTTTCGCCCTTGCAGCCGGTGGTCTTAGGGTGGCCTGGCAATGCAACGCTGTGGACCTGGGTGATTAAGAACGGCAGCGTCAAGAGCCAACGGGCGCTTCCGCCGTTAACGGGAACAGACGGGGCGCTGAACCTGGCTACGGCGAGTGATGCCTTGCCGCCGTTGCGGGTGCCGTCTCTGCGCGTCTGGGGCACGTTGTTTGCCGTTTATGCGCTGGTCGTCGGGCCCGTTTTGTTCTTTTGGCTGCGGCGGCGCAAGCGGGAAAGCTGGGCATGGATTGTGTTGCCCAGCATCAGTCTGGTGACGACTGTCGGCATCTATGGCTTCGGTATCAGTCAACGACCCAACGGCGTACTGACGGAAGGGGTTGGCGTACTCGAATTGGTCGGCGACGGCAGCGCTGAGGCATACGGCATGCGTGGCTTTATGTCACCCATGGTGACGACGGCCAGCATGACCGCTGCGCACGCATTTTACGGACTGCCTCTGGCCGAGACGAACGTGCGCACCTTGGGCAACGCCCAGGTCTCGGAGGACCATGGTGTGACCGCCCAGTTTTCGGAGGTGGGTCGCTGGGGAGTCCGTTATCTGTATGCGATTGGTGCCGTGAACCAACAGGGGCAACTGAACGCGAGTTTGGACGTCTCATTAGGGACCTTAAGTGGAATGGTCAGCAATGCGACCCCATACACCCTGGATGATGTGGCGTTGGTATGGAATCGCCATTTATACGAACTCGGTACGCTGCGGCCAGGCCAGTCGGTGACTATCGACGAGCATACCAAGGTCTTGTCCTTGGATGGCAGTTGGGTAACCACGTACGGCCGCTACAACGGTGAAATCACCCACGGAGTGGGTCGCTCCTTGGCCCAGCTGTTGGCGGCGGGCGATGGGATTAACGTGGGAGCGACCTCAGGGAGAGTGATGCTGGTCGCCACCTGCACAGCGAACACGCCGGCGATTCCGGAACTGCACACGTTGCAGAAGATTGCATCGGAGCAGCAGCTGACGGTCGTTCGTCAGTTTCAAGAAGTGACTCCCGTTTTTGCATCGAATAAGGTGATGCCCTCGTGATACGGACGCAAAACCTCGTCAAACGGTACGGGCGAGAAGTTGCCGTGAACCAATTGAACCTCACGGTTCGCAAAGGGACCGTCTTTGGCATCGTGGGGGAGAACGGGGCCGGGAAGACCACCACGCTGTCGATGTTGGCCACCCTGACCGTGCCGACTTCCGGCCAAGCGTTTATTGCCGGCTATGAGGTGAGCCATCAACCGCATGAGGTGCGGCGGGCCATCGGATATATGCCGGATTCGTTCGGGGTATACGACGAGTTGACGACGGCTGAGTATTTGCGTTTTTACGCCGACTGCTACGGGGTAGATCGGAGAACCGCGGAGAAGCGGGCGGTGAAATTGCTGGAGTGGGTCGACTTAGCCCATAAACGGGATAGTTACGTCAATGCGTTGTCGCGCGGGATGCAACAGCGTCTGGAGATTGCCCGCTGCCTGATGCACGACCCCGAGGTTCTCATCTTGGACGAGCCGTCGTCCGGTCTCGATCCGCGATCGCGCCTGGAAATGCGGTCGGTGTTGCAGCGCTTGCGCTCACTAGGTAAAACGATTCTCATCAGTTCACACATTCTGCACGAACTCGGATCGATCGCGGACGAAATTGGTATCATGCGGGGAGGGGAACTATCCGCTATCGCCTCGGTGAACGTCATGTTAGCGCACTCTGACGCGTTTCGCACGTTATGGATTACCGGTGAGGGCCCGAAAGAAGCCTGGCACGCAGCCTTCCGCGAAGACCCGCACGTGCTGGATGTGATTGACAAAAGTCCGGCGGTCGAGGTTCTCTACGGGGGGACAGTCGAACAGCAGGCGCAGTTGATGAAATCCCTGATGGACAGGGGCATCGTTCTGTACCAGTTTGCGGAACGCCCCACAGACATTGAGGAGCTGTTTTTGCGCCTGACGGACAGGGGGGAAGACCTCGATTGATGCGAGCCAACCCTTTACTGTACAAGGAATTCCGCCAGCGGATGCGGGCACGCCGCACGCCGTTGGTCGTTGCCGGATATTTCGTCTCGATGGCCGCTCTTACCTTCTTTCTACTGTACGAAAACGTGCAAGGACAACTGGTGTTTGTGCTACCAGCCCGCAGTGAACAGGTTTTTTTGCTGTTAAGCCTGCTGCAGATGACGGTGGTGGCGTTCCTCACGCCCGCGTTTGCCGCTGGCGCCATCAGCGGCGAGCGGGAACGGCGTACGTTGGCCGTCCTATTGACCACACCGCTGTCCCCGATTGGCATCTTGGTTGGTAAGGTTCTGTCTTCCAGTGCATTGCTCGCTCTGCTCTTGGTGGTTACCCTGCCGTTATACAGTCTGGTCTTCCTGTTTGGCGGAGCGGTTCCCCAGGAGGTCCTGGCGGTGTTCGGGTTTCAAATGCTCAACATTATCCTGATAGCCGCGTTGAGCGTGCTGTGGTCCACCATTGCTCTCCGATCCGGATGGAGCACGGTTCTCAGCTACGCCACGGTCGGTTTCATGGTCATCTTCACAGGCGTCGTCGGTTATGGTTTACGCCTGTTGGCCCAGAGCCCGATGGAGTTTTTTGCCATGCAGTGGTCGAACGAGCTCCTCGGTCTAAATCCGCTCTGGATTGAGGCGTCGCTGGCCGGGGTTGTCACCACCGTCTCACACGCCTGGCTACGGTTTCTTGGGTTTTACGCGGCTCTGGTGGTCGTCTTGGCCATCCCAGCCGTGTTTCGACTGCGGCCACAGCTGTGGCGGTTCCTTCCAGGCGATGAACGGAACTATCAGTAGTTGATGCGGCTGGGCAACGAAACCGCCGCCCTGCACGGGTATGTTGGAGGAAAGGAAGGTCTGAGCATGATCTACGCTTTGATCGCCGTCGCGGCGGTGTTATGTGCGGTCTGGTTGTGGCTGAATGTGATTTTGGTCAAAGACAAGGAGGATACCCCGGCGAAAAGCGGCAATCACCGAGTGCCTGTGGAACGTAGGGACGAAGCCGGGGCACAACAGCCAGTTGCACCCGCGAATACGAGTGTCGCCCCGCACCGTTTGGCTGCGGCTGGCGGAGCCCGTCCCGTTTTCAATCCAGACCTTGCCGGGCACACAGACGACGCCGACGCTAACGCCAACGACGCGCGACCGGAAGACGCGGGTGCGGTGCACAGCCCGGTTTCCACGGGGGAGCGGGCGGACGACCCGACCACATTGGACACGAGCGGATCGCCGGATGATTCGGAGGATCCGGCGGTGGCGGTATCGGACGTCGAAGTGTTGTCCCAAACTGGGTCTGGAAGTAAGTCAGTATTTCGACGCGAGAATGCTCCGTTTCGCCTGTACACCCATCGCGTACCGATGTTTGCGACGGATACGTGGCAACGTGTCTTTACTCGCCTGACGGAGGAACCATGGATTCTAGGTTGGATTGCGTTTCAAGATAAACGGGTGGGGGCAGCGGATAGCGATTATGAAGAGAGCCTGATTGCGGCGCTCTGCGAGTACTGGCAGATGGCGAACCGGCTGCGCTTGGAAGTCGGCTTGTCTTCCTTCATGGAGACCTCCATCCAGGCAGAGGAGGGTAAGGTTTGGTTGATTACCGCGGTCGATGACGCTTGGCTGGCGTTGTTCGTGGACGCGGATGCGGATCCCCGTGAACTGACCCACACGCTGCTGGATGACGTTCATCAGGACTAGTCGTTAGCTGGATAGAGGCGGCTACCCAGACCGGGCCGTGGCCTAGGTATTCAGGGTAGCGCATCAAGCTTTGTCGTAAAACCTCGCCTTACGGCTTGTCATATCTGACCTGCCCCGGACGTACAGTCTAGAGACGGACGTGCCTGGCAGGGGGGGATTGGCATGCAGGTCGTGGTGGCTATCCTGCTGGCCCTGGCAATGATTTTATTTGGGGCAGAGTTGTTTACCAATGCGGTGGAGTGGCTAGGCCGTCGACTGGGCCTCAGTCAAGGTGCTGTAGGGAGCGTCCTCGCGGCCCTGGGGACCGCATTGCCAGAGACGGCGGTCCCGATTACAGCCATTATCCTTGGTGGCGGTTCTCGGGACGCTCAGGACGTCGGTATCGGTGGTATCCTGGGCGCACCGTTCCTCTTAGCGACACTCGGGTCGCTCATTATGGCCTTGGCGGCCCTGTTGGTGCGCAGGCGCAGCTTCCCTGCGCTGGAAGTGAATCCGGTTTCGTTTCAACGCGATATGGCTTTTTTTCTTGTTGCCTATTCCCTCGCCCTGGTGGTTGGCGTCGTCAGACTCCCTCATTCCAAATCGTTCGTCCCTTGGGCTTTGATGGCGCTGTATACACTTTTTCTGTTTTTGACGCTACGGGCCCGGGATTCCGCTGAGGCATCTGGACCGATTCATCCACTCTATCTACAGGGACAGGCGCCGCTACCCATGATGCCCCATATCATGCTTCAACTGCTGTTGTCCCTGGGGCTTATTATCGGCGGCGCACATTTGCTCAGTAGCGGCGTGGAACAAATTGCAAAATGGTTGAACATCCCGCCGTTTATCTTGTCTGCCCTCTTGATTCCGCTGGCTACGGAACTCCCAGAAACCTTGAACAGTGTGGTCTGGATACACCAGGGGAAGGATACCTTAGCGGTTGGGAATATCACCGGGGCGATGGTTTTTCAAAGTACGCTCGTACCGGCTATCGGTATCCTGTTGACCCCTTGGCGACTGAACATGGACGCACAGTTGACCGGCGGCCTGACCCTGGCAGCGGCTGCTTTCGTGTTTGGCATGTTCCGGTTGCATCAGGCGCTTTCCCCGGGGGTGTTGCTGTGCGCATCCTTACTGTACTGGGTGCTCCCCCTGCAAGCGCTGGCCTTGCGTTATGACCCCCACATTGTCTACTGGGTCAGCGGCGCCCTTCTTGGCGCCATGCTGCTTTTGACCTTGGGGATGCGGGCACGCTATCGCAGTGAACCGTAGGTATGTCCAAGCCTTTCACAGGTGAGTACTACAAGCAGGCCGCACGACTGTGGTACAATGAGAGCCGCATGGCAATACATTGATGTTGCACCGTATTGCAGGGCCGTGACCGCAATATGGATGCAATGGTTTCGCGGGGGGAGATAGAATGCCGGAAGTCGTAACGGACGCGAATTTCGCTTCGTTCATTCAATCGGATAAACCGGTTCTGGTCGATTTTTGGGCGACCTGGTGCGGTCCGTGTAAGATGCTGGCACCGGTCATCGAAGATGTGGCCAAGGAGTATGCCGATAAGCTGAAGGTGGGGAAACTCGACGTCGACGAAAATCCAGAGACGACCCAGAAATTTGGGATTATGAGCGTGCCCACGGTGCTCGTGTTCAAAGGCGGCGAAGTGGTCAAGCAATTGGTCGGGTATCGTCCTAAGAGCGACATGGTTGCACAACTGGCGGACGTACTCAACTGACCGATAGTCCAAGCAGAAATCAGCCCGCAGCGGAGAAAACCTCTCCGCCTGTGGGCTGATTTTTCATGTACGCCATCGTTATCGACACAGGGTGAGTCCATCACGAGGTGGCGGACATTTCTTGAAACGCCGCCGCGCATGCAGAGAGGGTCATGTCCACGTCTGCGTCGGTGTGCGGAGCCGAGACAAACCAGGCTTCGTATTTGGATGGCGCAATGAACACACCGCGTTTGAGCAGGGCATGGAAAAATTGCGCAAACCGCTGACTGTCGGTCGCTTGTGCGTCTGCGTAGTTGCGCACCGGTTGGGTGCCGAAAAAGACGGTGAACGCCCCCTTCACACGATTGATGGTCAGGTCAATCCCTTCGCTCTTCGCAGCCGCCTGAATGCCCTCCTGCAAACGTTGCCCCAACCGGTCGAGGTGCTCGTAAAAACCGGGTTGTGACAGAACTTCCAAACAGGCTAAGCCGCTGCGCATGGAGGCCGGATTGCCAGCCATCGTCCCGGCCTGATACGCAGGCCCCAACGGGGCGACTAGCTCCATGACTTCCCGTTTGCCGCCATAGGCGCCAATCGGGAGCCCACCCCCGATAATCTTACCCAACGCGTATAAATCGGGATGGACGTCGTACAGCTGTGCGGCCGATCCGTAATGGAATCGAAACGCTGTGATGACTTCGTCGAAGATGACCAGCGCTCCGACCTGATGCGCCGCCTCAATGACGGCGGCCAAGTATCCGTCTTCGGGTGGAACAATGCCGAAATTGCCGACAATCGGTTCCACCAAGACCGCCGCCACGTCTCCCCCGTGAACTTTAAGCGCCTCAGTCAGTGCCGGCAGGTCGTTGTAGGGCACGGTTACGACCTCACCGGCCGTCGCGGCCGTGACGCCGGCGCTGTCTGGAACGCCGATGGATGACGGTCCCGACCCGGCTGCAACCAGCATCAGGTCAGAATGTCCATGATAGCACCCGGCGAACTTGATGACCTTAGTCCGGTTGGTGGCAGCACGGGCCACGCGGATGGTGGTCATGACCGCCTCCGTCCCCGAGTTGACGAAGCGAATCCGCTCTAAATCCGGGATCGCTTCGCGCAGGCGTTCCGCAAATTCCACCTCCCAGCGTGTCGGCGTCCCATACAGGATGCCATCGTAGGTGGCTTGTCGCAGCGCCTCCATCACATGCGGATGGGCATGACCGAGTATGCCGGGGCCATATGCCCCCAGATAGTCGATGTAGCGGTTGCCGTCGACGTCAAACAGGTACGCCCCTTCTCCCCTCGCCATGACAATCGGTACGCCCCCGCCAACCGATTTAAACGAGCGGGAGGGGCTGTTGACCCCCCCGATGATGACTCCTTCCGCCCGTTCGTACCAGGCGCGTGACTGCGCAATGTTCATCACGGTTGAACTCATCCTTCGCTCTCCTCCGATACCAGATAAGGGTTGATCACGCCCATGATGGTATCACACTTTGCATGCTGCAACCGCAGATGGCGCACCCTAATCCGGAAAGGAAGGTGCGGCCGGAGGTGGGGATGTGGAGCGGTCTGAGGTATTCGAACATACAGGCAGACCCATGTCGGAGCTGGTGATGGAGATTCGCGGCACGCGCATGGAGGCGGAGGCGGAGTGTATTCGCTGGCGTCCGGCGGACACGTCCTGGGCGCCGGGGGAGCGACCGGGAAGGGCAGGACTCGCGCGGAGAAATTGACAGGTTGCCAGCGTATGCGTATAATTTGCAATTAATTCTTTCTGGCAAAGTCAAACCATACGGATTTGATGACGAGGATGAGTACCGCTCTGGATGCACACAGAGAGACCTGCCTTGGCTGGAAGCAGGTTTGCAGATCGGACGGGAACGACACCTCTGAGAACCTTCTTCAACGACCTGTTAGTCAAGAGACTTCAAAGTCCGACGCACAGGTCCCAAGGGAAGGCGGCGGCGCCCGTTACGCGTACGAAAGAGGAGATATCGGGCTGATAAGCCTGGGATGTCTCAAACAGGGTGGCACCGCGGAAGGCAGCGCCTTTCGTCCCTGTCGGTTTCCGGCAGATGGACGGAGGGCGCTTTTCGTTTGACTGGTGTCGGTTTTGGATGATTTGTGCTGTAGGTCATTTCAAGGAAAGAAGGTGACGGGATGCTGGTTCAGCGCCCACGCGGCACTTCGGATGTGCTGCCGCAAGACGCGGGTGCCTGGCGTTACCTCGAAAGCGTCGTGAGGAGGACGTTTGCCGAGTACCACTACGCGGAGATCCGCACACCCATGTTTGAGCACACCGAGTTGTTTGCCCGCGGTGTTGGGGAGACCACCGATATTGTCGAAAAGGAAATGTATACATTTGATGACCGGGGCGGCCGCAGTCTCACGCTACGTCCCGAGGGCACAGCCGGCGTCATTCGTGCCTATGTGGAAAACAAGCTGTACGGACAGCCAGGCACTGTAAAGCTTTACTACATCGGGCCTATGTTTCGCTACGAAAAGCCGCAGAAGGGCCGTGAGCGACAGTTTCACCAGTACGGGTGCGAGGTCTTGGGCTCCGACGCTCCCGCGCTCGATGCAGAAGTGATTACCCTGCACCTCTATCAACTGCACGCACTTGGCATACATCAGGCGCAGGCGGTCATCAACAGTGTCGGTTGCCCGGTGTGCCGTCCACAGCACCGTGAGCAGATGCTCGAGCGGCTGCGCCCGGTCAAAGACCGGCTCTGCAAGGACTGCCAAAATCGCCTGGAGCGCAACCCATTGCGCATATTTGACTGCAAGAATGACCGCTGTCAGGCGCTGTTGCAGGAGGTGGGCGCGCCGACCATTCTCGATAAGCTCTGTCCCGAGTGCGAATCCCACTTTGCCTCGGTGCGGCACTACTTGGACGCGCTTGGCGTCTCTTATTCGGTCGATCCGTACCTCGTACGTGGGCTGGACTACTACACGCGAACGGCTTGGGAGATGAAGGTGGCTGGATTTGGTACGATTGGCGGCGGCGGCCGGTACAATTCGCTGGTGCGCGAAGTCGGGGGTCCCGAGACGCCGGGGGTCGGTTTTGCCACTGGCATCGAACGGGTACTGTTCATACTGTCCGAACAAGGTGCCCTGACGTCGATGCAGGATGAGCGCTTGGACGCTTATGTCGTGACCGCGGACGAGGAGGCCGACGTCTATGCGATGAGCGTCTTGCAGAGCTTGCGCAAAGCCGGGCTCCTCGCAGATAGGGACTATCAAGGGCGCAGCGTCAAAGCCCAATTCAAAGCAGCCGACCGGGAGCGGGCGCGCTTCGCCGTCGTCGTCGGTTCGCTGGAGCAAGAGCAGCAGCAGGTTACCGTCAAGGACCTGAATACGGGTGAGCAGACCACACTTCCATTGGTCGAGTTGGTCGAGCACATTCAGGCAGTCAAGGAGGGGCAGGCGTGAACGGTCCGACACTGATTCGATCTCACATGGTCCACGATACGTTGCAGGTGCCCGCGGGTGGGCAAGTGACGCTCACTGGTTGGGTCAGCCGGCGCCGCGACTTAGGCAGCATTGTCTTTATCGATTTGCGCGACCGGACGGGGATTATCCAGCTCGTCTTCGACGCCGAAAAGGGGACGCCCAAAGCGGTTTTGGAGCGGGCTGGGCAGCTGCGCAGCGAGTATGTGATTGCGGTTAAGGGTACGGTCGTTCAGCGGGATGAAAAGGTAGTCAATCCCAAAATCGAGACCGGACACATTGAGCTCTCGGTCCAGGAGCTAGAGATTCTCAACGCCTCGAAGACACCGCCGTTTTACATTGAGGACGGGATTGAGGTGGATGAAGCCGTACGCCTGCGGTACCGTTACTTGGATTTGCGACGGCCGGAGATGCAGCAGATGCTGAAGCTGCGCCATCAAGTGGCGCGGGCGATGCGGAGATACCTGGATGAACACGGGTTTCTCGAAGTGGAAACGCCGATGTTGACCCGCAGCACGCCGGAGGGGGCGCGCGACTACTTGGTTCCGAGCCGTCTCCAGCCGGGGGAGTTCTACGCCTTGCCACAGTCGCCGCAGTTGTTCAAGCAACTCTTGATGGTCGCCGGTGTCGAGCGTTACTACCAGATGGCCCGGTGTTTTCGCGATGAAGACCTGCGGGCCGACAGACAGCCGGAGTTCACGCAGTTTGATATTGAGCAGTCGTTCATCCCGAAGGAAACGTTCCAGTCAATGATGGAAGAGATGATGGTCGAGGTCTTTCGCGACGTCCTCGGCGTAAACCTGGCGACTCCGTTTCTGCGCTTGAGCTACCAAGAGGCCATGGAGAGGTACGGATCGGATAAACCGGACATTCGCTTTGGTCTGGAATTGACGGATTTGGGCGATCTCGTAACGGAAACCGAGTTTCGCGTCTTTCGCGATGCCCTCGCTGCCGGCGGTGTCGTCAAGGCGGTGCGGGCACCCGGTTGCGCGACCTGGTCGCGCAAACAGCTGGACGAGTGGAACCAATTCGTGGCTTCCTACGGACTCCGGGGGCTCGCGACCATCGCCTTGACAGAAGGCGGTGTGAAGTCGTCCATCGCCAAGTTTTTCACAGAAGACGAGCTGCGCGCGTTGGCCTCACGGGCCGGGGCCGAGATGGGCGATTTGGTGTTCATTGCGGCCGGACCGCGCCAGGTGGTCCTGCCGGCGTTGGGGGCTGTGCGCAGCCGCCTGGGGGCCGACCTGAAGCTGGCCAAGGATGGTTTCCACTTCCTGTGGGTGGTCGATTTTCCGTTGCTCGAGTATGACGAAGAAGAGGGTCGGTACGTGGCCATGCACCACCCGTTCACCATGCCAAAGTGGGAAGACCTGCCGCTGCTTGCGGACAACCCGTTGGCGGTGCGTGCCGAGGCGTACGACCTGGTGCTCAACGGATTTGAGGTCGCCGGCGGGAGCATGCGCATCTATCGGCGCGAGATTCAGAACCAGATGTTCGAACGACTTGGCTTCTCGCCCGAGGAGGCGTATGAGAAGTTCGGCTTCCTATTGGACGCGTTTGAGTATGGCACACCGCCGCACGGGGGCATCGCGTTCGGGTTCGACCGACTGGTGATGATTATGGGGGGGCGGAAGTCCCTGCGTGATTGCATCGCGTTCCCCAAGACCTCCAGCGGCACCGATTTGTTGACTGGGGCTCCGGGGGATGTCAGTCCCGAGCAGCTGGCCGTGCTCGGGTTAGATTTGGCCGAGCGTGTGCGATCCGCCAAGTCGCTTGTATGAGGCTGCGTCATCGAGTCAGGCCATGTCATCGCGGATCAGCCAAAAAGTGTAATCGGCTGTCGACTTGCGCGCGGACGGCGATGGTGATACGATAACAGCACACAACCGATGACGCCCTGCGCTGTTGGTGTAAGCCTCCTCGTTTTGAGCCAACACCCATTTGAAAGGGAGTTCGGAGTCTCTTTCGTGAACACCTGCCTCGTCACAAGAGGACTTGTCTCACGTCAGAGCAGGACACCCACCTGCGAGAGCAGGTTCAAAACTACAGGTTTCACGGCAGGGGCGGGGCGCATCGCGCATAACTTGCCGAACGTCAAGCAACGGGGATGTCCCGTTGCTTTTTTAAATTTTGCGGATGCTCATGATTCCGGAAGCTCGCGATTGACGGGTGCTCGGCGAGGCTTGGCTGGAATCGAACGGGGTTCTACTGGAGATGCGACGGCCTCGGAGGGAACGGTTGCGCCGGAATGTTGATACTCCTTATAATGGAATAATGTTGAGCGGGTTGCTTGGAAATAGAAAATTTCGGCTCAGGCCGTACAGGCAGGTCGATAAAAGTGGATTTGTTTACATGGCAGGCACAGGAGCAGCAGGACGAAAACGCGCCGCTGGCTTATCGGATGCGTCCCAGGACGTTTGACGAGGTGGTGGGCCAGGAGCACCTGGTAGGGCCGGGCAGCATGCTGCGGCGGGTCATGCAAGCTGGCCGCATGGTTTCGGTCCTGCTGTTTGGCCCACCGGGAACGGGGAAAACCACCTTGGCACAGGTGATGGCGAACGAAACCAAGGCGCACTTCACCACCTTGAACGCCGTTTCAGCCGGTGTGGCCGATATTCGGCAGGTCGTGGAGACGGCCAAGGAAGAGCAGGCGCTCTACCAGCGGCGGACCCTTTTGTTCATCGACGAGATTCATCGCTTCAATAAGGCTCAGCAAGACGCTTTGTTGCCGCACGTGGAAGCCGGTCTGATTACACTGATTGGGGCCACTACGGAAAACCCGCACATCCATGTCAATCCTGCCTTGGTTTCAAGGTCGCACGTGTTTCGGCTGCGTCCGCTTCGCGAGGCGGACCTGCGGGTGCTGGTGCACCGTGCCCTCGCCGATAAAGAGCGCGGGCTGGGCCGCTACCAGGTCACCCTGAACGAGGACGCGGAGAGGCTCCTGATTCGCGGCGCGGGCGGAGATGCCCGGCGGGTACTGAACACGCTTGAGATGGCAACCATGGCCGCAGCGCTTGACGCCGACGGAAGCACGCGCATCACGCGCGACGTCATCCAGTCTGTGCTTCAGCAGCGGCCGGTGCTCTATGACCGAAACGGGGACGAGCACTACGATACAATTTCCGCCTTTATCAAGTCGGTGCGCGGATCGGATGCGAATGCGGCCCTACTCTGGCTGGCGAAAATGATTGAAGGCGGGGAGGACCCGCGCTTCATCGCCAGGCGTTTGATCATCCTGGCGTCCGAGGATATCGGAAACGCGGATGCGCAGGCACTGCCCTTGGCGGTGGCGGCTCTCCATGCCGTGGAAGCGATTGGCATGCCGGAAGGGCGTATCCCGTTAGCGCAGGTGACCACCTACTTGGCCACGGCGCCCAAATCCAACCATGCGTACAAAGGGATTAACCAGGCCCTGGCGGACGTTCGCGCCGGCATTTCGCTGACGGTGCCCGCGCATCTGCGCGGCACGGGATATAAAGGCGCGGAGCGCCTGGGGAGCGGCGTGGGTTATAAATACCCGCATGACTATCCAGGGGCCTATGTAGAACAGAACTACTGGCCGGAGGGGGTAACACCGCGCTGCTACTATGACGCGGATGCGGTTGCCCGGGTTTCCACCGTGTATCGACAGAGTGAGAGCGAATCCAAGGGGCTGAGGTGAAGATGAAGATTTCCACCAAAGGCCGCTACGGCCTGATGCTGATGGTTGATTTAGCGGCGAGTGAAGGCCACAATCCGGTCTCGGTCAAGTCGATTGCAGAACGTCAATCTCTTTCGGAACACTACTTGGAACAATTAATTGCACCCTTGCGCAACGCGGGTCTGGTGCGCAGTATTCGTGGTGCATACGGCGGATATGTGCTTGCCAAAGGGAAAGACGAAATTACCGTAAAAGACGTCATTCTCACCCTGGAGGGACCGCTGGATCTGGTCGATGATGACATTGATGACGGCTTTGCTGAACTCTGGGGTAAACTTCGTCAGGCTATCCTGTCCGTATTGGAGGGATTTACCCTGGAAGACCTGGTCAACATGAAGGATAAGCACGACGGAACCTTCATGTATTACATTTAAAGCGCGTGTCCAGAAAGAGGAGTTCTGACCCTTTCTGGACAGCCTCTTAAAGGAGCAGGAACGGTGATTTATCTAGATCATGCAGCGACGACCGCCCCGTATCCCGAGGTTGTCGAAGCCATGCAGGCTTGCCTGTCCGGTCCGCCGGGCAACCCGTCCAGCCTGCATCAGTATGGGCGACGGATGCGCGCGGCCATCGACGAGGCGCGGCTTGACCTGGCGCGTCTCATCGGGTGTAAGGCTCGAGACTTGGTCTTCACGGGGGGGGGCACGGAGGCGGTGCAGGCCGCGCTGGTCGGCGCGTTTCTTGCTGCGGGCGGAAAAGGTCATGTGGTCGTATCCGCAGTCGAACATCATGCTGTCCTTCACACCTGCGACTTGCTTGAGGCGCTTGGAGCTCGCGTTACGCAGGTGGACGTGGACGAGGCAGGACGAGTGGATGTGTCCCGACTGCTTTGTGCCATTGAGGCGGACACATGCGTGGTTTCTCTGATGGCGGTCAACAACGAGCTTGGCACCATCCAGCCGGTGCGTGAAGTCACAGCGGCAATCAAGGCTAAACATCCAGAGGTTGTGGTTCACTCCGATATGATTCAGGCTCTAGGTATCATCGACCTAGGTCCCGACGTGATGGGGGTGGACTTAGCCAGTTTCTCGGCCCATAAGGTTCACGGTCCTCAGGGTGTTGGCCTTTTGTACATCCGGCAGGGAACACGCTGGACCCCTGTCCTGCGGGGAGGAGCGCAGGAGAGAAACCGGCGTGCCGGAACCGAGAACGTCCCAGCCATCGTCGGCTTTGGCGCCGCGGCTCGGCGGTTGTTGCAGACAGGGCCAGAGCGACGCGAACACATTCGGGCCGTACGGGACAGGTTTTGTCGTGGACTCGCGCAAATTCCTGGGGTATCGATGAACACGCCCACAGACGCGTCTCCTGCCATCGTCAATGTGAGCTTTGCGGGCGTTCGCAATGAGACACTGTTGATGCGGCTGGACTTGGAAGGGGTCGCTGCCTCCGCAGGCGCAGCCTGTTCGGCCGGCAGCCTGGAGCCGAGTCATGTTCTGTCTGCCTGCGGGCTGCCGGAAGACCGAGTTAGGTCGGCGGTGCGTTTCAGTTTTTCCGAAGACACACAGGAAACGGATATCGAACGTGCCCTGCAAATCCTCGCTTCCGTGTTGGCAGACCTGCGTCGAGACACCTGATGCAAACATTTGGCGCGCCGTGTTTTCCTTTGCAGGATATGGGGTTAGCGAGGACTGTACCAATTCCTATATTGCAACAGTTGGACAGATGGTTTACCATATCAATAGATTTTCGTGTACATATGTTTCTGTATACGAAATATTTATCTGTACAATATTTTCAGAAAAAGACACTCTTTTTCATGGACTTCTTCTTTGCATCATCCGTTTGCAAAGATGTGCAAGTGGATAGGATAATGTTAGGACTTTTGGCAAAGGGGTCAGGACGATGAGATGTCCACATTGTAATTGTCGCGACGTCGGGAAGATTGGGGCGAACCAGTACTATTGCTGGGGTTGCTTCATGGAGTTTAACGTGGCTGGCGAAGAGGTCAAGGTCTACGAAGTGGCAGAGGACGGCTCTTTGGTGGCGGTCGACCAATTGGAGGGCCCATCGGTGGGCTTAGGCTCGGAAGCCGTTTAAAGCGCGTTGGCTGTTCGATCATAATTCGATGTACCGAAAAAGGCGTGCAGGTCACCCTGCACGCCTTTTTCGGTACGCCCGGCATGGGGGCTCTATCCGTTCTTAACCACCAGCGGTTAGTGTGCGGTGGGTATCCCATACAGACCGAGCGCTGCTGCAGCGATGCCGCAGAAGGCCGAGGCCAAGATATAGACGGCTGCGGCTTCAAATCGGCGTTCGCGGAGCAGGATGACCGACTCGTACGAAAACGTCGAGAAGGTTGTATACGCCCCACACAGCCCGGTCCCCAATAACAGCATCGCAGCGGGACTGATGGACTCGGGCAGCAGCAGACCCAGATTGTGCGTCAACCATCCCAAGAGAAAGGAACCACTGACATTTATGATGAGAGTTGCCAACGGAAAAGAGACTATTATGCGTTCCCCAATCCAGCGCGACAACTGGTACCGGCACAAGGCGCCCAGGATACCGCCAACTCCGACCCACACCCACGCCATATTCACGCCTCCTCCCGAACGTCTTCCGGGATCGACAAACGCGACTTGCGATTCGCTATGTAGAAACCGGCCGCGGCGAGCAGCAGGCCGCCAAGAAATGAAGCGAGTACATACAATCCCGCCCACAGGTAGGCCCGTGCCACGATGAGCGTCCATACCTCGGTCGTAAATGTGGAGAACGTGGTAAACGCCCCTACCAGTCCGGTGCCAATTCCCAGTCGAAGGTGTGGGTGGATGGACACACGTTCCAGAGTAACGGTGTAGAACCAGGTCAAGAAGAAGCTGCCGGACCAATTGATGACTAGCGTCGCCACCGGGAAGCCGTGCACCGTACCCACCCATTCGCTGATGAGGTAGCGCAGACAAGCGCCGATACATCCTCCGAGAGCGACGGCCAAATACGGCATAACGAGCTTCCCCTTTCCATACGTTGGACGAGAATGTAGGTAGAGTATACGAAATTTTGAACACCGTGGACAAGCGCCACAAGGAACTCTCTGGGCATAACGGGGAGCGCAGAAAGCGGGTTCCGCAAACGCGTGTCTGGGCTACTTCCCGGCCAGGGAGAATGGAAGGGGGCCAAGCCTGCATATACTGCAACGAGAATGGTTTCGCTGTGTAGGGGCAGGGGGGATGGAACTTGCGTGTCACCGATGGCTACCTGCGCTTTGTGGTCGCCGTTTTCGTCACCCTGCTCTGCTTGTATCTGATTGGTCAACTACGGGCGTTTTTTGGGGACATTTGGGCGGTCATCAAGGTCGTATTGATTCCGTTCCTCGCCGCCCTCATCATTTCCTACGTCCTGCAGCCCATTGTCGAGTTGTTGGTGCGCCGCCGGGTACCAAGGACGGCGGCGATTGCCCTGATTTACATCGCCTTTATCCTCTTGGTGGCCGTGCTCGTAGTCAATTGCATTCCGCTCGTATCCCAGCAAATCAATCAGCTGATGGTGCATTTGCCTGGACTCGTCAAGCGTGTCGACACGTGGCTGGACAATTTATCGGTCCACACGCGGTATTTGCCAGACACTTTGCGAAAAACGGTGGAGTCGGCCACGGCCCACTTGGAACAGCGCGTCAACGCCTGGTTAACCCGTCTGATCTCCGGTCTGAGCGGAACCGTGAACGCCATTTTCGTAGCGTTTACCATCCCGTTTCTGGTGTTTTACATGCTCAAGGACGCGCGCGCCATCGGCCGTGCCATGGTGCGCCTGTTTCCTGCCCAACACCGCGACGAAGTACGTCACATCCTCACCGGAATTGACGACACCCTGGGCCGCTACGTCCGGGGACAGCTCCTGGTCATGGTCGTGGTGGGGATCTTGACCTATGCCGGACTCCTGATTGTCCATATGCCGTATGCGCTCCTTTTGGCTCTGCTCATGGCGTTGATGGATTTAGTTCCGTACATCGGGCCGTTTCTAGGCGCGACGCCAGCTGTCCTGTTGGCGTTTGCCATCAGTCCGCAAATGGCTCTGAAGGTCATCTTGGTCAACGCGGCTGTCCAGCAGCTGGAGGGGAATCTGATCTCCCCACAAATTATGGGCCGGACCTTGGATCTACACCCGATGTTGATTGTGGCGGCGATTTTGATTGGCGGAGAGATTGGGGGGATGTTGGGGCTCATCGCAGCCGTGCCCCTGGTCGCCGTCATCAAAGTGGCCTGGCAGCACATCCGTGAATATCGCAATCACACACCGCCCTCCGGCTAAGGCCTAGACAGTTCAGAGATGGGCATGGCAAAATGGCCCCGAAAGCGATAAGCCGTACATAGGAGCGCCGCTCCAGGGAGGTGACTGTGTGCAGAGGATGGCCACCTTCGTCGCATTGGTGGACTGTGTTCTGTTCCTTGCGTTGGCGGTTTGTCGTGGTCTTTCTTTGCTGCCCTCATATCTTTTCTCCGGCTACGAGGTTTTGGCTGGCCTCGGCCTGCTCCTCGGAATTTACGGTTTCGTCGTCTTAATCCGATATAAAGAACGCTACCTACGCGATGCCACGCTGTGTGTGTTATTGGCGTTGGCTCCCGGCTGTCAAGCTCTAATTGCGCTGTTGAACTGGTTGGGCGGTCAACCTGTTTAACTGCCCAGGACAGTATTCATACGAAATACAAAATTCCCATGAAACAACCAAGGGTGCGTCCTTGGTTTTTTTATTCTTGGGAGAACTCATTAGGGAACGGGAATCTCGAACAGCGAATTGATTCAGACACAAAATGTTCACAGACCGGTGTTACATAACACATTTACATTATTGCTCGTGTTGTATTACAGTTAATTCACCAACACAAAAGGGAGGGACTTTGCATGGGACACTTTGAAACTGTGGAGGAGTTGCAGAGGTATTGGGAAACGGACAGTCGGTGGCAGGGCATCCAGCGGCCATACACTGCCGCGGATGTGATTCGCCTGCGTGGATCAATCCAGATTGAACACACCCTGGCTCGGCTTGGTGCGGAGCGTCTGTGGCATCTGTTGCATACGGAGGACTTCGTGCGCGCGCTAGGCGCGTTGACGGGGAACCAGGCGGTTCAGCAGGTGAAGGCGGGGCTAAAGGCCATCTACCTGAGCGGCTGGCAGGTGGCGGCGGATGCCAACCTGGCCGGACAGATGTACCCAGACCAGAGCCTGTATCCCGCAAACAGTGTCCCGCACGTGGTCAAACGCATCAACCAGGCGTTGTTGCGGGCGGATCAAATTCAGAAAGTGGAAGGAACGGGCGACACCCACTGGCTGGTACCGATTGTGGCGGATGCAGAGGCTGGATTCGGCGGACCGCTGAATGTGTTTGAATTGATGAAGCAGATGATTGAGGCGGGCGCGGCCGGCGTGCACTTCGAGGACCAGTTGTCGTCCGAGAAAAAGTGCGGGCACATGGGCGGCAAGGTCTTGATTCCAACCTCGCACGCGGTTCGCAACTTGACTGCGGCCCGCCTTGCGGCCGACGTCATGGGTGTGCCCACCGTGCTCGTGGCACGGACCGACGCAAACGGGGCTTTCCTCATCACGAGCGACATTGACGAACGAGATCGACCGTTCTTAACCGGGGAGCGGACACCCGAAGGATTTTATTGGATGCGGGGCGGTATCGAGGCGGCGATTGCGCGTGGGTTGGCTTATGCGCCATACGCGGACCTGATTTGGTGTGAGACATCCGAGCCGAATTTGGACGAAGCCCGCCGGTTTGCTGAAGGGATTCACGCGGAATTCCCGGGCAAGCTGCTTGCCTACAATTGTTCGCCTTCGTTTAACTGGAGAAAAAAACTTGATCCGAAGACCATTGCGGAATTCCAAGAGACTTTGGCGAAGATGGGCTATAAGTTTCAATTCGTCACACTGGCTGGATTTCACGCGCTCAATCACAGCATGTTCGAACTCGCTTATGAATACAACCGCCGCGGCATGGCGGCGTATTCCGAACTCCAGCAGGCCGAGTTCCAAAGTGAAGCGCGAGGCTATACGGCGACCCGTCATCAGCGTGAAGTCGGTACCGGCTATTTTGACGAAGTCGCGCAGGTGATTGCGGGCGGTCTATCGTCGACGACAGCGCTGACGGGGTCCACAGAGGAAGAGCAGTTCGCCAAGGCTTGATGTGAAGGGACGGGTGGACGTGCGGCACAATTTGGTTGCGGGGTAGTTTGACAACCGCTTTCCGGCACGTGTACAATAAGGCAAACTTTGCGTCAAGGCGAGACAGAAATAGGTAGTCTGAAAGGCCTTATATGCGAAAACGATGAAGGACCCAAGTACGTCAGGGACACACGGGTGGTTCAGAGAGGGCGTCCCAGGCTGCGAGACGCTCCCCCCGGCTGACGGAAGCCAGTCTGGAGTGACCTTTTTTACCGGGATCCGCCCGTTATTGCGGACACGAGTGACGTACAGCCATATCCGGGTTGTACGTAATCAGGGTGGTACCGCGAGTAGACTCCTCTCGTCCCTGTTGGGATGTGGGGAGTTTTTTGGTGAATGGTGAAATGGAGGAGACAGTCTCGATGAAACGCCTCAGTGGACAAGAAATCCGTAGACTCTACAAAGAATTTTTCGCAGAGCGCGGGCATCTGGTATTTCCCAGCGCCAGCTTGGTTCCACATCACGACCCGACGCTGTTATGGATTAATGCTGGTATGGCACCCTTGAAGCCGTACTTTGACGGTCGGGAGATTCCTGAGCGCCCGCGCATTGTCAGCTCGCAAAAATGCATCCGCACCAATGATATCGAGAATGTGGGGCACACTGCGCGCCACCAAACCTTCTTTGAGATGCTTGGCAATTTTTCGTTCGGGGACTATTTCAAGCGCGAAGCGATTACGTGGGCTTGGGAGTTCTTAACCCAGTATCTTGAACTTGATCCGGATCGCTTGTCGGTGACTGTGCACGTGACCGACGACGAAGCCTATCAAATCTGGCACGAGGTGGTCGGCCTGCCGGATGAGCGCATTGTCCGCGGCGAAGAGGACAACTTCTGGGAGATTGGTGAGGGTCCGTGCGGTCCCTGTGCGGAGATCTTCTACGACCGCGGGGTGGAGTTTGGCTGTGGTTCCCCCGATTGCGGCCCAGGCTGCGACTGCGACCGCTTCCTTGAGATCTGGAACCTGGTGTTTACTCAGTACAACAAAGACAAGTCCGGGGAATACTCACCTCTGCCAAAAAAGAACATCGACACCGGCATGGGCTTGGAACGCATCGCATCCGTTCTACAGGAAGTCAACAGTAACTTCGAGACGGATTTGTTCCTGCCCATCCTCGAGCGCATAGCTGAGATCGCCAAGCGACCGTTTGGCCAGGATCCGGCTGCGGATGTGCACTTCAAGATTATCGCCGATCACGTCCGCACCGTCGTGTTTGCGGTGGGCGATGGGGTCTTGCCGGGGAACGAAGGACGCCACTACATCATCCGCCGATTGCTGCGGCGGGCCGTACGCAGCGGGCGCAAGCTGGGGTTGGAGAAGCCGTTCCTGTATCAACTCGTGCCGGTGGTCTCGGCTATCATGGGCGACGATTACCCCGAGGTGCGCGAGAAACAGGAGCTCATAGGGCGCGTCGTGCGGACCGAAGAGGAGCGGTTTCAGGCGACCCTGGCCGAGGGTGAAGCCCTGCTCTTGGAACTGGTGGACCGGATTCGGCGTGCGGGCGGAGACCGCCTCTCGGGGGAAGAGGCGTTTCGGTTGTATGACACGTTTGGTTTTCCGGTCGATTTGACCGAGGAAATCACCCAAGAGCACGGCATCGCGGTCGACCGGGAAGGGTTCCAGGCGGAACTGGAGGCGCAGCGGGAGCGGGCCCGCGCCGCCCGTCAGTCGGTCGAGGGCATGAACGCAACCCGGGGTGCGCTCGAGTCCATTACCGCCGTCAGCCGCTTCATCGGCTACAATCAGCTCGAGTGTGAAGCGACCGTTCTCGCCATTGTGGAAAACGGGCAGTCGGTGGAGACCGCCGAGGACGGCGCCGAAGTCCAGGTAATTCTTGATCAAACGCCGTTTTACGCCGAGAGTGGCGGACAGATTGCCGATGCCGGTACCATAACGGCGGAACACGTGCAGATGACCGTGTTGGATGTGCAAAAAGCCCCGCATGGCCAGAACGTGCACACCGTACGCGTCGATTCGGGTATTCTGCACACGGGCGACCGCGTTCACGCCGCAGTCGACAAGGCGGCGCGCCGGGACATCGCCAAGAACCACACGGCGACCCACCTGTTGCACAAGGCGTTGCGCGAGGTGTTGGGAACGCACGTGGCTCAGGCGGGATCGCTCGTGGAACCGGACCGGTTGCGGTTTGACTTCTCCCACTTTGGCGCTCTCAGCGCCCAGGAGCTGGAGCGCGTGGAGGAACTGGTCAACGACGCGATTTGGCGCGATGACGTGGTCGAGATCTTTGAGACGGATTTGGACGCGGCCAAAGCGATGGGGGCGATGGCCCTGTTCGGTGAGAAGTACGGCAAGCGGGTGCGCGTGGTCAAGGCGGGGGATTGGAGCATCGAACTGTGCGGCGGCTGCCACGTCGAACGGACGGGGCTGATTGGGCAGTTTCGGATTGTCTCCGAGTCGGGCATCGGTTCCGGGGTGCGCCGGATTGAGGCGGTCACCGGACGCGGTGCGTATCGCTTCGCACAAAGCCAGGAACGGTTGCTAAGCGAGGCGGCCCAGCGGTTGAAGACCACCACTGCGGACCTGGTTGGGCGTATTGACCGCGTGCTCGAGGACCTGCACGAGCGGGATCGCGAACTGACGTCCCTGCGCAGTCGTCTGAGCCAGGCACGGGCGGACGAACTAGCCAATCAGGTGATCGACGTGGCCGGCATCCCGGTGGTCGCGGCGGTGGTTCCGGACACCGACATGGAAGGACTGCGCCAGTTGGCCGACAGCTTGCGCGAACGCCTGGACAGCGTCGTGGTGGTGCTCGGCAGCCACCATGGCGGCAAGGTGCAGCTGGTGGCGGCCGTTTCCGCCGACTTGCAGACGCGCGGCCTGCACGCCGGCCAGATTATCCGCCAGGTCGCCCAAATCACTGGCGGCGGTGGCGGTGGGCGCGCGGACTTGGCGCAGGCCGGGGGACGAGACGCGGCGAAGCTCCCGGTGGCCATCGAGCGCGTCCCAGAGATCATCGCGGACGCCGTCAAGGTGAGCGGCTGAACAGTTCTCAACATCGCGGCGAATCGATGGGGGAAGGGTCCCCGTCTTGCACGAAAATACAGTACAATAAAAGTGTGTGTGTCCGGAAAGGGGAGTTCTGACGCCGTTCCGGACAACCCCTTACAGGGGAACGGTAGACGGGGGGTAGGAGAACACCATGGCATTCCGATCCGATGAAACAATGCGGTTCCAGTCTCGTCTCGAAAACACAGAGGCGCGCCGGGCGTTTCAATTGGCCTATCGCGCACTGTCCGAAAAAGGGTATAATCCCGTGTATCAGATTGCTGGCTATCTCATCTCTGGCGATCCAGCCTACATCACGAGTCATTTGGATGCGCGCAACACCATCCGTCGGATTGAGCGCGACGAATTGATTGAAGAGCTGGTTCGGTGCTACGCCGAACATGTGCAGGATGCGGGCCCTCGGCATTGACTACGGCCGCGCCCGCATCGGTGTCGCGGTGAGCGATCCGACCGGACTCTTGGCGCAGGGGCTGACTGTGTTGGAACGGAAAAGTGACGACGAGGCGGCCGAGGCGATTGCGCGCCTGGTGTTGGAGTACGGGGCAGAGATGGTCGTCGTCGGCCTGCCGCGTAAAACGGACGGCACCCTCGGCGAACGGGCGGAGGCGTGCCAGGCATTTGCCAAGCGCTTGGCAAACCGGCTTGACACCCCGGTGGAGCTGTACGATGAACGATTTACGACGGTTGCGGCAGAGCGGATGTTGATAGATGCCCATGTTCGCCGCGACAAGCGGCGGAAAGTGGTGGACAAGCTGGCCGCCGCTGTCATGCTGCAGGGATGGCTGGATCGCCATCGTGGACCCGCTGGGCCGCACGGACGGATGGCCGAGGATAGGAGCGAGTAACGGTTGTCAAGGTTTGGGATAGGCAAGTCACCTTCCCAGCAAGGTGCAGACGGATTGACCCGCTGGCGCCGCTTATGGTGGGCGGCACCTTTGCTTCTGGTGGTTTGCGCGGTTGTGGCGTTTGCGGCCTGGATTGGGGTCAACCTGCGACCGCCAAGCCAAGATAGGGGCCGGGTACAGGTGATCATTCGGCCTGGAGAGTCGGTGTTCTCCATCGCAGAGAAATTGCAAGCGGCCGGGCTCATTCGCAATGCCACCGTTTTTCGTTGGTATCTTCGCTACACAGAGCAAGGGGTCGACCTGAAGGCGGGGACATACCGTTTGCCCCTGGGAGAGTCGCTGCCAAGCCTCGTGCACGACCTGGTGCGCGGGAAAGACGCGGCGGTCGTTCGCGTTACCATCCCGGAGGGGTTTACCGTCACCCAAATCGCTGACCGACTGCAGGCGGCCGGGGTGGTCAAGCGGCAGGCGTTTTTGCATGAGGTGGAACACGGACAGTTCTCCGAGCCCTTTCTCAAAAGTTTGCCAAACAACAAGCAGGTTCGCTGGCGTTTGGAAGGCTACCTGTTTCCGGATACGTATGAGTTCGACAAGGGCGAATCGGCCCACGACGTCGTCGATGACATGTTGGCTGATTTCCAGCAACGGGTTGCTAGTCCATTAGGACCGGTCATCAAACAGCGGGGGTTGTCCCTGCCGGAGGTGATTACGGAAGCGTCGTTGATTGAAAAGGAGGCGAAGGTCAACCGCGAACGACCCATTATCGCGAGCGTGATCGACAACCGCCTCCACCACAAGCCGCCGATGAAGCTGCAAATTGATGCGACGATTGAGTACATCCTCGGTCATCGGAACGTGGTCACCGTCAAGGACACACGCGTCAAGAGCCCGTACAATACATACCTATACTACGGTCTGCCACCCGGGCCCATCGCGAACCCTGGGTCGGCGTCCATTCGCGCGGTGCTCTACCCGGCGAAGACCGATTACCTGTACTACGTGGCGAAAAACAATGGCTCCGGGGAGCACTACTTCGCGGTCACGTACGCGCAGCAGCTGCGCAATGAAGCGAAGAGTCAACACAACCTCAATATCCGCTCGTGAGCGGTTGTATGGTTCGTGCTCGGTAGCGGAACTGGAATAATACGGAATTTACTGCGGGCCTGCAGGGCACCCTGAGTGCAAGCGCGCATCCGAAAAGGGGTTCGGATAACCGCTTCAAGGAGGTTGAACTCAGGGCTGTCATGAGTCGCAGGCGGTGGTTATGGATAACGTCTCTGTGCTTTGTTGGGTTAGCCGCCCTGTTGGGGCGGCTGTTTGTCGTCTCCGTATGGCCTGCCGGCGGTCATCACCTAACCTTCGTACGTCCGGCTATCGCACTGGACGCGGAGCACTTTCACGTAATTCAGACGGATGACGGTCGGGGACGGATTTTGTTCCGAAATGGCCAGCCGTGGTCGGGTACCACGCGCAGGTCCCACCTTGAGGCTCCAGACGGATTGGGCATCGACTGGCCGATTCATCAAGAGCGGGCCGCAGAGCGTCCGGATGCGGTCGTTGGCCTTGTCGGTCTTCCCGACCGTTGGCCCGATGTGCAACGGTCGGTACCCGTGCAAGGTCGATCCGGTCTCGAGTATCGGTTTGACCGCTTTTTATCCACCGGCAAGCCTGGCTTTCTCGCCTGGCTCGTGGATGCTCGAGGGAGAGCCCAAAGGGGGTGGTATAAACGCCCCGGAAACAGTGGATTGAACCTGCGCACGACGGTCGATGCGGCCTGGCAGACGACCGCAGACGCGATTCTCGACCAAATGGGCAGCCCGCGCGCGGCCCTGGTTGTGGTTGATGTGCAAACCCGCGACATTTTGGCCATGGCGAGTCGAGACGTGCATCATCCGTGGTTGAACCACGCTGTACGACCGGAAACGCCCGGGTCGATCTTTAAACTCATCACCGCGGCGGCCGCTCTCGAATCGTTTCGGTTTCAAGCCAATTCACGCTTCTTCTGTGCGGGGGTGGTGCCGTTGGCGGGGGTGAAGATGCACTGCTGGCGCCGACACGGACCGGAAACCTTCACCGAAGCCCTGGCGGAATCATGCGACGTAGCGTTTGCGCTCATCGGGGCGGCCGTTGGGCGAACCGGGGTTCAACGGATGGCTGAACAGCTCGGCATCCGGCAGACTGGCCTGCAGACGTTTCGCGGTAGGCCGGTCCTCCCTGAGGCCATACGTGGCCAGGTGTTCGTCCGCTCCGGTGACGACGCGGGGCTTTTGGCCAACACGGCCATTGGCCAAGAGGACGTACGCATGTCGCCACTCCAGGCGGCCAATCTGGCGGCTACCATCGGAGCAGGCGGGGTATACCGCGACGCGCGCTTGGCGACAGATCTGGAAACCCCTGACGGGGTCCGCACCGAGTTTTCCATGCACCCGGCGGTGCGTTCGATGTCGCCGGGGACGGCGTATATCTTACGGCAGGCGATGCGACAAGCTGTGGAAAATCCAGCAGGAACGGCCCACGTGCTCCACGACGCGGAAGAGCCATTGGCGGTTAAGACCGGTACGGCCGAGTTGCCGCATGCTGGGCGTGTTAATGCGTGGGTGGTCGGGCTCTTGCCTGCCGACCGGCCGCGTGTCGCGTTTGCTGTGGCCGTGCTGAACGCACCGGAGACTGCCGCGCACCGGCAGGTGTTCACAGCGGTCAGGAAGCTGGCGCACTGGTACAGGCAGTTTCACGGGGTCTGCGGCATACGTTAGGAATAGTGCGCATCGTGCTTTTAGCGGTGATCCGGAAAGGGGTCAGAACTCCCCTGCGCATTGCTTCGTCAGCGCCCAAAATGCTCCTTCACGTACCGAAAGACGTACGCACGGGCTGTCGCCGGCCTATACGGTCCCCACTGGGGACCAGGCCCAGATCGCATTTTGGGCTAGCTTCCTTGCACTGCTTGGGTCTTACCTAACCCCTTTCCGGACACGCGCTTTTACGAACGGGGGTGCGGACGATGCCGGGATTGTTCACACTGCTGATGCTGGTGTTGAAGGATGTCTCCCTATTTGTCTCGTATGTCCGCAATAACACGTTTCCGCAGCCGCTGTCTGCCGAAGAAGAGCGAATGTACGCTGAGCGCATGCTCCGCGGAGACACTCACGCCCGAAACAAACTGATTGAGCACAACCTGCGCCTGGTCGCCCATCTGGTCAAGAAGTATGAAGGCACCGGAGAGGACCCGGAAGACTTGATTTCCATCGGCACTATCGGCCTCATTAAAGCCGTGGAAAGCTATCACCCCAAGTACGGCACAAAACTGGCCACGTTTGCGGCGCGCTGTATCGACAATGAGATCCTCATGTACCTTCGCAGTACGCGCAAGCACCGGCGGGACACGTCACTTGAGGAGCCGATTGGCCAGGATAAAGAAGGGAATGAGCTGACGCTGTCTGACCTCCTCGGCACACATCCAGACGAGGTGGTGCAGGCAGTCGACCTGTCGTGGGAGAAGCAAAAGATGTTCGAGCACCTACCCAATCTGCCAGATCGGGAACGGGAGGTGTTGTGCAAGCGGTTCGGACTCCCGGACGGAGAAGAGAAGACGCAGCGCGAGATAGCCCAGGAACTGGGCATTTCGCGGTCCTATGTATCGCGGATTGAACGCAAGGCCTTAAATCGGCTGTATGAACAAATGCGGGCGGGTCGAGTTCATTGACCTGCCTGCTCTTGGTCATCGCTGTTCGATGTGCTAGAGTGAAAGCGATATGTCGGATGGGGGATGAAATGCCAAAACTGTGGACCAACTTTATGCCGGATGAGTACGTCGAGAGCGTCTATGCCATCGATTTGGACAAGCTGTATCAGGACGGCCGGCGTTTATTGTTAACGGACTTGGATAACACGCTGGTGCCGTGGAACGATGAGGTCATCCCGGACGAATTGGTTGCGTGGTACGCGCGGGTCACGCGGTTAGGATTTGAGCTGTGCATTGTCTCGAACAATCGGGGTGTGCGTGTGGTGGAGTTTGCCGAGCGGTTGGGAGCTAGGGCGATTGCCGCGGCCCGCAAACCCAAGCCGGACGCGTTTCTGTCGGCGATGCAAGCGACTGGGGTCACGCCCCAGCAGACGGTGATGGTCGGCGACCAGCTGTTTACCGATATTCGCGGGGCCCGTCGACTCGGCATTTACACCATTTTAGTGTTGCCAATATCGGAGCGCGAGTGGTGGGGAACGCGCTTTACCCGCGTAGCTGAACGATTGGTTTTTCGGGGGTTGGAGCGCCGCGGTTTGGTCCGTCCGAATCGGGAGGGAAAGGCATAGATGAGGGAAACGTTGGTGTGCAGTGGGTGTGGGGTCGCGTTACAGACGGAACGCGAGGATGAACCAGGTTATGTGCCGGTGTCGGCGTTGACAAGGATCGATCCGGTCTGTCGGCGTTGTTACCGGATCACCCATTACGGGGAGTTTTCCCCGATTGTGGTGCCTGTCGAGGAATATGAGCGGCAAGTGGCTGAGGTCGGCAAACACCCGGATTTAGTGCTGTACGTCCTTGACGTGTTCGATCTCGAAGGCAGCTTGGTGCCGGGGCTTCGTTCGCTGATTGGCAAAAGCAAGACGTTGGTGGTCGTCAACAAGGTTGATTTGCTTCCGCGGGAAGTCCGGGTGGATGCCCTTACCGACTGGGTGTCGCACGTCGTACGTGGCACTGGGATTGAACCGGCTGGCGTTTGTTTCGTCAGCGCCCGCCACGGGCGCGGGCTAGAGCAGGTGGCTGCACAGATTGAGACCATGGCAGAGGCGCGTGCGTACGTGGTGGGTATGGCCAACGTCGGCAAGTCGACGTTGTTGAACCGGCTGCTGGCAGAGGGGAAATCGGGTGGCCTGAATTTCACCGTCTCGCGGGTGCCCGGAACCACCCTCGGGCTGGTGGGAACGGAGTATGAGACCCCAAATGGCCGGACCGTGCGGCTATTTGATACCCCTGGCCTCATCCGCGGACGGCGGGCGATTGACCTTTTGTGCGCCGATTGTTTAAAGGTAGCGGTGCCCGAGCAGCGGCTGCGCCCACGTATTTACCAGTTGAACCCGGGGCAGTCCCTCTGGATTGGGAACTTTGCCCGGTTTGACCTGGTCGAAGGGGAATACCAACCGATTGTCTGCTACGTCAGCAATCGATTGACCGTGCATCGGACAAAACTCGAACGTGCCGAGGCGTTTGGCAAAAATCACGCGGATGACATTCTGCGTGTCCCCTGCCCTGCATGCCGCGCGCGTCTGGGCGAGCTACGCCGTGTTGCGATTGAAGGGCCGGTACGGCAGATGCCGCAAGCGGGGGCTGCCCAGATTCACTTTGGGCGCAAGGGCGCAGATATCACACTTGCCGGGATTGGCTGGCTTTCCTTGTTTGGCCGCCGAATGCGCGGTAATCTATGGTTATCCAATCCGCTTACATACGCGGTGCGACCGCGGCTGTTGGGAGACCTCAGCCGCCGGTAACGGGGGTAACGGGACCCGGCATATTGCTCCAATCTTGCGAATACACCTACGATAGCCGCCCAGTCCAATGGGCCAGCCCGAGTGAGGTTAGTTCGCAGGAGGAGCGTGACCAGAGGTGGGGTGCCGGGAGGTTGTCGTTACCGTGATGCGAGAGAATCCGCTGCCTGTAGACCAGCTTCTCTATCAGATTCGCAAGTGTGTCCAAGTGGTTCGCCGAGAGCATCCAGAGCTAGCCGACAGTCGCCTGAACGACGTACGGCTCCGGGTCAGCGATGGGAGCCTCGAGGCGGTCTTGCGGTTTCAGGGCTGATAGAGTAGGACACCGCGATGGCAGGCACGACCGGCCGCGCGAGTCGTGGAGCATGTGTCCGGGAAGGGGAATTCTGACCCCTTTCCGGACTACCTCTGGCGGGTTGATGAGGGGGGAACGAGATGCAGAAGCTGTATGGCGTGCTTGGCTGGCCTGTGGCCCATTCGGCGTCGCCGGCGATGATGAACGCGGCGTTTGCGGCCTCCGGCGTGGACGGCGTCTATCTCGCGTTTGCGGTGCCTAAAACTCACCTGCAGTCCGCCTTGGATGGGCTGTGGGCGCTTGGCGCAGGTGGAGTCAATATTACGATTCCGCACAAATTGGGCGCCTACCAGTGGGCGGCAGAGCACACTGACGAGGCGAAACTGGCTGGGGCTGTCAATACCTTACGCTTTCCAGCCGAGGTTCCCGACTCAAGCGAGGCGATGGCCGCAGCAGGGACCATAGGGCATAACACCGACGTTTCGGGTTGGTGGACAAGCCTGCAAGCGGCCTTGCGAAAGCCGCCGCGGCGGGTTGTCATTCTCGGCGCCGGAGGGGCGGCCCGGGCTGCTTTGGCGGGCCTGGCTTTATATGCCAAGACGGCAGAGGTTCTGGTAGCTGCCCGCGACGAGCGGAAGGCTGCCGCGACCGTAGAATCGTTTCAAGAATACATATCCGTAAAGCCGATTGCGTGGGCAAAGCGGGAGGACGCCATTGCCGAGGCGGACGTCATTGTTAATGCGACCCCGATTGGCATGTGGCCAAACGATGAGGCGTCGCCGATTGACGATGAAGGGTGTTTGCAGCGCGGACAGGTCGTGCAGGATATGGTGTATCGTCCGCTGGCAACACGGCTCTTGCAACAGGCAGCCCGGCGTCAGGCGGTGCGGGTGGATGGCCTCGAGATGTTGGTGCATCAGGGTGCCGCCGCGTTTGAGTTTTGGACGGGCAAGACCGCTCCCGTGTCAGTAATGCGCAGCGCGGCGCGTGAGTTCCTGGGACTGTAAGCCGGAAAGAGGGGATCAACACGGACATCATTCTTTTCGGTGGGACGTTCGATCCGCCGCACATCGGGCACCTGGTGATGGCTGAGCTGGCGCTGGAGCAGACGGGCGCGGACGAAGTCTGGTTTGTGCCTGCGGCCGCCCCGCCCCACAAGCCCCAGCCGGAACGTGATTTCACTTGGCGAGTGGAGATGTTACGGGCGCTCATCGTGGGCAGGTCCCATTTTCAAATCTCGACGATTGAACAAGAATTGCCGCTGCCGTCCTACACGGTGGATACCGTGGCGGCCATTAAGCGGCGCTACCCAGGTGAACACTTTTGCTTCCTGATTGGCGCCGACAGCCTCGCTTCGTTGCCGACATGGCAGGGTGCCCCGCAGCTCGTGCGGCAGATCCCGTTTCTCGTGGCTCCGCGCAGCGGCTACGACATTTCGGAGGTCTATCGGCGCGTCGCGCAAAGCCTGCCCGGGCTTTTGCTGAAGACCCTGGACATGCCGATTATCGACGTCTCCTCAACCTGGCTGAGACAGCGCCTGTTGGCCGGAAAGTCAGCCTGCGGGCTGATGCCAGACCGGGTGCTGGAGATTTGGAACCAGGCACCCGATAGTGTCCACAAACCGGATCGGAAAAAAGCTGGGTCAGTGTCGGGAGGGGAGAAAAGGCATGAGTGAGGAGCAGATTGTCGACGCGGTGCGAGCGGGGCTGAGCCCGGAACGGTTCAAACACGTCCAAGGGGTGGTGGAAACCGCGACTCATCTGGCCGTAAGACACGGCGTGGACGTGGGTAAGGCCCGGCTGGCAGCTTGGCTCCATGATTACGCCCGTGAGTGGCCCGTCGAGCGGCTGTGGTCATACGCGCAAACGCTAGGCTTGCCAGCGGACATGATGGCGATCCCAGAGCTTCTGCATGGGCCGGTGGCTGCGCAGGAAGCGTACGTCCGCTTTCAAATACAGGATGAGGAGATCCGAAACGCCTTATTCTATCACACGACGGGGAGAGTGGGCATGTCGCAACTGGAGTGCATCCTTTGCCTCGCGGATGCGATAGAGCCTTCCCGCTCGTATCCACGTGTGGAACACCTGCGGGAGCTAGCGGAACGGAATCTGACGCAGGCGCTTGCGGAATCGTTCGACTCGACCATTCAGTACTTGCTACTTCGCCATGCGCCCATTTATCCTGGCACGGTCGCGGCACGCAACGAACTTTGGCACCGCGTGCAAGCGGCCGAGGCGGGGAACCTGGATTCACAGGGCAGCACCAATTTGTGAGGGAGGAACATGCATGCCAGCATCCATCTTGGAACTGGCGCGAGCTGCAGCCGATGCAGCCGCGGATAAAAAGGCGCAGGACATTGTGGCGCTGGACATCCATGAGTTGACGCCAATTGCGGATTGCTTTGTGATTTGTTCAGCCCGGTCAGGAACTCAGGTTGAGGCGGTCACGCGGGCGGTTCGCGACAAGCTGGCGGAGATGGGTGTGGATTGCAAAGGAACCGAGGGGTTGGAGGAGGCCCGTTGGGTGCTCATCGACTTCGGGGACTTGGTCGTGCATGTCTTTCGTCCGGAGGAGCGGGAGTTCTATCACTTGGAGCGGCTCTGGGGTGACGCCAAGGAGATTCCGCTGACATGAGCGCACCGTACACCCTGCTGGCGTCCGTCTACGACCGATTCATGGCGGACGCCCCGGATGACGCCTGGCTACAGTGGATAGCCGCCCACATCCCAGACTTAAGCCGCAGGTCGGCAGCCGATTTGGGGTGTGGCACGGGACGTTTCACCGTGCGCTTGGCCCCCTTGGTCCGGCGCCTAATTGGTGTCGACGCCTCCAATGACATGTTGGCACTGGCGCACAATCGCGCCCGACAAACGCGGGTTCAGGTGGAGTGGTTGTGCCAAGACCTTGTTCAGTTAAAACTTCCGTCTCCAGTCGACCTGATGGTGGCCACCTGCGACAGTCTGAACTACCTGGTTGACAAGGAGGATCTACGCCAGGCCTTTCAAGCGATGAGAAACAACCTGACGGAGGACGGGTGGCTGTGTTTTGACCTGATTGGCCCCAGCCGCTTAGCCGCGCTTCGAGAAGGTTTATCTTATGAACTGGCCGACGATGCGGCCGTATTGTTCGAAAGCGTGGTTCAGGAAGACGGCAGGATTGACTACGAAGTCCATGCTTTTATCCAGAAGGAGAATGGGGACTACCAACGGATTATCGAAGCGCACCAGCAACGCTATTATGCGTACGAGGAAATCCGAGACCTGCTGAGGAAAAGCGGTTTTTCACGCGTGGAAGTAACCGGTGATTTTGGCGCCTCTCCCTTGCCGCTGGCGGAACGGTGGCTGGTCGTGGCGAGATCGGACGCTTAAGCGTGTGGGTAAACATCAGTGAAAACGTCCGGGGGCTTTGGTGTTGCCGTCACCCATCGGTCGAGCTTCCCTATTCGTCGGTCTTTCCTGCCTGTTTGCGCTGCTCCTGGAAGGCCTGAAAGCCAGCCAAGCACTCAGGGTGTTCGTCGAAGAACAAAACCAGGGACTGGAGCGAGTCAAGCGTGCTGGGACTGACGTGGTGCTCAATGCCCTCCACATCTTTTTGAATGATGTCTTCCTCAATGCCGAGCATGCGGAGAAACTCCGCCAGTCGATGATGGCGCTGTTTCATCAGTTTACCGAGCTGTTGCCCGCGCGAGGTCAAAACGATGCCCCGGTATTTCTCATAGGTGACGTAATCGTTCTCATCCAACTTTTGCAACATCTTTGTCACAGAAGAAGGCTGCACATCGAGCGAGGATGCGATGTCGGAGACGCGCGCATACCCCTTTTCATTCATTAGTTCATAAATCTTCTCTAAATAATCCTCCATACTTGGAGTCAACAAGTTCATAACCCCCACTGGGCCCCATCCATCTGGCGGGCGTGTGCCTCTCTATCTTACACATACGAGTGCTTATCGGCAATGTATGCAGGTGAGTACGCAAAGTGTTGTCTTTCTTCAACGATAGCAAACAGGAGCCCAGGGTACTGCAAACGAATTTGAAGCGTGTGTCCTGTCAAACGCTTGAGCGAAAACCAAGGGGATGGAGGAGGCAAAAGATGCAAGCCGCAGGCCAGGCAAAACCGTGTCATCGATGGGAAGAAGGCCATTCGTCAAGGTCCGACGAGGTGGTGTTTCTGACCGAAGCCGAGTGGCCCGAAGACCCAGAACAAGCGCTCGACGTTTCATTCACCTTCGCGGAGGAAGCGAGGGAGCTCGATGACCAGGTAGTATCCCTGACGAGCGAGGATAGGGACGGAGAGGAGGGACAGAAGCGGTCGCTCCGGTTTGGGCAACGGTCGCATCGAAGTTGGATCAGAAGTAGGGTCACTCGTCTACTTCAGGTCTTTTCGGCAGCGCTTGTGTTGATTGCTGGGGGGTATATATTAGGCGGTCTTCATGCCCGGACCGTGCCAAACGCTTCCGTGTCCGTGACCGCGTCAGCGCCCTCCGGGCAATCAACAGGAAAATCTGGCGTCTCTGCCAGCCGCTCATCGGAAGGGAATCAAATTATAATTGATATACATGGAGACGTAAAAAAACCGGGGCTTTACAAACTGGCCGCTGGCGCACGCATCGCGGACGCCGTCCGGGCGGCGGGAGGCTATCGCCACGCAGAGGATGCCGGGGTCGTCAACGCGGCGGAACTGCTCGACGACGGGCAAGAGGTTGTGATTCCGAACGCAGCGGGACGGACGCAACAGACGCAGGACGGTGGGGCGAGCGCGGCCACGGTGAACCGGTCGACGCCGGGCGGCGGTTCGAACACTGCGGCGGCGTCGGGGGGATTGCAGGCGCTGGCGGGTACCAACGGTGCAGCGTCCACCGGAACGGCAGGCGGCGGTAATACAGACAAAGAGACTGGCGTATCCGGCAAGATCGATTTGAATACGGCCGACGCAGCAACCCTTGAGACACTGCCCGGGATTGGACCTGCGCGCGCGACAGCCATCATCCAGTATCGCGAACAACATGGACCGTTTGCCTCCGTACAAGATTTAGACAAGGTGACGGGGATTGGGGCAGCCACTTTGGCGCGGCTCTCTCCGTATCTCTATGTGTCGGACGCGGGGACAACGTCTGCACCGTAGCTCACCCTGAGTTCCGGAGCCACTCCCGTTCAGGGAACAAGTCGATCGAGAAACATGAGGAGGGTTTTGGTGGATATCAACTGGGTCACTGCAGGACTTGCCATCATCTTTGTGTTGTCAGCATTTGCAGGACTCAACCGTGGCTTTGCGTATGAGAGTGCTCACGTGATTTCGTTGCTCGTGTCTCTCATTTCAGGCGGCGCGGCGTTGACGCTCGCTTGGTGGGGGAGCAATCGTCTTAACCTGTTGGCCTTACACACCCATCCCACGTCCCAGCCGGATTGGCTGGCGTCGTTGGTCACGTTTTGGCAACAGGCGCCAGGCGTCGCGCAACTGTTGGCCTTTGTCTTGATTTTTCTAATGGCCTCCAGCATGATTCGGAGCTGGTTTGACATCTTGCCACGGGCAGTCGTCCGCATGGTCCCGGGGCGCTTGAAATCGAGCCGGCTGCTCGGCGGTCTGCTTGGTTGTCTCGTCGGGGCCGGCCGCTGTCTGGCTGCCGGCGGCCTCATCTTTCTCGGTTTGCAGTACTTCAATGCACCGAAGGTGAACACCGAGGCAGAAGATTCGAGTGCCTATCAATGGCTGCGTACGACCGTCTACCAACCCTGGCTGAAACCATTCATGGCGCGGGAGATTCCCGTGCTCAGTCAAGGCGCATTCCAGCCCTTGGTGCAGAATATCAGCCTGGTCGCCGTCCCGAGTTCGACGAATCAGAGTCAAGGGGTGCTGGCCGTGCCGAAACCCATCGCCCAGTTGGCAAAGCAGATAACCAGCAAGGACCAGACGGATCGGGAGAAGGCGTACGCACTTTACGAATGGGAAATTCATCATATCCACTATGATTGGAAAAAGTATGACGACTATGTCTATCATCATCACTGGGATAATCAGACCCCGCTCACGACCTTGCGTACCCACAAGGGGGTCTGTGCCGATTATGCCCTGCTTTACGCCGATATGGCGCACGCGGTCGGCTTGACGGTCAAGATTGACGAAGGCATTGGCGGTACCGCCCAACAGCACGGGCCGCACGCCTGGAACGAGGTTTGGGATGCCCAGAATCATCGGTGGATTCCGCTCGATACCACGTGGGGATCTGAGCAGGACATGTGGTTTGATCCGCCGAACTTCTCCGCCACACACGTGCTCGAACATGCCATTGCGATTCGGGGGGTGCGGTGAGCCGTCCCGGTCGCTGGCGAATCGAAATCTGCCTATGCATTTTTACTGTCCTTTGCGGATTTTTCGTTCAGGGAACTGGGGTACCGATAAGGACCTGGGGCGTCTCTGCCCTGGTCCTCATGACGTGTGTGCTTGTCATCGTGTTGACGCTGTCCCCTCGGCCGCGCTGGGTTCGGCACCTTGCCGTGAGCGTGCTGGTGCTGGTATGCGCCGTGGTGTTCGGCGCCTGGCGGGAAGCGACGTGCCCAGCGTGGGTCTCAGAATGGCAGGGGCAAGCGGCAGAGATGAAGGGCACCCTATTGGAGGCGTCCAACGGGGGTAGCTGGATGATTGAGGTCACTCAGTTCCGGATGTTGGCACCGAACGCTGCCTGGCACCGTTGTCAGGTGTCCGTATGGTGGCCCGGCGCCACTTCCCGTCCAATCGCCACAGCCGGGGACACGCTGCTTTTGCGTGGCGTCCTCATCGCGCCATCCACCTCACTATTGCCCTGGCAGCCCCCTGAATACGGGTTTCGCGGCCGCCTCCTGTCGGTCACGCCACACGCGCCGACCCTGGAAGATACCTTGCATCAGAACATCGATGCGCACCTCAACGCGCTGGCCGGTTCGGACCTGGCTACGGATGTGGCCTTGTTCGACAGCCTTGTCTTCGGCAGCGGTCAGGTCACCCCTGACCTCCACGACGAGTTTCTGCGCGCCGGATTGCTCCACGTGTTGGCTGCCAGCGGCGCCAATGTGGTCTTGCTGTTAGGGGTTGTGAACGCCTGTCTGCGTCCCTTTCAGCGTCTGTACGCCGCAGGCCGGCTCCCGTTTCTGTTGCTGAAATTCCTTTTTCTCTGGGAGTTTACGCGTCTGTGCGGAGCCCAGCCTTCGATTGTTCGGGCCGCTCTCATGGCCGCCTATCATGAACTTGGGGGGTATCTCGGACGGACGCCCAGGGTGGTGGACGGCATGTTGGTCGCCGCGCTCGTCATGGCGCTCTGTCAGCCAACCACCCTGCTTGGCATCAGCGCGTGGCTCTCCTTCTTTGCGACCGGTGCCATCCAGTATGCACTCTGGCGTCGGCCCTATCGCCGGCCGAGAGAGATTGGGCGGCGCGGGCTGCGCGTGGTCTGGGGGATGCTTGACACCATCTGGGTGTCCGTGGTCATCGACGCCCTCCTGGCTCCTTTTATCGACCTGGTGTTCCACCAGATCACTCCGTATTCCATCGTGGCAAACCTTTTAACCGAACCCCTGCTGACAGTGCTCTTGCCTTTGGCTGCTGCGACCGACGCTATTTGCCTGGTGCCTCAGGTGGGCCCCATCCCCCTCCTGACCCGATGCATGTTCTCTTTGGCCGTATCGATTCTGCACGTATTCCTGCGCCTTACGGCGTGGATTTCCGCACGACCAGGTTCCTTATGGCAGTCGTCCTCGGTCGATCCGTCCCTCATTGCGGCTTGGTATGTGCTCTGGGTGTTCACCCCGGCGGCCTGGTTTTGGCTGCGTCAGGCGTGGAGACGAACGGATCGGCTACGGTCGTGAATGTGCAGAAGTGGTTCATGTCTGTCCCAAAACTGTGCTATACTCCTACTTTGGAACGGTCGTACATAGCGCGCCACGAAGTGGCACACTGGTATGGCATGCGCCGTCCTCGGCTGGCGCATGGTAACAAACGAACTGGTCAGAGACTACGGAGAGGGAGAGGACAATGGCAAAGACATTCGTTCTGGGCGCGGGTTACGCAGGGGCCATGACAGCGGTTCAGCTGGACAAGATTGCTGAACCGTTTACGCTCATCAACAAAACGCCGTATCACACGCTGGTAACCCTTTTGCACGAAGCGGCCGGCGGCCGGGGTACGCCGACGAACTACGCGGTCAATCTCACGGACCTGATTCACCGCGAGACATCCAACATTGTCGTGGATGAAGTGACGGCCATCGACCGCGAAAAAAAGGTGTTGAAAACTCGCTCCGGGCAGGAGCACGAGTACGAATGGCTGGTGATTGCCCTTGGATGGGTTTCCGAGTACTTCGGCATTCCAGGGCTGAAGGAACACAGCTTGGTCTTGAATGATTTGGATACCGCGATTCAAATCCGGCAGCATATCGAAGACCAGTTTGCTGCGTACAAGGACGATCCGAACCCGGAGCGGTTGCGGATTGTGGTCGGTGGAGCCGGCCTGACCGGGGTCGAACTGGCGGGCGAACTGCTCGACTGGCTGCCGTCCTTGTGCACCAAATACGGAATTGATCGGAACCTGGTCGAATTGCAGAACATTGAGGCGATGAGCACGATTCTCCCGATGATTTCCGAGTCTCTGCGCAATGAGGCGGCGCGGATGCTGACGGAAAAGGGAGCGATTCTGCGCACCAACACGAAGATTGTCAAAGTGACGGAAAACGAGGTGCACCTTGAGGGCGGCGAGAGCGTGAAAGCGCGGACCATCATCTGGACTGGCGGGGTCCGTGCTAACCCCCTGCTGACCGAGGCCGGTTTCACGGTGGATCGGCGTGGGCGTGCGAAGGTTAACGAGTTCCTGCAGTCGGTGGATGATTCACACATTTTCATCGGTGGAGACAGCGCGTGGGTCGAAGATGAAAACGGCCGTCCGCTGCCGCCGACCGCCCAGTATGCCACTCAGATGGGCTATGTGCTGGCAGCCAACGTCAGCTCGGCCATCCACCGTCAGCCTTTACGGCCTTTCCATCCCCACAACATGGGGACGCTCGCGTCCGTCGGTCCCGAGGTCGGCGTCGGTAACATGTTCGGCATTCCGGTCAAGGGTCTGGCGGCCGGATTGGCGAAAGAGGCCAGCAAGCTCAAGTACCTGTATCAGATTGGCGGTCTCCGATTGACGGCAGAAAAGACACCTGAAATTGCTCACTTTTAATTCCGGACTACCTCTCAACGATACCCAGTCAACGGGGCCATGCCGATGGCCAATGCCTATCTGTGGGCACGGCCTGAGCATGGCCCTTTTGCATTGATGGGGGCGGGACGCCATGATGGAATGGGGAAAAGCGGTCGCTGCACTGAATCGCGAGCCCGTCCGGCCGGTCTACGCGCTGGTTGGCACGGAACCGTTTCTAGTGCGCCGATTTCTGCGCAAGCTGGCGGATCGCATGGAACAGGACGGCCAGCGGCCGTATCTGGAGCGGCACCGCTTCGATGACGAGGGATGCATGGGGGCCATCGCCGCTTGCCAAACCCAATCCCTGTTTTCAGAAGCAAGCCTGGTGGTCCTCGAACAGGTTACAGCGCTCACCAGTGCCAAGGCCGCGGGCAAGGTGGATTTAGGGCCGCTGGAGGATTATTTGGATAACCCGGTCCCCCACCGGGTTCTGGTCATTACAGTGGAGGCCGACAAACTGGACGAGCGCAAGCGCGCCGTGAAGCTACTGAAAAAGCACGTGTTGGTTGACTGCCATCCGCCGAAAGACGCCGAGGCGGAACGCCTGATTTGCGAACTGGCGGGGGAGATGGGGGTCGTTGTAAAGGACGCAGCGATTGCCGAATTGTGGCGACGGTGCCACATGCTCACACTGTGTGAACAAGAATTGGCCAAGCTGCGGTCATTTTCCGAGAACGGTACCATTGACATCGATGCGGTGCGAGAACTGGTGGCGGAGCCGATTGAGGATAACGTATTTCAATGGGTCGAAGGGGTCCTGAGGAAAAAGGTTCGCGACAGCATCCGGGTCTTGCACGAGATGCGCATACGCGGCGCCGAACCGCTGTCGCTCTTGGCGCTGATGGCCCACCGCTTGCGCCTGCTCGGGTTTGTGCGGGTATTGCAGCAGCGCGGTATCCCAGAATCGGCCATGGCCTCACGGCTCAAGGTGCATCCGTATGCGCTGAAACAGGCGGCTCGCCTCGCACCTCGGGTCGCCCTGTCTGAGGTTGAACGATTGCTCGTCATCATCGCGGATGCGGAGTATGCCATTAAGTCGGGCAGGCAAGACCCGGACGTTGCCCTGGAATGGGTGGTGATGGCGTGTCTGGCGAGTAAGCCCCATGCCGTCTGGGCAAGGTAAGCCATAGGCGATAATCGTTTCACCAAGGGGATGAGGTCATGGCCAGACGGCGAAACCGCCTGCTCGTACCCGAGGCTCGGGAAGCGATGGACAGGCTGAAAGGCCAGGTGGTGGCAGATGGCGCCGACTCGCAGCGAAATCATGCGGTACGCACCACAGCGGCTGCCGGTGTCGGCGTGCCTGCGTCGGCAAACCCGCGGCCGCGACCGCAGGTAGAGGCCATCCGGGCTAAGGATGGTGGCATGCTGACGACGCGTGAAGCCGGTGAGTTGGGTGGCGAGATCGGCGGGAACATGGTAAAGCGCTTGATTCAAATCGCAGAAAAGGAGCTGGCGCAAAGGGACCAAAACCCGCGCTCTTAATTGCGGGCGAGCATGCGGGATTTTGGTCCTCAGCCATCAAAAAACCTGCAAGAAAAAACGACCCAACACATGGGCCGTTTTGCGTCCTCTTGGCAGGGGGTTGCCGTTCCCTATTGAGCAGCTTTCGCCTGCGCATATTCATTGAACCGCTTCGCCAAACGCGACTTCCTGCGGTCGGCGTTATTGCGGTGAATAATGCCTTTTGTTACGGCCTTATCCAGTGCACGCGTAGCCTCACGCAGGACCAGGCGAGCCTGTTCCACATCATCCTGCGTCAGTGCAACATCAAACTTCTTGAGTGTCGTGCGCAGTGCCGACTTCAGTGACTTATTGCGCAGCGTCCGGCGAGCGGTGATGTGTACACGTTTTTCGGCGGATTTGATGTTTGGCACCCATTTCACCTCCCCGGGCCAAAGGCTCAAATGACGGACAATAGTTTATCACACCGGTATTCCAACCTGCAAGAAGACGAGGTGAATCCATTGTCTCGGTACAGGCAGCTCCTGGCTCGACAGCGCGAACGGGCGATGCAGGACTGGGCCGTGAGAGTTCACCCCAAGAGCGATCATCCCTGGCCCAACTTGGACCTGGCGCTTGAAGCGCACGAACTCGCCCGCGGCCCAGAGCCGCAAATTCCAGGTGTGGATTTCTCCGAGGAACAGCCACACGAAGACATTCATGTATCGCGTGTACATGTCCGGACCAAACAGGGAGAAAAACGAATTGGCAAGCGCAAGGGGAGGTACATCACGCTGGAGGCGCCTGGATTGCGCCGGCGCGATCCGGATCTGCAGACGCGGGTGGTTGAGGTTCTCCGGGATGAGTTTCAGCGTTTATTCACCCTTAGTGACAAGGCCAGTGTGCTTGTGGTGGGTTTGGGAAATGCCAATGTTACGCCCGATGCGTTCGGCCCGCTGGTCGTCGAGCGCCTGTTTGTGACGCGTCACGTATTCCAACTGATGCCAGAACTCCTGGACGAAGGGTACCGCACCGTATCTGCCATCGCTCCCGGCGTATTGGGCGTGACCGGGATTGAGACCTTGGAGGTGGTGCGCGGGGTCGTGGAGCACGTGCAGCCCGACCTGGTGATTGCCTTAGATGCCTTGGCCTCCCGTTCACTCGCCCGGGTCAACGCCACGATTCAAATTGCCGATAGCGGGATTCATCCCGGCTCTGGCGTCGGCAACCATCGCAGGGAACTGACGACGGAGACCTTGGGGGTGCCCGTCTATGCGATTGGCGTTCCGACAGTCGTACAGGCTTCGACCATCGCGAGCGACTGCCTGGAACGGTTGTTGGATCGACTGCGTGTATCCGTGCCCAACAACGGCGCCAACCAGATCTTTGACCATTTTTCTGCACAAGAGAAGCGCCAGATGGTCGATGAAGTTCTCTCGCCACTGGGCGACAATTTAATGGTGACCCCTAAAGAAGTGGATGAGTTCATTGAGGATATCTCGCAATTGGTCGCCAAAGCGCTCAACCTTGCCCTGCACCCGGAGATGACCATGGAAGAGGCGGATGTGTTAACGCACTAACGTGATTGTCGCGTTCAATTTGCAAAACTTAAACATGGAGCGTCTAGGCCCGTTTAGCAACGGGCCTTTCCGGAAAACGTCTTTGAGCGTTCGTCTATGCGGGTCTCTTTCCAGACGACCTTTTAAGCGTCCGAGTATTGGTTGGCCAACTGGAGAACACGCGTTACATACCGCTGGGTTTCGGAATAAGGAGGGATGCCGTGATATTCTTCGACCGCTTTCGGCCCGGCGTTGTACGCAGCCAAGGCCAACGGCACGTTTCCGTCAAAACGCTGCAGCAATTGCGCCAGGTAGCGGGTCCCGGCCAGGACGTTTTCGCTGGGGTTGAATACGTCTTGAACCCCCAGAGCCTGCGCAGTACCTGGCATGAGTTGCATGAGACCGGCTGCTCCGGCGGCGCTCACGGCGTCGGCGCGGCCTCCCGATTCCTGCTCAATCACCGCGCGAATGAGAGCCGCCGGTACGCCGTAGCGGTTTGCGGCGTTCTCGATAATGGTGCCGAGCGGGGATCCTTCGGTGGCTTTCGCCCGAACCCCGGCTGTAGCGCTTGGAGGCGCGCTGGTGGTTGCGCTCGGGATTGTGCCTGTCGCGGTTTTGACCGTGCTATCGGCGGCCGTAGTCTCTACAGGCGTATCCGCTATTGCCGCAGAATGTGCCGTCGTCGGTTGTGTGGCCTCCTCGAGAATCTGTTCGAGCAGCCACATCCATATGGCCGTCGCGGGTTGCATGGCCTGAGCCACCGATACAGGCGACAGAGGGGCTGCTGCCGATGAGAAACTGTTTTGCACATCCAACGGATTCGATGGCGTCTCCAACATCGACTCAGTGAGAAGCTCGGAAAACGCCGTATCGTTCGGGAAGGGTGCAGGTGAAACACCCAGTCCCGACTGCTGGCGGGAATTGGAC
Source organism: Alicyclobacillus herbarius DSM 13609 (assembly GCF_000430585.1). Lineage (GTDB taxonomy): Bacteria > Bacillota > Bacilli > Alicyclobacillales > Alicyclobacillaceae > Alicyclobacillus_G > Alicyclobacillus_G herbarius. The sequence continues at coordinate 257,880 of NZ_AUMH01000001.1, forward strand.
ACCGGATTGAGACTGGTCATGATACACCTCCCTCTTCGTTCGCCATCACCCACAAGGAAGTGGCACGCTCACGGTAATGCTTTCCTCCGAAGCTATGTAAAGCTCCACATTCCTTCAAATTCGACAAAGTTCGCGCAAACCCTGCCCTGAGCCCCCTTCCGCACACTCTAGGTGCATACTCCCATGAGCTAGACGAAAGTGTGCTCGCCGCGTTATGAGAATCATAACTTCGCGAATGCCTGCGTATACATCTTTCCAGAATCGACGCCGGGCGGATGGGACAAGCCGAATGGGAGTGACCGGGATGCCTGGCGACGGAAAGAGGGATGAACCGTGAACGATGAGCTTGATACCCTGCGGTACACGATGAAACGTTTATTAGCCGCCATCGTGTTCGTATGCGTTCTCGTGGGCGCAGGCGCCGGGGTGTTTGCCGCACTTGCCGCAGGCATGAGCGCCTTGTCCGACTTTTCCGGGCTACGGGCCGTCCCGGCGGCCACAGTACCCTCCGCAGCGTCAACCCCATCCTCCTCTGCGGCCGGCATCTCCGCCTTGCCAAGCGGCCAATCGCCAAGCGAATCGGGGAGCGGATCGGCAAGCGGATTCGCGAGCGGATCGTCCCAACAGGCGGTCCATCCTGGCCTGTCGCAGGTGGGGGGCCCAGATGCCACAGCGGGATCGACCCAAACAACCGCATCCTCTGGCACCGACAGCGTGCACGGACGGTTTTACAGCCCGGTCGGAGAGGCTATCGACCAGGGCGGGGTGGTGCTTGGGGACAAGGTGCAACAAGGGTTTGGCCATCTGTTGGCCAAGGTCTTGCACGTTTTGTTCTTAGAACAGCCCGCAGGCGTCTCGGAACCCGCAGCGAGCCCAGCGGGACAGCGTTCAGCCGTGAACGGGGGCATGGGAGATGGGAACCCGAATGGCTAATCCATCTCCCTCTGTACCTCCTCATATTCAGCCAGAGCCTGAGGATGGCCGCAGCGTCTGGCTGAAGCGGGCCATCGCCGTAGAAGTCATGAGCCTGTTGTGGATTGCGGCGGAAGCCGTGGTCAGCCTGGTCGCCGCGCGGCAGACCGGCACCGTGGCGCTGTCCGCGTTCGGCATTGACAGCGCGATTGAATGGATTTCGGGGGCCTGCCTACTGCTGCGCCTGCTCTGGGAAAGAAGGCACCCTGAAAATGGGGTGCTCGGCGTCGAGCGGGCGGCATCGCTGGTGGTCGGGCTGTGCCTCTTTGCCTTGGTGGTGTGGATTGGCCTGCGGGCCGGCCAAATGGTCGCGCTGCGTACCTTTCAGGTGCCGCGCCTCCTTGGGCTCGCAGTGGCCGCCGCCTCGAGCGTGATTACGCCGTGGTTAGCGGTGCAAAAGCGGCTCCTGGGGTACAAACTCGACAGTCCAGCCCTCTTGGGTGATGCCGCCTGCACCATGACCTGTGCGCTGATGGCCTGGATGCTTTTGTTCGGTCTCTTGGTCGAGCAGGTCTGGGGCTTCTGGTGGGTCGATCCGTTCGCCGCCCTGTTACTTTGTGTCCTAATTCTCCACGAGGCTTGGGAGTCGGTCGCCGCGTTTCGCGGCGGTCGCCACGACCACGGGCAAGGGCACGGTGTGGTATAATCTCCTTCGTACTTGAGCGGGGAATCGATGGGGATACCCGGTCGTTTCCCACGGATGTGGAGATGGAGGAGGGTGCACACTTCGTGCCCGAGAGCCAATCGCAAGTTCAACAACGGATTCGAAACTTTTCCATCATCGCCCACATCGACCACGGCAAGTCGACGCTGGCGGATCGGATCCTTGAGTTGACCCATACCGTCAGCGAGCGGGAGATGCAGGATCAGCTCTTAGACCAAATGGATCTTGAACGGGAGCGGGGAATCACGATTAAGCTGCAGCCCGTTCGACTCACATATACAGCCCGCGACGGCCAGGAGTACATCCTAAATTTGATTGATACGCCAGGACACGTCGATTTTACCTACGAGGTGTCCAGGAGCCTGGCTGCGTGCGAAGGGGCGCTGTTGGTCGTCGACGCCGCGCAGGGCATTGAAGCGCAGACGTTGGCGAACGTCTACCTGGCGCTCGATAACGACTTGGAGATTCTACCGGTCATCAACAAGATTGACCTTCCCAGCGCTGACCCGGAGCGGGTGAAGCAGGAAATTGAAGACATTATTGGGCTCGACGCCAGCGACGCAGTCCTGACCTCGGCCAAGACAGGGGTCGGCGTGGACGAGGTACTGGAACAAATCGTCGCTAAGGTGCCACCGCCCCAGGGGGACCCGGACGCTCCGCTGCAGGCGTTGATTTTCGATTCCCATTACGATCCGTACCGCGGCGTGATTGTCTACGTGCGCGTGGTGAATGGGCTGCTCAGACCGGGCATGCGCGTGCGCATGATGGCCACCGGCGCAGAGGTGGAACTGACGGAGGTCGGCGTGTTTCGCCCCGCCCTCACAGAGACGGATATGCTGGGGCCTGGCGAGGTCGGCTACCTGGCTGGGGCCATCAAGGATGTCCGTTTGACCCGGGTCGGCGATACCGTGACCGCAGCCGAGCGGCCGGCCACGCAACCTTTGCCTGGGTATCGAAAGATTAATCCGATGGTATTCTGCGGACTGTATCCGGTCGACAGCAACGATTTTCAAGACCTACGCGAAGCGTTGGAAAAACTGAGCCTGAATGACGCCGCTCTGACGTTTGAGCCTGAGACCTCCGGCGCCCTGGGCTTTGGTTTTCGCTGTGGTTTTCTCGGGCTGCTGCACATGGAAGTGGTTCAGGAGCGGTTGGAGCGAGAGTACAACCTGACCTTGATTACTACAGCCCCGAGTGTCGTCTACCACGTGCACCTGACGGACGGAAGCCGCAAGGAGATTGACAATCCCAGCGAAATGCCGCCGGCGGATCGCATCGAGCATGTCGAGGAGCCGTACGTGAAGGCGTCGGTGATTGTACCGAACGATTTTGTCGGCCCAGTGATGGAACTCTGTCAGGAAAAACGTGGTGAGTTTCAGGACATGCAGTACCTGGACGCGACCCGGGTGACGTTGGTTTACGAGTTGCCGCTTGCGGAGATTGTCTATGATTTTTTTGACCGCCTGAAATCCTCCACGCGGGGCTATGCGTCGTTCGATTACGAGTTGATTGGTTATAAGCCGTCGCAGCTGGTGAAAATGGACGTCTTACTCAATGGGGAGGTGGTCGATGCGCTGTCGTTCATCGTCCACCGCGACAAGGCGTACGCGCGCGGGCGTGCGTTGTGCGAAAAACTGAAGGAACTGATTCCAAGGCAGATGTTTGAAGTTCCGGTGCAGGCGGCGATTGGCAACCGCGTGATTGCCCGCGAAACCATCCGCGCTATGCGGAAAAACGTTTTGGCGAAGTGTTACGGCGGCGACATCACCCGAAAGCGCAAGCTGTTGGAGAAACAGAAGGAAGGCAAAAAGCGCATGAAACAGGTTGGCCGTGTGGAGGTTCCGCAGGAAGCCTTTATGGCGGTTCTGAAGATGGAGTGATGGAGGGTGTTAACGCGTCGTCCGGTGGTCGGACCGCACCGTCAGCCGCCGGTAGCGTCACTGTACATTCATATTCCGTTCTGTGGGAGCCGCTGTTTTTATTGTGACTTTACAACGTACGTCGCGCCGCCGGCGGTACGTGAAGCGTACGTGGATGCGCTGGCGGTGGAACTGGGGCTCTTGGCAGAGCATGTCCCTGCTCCGCTGAAAACCATCTTTTTTGGCGGCGGGACCCCCACACTCTTGACCACTGCCCAGTGGGATCGGCTCCTGAACGACTTGCGGCGCCGGCTACCGGTGGCGGAGGATGCAGAAATCACGGTGGAGGCGAACCCAGGAACGGTGGACTTGGAGAAGCTGCGGCTGCTCCATAGCCATGGTGTCAACCGCATCAGCTTTGGTGCGCAGACGCTCAATGACCGGCTGCTGTTGGCGATTGGGCGGCTGCATGATGCGAACGCTGTGCTTGAGAGCATCGATTTGGCGCAGCGGAGTGGGTTTCGCCGCATCAATGTCGATTTGATGTTCGGTTTACCAGATCAATCCATAAAAGACGTGGAAGAGGCGCTTACGACCCTGACCGCCTTGGGGATTGAACACCTCTCTGCCTATTGGCTCAAGGTCGAATCCGGGACCCCGTTTGCGGATTGGTTGGATAAGGGACTGTTAAATCTGCCTGGAGAGGACCAGGAAGCCGAGATGTACGACTTCGTACGGGCGTTTTTGACCGAGCGCGGCTACGTTCACTATGAAGTCAGCAATTTTGCCAAGCCAGGTGCCTGGGCCCAGCACGTCTATTGGCGCAATCATCCCTATCTGGCTGCCGGCGTGGGGGCGCACGGATACGTGGACGGGGTGCGCTATGAAAACGTCAAATCGCTCGCCGACTATGGGCGCGCCCTTGGCGATGGTAGGCGGCCCGTGAAGGAGACGATGGTCGTATCGGCCGAAGAGGCGGCCGAAGACACCATGATGTTGGGGCTGCGATTGGCCGAAGGGGTTGCCGACGCACGCTTCCAGCGCGAGCATGGGTGTACCATTATGGACGCGTTTGGTCCTATCGTAGAGCGGTTGCTGGATTGGCAGATGGTGCGTTGGCGCGATGGGGCGCTGCAGTTGACGGAATCGGCTTGGCCGGTCGCCAACGTGGTCTTTGAGCCGTTTGTCGGTGCGTTGACCGGCGGGAATTGACAATCCTCGCGGCAGTTTGCTATTGTCAAGATACAGTTTAGCACTCGAGAGAGATGAGTGCTAAAACGAGTGAACGTCGGGTCGCAGTGAATCCTCGGGAGGAGGCGATAGCGGTGCTGACTGACAGGCAGAAACTCATCCTGGGCGCCGTTGTCGAAGATTATGTGTTCTCTGCCGAACCCGTGGGCTCGCGAACACTGTCCAAGCACGAGCGTATTCGGTACAGCGCGGCGACCATCCGCAACGAGATGGCCGATTTAGAGGAAATGGGGTATTTGGCCCAGCCTCATACCTCGGCTGGGCGAGTTCCTTCCCAACGCGGGTATCGGTTTTACGTGGACCATCTCATGATGCAGACAGAAATTGATGCGCAGACCGTACAGCGTTTGCGCGAGGTGTTTCAACAACGGATTGACGAAGTGGAACGGATGATTCAGCAGACGGCGATTGTCGTCTCGCAGCTGACTTCCTACACCTCGATTGTCTCGGGGCCACGAGTTCATTCGGAGCGGATTCGCCATGTGCAGATTTTGCCGCTGGCCGCGGGGCGCGCAGTGGCCATTATTGTGACCACCGCAGGTACGGTTTACGACCGGCCGATTCAAATCCCAGAGGATATGTCGGCGGCCGAGTTGGAACGATTGGTGAACCTGCTCAACAGCAAGCTGGCGGGTGGATCGCTCGCCTACATGAAGTCAACCCTGTATCGCGAAATCGCCAATGAAATGGCTGGCGTCCTTGAGCACTACGAAGGGGCGCTCGGGGTGCTTGACGAACTACTCAAGGTTTCCGAGCAGAAAAAGGATCCAGTGTTCGTCGGTGGGGCGACCAACGTGCTTGCGCAGCCGGAGTTTCATGATGTGGATAAGGCGCGGCCGCTGTTGGCGCTGTTGGAGCAAGCAGATGCGGTCTACAGTCTGTTGCCTACGGAGAGTGTGGGCATTCAGGTGCGCATCGGCGCCGAGAACGCCGAGCCAACCTTGCAGGACTGCACGGTCATTGCCGCCACATATTCCGTCAACGGACAACCCGTGGGGCGGATTGGCGTGCTCGGCCCAACGCGGATGAACTACGCGCGCGTCATGCAAATTCTCGATTACACCGCCGGTGCGCTGACCCGGACACTACAGGAACGACTGGGTTGAGGCCTAAGGTTTGCCAAGGGGGATCAACATGCCAACCAACGAAGACCAGATGGAGCAGGAACAAGCTACACGTTCGGCCGAGTCCGAACAAGAATCGGCTGCGGTCGATGGGGAGATTGCGGACGCGAAGTTCGATACCAAGGCCCCAGATGAAGTTGATGCGGCTGAGGTCGAAGGAGAGGGCACGCAAGCAGAAGGAGAGTCGCCCGTCCAGCAAGAGCTGGCGGAGCTGCGCGAAAAGGTGCAGGAACTGCAGAATCAGTTGCTGCGTTCGCGAGCGGATTTTGAGAACTATCGCCGACGCACGCGCCAAGAGATGGAAGACCTGCGCAGCTTCGCGACGCGTCAGTTGTTGGCTGACCTGCTCCCGGTCGTGGACAATTTTGATCGGGCCCTGGGCGCCATGGAAGGCCATGCCGAGGTGCGCGAAGGGGTCGAGATGGTTCAACGGCAGCTCCTTTCGCTGCTTGAGAAGTATGGTGTCGAACCGATGGAGACGCTCGGACACACGTTTGATCCGAAGCTGCACGAGGCTGTACTGCAAGAGCCAGCGGGCGACCGCGAACCAGGCATCGTAGCGGAAGAGCTGCAAAAAGGGTATCTCTTGCATGGACGCGTGCTGCGCCCCGCGATGGTCAAGGTAACCGTATAAACGGAAGCCTGATGTCACAACGTTGGACAGCATGCGGGGCTTTGCCTGATCGGCCTCGCGAGTGGGGCTGTGATCCCAGCGGCGATGCTGATGAGAGGCGTTGAGCATAAGTTGTGGAGGATAGAGGAGGACGCACGACATGGCAAAAGTCATTGGAATTGACCTGGGAACCACGAACTCCTGTGTAGCGGTCATGGAAGGCGGCGAAACGGTTGTTATTCCAAACGCCGAGGGCAACCGGACGACGCCGTCGGTGGTCGCTTTTACGAAGGATGGGGAACGCCTGGTCGGTGATGTGGCGAAGCGTCAGGCTATCACCAACCCCGACCGGACCATCATCTCCATCAAGCGGCATATGGGCAGTGACTATAAGGTTCAGATTGACGATAAACAGTACACACCACAGCAGATTTCTGCCATGATTCTGCAGAAACTCAAGGCGGACGCTGAGGCGTATCTCGGTGAACCGGTCACGCAGGCGGTCATCACAGTGCCGGCCTATTTCAGTGACAGTCAGCGCCAGGCGACCAAGGATGCGGGAAAAATCGCTGGGCTGGAAGTCCTGCGCATCGTCAATGAGCCGACGGCAGCCGCGCTGGCGTACGGCCTTGACAAAGAAGACGACCAAACCATCCTGGTGTATGACTTGGGTGGAGGTACGTTCGACGTCTCCATCCTGGAACTGGGGGATGGCGTGTTTGAGGTGAAGGCCACCAGCGGGAACAACCACCTGGGCGGCGATGACTTTGACCAACGCATCATGGATTACTTGGCCGACACCTTCAAACGGGATACCGGCATTGACTTACGTCAAGACCGGATGGCCATGCAGCGCTTAAAGGACGCGGCGGAAAAAGCGAAGAAGGAGCTTTCTTCGACCCTGACGACGACCATTTCGCTGCCGTTTATTTCGGCCGACGCCAGTGGTCCGAAACACCTTGAGGTGAACTTGACGCGGGCGAAGTTCGAGGAGCTGACGGCCGATTTGGTCGAAAAGACCCTGGGACCGACTCGCCAGGCGTTGTCCGATGCTGGCTTGACTCCGGCGCAGATTGACAAGGTGGTGCTGGTCGGCGGCTCCACGCGGATTCCGGCGGTGCAAGAGGCGATTAAGCGCCTGATTGGCAAAGAGCCTTCCAAAGGCGTGAACCCGGACGAAGTCGTGGCCATTGGTGCTGCGATTCAAGCAGCCGTGTTGACGGGCGAAGTGAAAGACGTGGTGCTGCTGGATGTCACGCCGCTGTCCTTGGGTATTGAGACCTTAGGTGGTGTGTTCACCAAGCTGATTGACCGCAACACCACAATTCCGACGTCGAAGAGCCAGATCTTCTCGACGGCGGCAGACAACCAGACTTCGGTGGAAATCCACGTCCTGCAGGGCGAGCGCGAGATGGCCCGCGACAATAAGACGCTGGGGCGGTTTACGCTGAGCGACATTCCGCCGGCTCCGCGCGGCGTGCCGCAGATTGAGGTCACGTTCGACATTGACGCCAACGGCATTGTCAACGTATCGGCAAAAGACCTGGGCACCGGTAAGAGTCAGCGGATTACCATCACCTCGTCCAGCGGCTTGAGCAAGGAAGAGATTGACCGGATGGTCAAAGAGGCGGAACTGCACGCCGAGGAAGACAAGAAGCGGCGCGAGCAGGTGGAAATCCGCAACCAGGCGGATCAGCTGTTGTACCAGACGGACAAGAGCCTGAAAGACCTCGGCGATAAAGTCGACGCTGACTTGAAAAAGGAAGCCGAAGAGAAGCAGCAAAAGCTGCGTGACGCGCTCGGTGGCACGGATGCGGACGCCATTCGGACGGCTTCAGACGAATTGACGCAGGTTCTGCATAAGTTGTCAACGAAGCTGTACGAACAAGCGGCCCAGAACGCTTCCGGCGCGACGGGAACGGCCGGCGCATCAGCCACCGGCCAGGGACAGTCGGATAACGTGGTCGACGCCGATTACAAAGTGGTCGACGAAGACAAGTAATGTGACACAGGCAACTGAGGTTGTGAAGGGTAGTTTAAAGCCGTGTCTGGCAAGTGGTTCTGACCCCTTGCCAGACACATAAGTAATTTTCTGCACGGCATTTTGAATGCGTGTCTAAACACCGAGAGGGTATGGAAAGGGCATGGCACCCATTAGCGGGCCGTTTGCCCTTTTCGACTGTCGGGAGAGACTGGGAAAGCGGAGGATAAGGCGTGAGCAAGCGGGATTATTACGAGGTGCTGGGGGTTGACCGCAACGCCTCAGCCGACGAAATCAAAAAAGCATACCGTCGACTCGCTCGCAAGTATCACCCAGACGTCAACAAGGATGACCCAAACGCCGCGGACAAGTTCAAAGAGATCTCCGAAGCCTACGAGGTTCTTTCCGATCCGCAAAAACGTGCCCGCTATGACCAATTTGGCCACGAAGACCCGACCCAGGGAATGGGCGGTGGCGGGTTCGGTGGAGCCGGCTTCGGCGATTTTGGTGGGTTCGGCGACATCTTCGACATGTTTTTCGGCGGCGGTCGCAGCCGTGGGCCGCACCGCGGAGAGGATTTGGAGTACGAGCTGCAGATTGACTTTGAAGAGGCGGCCTTCGGCGTGGAGGAAGAGATCTCCGTGCCACGAACCGAGACGTGTCCGACCTGCCACGGAACGGGCGCCAAGCCGGGCACGAAAGTGGATAAGTGTCCGGTTTGCCACGGTACCGGCGAGCAGCAGAGTGTAGTCGATACCCCATTTGGCCGGATGGTCAACCGCCGGGTCTGTACCGCCTGTCGCGGACGTGGTGTGAAGATTGACCACCCGTGTTCCGACTGTCAGGGGCAGGGGCGCAAACGGGTTCGCCGCAAGGTGAAAGTCAAGGTGCCGGCGGGCGTAGATACGGGCAATCGCCTGCGCATCGCGGGGGCCGGCGAGAGCAGTCCAGATGGCGGACCACCGGGCGATTTGTACATTGTGATTCACGTCCGGCCGCATAAGGTCTTCGAACGCGACGGCAACAACGTGTATGTGGACGTACCCTTAACGTTCGTACAGGCAGCGTTGGGGGACGAGATTGAAGTGCCGACCCTGGACGGACCTGTGAAACTGCGCATTCCAGAGGGCACGCAGACCGGAACCTCCTTCCGCCTGCGCGGCCGTGGCATTGTCCGCATCAACACGAATCACCGCGGAGACCAACACGTCCGGGTGCACGTCATCACACCGACGAATCTGACCGAGCGACAACGAGAACTGTTGCGTGAACTCGGCAAGGAATTGGGGCAAACGCCGCAGGAGCAGTCGCGCACCTTGATTGAACGCATGAAGAGCGCCCTGTTTGACAATTGAAGTAGGGCATGACGGATTGAACGAGGAAGGATGGGAACCTTGCGTTGGTGGCAGTTGACGGTTCGTGTACCCAGTGAATCCGCCGAGGCGCTGGCAGCGCTCCTGCAGGAGTGGCCAGAGGTCGGAGGGGTGGCCATGGAAGGCGATGTGTCTACCGCACCCCTGCACCCGGAATGGGGGGAGTGGTTTGACGACTCGTTGTTGACCGGCGCCGAGTACGTGTATATTCAGGTGTACCTCCCGGAAATGACGCCGGAGGCCGAGATCCGGGAGCGGATTGAGGATGCGCTCACGGCCGTAGAGCGAAGCGGTCTCGCGGTGACCGACGCGCTTGCGAGTGTCAAGCTGCGGTTGGTCGATGAGAGTGAGTGGGACAGCGTTTGGAAACAGGACTTTGAGCCTATCTCCATTGGACGCCGGCTGCGGATTGTGCCACGTTGGCGGGCGGATGTCGACAATGCCTCGGATGAGCGCATTGCCCTGCGCCTGGAACCGGGAATGGCGTTTGGCACCGGCATGCATGAAACCACCCAGTTGTGCCTGGAAGCGCTGGAAGATTGGGTGCAACCGGGCAGGCGGGTGCTCGACATCGGTTGTGGCACCGCTATCCTGGCCATCGCAGCGGCCAAGTTGGGTGCCACCGATGTGACCGCCATTGATATCGATCCGGTCGCCGTCGATGTTGCCCGGGAAAATGTCCAAGACAATGAAGTCAGTGACCGGGTGCGGGTGCGGCAAGGGGACCTGCTCACTGCCGTGTCCGAGACCGGATTTGACCTGGCGGTGGCTAACATCCTGCGTGACATCGTGATTGCGCTCGCTCCCCAGGCGGCAGCCAAGCTCCGGCCAGGTGGCGTACTCATCAGTTCCGGTTACGTGGACACGCAGGCTCCACCTATTGAGGCGGCGTTGGCAGAGGCTGGCTTCCGCGTTGCGCAGCGGCGTCGGCGTGGGGATTGGCTGGCCTTGGTGGCGGTGAAGGAAGGATGATGCCGCGGGTTTTCGTCGACCAGGAGCCGCAAATTGGCCAGCGGTTGACGGTCGATGGGGAAGACGGACATCACTTTGCGCGCGTGCTGCGGGCCCGCGTGGGCGAGCCGGTCGCCGTCGCAGGCAGCGGCAGGGCGTGCCTGGGGCGGATCGTCGAGATTGACCGTGACGCGGGGGCGATGGTCGTGCTCCCAGAAGAGGAGTTGCCGGGCCACGAGCCGGCACTAAAGCTGTATCTGATTCAGGGCTTGGCCAAGGGTGATAAAATAGAGTCCATCGTGCAGAAGGGCACCGAGTTGGGGATGGCCGGCTTTGTTCTCCTCCAGACGAATCGTTCGGTGGCGCGCGTGGAGCCTCGTCGGGCCGAGGCCAAGCTGGCGCGCTGGCGGCGGGTGGCTCGCGAAGCCGCAGCGCAGGCGCAAAGGGATGTCATACCCAAGGTGGAGCTGGTCTACTCCATTTCGGAGGCGGCGACGTGGCTGCAATCACTCGGTGTCGAGCGGGTGTTTTTGCTGGATGAGGAAGAGGATTCCTATGGCTTGCGGACTGCGGTGCAGACCGGTTTGATGGCGGGCGGACCGCTCCGGGCCGCTGTCGCGGTCGGACCGGAAGGGGGCTGGAGCGACGTCGAGCGCAAGGCCTGGGCGGAGATTGCAAGGGCGGCTTCGGTGACCTTGGGGCCGCGCATTCTGCGCACGGAAACCGCCGGCATTGCAGCTGCTGCCGCCATCCTGTACGAATTCCACGAGTTAGGAGGATAAATTGCGCCATGCCTACGGTGGCGTTTCATACACTGGGTTGTAAGGTGAACTTTTATGATACAGAAGGTATCTGGCAGCGGTTCAAAGCGGCTGGTTATGAACAGGTACCGTTTGAAGAAGAGGCGGATGTGTACGTGATCAACACGTGCACGGTGACCAACACCGGGGACCGCAAATCTCGCCAGATGATCCGCCGCGCTGTGCGCACCAATCCGGAGGCAACGGTCGTCGTCACGGGGTGTTACGCGCAGGTCGCTGCCGACGAGGTGGCGGCTATTGAGGGTGTGGATTTGGTCGTGGGCAACGACCGCAAATCCAAGATTGTGGAACTGGTGAACGAGATTCGTCAGGAACAAAACCCGTTCCCGTCCGTGCGCAAGTCGGTCGGCAACATCCTGAAAACACGCACCTTTGACGAGCTGGATGTCCCGTATTTTGAAGAACGAACGCGCGCTAACCTAAAGATTCAGGACGGCTGCAACAACTTCTGTACGTTTTGTTTGATTCCCTGGGCGCGCGGCCTCATCCGCAGCCGACAGCCGGAAAAGGTGGTCGCCCAGGCCCGCAAGTTGGCCAAGGCCGGTTACCGCGAGATTATCCTGACGGGAATTCACACGGGCGGCTATGGAGCTGACTTGAATGGATATCGACTGGCGCATCTGCTCCAGGACCTGGAGGCGATCGACGAACTTTACCGCATTCGCATCAGTTCCATTGAGGCCAGCGAGATCGACGATTTTCTGATTGAGGTACTGGCCCGGTCGAAAAAGGTCTGCCGTCACCTGCACATTCCCCTGCAGGCCGGGCATAACCAGGTGCTCAAGCGCATGAACCGGCACTATACGGTCGAGGCCTACGCGGAAAAACTGCGCCGCTTGCGCGAAGCGCTGCCCGGCGTGGCAGTGACCAGCGACGTGATTGTCGGTTTTCCCGGGGAGACGGATGCGTATTTCGCGGAGGGGGAGGCATTCATCCGTGCACAACAGTTTGCGCAGCTGCACGTCTTTCCCTACTCACCGCGCAAGGGCACGCCAGCGGCAAAATTCCCGGACCAGGTCCCGGAGGAGGTTAAGGAGGAGCGCTCGCAGCGCCTGCTCAAGTTGTCCCGCGAGTTGACGTTTGCCTATGCGGAAAGCCAGCGTGGCAAGTTGCTTGAGGTGATTCCCGAAGAACCGTACACGGATGTCCCACGTTCGGGTGTCGATCCGGAAGACAAGGCCGGTTTCTGGTTGATTGGACGAACCGACAACTACCTGAAAGTCGCGTTTCCGGTGCCGCCCGAATGGCGGCCAGAAGACCTGACGGGCGAGGTTTGTCAGGTGCGCCTAACGCGGTGTACGGATGACGTACAGTTTGCGGAACTCATCGGGCGCGTCACCGAGAGCGCGGACGGTTGGCCGGAGGTAGGTGCCTGGGCGCGGGCGATGGAAGCCTAAAGGGGGAGATGGCATGGCAAACGAGGCGGTGGAACGCGCAGCGGGCGGCCTGGTGGTACGCGAAGGACGGCGCGGGCGCGAAGTCCTGATGATTGACGATGCGTACGGACACGTGGCGTTTCCCAAGGGACACCTGGAACCTGGAGAGCGCTGGGAGGACGCCGCGGTCCGCGAGATTGCCGAAGAGACCGGCATCGCGGCGCGCATCCTGGGGCCCCTAGGTCGCGTGGAGTATCGGATTGAACGGGAAGGTCGTCCAATTCGCAAACAGGTGCGCCTGTTTCTGCTGAGCCCGGTGGATTCGTCTGCCGAGCCAGTGCACCAGGCCGAAGAGGTACAGGGAGCACGCTACCTGCCCTGGGACGAGGCCGTGAAGGCGCACAGCGAGCGCGGCTATGCGAACTGGTCGTGGGTGTTGGATAAAGCCGACGTATTCTATACCTGGTATCGGGACAACTGGGAATCCTGGCGGCAGACACCGGCAGACTTAAGCCTTGAGCGTCTCTCTGAGTTGTGGGACCAAGGCGCCGCGCATGTGGCGCGTGTTTTGGCGGTTACCCGAAAGGAACTCGAGGCGACCACGGATTGGGGGGCGTCACTGCCTGAGCCCCTGCCTTTGCGATTGCCTTTGCCGATTGATCGTCCAGCAGATCAGGTGCGAGGGGCGCTCGAGCACACACTGTTGCGCCCGGAGGCCAGTCAGGTGGATGTCGAGCGGGTCCTCGCGGAGGCCGTACGGCTTCGGTGTGCCGCCGTCTGCATTCATCCTCAGCATGTCTCGTTGGCGGCGCAGCGGGTGGCCGGGAGTCCAACGAAGGTCTGTACCGTGGTCGGGTTTCCCTTTGGAGCGGAGAACCCTGACGTCCTGGCGGACGAGGTGCACCGTGCGGCTGCGGCGGGGGCGGACGAAGTCGATATGGTCATTCCGATTGGCTCGATGTGTGAAGACGACGTGTGGACGGTATATCGCCACGTCCAGTCCGTGGTCGAGGCCGCCCGCAGTCATCCGGGGGTGCGGGTCAAGGCCATCTTGGAGACGCACTACCTCGCTCTGGACCAGGTCGTCAAGGCCGGGTATGCGGCGCTTATGGCCGGATCGGACTTTTTGAAGACCTCGACCGGGTTTGCTCCAACGGGGGCTCGCTGGGTCGACGTGGCCGTCATGGCGCAGATGGCCGGGCTCGCGGCGAACGGCGATCGAGGGGTCAAGGCGGCCGGGGGCATTCGTACGCACGCCCAGGCGTTGACCTTCCTTCGCATGGGGGCCAGTCGCATCGGCGCCAGTTCAGGTCCGGCCCTGATTGGGGACTAGCCGCTCGACGAAGTGGGCGAACGATCCGATGGCGGGCCAGACCGCGAGGGTGCAGAGAATGTTGAAGATGGAGTGGGCGTTGGCGATTTGCTCCTTCGGGTGCGGGCTAAGCCAGGTCATCCACTCGCTGTACGGGGCGAGAAATGGGAGAAACACCAGGACGCCGGCGACGTTGAGGAGCACGTGCGCGACGGCCACTTGAACGGCGGCGCGCGGCTGCCCGATGGCGGCGATGACGGACGTCAGACAGGTTCCGACGTTGGCACCGAGCACCATGGCAATGCCGCCCACCAGTGGAATCGCCCCGTTGTCCACCAGGGCCATGGTGACGACGGTGGTCGCGGTGCTGGACTGCACAAGGGCGCTGGCTGTGCAACCGACCAAAATGGCCCACAGTGGATTGTGGCCGGCCGCGGCGAGGGTGCGGGTAAACCAACTGGTGGTCGTCAGTGGGTGGAGAGCCGTTGTCAAGGTCTGCAAGGAAATGAATACGCAGGCAAAGCCGATAAGGGCCTTCCCGGGCGCGTACAAGCGGGGGCGGCGCAGGCTGACCAAGACGAGGCCGATACCCAGGCACGGAATCGCGATACCCCAAAGGTCCATCGTCAACAGGAGGGGCGTTATGGTCGAGCCGATGTTCGCCCCGAGAACAATGCCTAGAGCGTCGCGAAAACCGAGGCTCGAGGCGGCCACCAGACCGACGGTGATGGCAGTTATAGCGGCGCTGCTTTGCACCAAGGCGGTGACCACGGTGCCGGTGACGATGCCGCGCGTCGGGGTCTTAACGAACTTATTCAGGATGACAGGGAGTCGTCCCTTTGCCATGGCTTCCAGACCGCTGCGCATGGTCCGCAAGCCGCCGAGAAATACGATGAGTGAAACGATGGCGGCCAATACCGCAATCCACATGGACAACACCCCCTGTCTACTTGTATGGACGTATAGGCTGATTCATGACTCGGTTTCGCAACTGCGCGGTTTGACACTGGTTTTTTCGCTGTACTATAATTAGCCCTGATTCTTGATTTGAAAGTGTCGGAGGGAGGGATAGGGATGTCGGAAATCAAACTCCGCAAAAACGAGTCCATCGACAGTGCACTCCGGCGCTTTAAGAAGGCGACTGCCAGAGACGGTGTGCTCGCCGAGATCCGCAAGCGGAAACACTATGAGAAGCCCAGCGTGGCCCGCAAGAAGAAGTCCGAAGCGGCGCGCAAAAAGCGGCGCTCGTATTAATTCAGGATTGGTAGGATAGGGAGGCTCCATCATGAGCTTGGCAGAGCGGTTGTCGGATGACCTCAAGCAGGCGATGAAAAACCGCGATAAACTCCGCACGTCTGTGATTCGCATGGTGCGGTCGGCTTTGAAAAACCGAGAGATTGAAACGGGCGCTCCGTTGACCGAGGACGATGTCCTCGCCGTCCTTCAGAAGGAGGTCAAGCAGCGCAAAGACTCCTTGGAATCCTTTAAAGCGGCCGGACGCACGGATTTGGCGGAGCAGGCGGAGGCGGAAATCGCCGTCTTAGGTGAATACCTGCCCAAGCCGCTCGACGAGGCCGAGTTGAAGGCGTTGGCGGTCGAGGTGATTCGCGAGGTCGGGGCTGCCAGCAAGGCCGATATGGGGAAGGTGATGGGCCAACTCATGCCGCAGATTCGCGGTCGCGCGGATGGCAAGACGGCGCAGCGCATCGTGCAGGAATTGCTCAGCTAGCCGACGGCACCGTCGACGGTGAGAAACGGAAACGCGGGAATGACGGAGAGAAGATCCCTCCCTTTTTGAACATAGTTTGAGCATCGGACATTTGAAGAGGATACGACTCGCCAGTGGGCGGGTCTTTTTTTATGCCCGGGAGCGTGCGATGCATAGGGAGGTGAGCATAGCTTGACCTGGTCTTTCATACGGATTAGAGAGGGCGGATAGGCTGCTTTGGCTCGCGTCCGTCCCAGGAATGAGGGGGATGTGCATGCGAAACTTGCGCAAGGCGTGGAAGCAAAAGGCCTCACAATGGTTGTCGCTGCCCCCTGACATGGTAACGGGTGTTGCGCGGGTTCTCATTTTGGCGGACCAGCAAGTGGTGATGGAGAACATAGTGGGCCTGGAGCGGGTGGGGGAAACGGAGATTGTGGTCGATATTGGACATGCACACATCCGGTTAACGGGGACCGGGTTTGAGGTGACCTTTGCTGCCTCAGGGGAAATTCACATCCAGGGACGGGTTGACCATATTGAGTTTGTTCGCGGTCAGGAGAGTTGGCGATGAACTGGACACGCGTACAAGAGTGGTGGTTTGGGTCGTTACATATGGAGTTACGCGGAATTGATGTGCCGGACGTGATCGTGGAACTGCAGCGTAAGGGCGTTGAACTGCGACACGTTCGTCTCGGTCAGGAGTCGGCCACCTTGTTGGCGGGGGTTCGCGACTTTGGGGCGGTATACCAGGTTTGCCGCAGACATCGGGTGAAGATCCGCTTCCTCGAGCGGGCCGGGATGCCGTTTACGGTGCGCCGCATCAAGCGGCGGAAAACGTTTGTGGCGGGCATGCTGTTATTCGTGTTCTTGGTGTATACGCAAAGCCAGGTCATCTGGCGCGTGACGATTGACGGGGTCCCGGAGGATACCGCATTAGCGGTTCGGCAGGCTGCAGCCGAGTCTGGACTGTACGTGGGCGCTTGGCGAGGGCGCCTGGCGGATATGGATCGAATCCAGGCGGATATCCAAAAGCGTCTGCCAAATCTCACCTGGGTTGGGGTAAATGTGCAAGGGACGATTGCGCATATCGAAGCGGTGGAGAAAATCCCTGGCGTATTGGAAGAGCGAGATGAGCCGCATAACGTCGTCGCTGCCAAACCGGCCACCATCCGTCGCGTGTTCGCCAGCCGCGGCAAGGCCGTGGTCAAGCCCGGGCAGGTGGTTCAGGCTGGTCAGCTCTTAATCTCTGGACTGCTGGCGGATGGGAAGGAAGTTCCGGCCGAGGGGCAGGTTTGGGCCGAGGTTTGGTACACCTCACAGGTTTCCCTGCCGATGCAGGTGACGCAATCCGGATTGACCGGTAAGTCGGTACAGCGCGAATACTTACGGCTTGGTCCCTTGGCTGTCCGGGTGTGGGGATGGCAGGAGCCGCGTTACCAGGCTTCTGTGGAGCGTACGGATGAAACACAGTGGCACATTGGCAAGTGGCTTCTCCCGGTGCAACTACAGACGGTGACCGTCTACGAAGCCCACCCGCAGGCGGTGGAAAGTTCCGTGGCGGAGGCGGAAAAACGGGCCCTCACCTTGGCTAAGGCAGACGTGCGTCGACAAATGGGAGGCGATGGGGTCGTTCTTGAGCAAAAGGTTTTACAGCGGAAAGTGTCGCATGGTAAGCTATACGAAAAAGTCTTTACTCGGGTCGAGGAGGACATCGCCACCGAAGCGCCGATTCCCCCTGCACCTGAGAAACATAAGGTGGCGCCAAATACGGGTTCTGCCTGACCGCTTTTACCCGTATCAGTGTGTGTTCTGACCCTTTCCGGATTACCTCTAGGGTACAGCCGGTGTCTTGACGAAGGAGCTGGTAGTTGGTTGGCCGGGGAAACGACGTGCCGAAAATGGGTTTTTGCGAACAATGAGGAAGCGATGCACACCTTGGGTCCGGGCGACTTGCTGCTCAGCTTGCTCGATGAGGCATACGGGGCAAAAGTCGTCATCCGCGGCACCGAGGTTTCTTTTATTGGTGAGGAAGCTGAGGTGGAGGAAATGGTCGATATCGTGCGTACCATTTCCAGACTCACAGAGCTTGGTGCACAGTTGTCCGAAGGTGATTATCGTTACGCAATCGAACTGGCGCAAAACGGTGAGCTGAAGGAATTGGTCCACCTATTCACCTCGGAGGTCACAATCACGCACCGCGGCAAGGTCGTGCGCGCCAAGACGGTCGGACAGCGTCGCTACGTGGAAGCCATCCAGAAGTACGATATCGTGTTTGGCATTGGTCCGGCCGGCACAGGCAAAACGTATCTGGCCGTCGCGATGGGAGTGAACGCGCTCAAACGCGGGGACGTTAAGCGCATCATCCTGACCCGCCCGGCGGTGGAGGCGGGGGAGCGGCTTGGCTTTTTGCCGGGAGACTTGCAGGAAAAGGTCGATCCGTACCTGCGTCCGTTGTACGATAGTCTGTATGATGTGTATGGAGCCGAACAGGTGGCGCGGGCGATGGAGCGGGGGACCATCGAAGTGGCTCCGTTGGCCTACATGCGCGGCCGAACATTGGACGATTCCTTCGTTATCTTGGACGAGGCCCAGAATACCACGCCGGAACAGATGAAGATGTTCTTGACACGACTGGGATTCGGTTCGAAGATGGTGATTACAGGCGATGTGACGCAGGTTGACCTGCCCAGCGGACGCCTGTCCGGGCTCATCGAAGCCTCACGCATCTTAAAGTCCATCCCGGAGATTGCGTTTCATTATTTTTCCGGTCATGACGTGGTGCGCCACCACTTGGTCCAGAAGATTATCGACGCCTATGAACGGATGGATCCGCTCGAAAACGACAACGTGTGAATCAAGCTGCACACGGGGGGCGCATTTTGGCTCTCCCTGAAGGCACGAGAAGGGTCGAGGGGTTGCACGGATGATGTTTCGTAGATGGGGTCAGGCCATACGCCGGTACCTCGAAGACGATACGTTCCGTTCTCACAGGCGGATTCGTATCGGGATATACATACTTCTGGGCGTGGTTTTGTATCTGGTTCTCTTGGATAGCATCCTGCCCGTACGCTATCAGTTCTCGGTTGGTGACATCAGCCCGGTCACGATTCGGGCGCCCATCACCGCGGTCGATACACAGGCCACCGAGGCGGCGCGAAAAGCCGCCATGGACAAGGTTCCGAAACAGTACGAAATGTCGTCGCAAGTGGAGACCAATGCGCTGGCCGCGGTGGACAAGTTGTTGACGACGGCAGCGCAAACGGTGGCCAACAAGTCCATGACCAAAGAGGAGAAGCTGCAGACGGTTGAGAAGGCGGCACCGGCCAAGGTCTCGGCTGCCACGCTCAAGACCCTGATTGGCATGACGCCGCGGCAAATCCACGACACTCAAACCGTATCCGATAGCATCGTCAAAGACCTTTTGGGCGCTCCTTTTAACCAACAGTCTGCTCAGCAGGCCCGGCTTTTGGTCGATAGCAGGCTGCTCAACTACGATTTGGACCGGACGTCGCGGGCGGTCGTCCAGGACATCGTCGTCAGCGTCCTCAAACCGAATATGGTCTATCAACGCGAGAAGACAGAGCAGGCGCGGGAGGCCGCAGCAAACTCCGTATCGGATATTCTCATCCATCAAGGAGATGTCATTGTCTCTAAAAACGGAGTGGTTACCGCTGGCGTCCTGAGTAAACTGCGCGACGTCGGTCTCTATAGTACCCGTCCGAACTACGGCATGGTGTTTGGCTTCGCGCTTATGATTGCTATCGCGGTTGGACTGCTCGCAGTCTACATCGAACACCGCTCACCGCGCCGCCGCTTGGATAACCTGATGCTCCTGGTCACGAGCCTGATTATCGTCTTAATGGCCATCTTAATCGCCGTGACGAAGGCGATCATCAACGCGGGTGGACCGGCTTCCACGCCGTATCTGACCCCGATTTCGCTCGGGGCGATGTTGCTCGCGGTCCTTGTGGATTCCTCCCTGGCCGTGGTCGGCAGCTTCTACGTATCGCTCTTGTTCGGTGCCGCCTTGGGGTTTGACTACTGGTATACGTTTTTAGGGATTGTCTGTTCCTTGGTCGGCGCTTATGGCGTCGCCAAGGTGACGTCGCGCGGCACGTTTATGCGGGCCGGGTTCTTAGTTGCCGGCATCGGGGTGCTCGCGGTCAGTACCCGCCACCTGTTGCAGACCGACCATTCGCTCAGCTGGCAGACGTTTCTGCTGCACGTCGGTCTAATGGCGCTCAATGGCGTCATCAGCGCCATCCTGACCATGGGTGTCCTGCCTTTCTTTGAGAGTGCGTTCGGGTTGCTGACGGCGATTCACCTGTTGGAGTTATCCAATCCGAATAATCCGTTGCTGAAGAAAGTACTTATGGAGGCGCCGGGCACGTATCACCACAGTCTCATCGTCGGGAACCTGGCCGAAGCTGCGGCCGAAATTGTCGGGGCCGATCCGCTCATCTGCCGAGTGGGTGCGTACTATCATGACGTGGGCAAGACACGTCGCCCTTTATTTTTTGTGGAAAACCAGATGAACGGCGAAAACCCGCACGACAAGATTGCACCGAGTCTCAGTCACTTAATCATCACCTCGCATGTGACGGACGGACTGGCGATGTTGGAGGAGGCCGGCCTGCCAAAGCCGATTCGCGACATTTGCGCCACTCACCACGGGACGACAATTTTGTGGTACTTCTACAACAAAGCGCGGGAGCAAGACAAAAACGGAACAGTCAAGGTGGACGACTTTCGCTATCCTGGGCCCAAGCCGAAAACTCGTGAGTGCGCGATTGTCATGATCTGTGACGCCGTCGAGGCGGCTGTGCGCAGCATGGCAAAACCCACGCCCAATCGCGTGGAGGGCGTCATCCGAAAGATCATTCGAGATCGGCTGCAGGACGGACAACTGGATGAGTGCGATTTGACTCTACAGGATTTAGATGCGATGGTGGGGGCGTTTATGAAAACCTTAAAGGGGATCTATCACTCCCGCATTGAATATCCCGATCCAGACAAAATCCGCAAGGAGGTGGCGAAGGGATGAGTGACCACCGGCTCATTGTGGATTTGGATATACGGGTGAACATGGACGAGGCGCCGGATGTGGATGAGGCGTTTGTCGCGCGCGTGCTGGAGGCAGCCGCAACACGCCTGGATGTATCCGGCGAGGTCTCGGTTTCGCTGGTAGACGACGCCGAGATCCACGAGTTGAACCACACGTATCGCGGCATTGACCGGCCGACCGACGTGTTATCGTTTTCGCTTAGTGAAGGCGAGGAGATGCCCCTGCCTCCAGGGGAGCCCGTGCCGTTCGGGGATATAGTCATCAGCATGCCGACGGCTGTACGCCAAGCGGCGGAGTATGGGCACACTGTATATCGGGAAGTCGCGTTTTTGCTCGTGCACGGGTTCCTGCATCTGAATGGTTATGACCATCAGGATGAGGCGAGTGAACGACAAATGTTCACCATCCAGGAAGAAGTGCTGGCGGATTTGGGGCTGACCAGGGATGCCACGCACTAGTCCAGAAACTCAGGACGCCCGCGGGGGCAGACGTGGGCGCGGACGGCGCCCCATGCCGCTGAGGCGTTCCTTTGCGTGCGCGTTCTCGGGGATCCTGGCCGGCATTCGCAGTGAACGGAACCTGCGCTTACACATCCTGGCTGCGAGCGTCGTCCTGGTGGCCGAATTGATTGTCCGGCCTTCTCTTATCCAGGCGGGCGTGTTATTGCTGTGCATGGCCTTGGTTCTCGCGGCGGAACTCATGAATACAGCCGTCGAATGCATCTGCGACCGGATCGCCGAGGGGGCGTTTCATCCCTTGGTGCGGATGGCCAAAGACTGCGCCGCAGGGGCCGTCTTGATTTTGGCCGTGGCGAGCGTGGCCGTAGCGGTGCTCATGGCCGTGAACTTATACCCATGGCACTGGCGCCTGTTCAGTCATCAATTTGCTGCGGCGGCCGTCCTCAATGCCGTGGTCCTCGTGGCGCTGTGGACGACTGCTGCACTGGCTTGGTTGCGCAAGGAGGACTAACCCATGAATGAGGAGAAGCGCTCGTTTCGCTCCGGATTCGCCGCCTTAATCGGTCGGCCGAACGTCGGCAAGTCGACCCTGCTTAACGCTTTGGTTGGGCAGAAGGTGGCCATCATGTCCAATCGCCCGCAGACCACCCGCAACCGTATCCGCGGGATTTTGACTACCGACCACGCGCAGGCGGTATTCATTGATACGCCAGGGATTCACAAGCCCCGTCACCGGCTCGGTGAGTACATGGTGGAAGCAGCGGTGGCGACCTTGCGCGAGGTTGACCTGATTCTCCTAGTCTGCGACGCGACCACGCCAAACCACCCAGGGGATGAGCATGTTATCGATTTGCTCAAAGGGGTGCATACCCCGGTATTTCTCGTGATTAACAAGGTGGATGCAGTGGCCAAACCGGCGGTTCTGGAGATGATGGCCGAATACAAAGACCGTTTTGCGTTTGCCGAAATCGTCCCCATCTCGGCCCGAGAAGGGACACAGGTGGACACCCTGCGCGAGTTGATTACGGAACGACTTCCGGAAGGGCCAAAGTACTACCCGGACGAGATGGTCACGGATAATCCGGAACGATTCATCATGGCCGAATTGATTCGGGAAAAGGTGCTGCGGTTAACCCGTGAAGAAGTTCCGCACTCGGTTATGGTGGACGTTGAACACCTGGAACGCCGAGAAAATGGGGTCTTATACAGCTATGCCGTGATTTACTGCGAGCGGGACAGTCAAAAAGGGATTCTCATCGGCAAACACGGGCAGATGCTGCGCGAGGTGGGTGCCTTGGCGCGTCGAGAAATGGAGAGCCTGTTTGGAACTCGGGTCTTTCTCGAGTTGCGTGTCAAAGTGCGCAAAGATTGGCGGAACGAGCCGAGCCTCTTGCACCGGTGGGGATTTGACCAACAGTAGTTCACGCCAATGCCACGCCGTCCCGCAAACCCTTGCGGCGTCTGTATTCCTGCCAAATTCCTCCCTGTATAGGGGGCTGCGTGGGCGGGATGCTACAGATGTCTACGTTATAGGTTGTTCTGTCTACGTTATAGGTTGTTCGGCCTTTCCGGACGCGAATTTCTGTACCACGCAACACGTCACAAGGGGATGATTGCGTGCGGGACTTTTCATGGCGTTACTTTACAATGACCGGAGACATTGAGGCGTATCTACTGTTCAAGGCAGAGCAGGAGTTAGCTGACGAGGAGCAAACTGAGACCGAGGCGGAGAACAGTGGGCCGGAAACCTATGCGATTCAGTCTTCCTAGGTGGTTTTAACGGCGGAATCGAGGTACCGAGATTGATTTTCAATACGGAAGCAACGGTTGTGCGCAGTCTTGCTTATGGGGAAAACCATGTCATTGTCACCCTGCTGACTCCGTCCGGAAAAATGGGGGTCATGGCCAAGGGCGCCAAGAAGCCTCAGAGCCGGTTCGCCACGGCTGTGCAGCTTGGCGTACAAGGGGTGTATTCTATCCGGCGCGGCCATGGGATGGGCACTTTGCTGCAGGCCGAGGTGACCGACTCCCGCCGAAAGCTTCGTGAGCAGCTGGAATTGGCGGCGTATGCCGCCTATTTTGCCGAGCTGGCCGAACGGGTGGCCGAGCAGACCCCTGTCGGGAGCGAAGCTTTCTATCGGTTGGTGGAAGGAGCGTTCGATCGACTCGCCGCCCACCCGGACGAGGCGAGCTTGACCTCGCTCGTCTGGGAGGCAAAGCTTCTCCGTTGGCTCGGCGCCAGTCCATCCTGGTTGACCTGTGTCCGCTGTGGTCACGACGTCGTCCATCCCGGGCGGACCTCCGGGCACGATGACGTCCCTCCAGGACGTATTGCCTATGACGGAGCTGAGGGCGGTTTACTATGCCCCATTTGCTCCGCGCAGGAAGACCCACAACGCCTGTTCTGGCTCTCCCCCGCACTGGCACGTGTACTTGAACAGTTTTCTACGGTGCCGTGGCCACGCATCGGCCGCATCCAGTTGTCCGCAGATTCCCAGCAGCGGTTGCGCGCTGTGCTGCGTCATCAGCTCACCGAATATGCCGGTCTGTCTATGAAGTCTGCCCGTTTTCTCGACAGCCTGAATTTGTAGCGCGGCTCGAATTCGCGAAAAATGCTATTATATAAGGTATCGTTCTGACTTGCCTATGCCAGAGGGTTAGGCGGGAGGGTGAGGACCATCGAGTTAACCAAACGACAACAAACGATTCTCGATATCGTCAAGCGGCACGGTCCCATCACAGGTGAACGGATTGCGGAGATGTTGTCGCTAACCCGGGCCACACTGCGGCCAGACCTCTCGATTCTGACGATGGCTGGGTATCTGGACGCTCGCCCGCGCGTAGGGTATTTTTACAGCGGCAAGAAAAATGCAGATCTGTTTGGAGATGCCCTGCGTAAGTTGAAAGTCAAAGACTACAAATCGGTCCCTACGGTCATTGAGGAAACGGAATCCGTCTACAACGCCATCGTGACGATGTTCATGGAGGACGTGGGAACGTTAATCGTGGTGCGTGACAGGCAACCGGTTGGCGTCATTTCGCGGAAGGACTTGCTCAAA
This sequence comes from Alicyclobacillus herbarius DSM 13609, assembly GCF_000430585.1. Classification (GTDB taxonomy): domain Bacteria; phylum Bacillota; class Bacilli; order Alicyclobacillales; family Alicyclobacillaceae; genus Alicyclobacillus_G; species Alicyclobacillus_G herbarius. The sequence goes on from NZ_AUMH01000001.1 coordinate 282,467, forward strand.
GTGGCCATTGGCGGCGGAGACATTCACGATGTCCCGGTGAATGTGGCGATGACCCGCTGGGCGCACGTGGTTACGGCTCACCCGGAGGAGTCCCTGTACGAGGCGGCGCTGCGCATGGTTCAGAACGAAGTGGATTCGTTGCCCGTGGTGCGGGAAAAGGAGAGAGAGCCGGGTCAGGCTGAGGCTGCAGATCCAGAGCTCGAGCTCATCGGAAGGGTTTCCAAGACCACCATCGCGCGCGCCTTCGTGGAGCTGGGGGCATACCATGAAGTTTGAGTGGCGAATGGAGGACAAGAGGTGGATCTGGTGACGCTGCCAATCATTTATGTTGTTTCCGACTCCGTCGGTGAGACGGCCGAGTTTGTCGCTCGGGCTGCTGCGAGTCAGTTTGACGGCGGAAATTTTGAACTGCGGCGGGTGTCGCACGTGGATAGTGCTGCGGTCATTGACGAGGTCGTACAAAGCGCGTACGAAGAGCAGGCTATCATCGCCTTCACGCTGGTGCTTCCGGGATTGCGCGAACGACTGTTGCAGAGGGCGAACGAACTTGGTGTGCACGCCGTGGATATCATGGGCCCGATGATGGACGCGTTCGAGCAGGTTATCGGTCAGCCCCCGCGGCGCAAACCGGGGTTAGTGCATCAACTGGACGAGGACTATTTCCGCCGTGTCGAGGCGGTGGAGTTTGCCGTGAAGTACGATGACGGGCGCGATCCGCGCGGACTCGAACGGGCGGACATTGTCCTGATTGGCGTCTCGCGGACCTCGAAGACCCCGCTCAGCATGTATTTGGCACACCGGCGCATGCGGGTGGCCAACGTCCCATTGGTACCGGAAGTCAATCCTCCCGAGGAACTGTTTCAAATTCGAGATAAAGGCAAGGTTGTGGGGCTCACGATTCGCGCGGATAAGTTAAACGCGATTCGACGGGAACGCCTGCGCTCGCTCGGCCTGACACCGACCGCGAACTACGCCAGCCACGAGCGGATTGAGATGGAGCTTGCTTACGCCGAACAGATCATGCGGCGGTTGGGGTGCTTTGTCATTGACGTCAGTGACAAAGCGGTGGAAGAGACCGCGGGTATCATTCTCGAATATATTCACAAGCGGGAAAAGCACTCGCGCACATAAGCTCGGTATCGGCGCCATATGTTGAAATGGACGGGTACATGGAGCGCAGCACGAAGGATAAATTGCCCAGTGCCCGTCGATAATAGACAATGTTTGTGACAAAAGTCCGAAACGCCATACGACAGTCCTGACTAGAATGAGTCACTACAACGGGGTGTCAAGGCTGTCGACATGTTGCGCCACGTTTCGCAAAGGATTTTTGTTTGTAGGGAGGAAAAATCGGGGTTCCTGTAGAATACCTGATTTGTAAGCAGGATACGAACGGATGGCGGTCTCCCACTTCCGCGTGCCACGGATGTTGAGGGGCGGGAGGGTGATGAGATGTCTCGCATTCCAGATTCGTTCGTCGAGGAAATCAGGCGGCGGGTGGATATCGTGGACGTTATCTCGGAGCACGTCCAGCTGCGTCGCTCGGGTCGCTCCTTTGTCGGGCTTTGCCCTTTCCACAACGAGCGAACACCCTCGTTCTCAGTATCGCCCGACCGTCAGTTGTATCACTGCTTTGGTTGCGGTGCGGGTGGAACCGTAATCCGATTCGTGATGGATATGGAGGGTCTGGACTTCCAAGAGGCGGTTGTCGCCTTAGCGCGCCGGGCCAATCTGCCATTACCTTTTGAACCCGATTCCTCCGAAACGGTTTCATCCCAAAAGAACCGACGGGAGGCGATGTATCAGGCTCATGATTTGGCGGCGAAACTGTACAACTACATTTTAATGAATACGTCTGCCGGTGTGCAAGCCCTAAGCTATCTGGAAGGCCGGAAAATTTCGCGGAAAAGCGCGATGGACTTTCGGCTCGGGTTTGCGCCCGCTGACGGAAAAACCTTGTATTCGTTTTTGCGGCGCAGGGGGTTCACAGACCGTCTCCTGGTGGATGCAGGTTTGGTGGTGGAGCTGGGGGGACGCATGGTCGACCGGTTTCGCGACCGGTTGATGATTCCCATCCAAGACGGACAGGGGCGCGTGGTCGCGTTCGGAGGACGTGTTTTGTCTCCAGACGGCAAGCCAAAGTACCTGAATTCGCCGGAGACCGAAATCTTCCACAAGGGGCGCCTCCTCTTCAACCTGTATGCGGCCCGACGAGCCATTCGCCAAACGGATCGAGCCGTGCTGATGGAAGGGAACTTGGATGTCGTCTCCGCGTGGCAGGCCGGTGTCGAGAATGCGGTGGCCAGTCTCGGCACGTCGTTTACGCTAGAGCAAGCCGGTCGGCTGAAACGGATGACCAATCGGCTAGTCATCGCCTATGATGGCGATTCGGCAGGCACATCGGCGGCCGTGCGGGCGATGGAAATCGCCGAAGAGGCCGGGTTGGAAGTGCGGATTGCCGTCTTCCCCAAAGGGGTCGATCCGGACGAGTTCATTCGTCAGGAAGGTCCGTCCGCATTTCGTCAGTTAATCTTTCATCAAGCCATGTCGGCGGTCGAATTTCTCATCTCGCGTCTGCGGGCCGAGGCGGACCTCAGTCAGGTGGCTGGGCGTACCGATTTTTTGCACAAAGCCCTGCAGGTGTTGTGGGAGCGGGCGTCCCCCATCGAGCGGGACACTCATCTGCGCAGTCTGGCGCAGGAGTTTCATGTTTCGCGCGAGGCGTTAGAAGAGGAATTGGCATCCATCGGCAAGCGTCTTCGGCCTAAACGGCGCCATGCCCCGGCAGCTAAGGTCCACGAGCAAACCCCTCGTAGATCACTGGAGCCTGGGTACGTATTGGCTGGACGCAGGCTCTTGCAGGCTGCGCTGACGGATGACAAGGCGCGCCAGTTGCTTATGGATGAAGGTGTGGATGAATTGGCCACTCCCGAGCAAACGGCTTTATTGGCGTTTATTTATGCATTTTTTGCGACCCACAGCTCGGGGGATGTTCAATCTTTTTTAGATTCCTTGGACGATCCGGACCTCATCCGCTTTGCGAGTTCCTTGCTGGTGGAAGACATTCCTGAGATGGACGCGTCGGAGATGATGGGGTATCTGCGCACGGTTCGATTGAACACGCTCGAGGCGGCATGGCGGCAAGCCCTGATTGACAGCGGGTACGCGCAAGTGCGCGGGGACGCGATACAGGCACAGACGTTGCGACAGAAAGCGGAGACGCTGCAGCAGGAGATCCAACGATTGAAACGGCCCCTTCTCGGCTGATGCGAGCGAGGGGGGAAGGAGGCGGGGAGTCGATGAAGAAAGAGATACAGAGAGAAACACGCGACAATAGCCGCGAGTACACCCTTCAGGATGCAAAGGCCCAGCTGATGGAGTTGGGGAAGAAAAAAGGCTTCTTGACATACGCCGAGATCACGAAGCGTTTGACCGGATTGGAGCAGCAAGACCCGGATCAGCTGGACGATTTGTTTGATCAACTGTCGGAGATGGGCATCGAGGTCCGTGGAGACCACGATGTTGATGAGGACGAGGAAGAGCAGGACGACTTCCACTTGGAGGGTCACGACGACGCGGAACCGGACACCGATGCAGAAGACGGTGAACACATTGACTTAAATGACTTGACGATGCCCCCCGGGGTCAAGATCAGTGACCCGGTGCGGATGTATCTCAAGGAGATTGGTCGGGTGCCGTTGTTGTCGGCCCAGGAAGAAATTGAGCTGGCGAAGCGGATTGAGGAAGGCGACGAAGAGGCAAAGCGCCGGTTGACGGAGGCCAACCTACGCTTGGTCGTCAGCATCGCGAAGCGCTACGTAGGCCGCGGGATGCTGTTTTTGGACCTGATTCAGGAAGGAAATCTGGGGCTCATCAAGGCTGTCGAGAAGTTTGATTACCGCAAAGGGTATAAGTTCAGCACCTACGCCACGTGGTGGATTCGCCAAGCCATTACGCGGGCGATTGCGGACCAGGCGCGGACCATCCGGATTCCGGTGCATATGGTCGAGACCATCAATAAGCTCATCCGGGTGTCGCGTCAGCTCCTGCAGGAGTTGGGGCGCGAACCGACCGCAGAGGAAATCGCGGCGGAGATGGACATGAGCCCGGACAAGGTCCGGGAAATCCAGAAGATTGCCCAGGAACCGGTGTCGCTGGAGACCCCTATCGGCGAAGAGGACGACTCGCACCTGGGCGACTTCATTCCGGACGACGAAGCTCTGGCGCCGGCGGATGCGGCCGCGTATGAGCTGCTCAAGGAACAGCTGGAGGACGTGCTGGACACGTTGACCGAGCGGGAGGAAAACGTCCTACGCCTGCGCTTTGGTCTGGATGACGGCCGGACGCGCACCTTAGAGGAAGTCGGCAAGGTATTTGGGGTGACGCGGGAGCGGATTCGCCAAATTGAGGCCAAGGCTTTACGCAAGCTGCGCCATCCCAGCCGCAGCAAGCGTCTCAAGGACTTCCTCGAGTAAAGTGCGGCTCGTGTACGGCAGACACGCGAGCGTGTCGGTTTAAACTTAACCATCCATACAAATTCCATGCGGTTTAAGCTTGTGCCCCGCCCTGTCGTTTGGCGGGGCGTATTTTTCACCACGTTTTGCAAGCGCTTTCTTGGCTGTTTTATAATATTTTCTGAAAGTGTTCAGTGACACGCTGCGGTTGCAGCGGTGAGGAGAGGATGACCGCGTGGATTTCGATTTGACTCGAGAACAGCGGATGATTCGCGACATGGTGCGGGACTTTGCCGCGGCAGAAATCGCTCCACACGCAGCTGAATGGGATCAGACCGAGCACTTCCCAGTTGAAGTCTTTCACAAGATGGGGCAGCTGGGTCTCTTGGGCATCCCGTTTCCCGAGGCCTACGGGGGTTCCGGTGGCGACCTTATCTCCTACTGCCTGGCGGTGGAGGAGATTGGTTACGCTTGCGGTGGCACGGGTCTCAGCTACGAAGCGCATGTGTCGCTGGCCTGCATGCCGATTTATCTATACGGAACCGAGCAGCAGAAGCAGCAGTATCTCAAGCCGTTGGCCAGCGGCCAAGCGATTGGGGCGTTCGGCCTGACCGAACCTGGGGCCGGATCGGACGCGGGCGGGACGCGAACGACCGCCAGGCGCGAGGGCGATGAGTGGGTCATCAACGGCAACAAGATTTTCATCACCAACGGGGGCGTTGCCCAGATTGTCGTGGTTACCGCCCTGACCAATCCGGACGATCGCGGTATCAGTGCGTTCATCGTATCCACCGACACGCCCGGGTTTCGGGTGGGCAAACCGTACGAAAAGCTGGGCATGCGCGCCTCCAACACGGCCGAACTCATTTTTGAGGACGTACGTATCCCGGCAGACAACCTGCTCGGACCCCTTAATGCCGGATTTCGCCAGTTCCTGTCCACGTTGGATGGAGGACGGGTGGCGATTGCAGCATTAGCTGTGGGCATTGCGAGGTCTGCCTTTGACACCGCCCTTGCGTATGCCAAACAGCGCGTTCAGTTTGGTCAGTCGATTTCTAAGTTTCAAGCCATCCAACATAAGCTGGCCGACATGGCGATGCAGATTGAACTCGCTAAGAACGCCGTCTTGAAAGCGGCCTGGCTGCATGACCAGGGCCGGCCGTTTTCGCTCCAGGCTGCGTACGCCAAACTGTTTGCGTCGGAGATGTGTACGCGCACGTGTGACCAGGCCGTACAGATTCTCGGTGGCAACGGGTACATGCGCGAGTATCCGGTCGAGCGGCATTACCGAGACGCCAAGCTGATTGAAATCGGTGAAGGGACCTCGGAGGTGCAGCGCCTGGTTATCGCTCGCCATCTGGGGTGTTAAGTGCCGTTTTCCTGAAGCCGGTAGTCTATTCGCCCCACAATCGCCGTACATTGATGTAGGCTCGGGCACGGTATATCCATATCCGTGGCGTGTCCAAGTTCGCGGAATAGCCAAGCCCGTGGAATACCGAAGTCCGCGGCCGAACAGGAACAGGGGGCGGTTGCCGTGCACTGGGCGGTTTGGGCAGGTATGGGTGTGCTTTCTAGCGGGCTCTGCCTCGCGCTCGGATGCATCGCGGCGGCGGACAGCATCCGCCGGCGGGGCCGCCGGTTCCGCCCGCAACCGGCCGATGTTGCCATCATCCTCGGCGCCTATACGCACGGCTACCGTCCCAGCCCGACCTTGCGCGCGCGGCTGCGTGCAGGGCTGCACCTATACCGGTGCGGCTATGTCGAGCGGTTCATCGTCACAGGCGGGCGCGGGGAAGATGAATCGGTGGCCGAGGCCAGTTCGATGAAGTGGTTTTTGATCGTCAACGGGGTATCCCCGGAGGCTATCGTCGAGGAACGGCTGTCTGCCGATACCTGGGAAAACCTCCGCAACAGCCGCCATGTTATGGACAGGCTGGGCCTGAAAACCGCCATCATCGTCACCAGTGACTATCATCTGCCACGCGCGTTTGCGGTAGCCCGCCACCTGGGCATGGACGTGTCGGGTTTCGCCGCCTGGTCCCCGCGACGGGAGCTACGCTACGCTGTACGGGAAGTGTTTGCCTGGGTGAAGTACTGGCGTGATGGCCAACTCTCCCTGTTACGGGTATCCTAGAAGAGGTTGTTCAGAAAGGGGGCAGAACCTCCACTTTCGGGACACGCACTAAACGTACCCGTACGAAAGGGGACATGCCGCGATTGTCGATTGAACTCTCCCCACGCTTACAGCAGGTCGCCGATTGGGTACCCCGACAGGCCCACCTGGCAGACGTCGGAACGGACCACGCCCTGTTGCCTATCTACCTGATGCAGGCGGATCGGATTGTGAAGGCGGTGGCGAGCGATGTCCGCGCCGGTCCGGTGCAGCGCGCCCGGCGAAATGTCGCGAGACATGGACTCGAAGACCGGATTGCGGTCCGTCAAGGCTATGGGCTTTCCATCGTACAACCTGGCGAGGTGGATACGATTACCCTGGCTGGGCTCGGGGGTCAGTTGGCGACCGAAATTCTTGAGCACGATTTTGCCGTGGTCGAACGGGTCACTTCCGTCATCACCCAGCCGATGGGCGGGGTATGGCTCGTCCGACGCTTTTTTTATGAGCGTCAGTGGCAAATTGAGCGTGAGACCGTCGTATCGGACAGCGGTTATACCTACATGGTGATCGAATTTCGCCCCGGTACCGGTTTAGACCCAGCCTACGCCCCCTTTACCGGCCAGGAGATTGCGCTCACTGCGGCGTTTGAATTCGGCCCTCATCTATTGCTTCATCCAAACGCCGCGTGGTACGACTATGTCCAGGATAAGCTGACGCGTTGGCAGCGTGCCGCCACAGGCATGGCCACCAGCTCGCGCCAGGAAGTCGGAGAGCGCCGGGCTCAGATGATGGACGCTTGCCGGTGGCTGGCGAACTGGTTACAGCAGCTTGAGAAAGGAGCGGGTGCACCGTGAGTTCTGTACATACTGCGGCGGATGTGGTGCGTGTTTTGGAGGCCTGGGCGCCGCCGCGTCTGGCCATGCCGGGCGATCCGGTTGGGCTCCAACTGGGGCGTTTGGACAAGCCGGTTGAAACCGTCTGGCTTGCCCTGGATACATCGCTTCCGGTCGTGCAGGAGGCGGTGGCCGCCGGTGCGGACATGCTAGTAACCCATCACGAGCTGTTTTATCGACCGCTGCCGAAGCTTGACACGACAACCATCAAGGGCCGGACCATTGCCGAGGCCCTAGCCCACGACCTGACCATTTACGCAGCACACACCAATCTGGATGTGGCGGAGGGCGGTGTGAACGACGTATTGGCGGCGAAGTTGGGATTGACGGACGTCGATATCCTGGACCGGCTACAAGATGACCGGCTGCGGAAATTGGTCGTTTTCGTCCCGGAGAGCCATCACGAACAGGTGCTTCAGGCTGTCTGTGCCGCTGGTGCCGGGCATATCGGCCGGTACAGCCACTGCACATTCAACACGCCAGGCGAAGGAACCTTCCTGCCCTTGCCGGGCACACAGCCATTTCTCGGGCAAGTGGGGCAGCTGGAGCGAGCCGCCGAGGTGAGGTTAGAGACGGTGGTTCCGGAGTCGCGCCTAGAAGCGGTGGTGCGCGCGATGCTAGCGGCGCATCCGTACGAGGAGGTTGCCTATGACGTCTATCCGCTTGAGATTATGGGCAAGGCGTATGGGATTGGCCGCATCGGCAACTTGGAGAAACCTTTGCCCCTACAAGAGTTTGCGGCGCAGGTGCGCGACGCGTTGGGGCTTAGTCACATTCGGTTTGGCGGGGAACCCGACAAGCGCGTGCAACGTGTCGCTGTGCTGGGCGGATCGGGCGGAAAATGGGCCGCTGCGGCCCTCGCTAAGGGAGCGGATGTGTTCGTGACGTCGGATTGTGATCACCATACGGTGGCCGACGCGTGGCTGGACGGGCTGGCCATCATTGATGCCACGCACGCGGCGCTTGAGCGTCCCGTGCTTGAAGCGATGCGTCAGCAGCTCACGGACAGACTGCCTGGCCTGTCTGTCCGCATCTCAGAGGTCCGGGAGGACCCGTTTACCTGGTTGTAGGACAGGGCATGCTACAACTGCGCGCCAGCGCGAGCCGCTCCCACAACCGAGAAGAACCAGGTGATGATATGGATACGGTCACGATTCCCGTTCACGGCATGCGCATGCAGGAAGTTACGCGCGCTCTCAAACAAATCGAGGGCGTCCGCGGTGTGGACATCGACTTGTCCGAAAACCTTGCCGTGGTCACCTACGATGAGGACTTGACGGATGCGGCCACCTTACGGCACGCTGTGCAGGAAACCATTGGCTGAGTAGAATCTAAGGTTAATGCGCGTTAATTGCACGGAAATGATGTTTTTGGGGCATTCGCGTCTAAAGTGGTGTTGCTGACTGGCAAAGCGGAGAAAAATACCGCTTGAGCCGCGCAGAGGACTACGTTATACTAGAATGTGCTGCATTGAGGCCGGAGGAAGTAAGCTGGGCAACCGCCGGTGCAGTGCCGAAAGGCCGCACGGGAGGAAAGTCCGAGCTCCGTAGGGCAGGGTGCCGGATAACGTCCGGCGGGAGCAATCCTAGGGATAGTGCCACAGAAATGGAGACCGCCGATGGCCGTGTCCGTCCTTGGACGGCGCGTGCACAGGCAAGGATGCAACGGTGCGGTAAGAGCGCACCAGCAGCCTGGAGACAGGCTGGCTAGGTAAACCCCACCCGGAGCAAGACCGGATAGGAGCGCATATGCGGTGGCCCGTCGCGCGCTCGGGTAGGTCGCTGGAGCCATCTGGCAACAGATGGCCTAGATAGATGGTTGCCGCTCTAGTGCGAGGCGCGTGGCTTGCGAGAAAGGTTCATTGAACCTGCAGGCGGGCGTGGCGCCGTTTGCAGCACCGGAGAACAGAACTCGGCTTACAGGCTTGCTTTCTCTGGCTATACATACCTTTTAGGATGACCGCATCATTTTTGGCATGAATCCCAAGATGGTGCGGTTTTTCATTGTAAGTATCCCTTATGGGGTATGACTTTGGAGTCTGCTACTGCATATTCCGAACGTACCCAAGTCAGAACTACTTTGGAAAAGTTATAACTAGAGGTACTTACTCTTTTCCGCGCCGTTATTGGGATTTGGAGAGTTTCCCCCCTAAGGAAAGACAGAAATCCAGTTACACACCTCCTTGACATCATCGTATCCGAAATTACAGGTTCCCCTCTCAGTCGCATTATAAATAAGTCAAAGGCCTCCAGCGTTAACTAAATTCCTAAGACCATTAGGTCTTCATCGAAGCCATTGTCCGTCCGATTTTAATGCCTTATGTTCCGTACCATAGTCTTTAAGTCCTATAGACCCCTAAATAGATGTTTTTATATTTTGGGCAATGCTTTGACATGCTTGTCCAGTGCCTTTGCAAACCGTTGCATTGCGTCAATCATCTGAAGCTGAATCTCTTGGCGATTCTCGGTGTTTTTCCAGCCCCCGCTATTAATGAAATACCGTAGTTGTGAAGTGACGCGATCATCTCCACGATCCCATGTCAACGGTTGTCCAAACTCGATTTCAATTTGCTCCCGATGTTCATAAAGGGCGTCAAAAATCTGTTTGTTTTTATCCCGATTTCCCGTGTTTATATCAAGCCCAATTCCGACTTGTCCTTCTTTCCAAACAAGATAAACGTAAGTTAATCCTGTCCGACCCGCACCAGCACCAAGCCACGTCTCTGTCGTCGGTGAGTTTTTTGAATGAAGTGACACTCCTTTTTGCTTAATGAGAGCTATGAGATCTTCCCATATACTTGCCCCAGAGTCAACCCAGACAGAAGGGATGGGTTAAGATGAAGTAGAGGTGTTCGTGATGCCGGAACGTAAGTGGACAGTGGACGAAAAGATGAACATCGTGCTCGAGGGCATGATGCCCGGTGCGAACATCAGCGAGGTTTGTCGGCGGCATGGCGTAGCCCAGAGTCTGTATTACAGGTGGCGTGAAGCGTTCCTGGCTGGCGGACGGGCTGGACTTCAGTCCGGACCCTCTACGAGGGAGCAGGAGCTGGAGAAGGAGTTGCAGGAGGCTCGGGCTAAGATCGGTGAACTTACGATGCAGGTGGATGTGTTACGAAAAAAATCGAATTGGGGCCGGAAGTAAATAGCCGTTCTTTGGTCTGTCAGCTCGCCAAAGAAGG
>NZ_AUMH01000002.1 GCF_000430585.1 Alicyclobacillus herbarius DSM 13609
TCGGTCGAGATCGACCTTTTTATCGGCAGCGATGATGACCGCATCCGCCTCCGCGATGTCCGCACAAGGTAACGACAGAGCTCACGAAAACCAAGCGAGAAATCGTCGTGGAAGACCTGAATGTGCAGGGGATGCATCGGAATCGGAAGCTGGCGCGCGCCATTTCGGACACCGGATGGGGCGAGTTTCGCCGAATGCTCGCGTACAAGTGCACATGGTATGGATCAACGCTGACGGTCGTGCCGCGCTTTTACGCGAGCAGTAAGACATGCTCCGTATGCGGGCATGTGTTGGACGAGTTGCCGCTTTCGGTGCGCGAATGGACGTGTCCGAGGTGCAACACGCACCACGACCGTGACGTGAATGCGGATCGGAATCTTTTGAAGTTCAGTACCGCGAGTTCCGCGGGAATTCACGCCTGTGGAGAGTCCTCTGGCGGGGCGGCGACACGCCGCTAGTCAAGGCTCATCGAAGCAGGAAGCGACGAGTGGATATTTGTCCGTTATTTGGTGGAACAGGCGAGGAGCCTTGACCGGGTCCAGGATGTCGAGGCAGTGGTCAAGGCGGTTTTACAGCGCGAGCAAGAAGGAACGACGGGGTTTGGCCACGGGATTGCCATCCCGCACGGAAAATCAAGCGCGGTCAGCCAACCGACGCTGATTTACGGACGGCTCGCACAGGCGGTGGATTGGAAGGCGATGGACAATCAACCGGTCAGCGTCCTGTTCATGATTCTGGTGCCCGAACAAAGCCACAACGAGCACCTGCAGATGTTGGCCAAGCTCGCCCGGCGGTTGATGCATAAAGATTTTGTCGAACAAGTCCGCACCCTGTCGGACGCTGGCGAATTGGCCGCCTACGTCCAGGCCGAGTTGGCTTAATGCGCGCCCGCACAACCCTAACAGATAGCGAACAGACAGCGCTCGCTAGGCACACATCATGGTACGGGGGATGCCCCCCGGCCGTAATCTCCCCGGCCGCAACCGCGAAAGCGTGCACCATCTTGCCGATTAACGCGGCGTCTCCCGAAATGTCACCGAAATGAGCTGCTCTGTCTTCGGGTTGAAGGTCACATCCACGTAGACCCCAAATTCTTTCCCTTCTCCGCGCAGCCATAACTTGAACTGCTCGGTGGCACGGTCGGACCCAAGGCTCTTGCGCCCCACATGGAGATAGTCCACCACCCGCGCGTCCGGGTAACGGGCTGCCGTCTTGGCCACCGCAATCTTGCCCCAGCGGGCATACTCGGGCGTGGCACGCTCTCCCTCTGGGGCACGATGGACGGGCACCGGACGCGCCCCCTCATCCAGCCAGCGGGTTGCTGTGGAGTAAGATTCTGCGTTAGATTCCGCCGAGCGAGTTTCTGTCATAGCCGCTACCGACGCTGACCGCGAAGCCATCCAGACCGCCGTCGCCGGCGAGGCGGCGACTGGCGGTACCGCGCTTAACACGGTGCTGCAAAGTACCGACATCCAAACCGGAAGCAACGATGCATCTCTCCTTCGAACTGCTGAGGTCTGCCAATATGGTTGAATATGGATATTGTTCCGGGCGGATCGAACGTTTATGCAAGGGCCAGGAATGCAAACACGTCTGGATTGTGCCATAATGGGCGCAGCAGGGAGGGACAGACATGGCAGAAAGCACAAATAATGCGCAGCTTGCGACCTTTGCCGGCGGTTGCTTTTGGTGCATGGTCAAGCCGTTCGAGGAGCAGCCCGGCATCTTGAAGGTTGTCTCTGGATATACCGGCGGCCACAAGGAAAACCCGACGTATGAAGAGGTCTGTTCCGGCACTACGGGACACGTCGAGGCCGTGCAGATTACGTTTGATCCGTCCGTATTTCCTTACGAGCGGCTGCTTGAGCTGTATTGGCAGCAGATTGATCCGACCGACGAAGGGGGTCAATTTGTCGACAGGGGGTCTTCGTATCGGACGGCCATCTTCTACCACAATGAAGAGCAACGCCAGCAGGCGGAGGCTTCCAAGCAGGCACTGGCAGCCAGCGGCCGCTTCGAGAAGCCGATTGTGGTGCCGATTTTGCCTGCCGGCCCGTTCTACCCGGCGGAGGACTACCACCAGGGGTTCTACCGCAAAAATCCGGAGCACTACCACCGCTACCGGTCTTCTTCCGGGCGCGACGAATTCCTCGCGAAACACTGGAACAAATAACCGCAACCGTGTGACTACCGCGCGTTGTGGCATCGCTTACTGCGGCGAGGTCTCCGGCCCGGGCGCCGGTTCGTACAGCATGGCCATCAGGAAGGTGCAGTCCATATCGGCGGCTGGATTGTGATACGTATGGGGGGCGTCTGCGATAAAGTGGGCGGCATCCCCGGCTTCCAATTGAAGCGTATCCCCCAGCAGACTGAGCACCAGCTTGCCCGATAACACCCAAATCGCTTCGCGCACGTGCGTCCCGTGTTTCTCCGCGACGTGTCTGGTGAGCGGTGCGAGGCGGGCTTGGTACAGCTCCAGCGGGTGCGTAGCGGGGACGGTCAACCCGTTCTGCACCGTGTATCGGCCCTCATCATCCGCGACAACGGGCTGATCCGCACGTCGGACGACGGTCACGGCTGGCCGTTCGACGTCCTGCAGCAGTGCCGAGAACGGGACGCGCAGCCCTTGCGCCACCTTCCACAAGGTAACCACCGTCGCGTTCGATTCACCGCGTTCGATTTGTCCGAGCATCGGTTTGCTGACGCCACTGGCCGCGGCCAGCTCATCGAGGGACCATCCCCGCTGCCGGCGTAGGCGCCGCAGGGACTGTCCGATGCGCAGCGGCAGTTTCTCCGCGTCCACGTTATTCCCTCCGTTTTCGTCTTCGCGTATACTATAACATACGAACGGATGATATATGATACGAAGCGAGGGGAAGGCTTTGCATTCGCTGGCCTGGGAAGTCTTGTGTGTGGGCCTTGGGACTTATTTGATTCGGGCGGTGTCGCTTAGTTGGGGCAGTCGCGTGGTCTGGCCAGGCTGGCTAAAGCGGGTGCTGGCGTACCTCACGCCGGCGGTGCTCGGGGCACTGGTCGGGCCGATGCTGTTTCCATCGGATAGCAGTCTCGCATTCTGGGAAAGCCCGGCTTTGTGGGCGGCCGTACCGACCGTCATTGTGGCCTGGTGGACGCGGCAGTTGTTTTGGACGATTGGTGCCGGGGTGGCTGCGTATGCACTGGCTCGCGGACTGGCAGGGCTATGGTAAGGGGGAGTGGTGATGGCGAGAGGCGCGGTGCCCACGTATAGCGGGTATCGAGATCGACTTGTGGTTGTGGGTCAACAGGTAGCCGCTGGCGTGCGCGACGGTGTCCCCATTATCGTCGCGTATTTCCCGGTGGCGGTAACCTTTGGTGTCGTCTGTTCCGCCAGCGGACTGCCGCGGTTGCTCGGCTTTCTCATCTCTGTCCTTGTCTACGCCGGTGGAGCCCAGTTTATGTTGGTTAGTCTCGCCGTCGCGGGTGTCCCGTGGCTGCCAGCCACCGCCACCGTGTTGTTGGTCAACCTGCGTCACTTCCTCTACGGTGCCGCCCTGGGTCCGTCGCTAAACCGGTGGCCAGAACGATGGCGCTTGATTGCCGCCTTTGGGTTGACGGACGAGGTGTTCGCCATGGCCTCGGGGCGCATCCGCAGTGAAATCCCAACGCCGCCTCGGCATCTGGCGCTGACCTTCGCCTGCTACGCATCCTGGCTGGCGGGGACCGCAGTCGGCCTGGAGGTGGGGGCGATTGTGCCGAGCCCCGTGGCTGACGTTCTCGGCTTCGCGCTGCCCGCCTTGTTCCTAGCGCTGATTCTGCTTGGGGAACGGACCCCTGCCCACCTGTTGGCTGCGCTGTTTGGGGCGCTGGCGGCAGTGGCCGCTACCCACCTCCATCTTGGCAGCTTTGCCGTCTTGCTTGGCGCGGGGGTGGGCGCGCTGGCCGGATGCCTAATCTCCGTCTGGCAGGAGACCCGTTCGCGCGCACCGACGCTTACGGAATCTCATACGACCCTGGAATCCCAGCCGAACGCCGAATCCCAGCATTGACCGGCTGCATATTTCCGCTTTTTCGATGGCTTGTTGCTTAATGGCTGCCTGCGACGCACGTGAGAAACCCCATGCCATCTCAATCTGGACCCCTGTCTCATGGACATCCACCGCCCCGTCTGTGCGGCGCGTCGCGTACCCTGAAGGAACACGAGATGGGGGGTGATTCCATGTGCACCAGGCACGACTGTGAGCGGTATGTTGGACAGTGGGTGCAGTTTCAGACCCCGTACGGTGTGCACCGCGGCATCGTGGAACGGGTGACGCCGCGGCATGCTATTGTCCTGTCACCTCGTCGATACATCCCGGCGCAGTTCGCCACAGAGACGCTTCCTGCGGAGGACGTCAAGCGAATCGATGCCGTTCTCGCCGCCGGGTATGGCCCTTACGGCCCTTACGCCGGGGGTTACGGACGGGGATATCCGGGCGCTTTCTGGGGCCGTTGGGCCGTATCTTTCCTTATCATTTACGCGTTGTTCGGACTCGGATTTTGGTGGTAGTTCCCCGGCTTAAGATCACTTTCCCGCTGAACGAGAAAAATACGCCATACGTTTTCGAGAGCCGCATCCGCCAGCGGCTCTCGGTTTGTGTGCCCGGCATGCGAGAGGACGAGGGCTAGCCTCACTCCCACTCGAACCCCATAACCGGGCTCTTTCCGTTTGCAAGCGCTTTACTTCTTCTAGGAACACCCGTATAATCAATCCATAGCAAGTTGATACGATGCCACGGAGATGTTGGAGACGGCACCTGTGAAGTTGGGAAATCCCTTCTTCGCGAGGAGGCCGTCTTTTTCTTTTCAAGCTTCGACAAGGGGGGAGGTTGTGACTTTATTGGGGTGGACTGTCGTTCGATTTCCTTTGCTGTCGTTGGACGTTACAACTCCGGCGCCTATTTCTGGTGCAGAGAGTACTCGGCCGAGGTATATCGGTTTGAGTCATGAGCATTAACACATAGGTACAGGGGGGTTACTGATGGCTCAACTTCCAGCACGACGGGGTTGGCGATCCCGATTGTGGGGTGAGTTGCTTGCTGAGTATCTCGGTTCTTTGGTCCTCATCGCGTTTGGAGCTGGTGTCGTCGCGGTGGCCGTTGTCGGGCTTCCTGCCTCAGGAAGGACGGTGTCCATCTTCCACGCGGCAGGGGATTGGTTACTCATTACCTGGGGCTGGGCGTTCGCCGTGGTCCTTGGCGTCTATGTGGCTGGCGGCGTATCCGGAGCGCACTTGAATCCGGCGGTATCATTCGCTATGGCCCTGCGAGGCGAGCTTCCGTGGAAGAAGCTGATTCCGTACTGGGTGTCCCAGGTCGCCGGATGCTTTACCGGTGCTGCCATCGTCTATTGGAATTACTACCGCGCCATTGACGCATACAATCAGGCAAACCATGTCGTAGTGAGGAGTGCGCCAAATGGTTTGACGACGTTCAGCATCTTTGCTACGTTCCCAGCCAAGTACTACACCGGCCTGAGTGGGCCGCTGCTCGACGAAATACTGGGCACATTCTTTCTGGTACTCGCAATTCTCGCTATCAACGATACAAAAAATCTTAACGTGCAAGCCAATCTTGGACCGTTCATTGTGGGTATTGTAGTGGCTGCCGTCGGCATGTCGTTCGGGGTTGGATCGGGTTACGCCATCAATCCGGCTCGCGATTTCGGCCCACGCTTGTTCACGTGGTTGGCCGGATGGGGAGCTAATGCTTTCCCGGGGCCGATGGGATACTGGTGGGTTCCGATTGTGGGGCCACTCCTTGGCGGTGGCATCGCCGCGTTTGTATATCGGTGGTTGATTGAGCGGACGCTCGCGGAGCGCCTGGGGACAGTTAATGAGGAACATTCTGTCGCCAGTCAAGACGAGGTTTCCATCGGGCGCTGAAGGCAGGACTGTAGTTTCTATCAAAATTTTAATCTGGGTAGGTGATTCCCCTCATGGAGAAAAAGTACGTATTGGCGTTCGACCAAGGCACCACCAGTTCTCGCGCGATTCTGTTCACCCGTGAAGGTCAAATCCACAGTGTAGCACAGAAAGAGTTTGCGCAAATCTATCCCCAGCCGGGCTGGGTCGAGCACGATCCGATGGAGATCTGGGGCACGCAGAGTGGCGTGGCGCGCGAGGTGTTGGACAAAGCGGGCGTCTCGGTGGACGAGGTGGCGGCCATCGGCATCACCAATCAGCGGGAGACCACCGTGGTCTGGGAGCGGGACACCGGCCGACCGATATACAACGCCATCGTCTGGCAGGATCGACGCACCGCACCCATCTGTGACGACCTGGTCGCCCAGGGACTGGCGGATAAGATTCGTCAAGTCACCGGCCTCGTGGTGGACGCTTATTTCTCGGGGACGAAGGTAAAGTGGATTCTGGACCACGTCGAAGGCGCGCGTGAGAGGGCGCGACGCGGGGAACTCCTATTTGGCACAGTCGATACTTGGCTGATTTGGCACTTAACGCGGGGGCGGGTGCATGTCACCGACTACACGAATGCCTCGCGGACCATGCTGTTCAACATCCACACCCTCGATTGGGACAATGAGCTGCTGCGCATCCTCGACATTCCGCGGGCGATGTTGCCCGAGGTACGCAGTTGCAGCGAAGTGTACGGATATACGGATGAAAGAACCTTCGGTGGGGCCGAAATCCCGATTGCGGGCATCGCAGGCGATCAACAGGCGGCCCTCTTTGGTCAGGCCTGCCGGAACCCGGGCATGGTCAAAAACACCTACGGAACCGGCTGCTTCATGCTGATGAACACCGGTCAGACTCCGGTGGATTCTCATTCGGGGCTGTTGACCACGATTGCCTGGGGATTGGACGGGAGAGTGACATACGCCCTGGAGGGCAGCGTGTTCATCGCGGGCGCGGCGATTCAGTGGCTGCGGGACGGGCTGCGGTTCCTGGACGCTGCCCCTGACTCCGAGTACTTTGCCGCCAAGGTCCGAGACACTGACGGGGTGTACGTGGTTCCGGCCTTTGCGGGACTTGGCGCTCCATACTGGGACATGTACGCCCGTGGGGCCATCTTTGGTCTGACGCGGGGTACGAGAAAGGAGCACATCATTCGTGCGACACTGGAATCTCTGGCCTATCAGACGAAGGATATCCTCGATGCGATGCAGAAGGATTCTGGCATTGAGTTGCAGCAACTGCGGGTCGACGGGGGCGCTTCGGCCAACAACCTGCTGATGCAGTTTCAGGCCGACATCCTCGGAGTGCCCGTGGTACGCCCGGCGGTCATCGAATCGACTGCTTTGGGCGCCGCGTACCTAGCCGGGCTGGCGGTAGGGTTCTGGACCGAAGCGGACCTAACGGGTGGTGCCATCGAGCGCCGGTTTGACCCGTGCATGCCTCCTGAAACGCGCAACGCGCTGTACGCCGGCTGGAAAAACGCGGTCAGCCGCGTCATGGGCTGGGCCGACGGGAGCGTAAAGACGACAGTGTGAACAAGGAGGAGCTATGAAAAAGCTCATCAACCATCCGGACCAGGTCGTGGGCGAGGTTCTTGACGGATTTGTAGCCGCTTACCCCGCCTTAAAACGCCTGCCTGGGAATCGGGTCGTGGTCCGTGCCGAAAAAACGCCGAAGGTGGCCGTTTTGCACGGATTCACGCGGAAAAGAAACTGCAGGCTGGAACCAAGGTGGCGGTCATTCTAAACGGCCTGGGCGGAACTCCTGTGAGTGAACTCTACGTCTGCTACCGCCGGCTTGCGCAGGCGCTCACCGAACTCGGTATACAGTCCATCGCGCCCTGGTGGGCGAGTACATAACGGCGCTGGATATGTCTGGCTTCTCAATGAGCATTCTGGAATTGGATGACGAGTTAACACAGTTGCTGGACACGCCTACGCTTGCACCGAGTTGGGACTTAAGGGCTGTGTAACCGCGAGGCAGGTCGGGAGGCCATCCACTCTGAATCCGAGATACGGGGGTGCGCTCATGAACCCAGACCAGTTCATCAGCTTTTTCGAAGCTTATGCGCACCGGATCGAACAATACAAAGACTTGTTGGACCAACTCGATAACCAAATCGGCGATGGCGATCACGGAACCAACGTGACACGCGGGTTCCAAGCTGCGTGGGAGAAGTGCCGAGAATTGGCGGACGCTGATACAGCAACAGCGCCAAACTGAATTGCGAAATGGCGCTCGAACTTTTGCCGCCAGACTCGGGCGGCGCGTATCCATTGCGGCTGCCATGGAGGCGAGCCTGGGCGGCAATCAGGAATCCGTGTTAGCCGCGGCCACGGCGGCCTGGCAGATGCGAAAACTCGAATCGCCTTGACCGAGAATTTACGGATGACTGGAGGGAAACGGATATGACAGCGGCGCTGTTCGACGGGCAGCGAGTCATTCCCGCGGCCAAAACCATCAAGGAATACGAGCAACTCCTGGACAGCCCGCATCCTTTCATTATTCTCCTACAGACGCACCTCGCGCAGTTAGATCCGCTCCTCAAATTGGCGCGGAGGCAGGGGAAAAAGGTCCTCCTGCACGCGGACATGATTCAGGGCCTCAAGCACGACGAGGCGGCCGCTCAGTTTCTATGCCAATACATGCGACCGTACGGGTTGATTTCGACGCACGCCAGCGTGCTGTCCGTGGCAAAAAAGCACCGTCTCGTGACCATTCAGCGGATGTTTCTGCTCGACTCCCAGTCGCTTTCGACCAGCCTTCGGCTGCTGACGAGCGCGATGCCAGACTTCATCGAGGTCATTCCGGGCGTACTGACCGACGTAATTGCCGAAATCAAGACCAAAACGCAGGTTCCGCTCTTGGCCGGGGGGTTCATCCGCACGCCGGAGGACGTTCACAAAGCCCTAGAGGCCGGCGCGACGGCGGTGACGACTTCGCGCAAGGAGCTCTGGGACCGAGATTGGAGCACACGGGACGCCTGAGCCGATGACCACGTTATGGGGCGCGGATGACTCGTTTTCCCGCAGATGGATGACACTTGGCAAGTCGAGCGGCGCAGATGGATGACACTTGGCAAGTCGAGCGGTATAATAGGGACAGAAGGTTATTCCGGCCATGCGGACGTTTGTGCCCGGCCGTGGACGAATTGCTAACTTCGAACAAGTTCATACCCTGGGTGGAGATTTCGGAGAAAACCACGGGCTTTGCGCAGGTTGCGTGAGGCACCGTGGTTTATTGTCTTTCAGCCCATTTTCGATAAGGAGTGATGCAGGGTGTCGATTTCCTTTTCCGCTTCTTCCCGATCCGCTCTTCTCAAGGAACTTTCCGCCTCTCCGCTCGACCTGTTGATTATCGGCGGCGGGATTACCGGCGCTGGCATCCTGCTCGATGCGACAGCCCGCGGGATGCGGGCGGCAGTGGTCGAGATGCAGGACTTCGCGGCGGGTACTTCCAACCGCTCCACGAAGCTGGTGCATGGTGGTTTGCGATACCTGAAGCAGCTGGAGGTCGGCTTGGTGGCTGAGGTGGGTAAAGAGCGGGCCATTGTGTATGAGAATGGGCCGCATATCACCACGCCGACGTGGATGCTCCTGCCGATGATTCCCGGCGGTACATACGGGTGGTGGGCCACTTCCTTTGGCATCTATCTGTATGACCGATTGGCCGGAGTCAAGCATAGCGAGCGGCGAAAGATGCTGCACCGGGAGGATGCACTGGCTAAGGAGCCGCTCTTGCGACCGGACATTCGGGGAGCCGGGTATTACGTGGAGTATCGTACGGATGACGCCCGCTTGACCTTGGAAATTCTCAAGGCGGCGGTGGCAAGAGGGGGTGTCGCGGTGAACTACGCCCGGGCAGAGCAGCTACTCTACGCAGATGGTCGCGTGACTGGGGCCAGGGTCCGTGACCAGCTGACCGGTCAGGCTTGGGAGGTGCGGGCGAAAAAAGTGGTCAACGCGGCGGGACCGTGGGTGGACGAACTGCGCGAATGGGACAAGTCGAAGACCGGAAAAACCCTACACCATACCAAAGGTGTGCACATCGTGGTCGACGGGAATCGTTTTCCGCTCCACAACGCGGTCTATTTTGACGTGCCGGACGGGCGGATGGTGTTCGCCATCCCGCGCGACGGCAAGACCTATATTGGCACCACCGACACCAACTACACGGGCGATTTGGTACGGCCGCGTATGACCACGTCGGACGTTTCGTATCTGTGCGATTGTGTGAACTTCATGTTCCCCAGCGTCAACCTGACGCCGGCCGACGTCGAGTCCGGCTGGGCGGGGGTGAGGCCGCTGATTCATGAAGCGGGCAAGAGCCCGTCCGAGATTTCGCGCCGGGATGAGGTGTTTGTTTCCCCATCGGGCCTGATCTCGATTGCGGGTGGAAAGCTGACCGGCTACCGCAAGATGGCGGACAAAGTGGTCAGCCTGGTGGCTCGTGATTTGACCGCGTTGGAAGGCCGCCAGTTCACCCCGTGTACGACCGCCCACATTTCATATTCAGGCGGAGACGTGGGCGGGTCTGCCGGATATCCTGCGTTTGTCCGCCGCATGACCGAGGAAGGCGTGCGCCTGGGACTGGACCGAGTCAGCGCCGAACAGGTCGCGCGGACGTACGGATCGAACACGGAAAAGGTGTGGGAGGTACTGGCGGAAACAGGCGACAAGGCAGAGGCGCACGGATTGCCGCCGGCGTTGTACGCTCGCCTCCTGTACGGCTTGGCGGAGGAGATGGTAGTCACACCGAGCGACTTTTTCGTGCGCCGCACCGGCATGTTGTATTTCGACATCGCCGGTGTGCGCCGGTACCGAGCGGGGGTACTGGCCGCCATGGCCGACCGGCTGGGCTGGGACACGGCCACGCGGGACGAGATGGCGGCGGAGCTCGAGAGGAGCCTCGCCGATACGGCACCCATCCCGGAGGCGGCAGAGCGCGCAGGCGCAAGCCAGGGGCGCGTCTGGGCTAATGCAAGCCCACACGCTGGATGAGCTGCAGTGAGACGTAAAACAGTGCGACACCGATGATGATGGGCAGGATGGCGGCGGTGCCGCGGTCGCGGATGGCGGGTATCATGTCGGTGGTGGACACGTACAAAAACGTACCCGTAGCCAGTGCCATCAGGACGGCGACCGATGATTCGCCGATAGAACCGAGGCTAAGCGTGACGGCGGCACCGACAAGCGTCGAGAACGCCAACCCGAAAGCGGTCAGGAAGGCGCGCTGGCGCGAGGTGCCCGCCGCCAGGCTAATGCTGGCCATGCTGAATCCCTCCGGGATTTTGTGCAGCGTGATGGCGATAAAGATGAGGATGCCCGTGGATTCGCTGACGGCGAACGATCCGGCGATGACTACGCCATCCATGAACGTGTGAAACAACAGCCCCACAAACGAGATCAGCGCGGCGCGCGGATGAATCATCTGCCGGTTGCCGGGGTGGGCGCTCGTTTCGGCAGCCATGTCACGTTCGGTCTGCAACTCGGGCGTGATCGCCATGGCGAGGCCCGAATGGCCGCGGCCGGCTGCATGCAAGTGAGTGTGCGTGTGCACGTGCCGACTGGCGCCATAGCGTTCCATGAGGAGAAGGCCTAAATACCCGATGAGCATATATACAGGAGCGGTGGACGGGGCTGCGTGCATCGCGTCCGGCAGCCGGTCCAGAACAGTCGCCCCGAGGAGAAAACCCGCCCCAAGGCTGGTAATCAGCATCGCTTGGCGCTCATTGAGCGGCCAGATGACGGTCAGCGCTCCACCGATGACGTCGGCAAACGCGGCGATGACGCACAGCAAAAATACAAACCACATGTACAGTTCCACCCCTGGATTATCGAAAATGATTTTCAACAAAGCGAACCCATCATATCAGGAATGGGCGGATGTGTAAACCATATTGGCTAGGGTGCCCTTGGCCGGGTGCCGCAACAGCGCGCGTCCAGAAAGAAGTACGGTTAGACACCCCCGAAAAGGTGACAGTCTCGAAAAGGTGACAGTCTCGAAAAGGTGACAGTCTCGAAAAGGTGACAGTCTCGAAAAGGTGCGTGCAGGTGCGTGCGCGTCGATACGTGTTGGTTTGCCTCTGAACTCTCAACTTGTCGGTTGCCAGAACTCGCAGACTTCCGGTACTATGATAGGAATAGGAACAGACAGAGTTGTCCGATAGGTACGGTTTGGGAGAGGAGAGCAAATCGAATGGAACGCATCGCCCTGTTGGATACCACATTGCGTGACGGCACCCAGGCGGAGGGTGTCAGCCTTTCGGTCGAGGATAAGCTGCGTATTGCGGCCAAGCTGGATGAATTGGGCATCACGTACATTGAGGGCGGTTTTCCGGCGGCAAACCCGAAGGACCAGGAGTTCTTCGCCCGTGCGGGTACGGAGTTAAACCTACAGCACGCCCGTTTGACCGCCTTTGGCAGCACGCGGCGCCCGTCTTCCACGGCGAGTGGGGACGAGGGGCTGCGGGCACTCTTGGACTCGGGTGCGCCGGTGTTGACGATTGTCGGCAAGAGCTGGGACCTGCACGTGCGGGAGGCGCTGCAGGTCAGCCTGGAACAAAATCTGGACATGATTCGCGACTCGGTCCATTGGCTGAAGCAGCACGGCCGCGAGGTCATCTTTGATGCGGAGCACTTTTTCGATGGCTTTCGCGAGAATCCGGAGTATGCCCTCTTGGTCTTGCGCACAGCGGAGGCGGCGGGCGCGGACTGGGTCACCCTGTGCGATACCAACGGCGGCAGCCTTCCGGATCATATTCGCAAGACGGTGGCGGCGGTCTGCGCGGCCTTGCGGATTCCAGTCGGCATCCACGCCCACAACGACTGTGAGCTGGCGGTGGCCAATACGCTGGCCGCGATTGAGGCCGGGGCGACGATGGTGCACGGCACCATGAACGGGATTGGCGAACGGTGCGGCAACGCCAACCTGACCTCCATCATCGCCAACCTGGAGTTGAAGCTGGATTTGCGTTGTTTGCCGACCCCGCATCACGTCCGGCGCCTGACCGAGGTGTCGCGGTTTGTTTCGGAGGTGGCCAACCTGGTGCCGCAGAGTTATCAGCCGTTTGTCGGCCACAGCGCCTTTGCCCACAAAGGCGGCATCCACGTCAGTGCCATCCTGCGCAACCCGCGCACGTATGAGCACATTGAACCGGAGCGGGTGGGTAACGTGCGGCGCGTACTGGTGTCGGAACTAGCGGGGGTTTCGAACCTCTTGCATCAGGCGGAGCGGCTGGGCCTGAACCTGAAGGATCGCCCGGCGGAGACGCGGCGGCTGCTGGAGGAAATCAAGGAGCTGGAACACCTCGGTTACCAGTTTGAGAGCGCGGAGGCGTCGCAGGAATTGATGCTCTTGCGCACCTTCGGCGACTTCACGGATGTGTTGACGGTGGAGTCGCTCCGCATCCACGTGGCTCAGCAGCCGGGCGCAAACCTTATCGCGGAGGCGGTGCTCAAGCTGTCCGTGTCCGACCAGGTTGTGCACGCGGTGGCGGAAGGAGACGGCCCGGTCAACGCCCTCGACAACGCCCTGCGCAAAGCCCTGCGTCCGTTTTACCCGGCGATTGACGAAATGCACTTGGCTGATTATAAGGTGCGCGTTTTGGACGGCAAGGACGGTACGGCCGCCAAGGTGCGGGTGTTGATTGAATCCACCAACGGCAGGCAGGTGTGGCGGACGGTGGGGGTCTCGCGTAACGTGGTCGAGGCGAGTTGGGAGGCGTTGGCCGACAGC
This sequence comes from Alicyclobacillus herbarius DSM 13609, assembly GCF_000430585.1. Taxonomy (GTDB): domain Bacteria; phylum Bacillota; class Bacilli; order Alicyclobacillales; family Alicyclobacillaceae; genus Alicyclobacillus_G; species Alicyclobacillus_G herbarius. The sequence continues at coordinate 13,667 of NZ_AUMH01000002.1, forward strand.
GTGCGGTATTTCTTGCTGTGCGTAAACAAGTCTGGCCCGGCGCCGGAAGGTGTGCTGACGTACTGAAAAGGTCCCCTTCGATGATGGCTGGCCTGCCCGATGCCTTCCAGAGGCGAGGGCAGGTCAGTCGGGTGGCCGCGGTCAGGGCGCCTTATACAGATTGCCCAAGCGGCCGCCCAGCGCCCTCCGATAACGTCCGGCTCAAGTCGCCCGCGACGGCTCTGTTTAAGGCACTCGTGATGGTGCCGGACCGCTTGATTGGCCTGTGATGAGGCGACCGGAGAGTTGGACAAACGGATTATCCAGTGGCTGTCGCTGGATGATGGATAGCAGCATATCGACCGCAGTTTCACCGATTTGCGTCTGGTCCTGCTGGATATGTGTAAACTTAATTCCGGGGACGAAAGGAGGGCAGTCAAAGGAAACCAGTGACAGGTCGTTCGGAATCGACTTCCCCAGTTCTCGGCACAATTCAAACACAATTGTGGCGTAGACGTACTCTGTGGTCAAAACAGCCGTTAACTCTGCATGCTCCTGCAAATAGTGGCGGATGACCTGGTACACGTCCTGCTGTGCCGGTTGCTGCATACCGCCGCCCGTGGGCAGGGACGACAGGTTCAAGGAATGGTCGACCAGAATCCGATGGTCCTCCAGCGCGGCCAAATACCCGGCAAACCGATCTTCCAGGGTTGATGTGGCGGTGACCCCTGGGGAGATGAAACCGATTTTTTCATGTCCAAGGTCAATCAGGTGCTGGGTCAACTGGTACGCAGCCGCCTGATTGTCTGTACTCACATATGGAATGGGAATTTTGTTCAAGCGTTTATCAACCAGCACCAGTGGAAATTGACGCAGGTGCAGACTCAGCAACTCATCACTGTAGTACTCGCCGTACACCGGATTGACCAACAAGCCCTGAACGCCCGCCTTCACGGCCCGTTGAATCGCCTGTTCTTCCTCTTCTTGAGATTGATTGGTAAAGCTCACCAGCACCGACCATCCCTGTCGCTCCGCAGTGGCAATTGCACTCGTCAGGATGGAGAGTCCAAAGTCGTCAGAAACCGCTGGGCAGATAAACCCGAGCAGTCGTGGGGTGGGGGAGGATACCGACACGGCTGTCTCTTCAACTGGCGTAAACGCCTCTGCAACAAACGACCCTTTGCCTGGGAATCGTTGAATCAGTCCTTCGTCCGCCAGACGCTGCAGGGCTCGATGAGCCGTGATGCGACTAACGTGGAAGCGCTCGCTTAACTCCTGTTCAGTTGGCAACTGGGCGCCTGGTGCAAGTTCGTGCGTAATGATCTGCTGACGGATAAAGTCGTAGACCAGGCGCTGCAGGGGTGTTTCCGGCTTCAATCGCAGTCCCTCTCCCCAACACAGATTTTATATCCCTTTGTATTTATACAATTGATACAATACAACTTTCGTTTTGTAATTGCAACTAGTCATACAGAAGTCAATAATCCTACTTATCTATTGATGCAGGTGGATATAAACGATATAATTGCAGTGAATTCAGATACAGTTTGAGGGGGTTATACAAAGACGGTTGGAAGTGATCCGAAGGAGTGATGAATGAGATAAATGTAAACGCTTACTGAAAATTGTCGGAGGATGACGACTTGGGTCGGCGCGGGCACAAGCGTAAAGGAGGAAGGAAAATGTACAGAACCAGACGCATCTCGACCATACACATTTGGGCGGTCATGTCGGGGGTTGCCCTTACCGGTGCGGTGGTGGCTGGGTGCGGAAGCACCGGATCTGGCAGTGGCAACAACGCCAGCAACAACACGTCTTCGAATGGCAGCGCGGGTTCCAGTCAACAAACGATTACGGTCGCGTACCAACAGTTTGGGAAGCCGCCCTACTATAACGCGGAGTGGCTGCAAAAGGCGGCCAATCAGTTTGAAAAGGAACACCCGGGCGCCAAGGTCAAATTGGAGCCGATTGAGGCCTCTGAAAACGATTTTTATACCAAAATTGACCTGATGATGAAATCGGCCAGTACGGCGCCAGACGTTGTTACAGAAGATACATTTTTAATTAATGCGGACGGATCGGCCGGGTACTTAGAGCCCCTGAATCATTACGTGAACAATTGGAGCGACTGGTCGAATTTCAGTAGTGCCATAAAAACGGGGTCAACCTCTAATGATGGAACGGTCTATGGCGTTCCGTTCAGCACCGACACCCGCGGCCTGTACTACGATGTGAAAATCTTCAAGCAAGCAGGCTTACCGGTGCCCTGGCACCCGAAAAACTGGAACGATATACTCAGTGCCGCTAAAGCCATCAAGGCTAAGGTGCCGAGCGTTGTGCCACTGTGGATGCAGGTGGGCAAGGCTACCGGTGAAGCAACCACTATGCAGACCTTTGAAATGCTCCTCTACGGGACTAATGATACCTTGTACGACGCGAAATCGAACAAATGGATTGTGCAGAGTCCCGGCTTTTTGGACTCCTTAAAGTTCATTCACGATGTGTATTCTCAGAACCTCGGGCCGAGTCTCTCACAGATTTTGAACGCTCAGGCTGGAAACACGGAGTCGCAGGAGTTGATGCCGCAGCAGAAAATTGGTATTGCCCTCGACGGAAACTGGTTGCCCGGAAACTGGTTGAAAAGCGGGCCCTCGCCGTGGCCGAATGGGACCAAGGCCTACCAGTTGACGGCCATGCCGACCGAGCATGGCCAGGCGCCGGGTTATACCTCCATGTCCGGCGGTTGGGCGCTTTCGATTGCGAAAAAGTCGTCCCACAAAGACCTAGCTTGGGACTTCATCAAAATCGCGGCCAACAAAGCGAATATGGAGTGGTACGACGTGCACCAGGGGAATCTGTCTCCACGTGAAGACATCGCTCAAGACCCCAGCTATCAGAACGCACCCGGGCAGTTCTTCAAAGTCGCGACGTCGTTTGAGAAATTCAGCCACTTCCGGCCGGCGAACGCTCAGTACCCCAGCGTCTCGACACAGATTCAGACCGCCGTTGAAGCGGTGGCCACCGGATCGGCAACGCCGGAACAGGCGATGCAACAGTACGCCAACAACGTCGCACGGATTGTTGGCGCAAGCCACGTCGAGACGAAAAAGTGACACGTACGGCGTTGCGAGGGCGGCTAGAACCTGTCGGCGCCCTTACATTGTCCGGAAAGGGGGCGGGTAAGCCTTTCCGGACAACCTCTTTCAGCTGCCGTTGTGCAATCAAGGGGGGGATGTCCATCATGGCGGTGAACCCAAGTTCCGTGCCCAACGTTCGCACCCGTACCAGGGCTGGCATGGCTTTCAAGTCGTCTGGAAACGGCTGGCGGGCCGCCCTGTTCATGCTTCCGTCTTGGGTTCTGTTGCTCGTCTTCTTCTTTGTCCCGATTTTGCTCACGTTTTATTTCGCGTTTACGAATTTATCCTTGACCGGCAGTTCCAGCTCCGCGGTCACCTTTGTCGGTTTCCGTAACTTCGCGAATATGTTTTCCGATCCGACGTTCCGTGTCAGCATTCTACGTACCATCACGTTCCTCGTCTTCTCGGCCATCATCGGCCAGCAGGTATTGGGGCTCTTGCTGGCGCTGTTGATGAACGAACGCCAGCGGGTGTTTCGCAGTGTGATTGGCGTGCTCGTACTGGCCGGATGGGTAACCCCAGAAATCGTGGTCGCATTCATCTTTTACGCGTTTTTTAGCGACCAGGGCACCCTGAACACGGTGCTCGGCTGGTTCCATGTTAAGCCGATTGCCTGGCTGTACACGTTCCCCATGACCGCCGTGATCGTTGCCAACATCTGGCACGGAACCGCCTTTTCGATGCTGGTCTATCAAGCCGCTCTCGGCGATGTCCCGAAAGAGATTCTCGAATCGGCGCAAATCGATGGGGCGGGACGGTTCCAGCGGCTGCTGCGTGTCACCCTGCCGGTCATCAAGGGATCGATTGCTACCAACATGGTGCTCATCACCCTCCAGACCCTGGGCCTATTTACGCTCATCTATTCGTTAACTGGCGGGGGGCCGGGCAACAAGACGGAGACGCTACCCATTTACATGTATCAGCAGGCGTTCGCCGACTATCAGCTCGGCTATGGTACTGCCATCTCCTTGATCCTGCTTGTGATTGGTATCCTCGCCAGCCTGCTTTACATGCGCACGTTGAAGATTGAGCTGTAGGAATGAACCGGAAATACGGGCGTATGCCGAGACCTGGCGTATGCCAAGGGAGGTCACGGCCGCAATGCCGCACGTCAACCGATTTACTCTAGACAAAATGCTCGCGTACGGGGTGCTCGCCCTCATCGGCCTGGTCTTTCTCGTACCGCTCTTATGGATGATCTTCGCGTCCTTTGAGCCGGACGCTACCCTCTCAATCACCTTTCCAAAGCAGTGGTCCTTCACCAACTTTGGCCAAATTCTCACTCAACCGGCTAACCAGCGGGCGTTCTTGAATGGACTGTTGTTGTCGCTGGGTCAGTCCATCGTCGTGGTTATCGTCGCCGGGCTGGCTGCATACCCATTGTCTCGGTACCAACTGAAGTACAAGCGGCCGTTCATGTACGTAGTGCTGTTTTCTACCACATTGCCGATTACGGCCGTCATGGTGCCGGTCTATGAGTTGTTTGTATTTCTGCACATGACCGATTCCCTCTGGTGGACGATGCTGTTTCTGTCCGCGTCCGGGCTGCCGTACGCGATTTGGATTATGAAAAACTTCATGGACTCGGTTCCCCTAGAGCTGGAGGAGGCCGCCTGGACGGACGGTGCGTCGACCCTCACCAGCCTGCGTCGGGTCGTCGCACCCTTGATGGTGCCCGGCATCTTCACCGTCGGCATCTTTACATTTGCCGGCAGCTGGGGCAACTTTTTCGTCCCGTTCATCCTCATTCAGAGCCCGGCCAAACTGCCGGCCTCCGTCACCATTTTTCAGTTTTTCGGTCAGTATGGATCCGTCGCGTACGGGCAGCTGGCTGCGTTTTCGATGCTGTACACGATACCGGCGGTGCTCCTATACATCCTTGGCCAACGCTACATGTCGGCCGGATTCAACTTTAGTGGCGCTACGAAAGGTTAAAGGAGGCATTTGAGACGATGACAACCCCAATCGGAGCCCGTATCCCATCCCAGGTGATGCAGCAAGGCATCGCGGAAGCCGCCCGACTGCTGCACGAAATCGGCCTGACGGCCATCGATGTGCCGCAGCTCACACCGGACGCCGCACAGGCCGCACGCCAATACGGCCTCGTCCTCGGCACGTCTGATGTGCAGAACGTACCGCAGCTCTTGAATCCCAATCCCGATGTCCGCCGCCAGGCGGTCGAGTCCGTCTGTCAGCAGATTCAAGCCGTCGCCGCCTTGGGCGGGAAGGCGGTGTTTATGTGCCTGGTGCCGGAGAACCTGGCCCAGCCCATCTCCGAGTCGCTGGAGTACTTCGCCGCCGGATTTCCCACCATCGCCGATGTCTGTGAACAGACCGGGGTGCGCGTGGCGCTGGAGGGTTGGCCCGGACCGGGGCCTTACTACCCGACCCTCGGCTACACGCCCGAGGTCTGGCGTGCGATGTTTGCCCGGGTTCCTTCGACTGCCATCGGTCTGTGTTTCGATCCGTCCCACCTGGTGCGACTGGGCATCGATTACCTGCGGGTGCTCGAGGAGTTTGCGGACCGGATCGTCCATGTTCACGGGAAGGACACCGAGCTCCTGCCCGAACAGCGGTACCTGTACGGATTTCTGTCGGCCAAACTCGACCCGATGCCCCCGTTCTCTGAAGGCTCCTGGCGCTACACCATTCCTGGTAGTGGGGAGGTTGACTGGCACCGCATTGCGTATCGGCTGCAACGTATTGGCTATCGGGGCTGCGTGTCGATTGAACTGGAGGATGCCCGTTATTGGGGCAGCCTGGGGCAGGAGCTGCAAGGGATACAGAAGGCGTTCACCCACTTGGCGACCTGTTTCGCGTAACTCGCAAGGAGAAAGAAAGGATGGTTAAGATGGCGAGTGTTCGATTTGTGATGATTGGTGTAGGCGGGATGGGGCGGGCGCACATCCAGCGTCTGCTGGCGGTGCCGGAGGCGGAGATTGTCGCCTTGGTCGATCCGTCCGAACCTGCTATCCGGGCTGCTCGGTCGTTGGCTCCCCAGTTGGCGGATGTACCCGGATTTACTTCGCTGGAGTCGGCCTTGGCGACGGTGGAAGCGGATGCCGCGGTCATCGTCACGCCACACAGCCAACACTTTGAGCAGGGAATGGCGTGTTTGGACCGCGGCCTGCACGTATTGATGGAAAAGCCGTTTGTCGCCGGCAGCGAAAACGCTCGCCGCTTGATTGAAGCGGCGAAGGAGCGGGGGCGGCACATGGCGGTCAGCTACCAGCGGCACACGGAAGGCCCGTACTTGTACCTGAAGCGGTTGATTGCGCAAGGGGAGCTGGGCGAGATCCGCTTTATCTCCGCCTACCAGGCGCAGTCTTGGTTGGAGTCGACGCGCGGTACTTGGCGCCAGAACAAGGCGCTCTCCTGCGGGGGGCAGCTGAACGACTCCGGATCGCACCTGTTGGACGTGGTGTTGTGGCTGACCGGGCTGACGCCGCAGGCGGTCTTGGCCCAGGTAGACAACCGCGGCACGGAGGTGGATATCGACAGTGCCCTGACCGTCCAGTTTGTCGGGGGTGCGATGGCTACCTTCAGCATAGTTGGAAGCGCGAACATCGGGTGGTGGGAAGACGTCTCGATTCACGGCAACAAAGGCAGCGCTCTCTACCGCAACGGGGAACTGTTTGTCTCCATCGGGCACAACCAGCCGCTTTGGCGCGTGGAGACGGAAGACCTGCCCCAGGGCAGTAACCCGGACGCCGACTTTATCGACCTCATCCAGGGGCGCGTCGCCAGTGCGGCGGCGCCGGCCGAGTGCGGCTACCAGGTGGCCCGTTTGACCGAAGCCGCCTGGCAGAGCGCAAAACGCCAGGCGTGGGTGCCGTTTGTGGTGGAGGAGCGGGTTAGCAGGTAAATTCATTCAGGGCGTCGGGCTGGGCGAGCCAGCGCAGAATGGGGACGACGGGTCTCCGGATTGCGTACCAAGGCGAGGAAGATCAGTCCGGCGTCCGTCTGCGTTCCGGGCATTTTCCTCAGCCACGTGTGCCCAGGGCTTGTTTCCAGACCGCCAGCGTGTGTTCCCCTTTCAGCAGTTCGACCTGGCCGTTGTGGTTGAACGCCAACGTTGGAAATGAATACTGCCCATGGTCTCCATCCAGCAGGTAGTACACCTTCATGTTTTTGAGGCCAAACGCCCGCACTTCCTCGTCGCTGATGCGTTTTGCCTGCGTCAAGGTTGTGCCTTTGGCGTACCCGACGCTGACCAGCACGGGCATCTCGGCTAACTGGTTGGCGTGCTTGTGGAGCAGGACAATCGTCCGCTGACAGTGCGGGCACCAGTACGCTTCGAACAACAGCGGCTGCTTCTTAGCATCCAGTGTTACTTTACGTCCGTTCGCATCGTAGACCGTCACTTTTGCGTATAGGGAAGCCCCTTTTCGGGTGGCGTCGAATTTCTTAATGGGCGTAGCCTTTTCGTCATTCAGCCGATTGGTGAAGGTGGTCGGACTGACGGTTTGTGATTTGTAGACCGGTTGGCAGCCGACGGTGAGGAAAACGCTTGCCAGCGTCACTGCGATTGCCGACCATCGCCAACGGGTTCGCCTCATTCGTAACGCCTCCAATAGAGATTCGTGGAGTAGTCCGTCCCTCATTATAGTGGCCAAGGGGCGCGTAGATTGACCAACAGGCGGAAGAATGTTGCAGATGGATGACAGATTGTCTGGAGTTTGTCATATTTGTGCGTCGGGACGGGCCTGATAGACGGATCCGGGCGTGCTATGTTGGAGGTGGACGCGCTCAGTTACGGTGGCGTGAGCGCTCACACTTAGGGTGGCCCGAGCGCTCGGTGGCGTGGTCCTAGATGGAGGCGGAAACATGCGTGGACGCGGTGCGCATTCAAGAAGCGTAACATGGGGCCTTGCTCTCGTTCTCGGTTTTCTGGTTTGGGTGCAGGCCGTCCCTGCTTTTGCCCACGCCTATATTGTTCGGTCCAACCCCACCCAAGGGGCTGTGCTGACAAAATCGCCGCATCAAGTTGAGATATGGTTTGACGAGTCGGTGCAGGCGGTGTTTGATGCCGTTAAGGTGGTCAATGCCAGCGGACAGCGGGTGGACGCCCACAACGCCCACATCAATCCACACAACCTCCACGAATTGGTATGCACACTGACACCGAACCTGCCGTCTGGGTTTTACAGTGTCGAGTGGCGGGTGGTATCCGCGGACGGACACCCGGTTAACGGCGTGCTCACGTTTCAGGTGACTGAGGCGGGTGGACAAGCCAGCGGCCGTGGCTCTGCGGACGAAGGGGCCCAGGCGCCGGAGTCTGCCAGAGGGGCACAAGCGCCCTCGTCGGTTACACAAGGTTACCTGCCAGGCGTGGATATGGTCGTGATACGCACCTTGACCTACCTGGGCGTGGTCGTGGCCCTGGGGTCAACGTTTTTGGTCGTCGGTGTGCTGGCTGGCATACCGGGTGCCTACATGGCCAAACGGCGTGTGCGGCAGCTGCGGTTACTGGCGAGTATCAGCTTAGTGCTCGGTATTCTCCTTAGTCTTCCATTGCAAACCCGCATTGACGCCGACATCGGCTGGGGGCAGGCCTTCTCGCTCAGCCTCTGGGGGACGATGCTAAAGGAGACTCGGTTTGGCCAGGTCTGGCCCTGGCAGTTCGGTGTGGGGTTGCTTCTCCTGGCGTTGTCCGCATTCGTGCTCCCGGCGAGTGAGCGTTTGGCGCAACTCACGCGTCTGCGGACGGATCGTCAGCGGCTAGATGAGGATGCGAACAACATGGGGGAGGACACTGGCGGCGCAGTCAGCGAAGATACCTATGTCTTGACCCGGGTGTATGTCGGGCTGTTGGAGACGTTCGCGTCTACGGCGGGTATAGCCATCCTGTTGTGCCAATCGCTCATCGGGCACGCAGGAGCCGAGACGGAGCCGGCCTGGCCGGTGATGGGCGACGTGGCGCACATGTTAGCCGCCTCCATCTGGCTTGGCGGTGTCGTCAGCCTTGCGATGCTCGCGTTTTTCCCGGACAAGGACGTGTGGTTGACCGCTCTGCGCCGATTCGGACCCTGGGCCGGCGCCAGTTTGGTCGTGGTCGTGGGTACGGGAGTCTATGCTTCGCTGCTGCACATCCCGACCTGGTACGCCTTAGGACACACCCGCTATGGCCGCACGCTCTTGCTGAAGCTGGTACTGGTTGCGCTCATGATGGGGCTGGGCGTGCTTCATTTTTGGCTGGTACGCAGAGGCGGACGGACGGACGCTCAGGCGCGCCAGCGGCCAAAGAGGAGTCTCTGGCTGGAGGCAATCGTCGGCGTGTGTGTGCTCGGCCTCACCGCGGTGTTGACCAACCTGCCTACCGCCATGGCGGCCCCGGGACCGGTCAACCAAACCCTGGCGCTGACCAAGGGAGCAGAGGCGCAAATCGAGATTCAACCCAATGTCATCGGCCGCAATCAGGTGGTGGTGCGGCTGTACAAGGCGGGAGAGCCGGAAACCGATGTTCAACAAGTGACCGTAACATTTACGATGCTTGATATGTCCATGCCGTCGGAGACCGTACGCCTCAGGCAGACGGCCCCAGGCGTATACACCGCCATCGGCAATTGGTTGTCAATGGCTGGTCACTGGCGAGTGCGGGTGCACGTCTTGACCAGCGCGTTTGCGGACGAAAATGGGGATTTGCGCATGGTCGTGGGTACTCTGGTGGGAGGCTAAAAAGAGGGTGTTCGGAAAGGGGGACTATCTCCCGGCCTGAACGGTGTCCGGGCTATAACCGGCCTACACGGTCGCCATTGGCGATGAGGCCTCAATCGGAGGCACTTATACGGTCAGGGCGGCTTCGACTGCGAATCGCAAGGAGGGGTGACCGAATGGTCAGAAATATGGCATACTGGAGACAGAGTCAGGGGCGCAGGGCGCAGAGGCGAATTGGAAAGACGGCTGCATCCATCGTTTCCGGCGCGGCCGTCATGGCATTGTGGATTGGCGTGGCCAGCGCGCACGTCACGGTGTGGCCCCAGAGTTCCACACCCGGCGCGTGGGAAAAGTACACGATGCGTGTGCCGACGGAGCGGGAGAATCCTACCGTCAAAGTGGTGCTGAAGATTCCGTCCGGCGTTGAGCTGGAGCAGTACGAACCGGTCCCAGGGTGGAAGTTCAGCGAGCAGAAAAACGCGAGTGGTGAGGCGACCACGGCCATCTGGACGGCGACGGGGAGCGGTATCCTGCCGGGGCAGTTTCTCGAGTTTCCGTTTGTGGCGAAAAACCCGAATCACGCCGGCCAGATTGCCTGGAATGCCTATCAGTACTATAAAGATGGGACGATTGTGGAGTGGACCGGCAAGCCCGGCAGCGATACGCCGCATTCGATAACGACCATCACTCAGCAGGCGACTGGGACTGCGACGACGGCCACGGGCGCTCACGGCGAGCAGGCCAACGAAACCACCGATTCTGCGGCAAAGACTCACTCTGCGCAACAGGCGGCAGCGGCAGCTAACACCTCGACTCCCGGCTGGCTGGCACCGGTTTCGATTGTGGCACTGGTGCTCGGTGTCATCAGCCTCTTCGTGTCGGCTTTAAGCCTGCGTCGTCGCTCCTGAGGCCCTGACGGATTGGACGAGGATGTACGTTCCAAGGGGGCGGTGTGGATGAGACAGAGGCGGAGGCGCTGGTGGAACTTCGGATTTGTGGGTATGGTGGCGGTCTTGGTTGTCGCTATCGTCGGCGGCCTGGTCTACATGGTCCGGGCCGCTGCTGGTACGCTGCCGATTGCAGGGCAGGCGTCCGATTTTACGGCCGTCGACGTGAATGGGCAGACGATTCGTCTCTCTTCCCTCAATGGCAAGATTCGCTTGGTCACTTGGTTTTATACCCACTGCCCCGACGTCTGTCCACTCACCGCCCACCGGTTGCAGCAGATTCAACAGCAGTTGCAGGCGCAAGGCGTGTTCGCGAGTAAAGTAGACATTGTCTCCCTCGATTTAGATCCAGAAAGCGATACCCTCCATGACGTTCGCGTCTGGTCCAGCCACTTCAATCCCGACTACCATGGCTGGTACTTCTTGCGGACTAACCCCGAGCACACGAAGCGTATTTTAAAAGAGTGGGGGATACAGCGTAAGCTTATTCCTGGCAGTGTCTACGTGTCTCACACCATCAAAACGGTTCTCGTTGATGAAGACGGAAACATCCGTAAGACGTACAATACCGCCAATTTGAACGTGGACGAGGTGGTCAGGGACGTGGACAGCCTGATTCAACGCGAAAAGTGGGGGATATAACCACGCATGCAGGCAGGGAGACGGACGGTTGGGTGGATTGGATGGATGATGGTGACTATGACCCTCCTGACCGGTTGTGGGCAGGTCCAGACCGTGAGCCAATCCCAGGCGAAACAACACATGGAGCAGATGCAATCCTTGCCCGAGGTCGCACTCCATCTGCAGGGGAAACACGGCCTGCAGGCGGGACAGAAGGTAACCCTTTCAGTCACGGTGACTCAGGACGGAAAGCCAATCAACGATGCAGACATGGTCGAGTTCGAGGTCTGGCAGCAAGGGGCACCCGCGAACAAACACCACTTTCTGACCGCCAAGCATACTGGAAACGGTGTCTATTCTGCAGAGTGGACGCCGTCCACAGGCGGAGCTTGGAACGTGATGTATCACGTCACCGCCCGTGGGACGCACGTGATGGAACCGACGCGGGTCCAGATAAAGGAAGGCGCGTCACACGGGTAACAATGGAGGGAGTGGGAGAAATAAATGAAGATTCGTGTCTTTGACACTCCAGAACAGGCCGGATTGTATGCGGCTTCATTGATTGAGCGGATCGTCCTTGAAATCCCGCAGCCGGTGCTCGGTTTAGCCACTGGGAGTACGGTCATCCCGCTGTATCAAGAACTGATTCGCCTGCACCGCTGTGGACTCGATTTTTCGCACGTGGTCACCATCAATCTGGACGAATACATAGGGCTCCCCGCGAGCCATCCGCAGAGCTACCACCACTTCATGCAGACGCACCTGTTTTCGCATATCCAGGTACCGCTGAGCCAGATTCACATTCCTAACGGCAACGCTGAGGACCTGGAGGCGGAATGTGAGGCGTACGACGACCTGCTTCGTCGGCACCCGATAGACCTACAAATTCTTGGCATCGGCATCAACGGCCACATCGGCTTTAATGAGCCGGACGATTTGCTCGTCTCGCGCACACACGTGGTGCAGCTGAGCGAGCAAACCATCCGCAGTAACGCTCGCTTCTTCCAGAATGAGGCAGAAGTACCGCGCCAGGCCATCACGATGGGGGTGCAGGCCATCCTGCAGGCACGGCAGATTGTGCTGCTCGCCTTTGGGCCGGAAAAGGCGCAGATTGTCGCCCAGGCGATTCACGGTGAGGTGCGCACCGATGTTCCGGCCAGCATCCTGCAGCTGCACCGCGACGTAACATTTGTCTTGGACCAGGAGAGCGCGCGCGAGGTGCGACTTGGCAACACCTGAGAGAGCAAATTGATGAGGGGGCAAATTGAGCAAATTGGCAGGTTGGCCAGTTGCGCGAATTGAGGTCGGCAATCGTGCATAAAGCGAGACAGAGGGGGGTAACGAATGAATTTTTATACAGAATATCAGTCCAAACGTTTCACAGCAGAGGAAGCGGTACGATTCATTGAACCTGGCGACCATATTGTGACTCCAATTAACCCCGGGGAAACACCCGCGTTGCTAAATGCGTTGAGGAGTCATCCACAACTGTCGAGCAACTGGCTTTATCGGATGCTTCCAGGCTATCCGGTACTAGATGTTGAAGTAGACCGCTTGCAGCAGGTGTCTATCTTTTTATCTGGCCAGGATCGTCTGCGCTTTCAGCAAGGACAAATCGATTTGCTTCCCAATCATTTTTCCGACATACCGTATCTCTTAAAACAAAGATCCAATCACCCTGTGATTATGGCAGCCGTTTCTCCCATGGATGAAAACGGATACTTCTCGCTTGGAACAAGTGTATCCTACGTTGGCTTTTTGCTACAGGAAGCAAAAAAGATCATATTGGAAGTCAATGTAAACATGCCCCGCACATTCGGTGAGCAGAACAACATCCATATTAGCCGGGTTACGGGGTTGATTGAAAACCATGTAAAGCTTCCCACTGCTCCGAATCCGGTATTAAGTGAAAAGGACTTTAAAATAGGGCAAACGATAGCGGATATTATCCAAAACGGAGATACGCTGCAAATCGGGTTTGGGGCAATGCCGAACGCGGCGATGGAATTTCTGAAGGATCACCGCGACTTGGGGATTGATACGGAAATGTTACCGGATAAAATCATTGATTTATATGAGTCCGGTGCGATTAGTAACCAAAACAAACCGTTTTACAAAGGTAAAACGACGGCTACTTTCGCCTTTGGTACACAACGATTATACGATTTTATGAATGAAAATGAAGACATTCTGATGTTACCGTGCAATGTAAGCAACGACCTCCGTCGGATCGCTCAAATTAATAACCTCGTATCCGTGAATTCTGCCATTGAGGTCGACTTCCTTGGTCAGTGCAACTCGGAAATGGTCAACGGAAAATATTATTCATCCACCGGCGGACAAAGCGACTTTGCCAAGGGAGTGAGATTAGCCCAAAACGGTCGTGGGATCATTTGCCTTTACTCAACGGCAAAGAACGACACAATTACGAAAATTGTTCCGACGCTATGTCCCGGGGCAGCGGTTACCACATCCAAAAATGATGTTGACATCATTGTAACCGAGTATGGCAAAGCCGAACTCAAGGGCAAAACCGTTCAAGAACGTACAGAAGCGCTGATCAACATCGCCCATCCCAAATTTCGAGAACAGCTTACCTTCGATGCCATCAAAATGGGATACCTCCCGCGAAAAAACTTTTACATGGTTAATTAAAGTTTAAAGACAGGACGTTTCCACTTCAAAGGAGTGTATGCATGACGAGTGAATGGGTATAAGCCCTTATTCTTGATAAGCACGAGTATTTAAGATCAAGCATGGAAGGTAGCGACAGAAATTGCTGAAGAAGTTTATCAACAGATTACCCGCATTGTTCCTCTCGAGGGGCTTTTTCCACTCAGCGAAGCCATTCTTAAGGGAGAGGTACGTGGACGGACCGTTGTGGACGTTAACGCGTAAGGAGTGCCCGCGAGGTACGGTTTAGCAGCTGTTGAGTGGGTCGAACGCTCATGGCTGCTCCGCCCGTTCCTATGTCTGTGCATGTAGTGTCTATATTCTCAACGACAGCTTGCGCGGCACTATATCTAGTGGTATACTCGGACTGCAAAATTATATAGCATACTGAGTCTCTGGTGCCCACTTGGGCTGAAAAGGGAATCCGGTGCAAATCCGGAACGGTCCCGCCGCGGTGAGGGTGGAGGCGATGGCCGATGCGGAGCGCACAGCCGCTCCGGCCACTCGACAGGAGTCGGGGAAGGCAGGTCCTGGTCCATGAAACCCAAGTCCGAAGACCTGCCAGGGCTCGTGCCCAGCGAAATCTCTCACGCGGATGGGAGAGGGCGGAAACGTGACGATAGGCCGTGCAGCTTGCGAGCCGGGGGTCAACAGGCTTGAACGGATCGAACCGGCTCGAGTTTGGTCGTCTGGCGGCAGGTCGTCTGACCTGTTGCTTGCACCTTTGGCCGAAAGAGGCCGCTCGGTTGGATTCTGGTAACGGTTGGCACCCTCCGAGCTGCCGTACAGATAACGCGCACGGACGAAACACGCCTCGACGCGAGGGGGTCATCTGTGCCTGCAAAGCCGAACGCCCCCGTATGACTGTGTCACTATCCCCCTCTCCCGCGTGGGAGACGGGGGTTTTTCGCGTGGCTGGGAGCGGGCCGGCATGCTCTGCAAAGGCAGGCGCAGCAAAGGCAGCGTGTTCGGACGAGACGCCAGGTGGAGTCAGCCGGCGGGATCGAATACTTCGAGAAAACACCGAAATCAAGCCACACATCACGTTGAGGGAGAGGATGTTCGATGCCGCAAAATACGACCCTGCCGCGTCCCGTCCATACTGACGCTGCCATCGAAGCAATCGAGGGGATTCCGGCCGAGCTGGTCACGCTTGTTCACGCTGCCTGCGATGCGTGTCCTGCTTGCCAACCGCAGGCGTTATGGCCGCTTTTGCGCGCCCAGGCGCCTATTCAGGGGTCTCTCGATGCCTGGTTGGCGGTCGCCACACAAACCGCGGTCGAGCAGACGTCGGTCGAGGAGCCGGACTGGCAGTACGTGGCCGCCCGCCTGCTCCTCTACCGGAGTCGGCGCCAGGTGCGCGAAAACCGCGAACGTGCTGGCATCCCCGGTGAGGCCTACGAAAACTTTGCCGGGCTGATTCGACACCTCGAGCACTTGGGCCGTTACGGCGCGTACATCCGCGAGACGTACGCAGAAGCCGAGATTGCCGAGCTGGAGGCGTACATCAAGCCGGAGCGGGACTTTTTGTTTACGTATGTCGGCTTGAAACAGCTGCTGGATAGGTACGTGATTCGCGGCCTGGATGGGGAGCTGCTCGAGCTGCCGCAGGAATTGTTTATGGGCGTCGCCATGCACCTGGCCTTGGGCGAAGTAGACAGGGTGCGGCGGGCCAAGGAGTTCTACGACGTCCTCTCCAGCCTGAAAATGACAGTCGCTACCCCGACCCTGAGCAACGCGCGCAAGCGGCACCACCAGCTCAGCTCGTGCTTCATCGACATGCCAGAGGACGATTTAATCAGCATCTACGAGACGGACAAGGCGTTTGCTCGCGTTTCCAAACACGGCGGCGGGATGGGCATCTACGTCGGAAAAATCCGCTCCCGCGGCGCCGCCATCCGCGGCTACAAAGGGGCCAGCGGGGGCGTCATTCCGTGGATTAAGAACTACAACAACACCGCCGTCAGCTGCAATCAGCTGGGCATGCGCCAGGGAGCGGCGGCCATTTACCTGGACGTGTGGCACAAGGACATCCTCGACTTTTTACAGCTGCGCACCAACAACGGTGACGAGCGGATGAAGGCGCACGACATCTTCCCTGCGGTCTGCGTCCCGGACGAATTCATGCGCCGGGTGGAGCGGCGCGAGGCTTGGTACCTGTTCTGTCCGCACGAGGTGGAACAGGTGATGGGTTTCCGCCTCGAAGACAGCTGGGGCGAGGAGTTTGAACGCCGCTACCAGGCGTGCATTGACAATTCGCAACTGGACCGAGTAGAGGTCCCGGCCATCGACGTGATGCGCCGCATCCTCCAGTCCGCCTTTGAGACCGGCACACCGTTTGTGTTTTTCCGCGACACCGCCAACCGGATGAACCCCAACAAGCATGCCGGCATGGTCTATTGCAGCAACCTGTGCACCGAGATTGTCCAGAACATGAGCCCCATGCAGGTGGTCGAGGAGACGACCGAAGACGGCGACATCGTCATCCGCTACCATGCCGGCGACTTTGTCGTCTGCAACCTGTCTTCGCTCAACCTCGGGCGCTGCGAGGATTTGGCCGACATCGAGCGGGTGGTGGAACGCCAGGTGCGGATGCTCGATAACGTCATTGACCAGAACGAATACCCGGTGCCGCAGGCGAAAATCACCAACCAGCGCTACCGCGCCGTGGGACTCGGCATCAGTGGCTACCATCAGTACCTGGCCGAGCGGGGAATCCAGTGGGAGTCGGAGGAACACCTGAAGGCGGTGGACGAGCTGTTCGAGTGGATCAACTTCTTTGCGATCCGCACGTCTATGCGCCTGGCTCAGGAGAAGGGGGCGTACCCGCTGTTTGCGGGGTCAGACTGGCAGACGGGGGCCTACTTTGACTTGCGCGGCTACCACTCGCGCCCGGGCGGCCCGGACTGGGACGGCCTGCGTCAGGACGTGGCTCGCTTCGGCCTGCGCAACGGGTACCTGTTTGCCGTCGCGCCGACTAGCAGCACCAGCCTGATTGCCGGGAGCACCGCCGGGATAGATCCGGTCTTCGCCCGCTTCTTCCTCGAAGAGAAGAAGAACGGTGTCGTCCCTCAGACCGCGCCCAACCTGAACGAGCGGACGTTCTGGTACTACAAGGAGGCACACACCATCGACCAAACTTGGAGCATTCGGGCGGCGGCGGTGCGCCAGCGCCACATCGACCAATCACAGTCGTTCAACCTGTACATCACGCCCGACATCCACGTCCGCGACTTTCTCGACCTGTACCTTAAGGCGTGGAGGTTGGGCCTCAAGACCATCTACTACGTCCGCAACAAGTCGCTGGAAGTGGAAGATTGCGCCGCATGCTCGGCGTAAGTACCCGGTGCTGGGCGTGGCTCCGCTACCCATAGGTCTAAGTTCGGCGACCGTTCGGCGTGAGCGGTGCGGCCATCGTCCGCGCGGCGCGCCGGCGCGTCAGCTCGTGAATTTTTGATACAAAGAGACGGAGTGGAGGGACCAGACAAACCATGCAATTGGAACGGACGAAACTGTTCAACGAAGCGGGTGAGCGGGACTGGGGCAAGCGACGCATCATCGGCGGCAACACCACCAACCTGATTGAGCTGAACAACGTCAAGTACGAGTGGGCATACCGGATGTACCGGGCGATGATGAGCAACTTCTGGATTCCCGAGGAGATTGCCCTGGCTGATGACGCCCGCCAGTATGCGCAGCTCAGCCCTGGAGAGCAGCGGGCGTTCAACAAAATCCTGTCCTTTCTCATCTTCCTGGACAGCATCCAGACGCACAATTTGCCCAACATCAACGAATACATCACCGCGCCCGAGGTCAACCTGTGCCTGACCGTCCACGCCTTCCAGGAGGCGGTACACTCCCAGTCGTACGGGTACATCCTCGACTCGGTGGTGTCCGCTCAGGTGCGGGATCAAATCTACAACGAGTGGCGAAACGACGAACACCTCTTGCGCCGCAACCAGTTCATCACTGACCGTTATGAGGAATTCATCGCCGACCCGACCGATCGCAACCTGGTCAAGACGGTGATGGCCAACTTTATCCTTGAGGGCGTCTACTTCTACTCCGGGTTTAGCTTCTTCTTCGCCCTCGGTCGTCAGGGCAAGATGCTCGGCACGGTGTCCGAGATCAAGTACATTCAGCGGGATGAACTGACGCACCTGGCCTTGTTCCGGCACATTTTCGAGGAGATTCGGCGGGAAAACCCGGATTTGGTGACGGACGCGTTGATTGAGGAGCTGCGGGCCATGATGGCGCAGGCCGTGGAACATGAAATCGCCTGGGGACAGTACGTGACGGCGGGGGAAATTGCCGGCCTCAGCGACTATTTGATTGACCGCTACATCAAGTACCTGGCTAACCAGCGGCTCAAATCCCTCGGACTGGAACCGTTGTACCCAGAGGTTACGGATCATCCCATGCGCTGGGTCGATCAGTACGCCGCCATCAACTCGACCAAGACGGACTTCTTCGAGCAGAAGGTCACCAGCTACACCAAGGCGGCCAACCTCAATTGGGACGAGCTGTGATAGGCGAGTTTTGATAGGCTTCACCTTACATAACGCAGCCGGCCGAGATGTTGTATGCTCGGCCGGCTAGACTCAGTTTGCGATGCTTCAAATGAATGCACTGCTTCCATCCTCACCGGGCGAGTGCGGGTTTCTGGATCTCGAAGACATCATTCAACAGATTCCAATTTTGTGGAAATGAATTGGGGAGAACCCAATAGCTGACGCCTCGAAGGTCAAACTCGAAGACGAGGTTAAACTTAGCGGCCACACTCATCGCATCCTCAAACCAAACGATGTGGCGTTCATTCTCCACTGTATAGTGGAAATACGGAGAGGCGGCATCATGATCCCATTGGATGGGCACCTGTCGCTCCAAGGCGAGATTTTGAGCGGCATTTGCGGAGAGTCCGGAAGCTAGCCGCCCCGGTTGATGAGGGAGCCGCCAGTCGTACCCGTATAAGGGAATGCCCATAAGGATTTTGTTGCTTGGGATAACAGACGTGGCGTATTCAAGAACGGCTCTCACTTGATTGATTGGGGCGACTGGCATCGGAGGTCCGCCGACCCAACCCCACTCATAGGTCATGAGCATCAGAAAATCGACTTCTGCGCCCAGCGTCCTGTAATCGAATGCTCCCATCCAGGCGGCCTCGGGCATGTCACTCGTTTTAGGGCCAAGCGCGATTGACATCATGAATCCTTCTCTACGCACAGCGCTTCCGAGGTCATGGATGAATTCATTGTAGGGTTGACGGTCTCCCGGATTCATGTGTTCAAAATCTACATTGACGCCACGGAGCGGGTTGCTGATTTGTTGGTTGGCGGTCTCAGCGGATGATACAGTTGTCGCCAAAAACACGGTGCTCGCCCCGATCAATCTGTGTTTCTCGTCGGCACACGCCGGTTTGTTCTCGTGATGCATACTTCAGATGTCGTTGGTTGGAAGATCCAAAAAAGGGCATCGTAAAGTACGGGCACCCAATCATCATGTTAAAAGGAGTTAAGCAGATATGAAGAAAGTTGCTTTCCTACTGGCCAACGAATTCGAGGATTCTGAGATGCAAAAACCGTACGAAGCCATCAAAGGAGCGGGCCACGAAGCGGTCATTGTCGGGCTGAAAAAAGGTGAACAGCTGACAGGCAAGAACAAACAGGCAACGTATATGACCGATGCTTCCATTGACGAAGTGAAGGCGGATCAGTTTGACGCGGTCGTCATTCCAGGCGGATCGTCACCAGAAAACCTGCGTATTAACAAACAAGTACAGCAATTCGTCAAGGACATGGATAGTCAGGGCAAACTGATTTCGGCCATCTGCCATGGGCCTCAAATTCTGATTAGCGCAGGTCTCGCCAAAGGCAAGACGTTGACGTGTTTCCCTCCTCTGAAAGATGACCTTATCAACGCGGGTGCGAACTATGTCGATCAAGAAGTGGTCGTCGACGGCAACTACGTTTCGTCGCGTATGCCGGCCGACGAACCGGCGTTCATTCGGGAAACACTGAACAAACTAGGAACGCCCGTCGCTCAATTTTAATACGAACATCGTAAAAGGGGCTGTCTCAAAAGTGCCAAGTGCGCTGAGGGACATCCCCTTGTTTTGGTGTGAGTATTTGGATGCTGAAACCGCGGACAAAACGGGTGCTCCGTATCATCTTGTCTCTTGACGACCACTACATTTGCTGGTAGTATGATGATACTGGCAATTCAATTCGCGATGTGCCGAATGGCATGCGTGCATTTGATTGTTAGCACCAACAAGCATGGACGCGGTCGGAGAGGAGGACGTGTGATGTCGCAAATTCGCTACGGAGCCCCACTCGGGGTACGGCAGCAAACCGTCGGGGTGCAGCTCATCGGCGGTAGGACCCGGGGGATTCGTGCGTCTGTTGGCGTCATCACGCGGACAACTCCATACTTCGGCCTGCGACTGTCTTTCCATCCTCGGCGAGACGCCGACTAGCGTCTCTCTGCGCCGCGGGCCCGGTTCCCGTGGCGGAACAGGAACATTAACCTTACGTAGCCACAGCCACGGGACTGCCCGTGGCTTTTTGAGTTGGAAAGGCCGTGTAGAAAGGCAGCGAGTTGTGGGAAACGGAGGGATAAAGTTGCGAAACACGGCGAACATGACCAATCCGGGTCATACAGCTAACCCGGTCCATACGGCCAATCCGGTCGACACCAAGAATCCGGTCATTCACTGTGAGAACGTGGTCAAGCGCTTCTACGAGGACGCGCAGCCGGGCGACGCGGGTGTGGTGCGGCGCGGGCTGTGGCGGCGTCGCAAACGGGAGGTCACGGCCGTCGCAGGCATTTCGCTGGACGCCTACCCAGGCGAGGTGCTCGGGGTCTTGGGCGCAAACGGATCAGGCAAGTCGACGTTGATACGACTCATTTCCACGCTGCTCTTGCCGGATGAAGGCACGATTGAGGTCTTTGGCCTGGATGTGACCCGGCACGCCCGGGAAATCCGCCGGCGCATCAACCGGGTGTCGGTGGAGGCATCGTTCTTCAAGAAGCTGTCGGCGCTAGAAAACCTGATGTTCACAGGCCGACTGTACGGGTTATCAAGCCAGGAGACGAAAGAGCGGGTGCACTACATCCTTGGCCGCCTGGGCTTTTCCGCGGCGAAGGTAAATGCGACGCTCGAGAGCATGTCCCGCGGTCAACAGCAGAAGGTGGCGATTGCGCGCGCCTTCATGACGACGCCGGAGTTGTTGCTGCTGGATGAGCCTACGACCGGGCTCGATCCGAAGTCGCGCCGCGACGTGCAGGACTTTGTGGAAGAGATTAAGGCGACCCGCGAGACGACCATCATCCTGACCACGCACGACATGGCGGAGGCGGAGCGGTTGTGCGACCGCGTGGCGATTCTGGACGGCGGTCGGTTGGTGGCCCTCGACACGCCGCAGGCGCTCAAACGTCAGGCGGGATCGGACACGAAGACGTTTGAGGACGTGTTCTTTGCGTTTGTCGGTCGAGACTTTGAGGAGGCGATGATGGATGAGGATTTGGCTTGAGGGGTCGATTGCGCGCGAGACGGGCACCCTGTACGCCTTTGTCGAGCGCAACTTTCGCTTGGTCAAGCGGTATCTGTCTTGGGAAATCGTGTTTTTGTTCTACAACATCATCAATGCGCTCACCATCGGACTGATTGGCTACCAGGTGCCGGCCAGCCAGCGCAGCACCACGATTTTGTACCTGGTCATCGGGGCGCTGCTTTGGGGGTACCTGTCCATCCTGTTTGACGAGGTGGCCAACTCCATCAGCTATGAACGCTGGGAGGGGACCATTGAGTACACGTTCATGGCGCCGATTCGCCGCCTGACCCACCTGCTCGGGACCTGCCTGTACGGAGTGACGTACGGGATCGCGCGCACTTTGGTGGTGTTGGCCGCGGTGGCGCTGTTCTTCCACCTGCCGCTGCAGCACGCCAACTTGTGGGCGGCGGTGGTGGTCCTGTTGGTATCGAGTCTTAGCTTCATGGGGCTCGGGCTGATTGCCGCCGTGTTGCCGCTGTTGTCGACCGAGCGCGGATCGCAGGCGACGCACATCATCCAGGGGGTCATCTTGCTCATCTCCGGCGTGTACTATCCGGTCACGGTGTTGCCGCACTGGGTGCAGTGGCTGTCCTGGCTGTCGCCGGCCACCTATTCGTTGGAGATGGCGCGGGCGGCGCTCCTAAACGACGCGGGGCTTGGAGATTTGTGGCTGTCGCTGCTCAAGTTGGCGGTCATCGGCGTGCTGCTCATTCCGGTTGGGCTCGGGATTTTTGTCATTGCCGAACGCTGGGCGATGCGCACGGGCCGCCTCAAGCGAAACGGGTGAGCAGAACGCGCGCCGCAGCTCGGCTGCAAACGGAATGCTCTGGCAATCACTCCGCTCGACCACACGGCACGGGTGGGCGCCTCGGACCGTCTGTCTTCTCAGTGTTTGTCTTTTTACGGCTTGCCGTTCTCAAAGCGTTTCAGGCTTTTTATCAACCAGTTCATCACCAGTTCCACATTGTGGTTGCTTTCCTGGCCCAGCCGGGCGTTGAGTGCGGCCACGTATGGGAGCGGATTGTCCAAAAGCCGTCCCGAAACGGCAAGGACCGCACGGACGCGGCAAACGGGCGGTGAATAAATACGTACGTGGTTTGCGGCAATGCCTCGAAATAGGGCCGCCACAGGTCGAACGTCAAGAGGAGCCGGGGGTCTTTCACACCCCAGGCCGGCCTACGCGCGTGTTCCAAAAATGACGCCATCCGCTGGCCAAGGGGTTGCCCGTCAATTTACCTCCACTTGCAGAATACTTTCGCGGGTGGGGGGATTATCCCACGATCCGCCTGCGCTCCACAGAATTTCATCATTAATGAGGACGAAATCCAGGTTTTCGAACATGGCGTGTATCTGTACGACGAACGGGTTTTCGACTATATTGATTCACTCACACCTTCCGGGCGTGGTGAATACGAAATTACTGACGTCAACCGTGCCTATCTGGAAGACGGGTTGTTGGACTATCGGGTGTGGCCCGATCTCTGGCTGGATGCGGGCACGTTTTCCGCTTTGGCCCTGGCCAACGAATGGTTTTTTAACATGGAATACCCAGTAATTATAGATAAAGAGAATCCTGTGTACAGTCGATGGACGGATTGGACGACCGAGAACCGTTAGGGGGCGATGAGGATACGCATTCTGGTGACCGGCGGAGCCGGGTTCATCGGCAGCCACTTCTGTCGCCATATGCTGGCCTCCGACGCGCGCGTGGAGATTGTCAACCTGGACGCGCTGACGTACGCCGGCAGCTTGGAAAACCTTAAGGGGTTGGACGATAGGCACCAGTTTGTCCACGGGGACATCTGTGACCATCGGGTGGTATACCGCGCCATGGCCGGGGTGGACGCGGTGGTGCACTTTGCGGCCGAGTCGCATGTCGACAGGTCAATTGCAGCCAGTGGGCAGTTTGTCCGCACCAACGTCGAAGGTACGCGGGTGCTGTTAGAGTGCGCCCGCCAACTTAGGGTCGAGAAGTTTGTACAGGTTTCCACCGATGAAGTGTATGGCAGTCTGGGTGACGACGGGCAGTTCACGGAGCAGAGCCCTCTTATGCCGAACAGCCCATATTCCGCCTCCAAAGCGGCGGCGGACCTGTTGGCCCGGGCCTATTTCAAGACCTACGGGGTGCCGGTGTGCATCACTCGTTGTTCGAACAACTACGGACCCTACCAACACCCGGAGAAGTTGATTCCGCGTCTCATCATCCACGCGCTCACGGGCCGTACCCTTCCCATTTACGGAAACGGGCTGAACGTGCGGGATTGGATTCACGTGCGGGATCACTGTCGGGCCCTGGAACGGGTCCTATACCGCGGGGTTCCGGGCGAGGTGTATAACGTCGGCGCGAACAACGAGCAGACCAACTTGTCCATCGCTGAACACATTTTGTCGTTGCTCGGCCTGGACGAATCGCGCATCGAGTTTGTCTCCGACCGGCCAGGCCACGATTTTCGCTATGCCCTCGATGCGAGCAAGCTGCGGCAGCAGTTGGGCTGGCGCCCGAGCTATGATTTCCGTCAGGGGCTGGCGGACACGGTGCGCTGGTATGTCGATCACGAAGCTTGGTGGCGGGCGCGGTTGGAGGAATCGCCCATGTAAGTGGGCGGCCGGGGACCCCGTACACTGGAACAAACCAGAGGGTATTGTGGGAGGTGCGCTGTGTGCGTGTCGTCATCACGGGTGCTGGCGGATTGTTGGGGTATGACCTGTTGCGCCTGGGCGCGCGGTTGGAACAGGGGCTTTCGGTCAATGGCGTGGCTGGGGGACTCCATCCGGTCGAGGTCCGCGCGTTTGTGCGAACGCAGTTGAACGTGAGTGACGCCCGGCAGGTGTACGCGTGTCTGTCGGAGGTCAGGCCGGACGTCGTTATTCACGCCGCCGCCTACACGAAGGTGGATCTGGCCGAGCGGGAAGGGAAAGCGGAGGCGTTTCAAACCAACAGCTTTGGCTCTGCCGTTCTCGCTTTGGCCTGCGCCCAGACCGGTGCGCGCCTGGTCTATGTCAGCACCGACTATGTGTTTGACGGCGAGAAACGCGCCCCCTACCTGCCGACGGATACGCCGCACCCCATCAATGAGTACGGACGCAGCAAGTGGCTGGGGGAGCGCTGGATATGCGAATTGACGCCGCACTGTGACATCGTCCGTACGTCCTGGCTGTACGGCGGCCATCCCGAGCGGAGGGACTTTGTCCGCACCATGCTGGCGGCTGCCAGGGCGCAAATCGCCGCGCGCCGGAACGGCCGTGCGCGGCTCGCGGTCGTGCGTGACCAGGTCGGCAGCCCCACTTGCTGCGCCGAACTCGCGCGGGCCATCTGGCAGTTGGTATTGGCCGATACCCCTACGGCGCCAACCATTCACCACATCGCCGGCGCCGGCGCCTGCTCTTGGCATGAGTTTGCGTGCGCCATCTTCACGGCTGCAGGTCTCGCCGACCGCGTGCAGGTGGAGGCGGTCGCCACCGCCGACTTACAGCTGCCCGCCCGGCGTCCCCGCTACTCGGTCTTGTCCCAGGCTGGTCTCGCGGATGCCGGGGTCTCTCCTCTGCCGCACTGGCGGGAAACCCTGGAGGCGTTTCTCAGCCCATGCTTGTCGATGGCCTGACCTCCCCAGTTGGCCGGTGTGTTCCTCAATCGTTAGATGCTCAATCGACGAACGGGCCGTTATAGATGGGTTGCTCCCCAATCGGGGGGCCGACGGCGTAGACAAAGCGCAGGCGCGTGTCGATGGCGCTCGTCCACAACCGGTTTTCCTCGGCCAGGGCTGGGATGAATAACAGGTCGCCCTTCTCAGCTTCCACCGCGTCGCCGGCCTGCAGAGTGACCGGCGTTTCTCCCTCCGGCACCAGGGAGAACCGACCTCGTCCTGCCAAGATGTACATAAATCCCTGGTAACCAGCCGGCAGCTGTCCCTGGTACCGAGCCCCAGCCTCCAACTGAACATCGACATAGCGGAGGTCACGGTGAATCTTCACCGGGGATTCGGGGCCGACAATCGTCGTTACCGTGACGCCTTCATCTCGGGTCACGGGCAGGTTATCCGGGGCGAATTCGGCATACGACGGGTCCAGCTGCTTGTCGGCCCGCGGCAGGTTGATCCACAGCTGCAGCCCGGTGGCCGTCTCTTCGCCGTGGGGCATCTCCGAGTGCACCAAGCCGCGGCCGGCGGTGACGGTCTGTACGCCGCCGGTGGGGATAACGCTGGCGTGCCCGTAGCTGTCCTCGTGGGCCATCGCTCCGCCCAGCACATAGGAGATGATTTCAAACCCGCGGTGCGGGTGATTGGGAAACCCGTCCGGCTTCGTCATCGCGAAGTGATCCAGGAGGATGAACGGATCTGGATACAACAGCCGCCGCGTGGGGAACACCCGCTGCGGCGTTCGGCCCATGGCCTCTGGATTGGTGGCGCGGGTAATCTTTTGCAAGCTCGTCATGGTCTCACCTTCATTCCTCAGGGTAGGTACTTACCTTTCGTTAGAATGAGAATACACGGGATGGATTTGAGCTGCAAGGGCAAGCCTTAGGGTCCAAGCTGCAGGATGATCTCGCAAAAGGCGCGAAAATCGTCCAAGTGATAAGAGATGATGCTTCGGACGACCTCCATACTGAGACGCTGGTAATCGTGGACAGCGATATTCCGAAATCCACCCATCGACTTGAGGCGCACAGCCAATTCTTCCGACAGGATGCCCTGCTGTTCTAGAATATCGAATGCCTGGCGGCTCGATTGGGATATGTGACAATCTGCTGCAGGGCCGTGTCGGACAACGTATTCATGCGTATACCTCCGTGGAGTGTCCCGTTTTTCTCAGTATAGAAAGCTCCATGCCGTCTAGCAACGCACTCCGCCGCTGCCTTACGCGTACTGCTTGGCGGCGGTGGCGCTGCGGATAAACTGGGTCAGTTGCACGGTCAATTCATAGCGCAGGAACGGGGTCACTAGATAGATGCCACGGAAGTGGTGCAACGCCTCGACGATGAGCGTCCGCGCGATGGCCAGCCCTTCCTCGGCCGCAGTCTCGGCGGGGGCGGCTGTCATGCGTGTCAGCACCGCATCCGGGATGTCGATGCCCGGTACCTCGTTGTGCAGGAACTGGGCGTTGCGTGCGCTGGTCAAAGGCATGATACCGATGAACACCGGGGCGGCAAACGGCTCCACCGCCCGGGCGATCCGCTCCATAAGGCGTACGTCGTACACCGGCTGTGTCATCACGAAGTCGGCGCCGGCGTCCAGCTTTCGCTGCAGGCGTTCGATGGCTTTGTCGAAGTTGCGCACGTGCGGGTTAAACGACGTGCCGACCACGAAATGGACTGGGTGCTTGAGTGGCTGGCCGGAGAACGCCACGCCTTGGTTGAGCCGCCGCACCATCTTGGTCAACTCGGTGGACGAGACGTCGTAGACCGACGTGGCGCCCGGCAGGTCGCCGAAGCGGGACGGATCGCCCGTGACCAGGAGGATGTGATGAATGTCGAGCACGTGCAGGCCCATCAGGTGCGACTGCTGACCGATGAGGTTTCTGTCGCGGCAGGTCACGTGCACCAGGGGTTCGATGCCTTCCGCCTTGAGCAGGCTGGCGACGGCCATGTTGCTGACACGCACGGTTCCGAGCGAGTTGTCGGCGATGGTGATGGCGTCCGCGCCGGCCTGGTGCAGGGCGCGCGCCCCTTCCAGATAGCGGCCTAAGGAGGGGGTGCGGGGCGGATCGAGCTCGACAATCACCGTCACCTGGCGCTGAACGCGTTCCACAAGGGACTCAGTGGGGGCTGTGGGTTCCTCATGCCCAGCTGAGGCGGGAGCAGGCGCTGCTGGGGCGTCCGTCGTTCCTCGGGCGGAGCGGGTCAAGACTCGTGGGCATGATTCGGTCGCGCGGGCCGTACCGGTTGGGGACTCGGTCGTCGGCTGCCAATCCTTGAGGTGCTCGGCCAAGGCGCGGATGTGCTCTGGCGTCGTGCCGCAGCAACCGCCCAGAAAGCGCACGCCATAGGCCGCCAGTTGGCTGAGGATGTCGGCAAAGTACGCGGTGCTCCCGGTAAACGAGTAGTCGCCGTCTTCCAGTTGCAGCATGCCGCCGTTGGGCACCGCCGCGTACAGACTGGTCGGATTCAGGCTCAGGCTCTCATAGCTGCGCAGAATCCCAGACAGACCAAGGCGGCAGTTGAGCCCTACCACATCGGCGCCCGCCTCCTGCATGGCCATAAACGCGTCCGCCAGGGCGTGGCCATCGCGGGTGACGCCGATGGCGTCGGGGGACAGGTTGGCCACGATGGGAAGCGATGTCAGCTTGCGCACCGCTTCGATAGCCAGCAGCATTTCCTCTAGGTCTGGGAAGGTTTCGAGCAAAATGCCGTCGACTCCCGCCGCTAGCAGGGCGCTGGCCTGCTCCTCGTAGACCAGGGCCAAATCGGACGCTGCCAGGGGCGCCGCGGCGGCGTGGCCATGGCTGTGTCCCAAATCCGCGGTCGATCCGATGGTGCCAAGGATAAACACCTGCCGCTCGCCGTGCCAAGCAACGCCATGCGAAGCATCGCTCTTTGACTCGTCGGCCGAAGCGGCGTTTTGCCTGACGCCGTGCACACCGGCGCCATTCGCGCCGACAGAAGCCACGGCAGACTTTGCGGCGCGCACCGCCGCTTGGTTGACCTCCTTCACCGCATCTGCCAGCCCGTGCCGGGCCAGGCCAATCCGGTGGCCGCTGAACGTATTCGTTTGAATCACGTCTGCGCCCGCCTCCAGGTAGGCGCGGTGAACCTTTTCCACCCAATGCGCATGGGTCAGGCAGAGCGCCTCACAGCAGGTGCGGATGGGCGCCCCCGCCTGGTGCAGGAGGGTCGCCATGGCGCCATCCCCGATGAGAGGCCGCTGGCGCAGGGCTTGGAGAAATGCGTGCAGAGTGGGCTGGCTCATGGTCTCATCTCCCATCTCCCGCCGGCTCACCGCAACCCGATGGCCGGATGCGGGGGTGTGTGCGAGGGGCCGCGCCCCGGACTTATCAATCGTCAGACAGCGACTCGTCAATCAACTTGCGCCGCGTTTTGTGTTCTACTCCGCGCTGAAGTACTTCGCTTCGGGGTGGGCAAACACCAAAGCCGAAACACTCGCCTCCGGGTCCATCATGAACCCGTCCGTCAGCTCAACTCCGATGTCCTCGGGGTGAATCAACCGGAACAGTTTGGCCTGGTCCTCGAGGTTGGGGCAGGCCGGGTAGCCGAAGGACACGCGGATGCCCTGGTAGCGGGCGATAAACCGTTCCCGCATGGTCATTTCCGGCGGGTCCGGGAACCCCCACCTATCGCGGATGATCTGGTGCAACCGTTCGGCCAACGCCTCAGCCAATTCCAAGGCCAGCGCCTGCAGGGCATGAGACCGCAGGTAGTCGCCGGCCTGCTTCCAGCGCTCGGCCAGTTCGCGCACGCCGCGGCCGGCCGTCACCGAGAAGAACGCCACGTAGTCCATGACGCCCGCATCAACCGGGCGTAAGAAGTCGGCCAGGCACAGGTAGGGCGGTTTCGATTGACGCGGAAAGACGAACGTCTCCAACACCTGCGTTGGGTCGGACGGGTGGTACACGTGCATAGCGTTCCCCTCCGCCTGCGCCGGGAAGAAACGGTACACCGCGTTAAGCTGCAGCAGACGGTCCTGGCTGCATTGACGGACGAGATCGTCAATCAGGTCTAAGAGCTCCAGCGCTTTTTCGTCTCGCTCGGCAATCCGTTTTTCGACGTTTCCCGTCAGCCCCAGGTGTTTGCCGAGCAGCATCTGCAGGTTCAGGTACGGGCGAATCTGGGTCAGCGGTACGTCGCGCAGGACGTGCCTGTCCGTATCCGGCGGCATGAACACGGGCGCGTCGCGGCGGATGGGCGAGACCCAGGGGCCCTCCGGCGCCTTGGTGGGGGCGGCCTCCACCACGCCACGCCCTTCCATCTCTTTCTGCACCGCGTCCAGTTCCATCAGCAGGTCGGGTCTGGCCTCATCGTCGACCAGCCGGTTGGCGTAGTCGAGCCCCTCCATCGCGTCCTTGGCGTAAATCACCGGTCCGTCGTACTTTGGCTTGATGCGGGTAAAGGTGAACTTTTTCGTCAACGCCGCGCCGCCCACCAACAGCGGTGCCGTAATCCCGGCCTGGCGAAAGTCTTCCGCCGTCACCACCATCTGCTGGGCCGATTTGACGAGCAGCCCGGAGAGGCCGATGATGTCTGGTTTGACCTCCCGGTATGCCTGAATCAACTGCTCCGGCGGCACTTTGATGCCCAGGTTGACGACACCAAAGCCGTTGTTGGCGAGGATGATTTCCACCAGGTTTTTGCCGATGTCGTGTACGTCACCCTTGACAGTCGCGAGGAGCACGGTGCCTTTGTTGGCCGCGTCCGCCCGTTCCATGAACGGCTCGAGGTACGCCACCGCCGCCTTCATCACCTCGGCGCTCTGCAGTACCTCGGCGACAATCAGCTCGTTGTTGTTGAACAGCCGCCCCACCTCGTTCATCCCGTCCATCAAGGGGCCGTTGATGATGTCGAGCGGCTTGTACCGCTTGAGCGCCTCGTCGAGGTCCGGGATGAGGCCCTCCTTGGTACCTTCAACGATATAGCGGGCCAGCCGCTCCTCCAGTGGCAGGCTGGCGGTGTCGACCTTGGCGGTGACCTTTTTTTCGCGATAGAAGGCCGTAAATTCGGCCACCAGTTCATCGCTCGTCTCAAACAAGAGCCGCTCCGCCAGGCGTTTTTCCTCCTCCGGGATGGAGGCGTAGCGCTCCAGCTTCTCGGCGTTGACGATGGCGTAGGATAGCCCCGCCTTGGTACACTCGTACAGAAACACCGAGTTGAGCACCTCGCGCCCTGCCGGGGGCAGGCCGAAGGAGACGTTGCTGACGCCGAGGATGGTCGGGCACTCCGGCAGGCGCTCGCGAATGAGGCGAATCCCTTCCACCGTCTCCAAGGCCGATCCGATGTACTTCTCATCCCCTGTGCCGACCGGGAAGGTGAGCGGATCGATGATGATGTCGGAGGGGGAAAGGCCGTATTTGTTGACCAACAGGTCCACCTCGCGCAGGGCGACTTCCAACTTTCGCTCGCGCGAGACGGCCATGCCTTGTTCGTCGATGGTGCCCACCACCAGTGCGGCCCCGTAACGCCGCGCCAGCTCCGCGAAGCGGGCCAGCCGCGGCTCGCCGTCCTCCAGGTTGGTGGAGTTGATGATGGCTTTGCCCTGGGAGTGTTTCAGCCCGAGTTCGACCACCGCGGCGTCGGTCGAGTCAATCATCAAGGGCACTTTCACCTTGCGCACTGCGTGCGGTAAGAACGCGGCCATGTCAGCCGCCTCGTCGCGGTCCGGATCGGCTAGGCAGATGTCGATGACCTGGGCGCCTGACTTGACCTGGGCACGGGCAATTTCGGCCGCCGCTTCATACTGGCCTTCGGCAATCAAACGCCGGAATTTGCGCGAACCGATGACATTCGTCCGCTCGCCGACGAGAATGGGCCGGTTGTCTTCCTCATAGAAGACCGCCTCCAGGCCGGAGACGGCGTGGCCGTGGCGCGGGGCAAACCGGCGCGGCGGCCGGCCCTCAATGACCTTACGCACCGCGGCGATGTGCGCCGGCGTGGTCCCGCAGCAGCCGCCGACCACGTTCAGCCAGCCCTGCTCGACGAAGTCGGCCACTTTTTTCGCGAAGCTGTCTGGAGTCTCGTGGTAGTGGCCGTCCTCGTCCGGCAGGCCAGCGTTCGGGTAGCAGCTCACCCCGCAGGCCGCCAGGCCGGCTAGGACGCGGACGTGATCGCGCATGAATTCGGGCCCGGTGGCGCAGTTAAGGCCCACCGTGATGGGCTTTAGGTGCTCGACGGCCAGGTACAAGGCGTCGATGGTCTGGCCAGCCAAGGTCGTGCCCATCGGCTCGATGGTGCCGGAGATCATGATGGGCAGCCGTTTGCCGGTATCCGCAAACGCCTGCTCGATGCCGAGGCTCGCCGCCTTGACGTTGAGCAAATCTTGCGAGGTTTCGAGCAGTAAAACGTCCGCCCCGCCCTCAATCAGCCCCTGTGCCTGCACGCGGTAGTGGGCGGTCAGCTCGTCAAACGTGAGGCCCCCGGTCACCGACAGGCTTTTCGTGGTCGGGCCCATGCTGCCGGCCACAAAACGCGGCCACGCCCCGGTCGAGAACTCGTCCGCCGCCTGGCGGGCGAGCTCCGCAGCGCGCCGGTTGATTTCCAGCGCCCGCTCGGCCAGCCCGTACTCCCCCAACACCAGCGGCGTACCGCCAAACGTGTTGGTCTCGATGATGTCCGCACCCGCCTCAAGGTACTGGCGGTGGATGGCGAGGATGACGTCCGGGCGGGTGAGGGTCAGGTATTCGTTGCACCCGTCGTACGCTTTCCCGCCAAAATCGTCCTCGCCGAGGTTCAGGGCCTGAATCATCGTCCCCATGGCGCCGTCGAGGACGAGGATGCGCTCCGTGAGCGCCTGGCGGATGTCGGTCATACCTCTACCGCCTCCAGCGCGCGGCGGGCGTGATCGAACGCCTGGGCCAAGTCAGCAATCAGGTCGTCTCTGTGTTCGATACCCACCGACAGGCGGAGCAGGGTATCGGTGACGCCGATGGCCTGTCGCACCTCCGGCGGGATGTCGTGGTGAGTCTGCACGGACGGGTAGGTGATGAGCGACTCAACCCCGCCCAGGCTTTCGGCAAACGTGATGATGCGTACGTGGTTGAGAATCGGTTCCACCATGCGCACGTCCTTGACCTCGAACGAGACCATGCCGCTGTAGCCGCTGGCCTGGCGTTCATGCACGTCTCGGCCAGGGTGGTGTTCGAGGCCCGGGTAGTAGACGCGGGTGACCAGCGGGTGCTGCAGCAGCCACTCGGCAATCGCGCGGGCGTTCTCGTTATGCCGCTCCATGCGCAGGGCTAAGGTCTTCAGTCCGCGCACCATCAGGTAGCTGTCGTGCGGCCCGAGCACTGCCCCGATGGCGTTTTGATAGAACGCGATCCGTTCCGCCAGTGTTTCGTCGCGCACGGCCACTAGGCCGCAGACGACGTCGTTATGCCCGCCCAGGTACTTGGTGCCTGAGTGCAGGACGATGTCTGCGCCCAGTTCCAGCGGCCGTTGGTAGTAGGGGGTCATGAACGTGTTGTCGACCACCGTCAGGGCGCCATGCGCCCGAGCCACGTCAGCCAAGGCTTGGATGTCGTAGATTTTCATCGTCGGGTTGGTTGGGGTCTCGAGGAAGATGGCCTTGGTGCGTTCCGTCAAAAGCGACCGGAGTGCGTCGGTACGGCCCTCGCTCAGATAGCTGACAGTGATGCCCAGCGGGCGCAAAATTTCCTCAAACAAGCGGTAGGTGCCGCCGTACAAATCGTCGCTAGCAATGACGTGATCGCCCGGAGAGAGTAAGGAGCAGACGGCGTGTATCGCTGCCATCCCGGAGGCGAACGCAAACCCGCGCACCCCGCCTTCGAGCTTTGCGATGGTGTCTTCTAGCACCGTGCGGGTAGGGTTGGCTAGGCGCGAGTAGTCGTACCCGGTCGATTGGCCGGCGGCCGGGTGCGAATACGTGGTGGACAGGTGAATCGGCGCAGCGACTGCGCCGGTCGACGCATCGCGGCGGTTGCCGGCCTGCACGAGTAAAGTCTCGATGTTCATCGTGATGCGCACCTCCAGTGGGCAGTTTGGAAATGGATTTGGGCGGGCGTGCCCGCTGGGACCGGGCCATGAAAAAAGGCCCCTCCCGGATGAGAAGGACCTTGAAAACCTCGCTTTCAAGTCTCTCATCTCTCAGAATTGCTTCTGCAGGAGTTAGCACCGGGAAACGTACCCCTTGTCGCCGACCGGGAAGCCGCGAGCGCGTGCATCGCCGGACAGTCGGTGGGCAGGACGTTTCTGGTTGCCGGGCTTCATCGGGCCAGTCCCTCCGCCTACTCTTGATAAGAGAACTCTCGATTCAGTTGTGTATGGTAAACGTTTCCGTGAATTTGGCCGTCCATAGAACGGAGCTTAATCAATAATTTACAACGTTTCCGCCGATCCGTCAACGGGCACGGGGATCGCTGCACGCTTCTTCGTCCATGAACGTGCGTACTTACGACTTTAAAATTAATGCGTTACAGTGAAAATTGAGGGTCTGACCTCAAACGAGGGACGGAGGAGTCACCGTATACTGGTGTATTTATGGGAGAGTGACGAGGAACAAGGCCTGGGCCATGCCTGGGACCACGCCCGGGACAAGACCAGGCCCTGTCGGCCTCCCGTCTATTCACCGACCGGCCGTTGCCCGCAAATACTTGCCCGTAATCGAATGTTCGGCGTCGACGATTTGCCCAGGCGTGCCTTCGAAGATCACTTGCCCGCCCCGGGTGCCGCCGTCCGGTCCCATTTCGATAATCCAGTCGGCGTTGCGTATCACGTCCAGATTGTGTTCGATCACAATGACGGTGTTGCCGGCATCGACCAACCGGTTCATGATCGCCAGCAGATGGCCGATATCGGACATGTGCAAGCCGGTCGTCGGTTCGTCCATCACGTAGATGCTGCCTTTCTTGTGCAGCTCGCTGGCCAGTTTGATGCGCTGGCATTCACCGCCCGATAGCGTGCTGAGCGGCTGGCCGAGGGTCAAATAATCAAGCCCCACATCGCTTAATGCCTGAAGTTTGCGGATCACGTCCTTGTTTTCGAAGAAGGCGAGCGCTTGCTCAACGGTCATCGTCAGCACGTCGGCGATCGATTTGCCGTTGAGCTTATATGCCAGCACTTCCTCCTTGAACCGTTTGCCCTCGCAAACTTCGCAAGGCAGCTTGACGCTGTCCAGGAACGCCAGGTCGGTATAAGTGACGCCGAGACCCTGGCAATTTTCGCAGGCGCCTTTGGAGTTGAAGCTGAACAGACTCGGGCTCACCTTGTTCGCCGTCGCGAACAACTTGCGCACGTCGTCCATAATGCCGGTGTACGTAGCCGGATTCGAACGTGTCGAGACGCCGACGGCCGATTGGTCGATGGAAATCGCCTCGGGGTGTTGGCGCAGGAACGCCTCCATCAAAGTGCTCTTGCCCGAGCCGGAGACGCCTGTCACCACCGTCAGTACACCCGCGGGAATGTCGACGCTGACATTGCGCAAATTGTGCAGATGGGCGTCCACGATGGACAATTTGCCGCACGGCTGGCGATATATCTCCTTGAACGGGAGCGGCTTCCTCAAATGGTTGCCGGTAAGGGTATCGGCCTCGAGCAAGCCCTCATAACTGCCTTCGTAGACGATTGTGCCGCCGTGGCTGCCAGCATGTGGGCCGACATCGACGATATGATCCGCCACTTGAATGACGTCCGGGTCGTGTTCGACGACGATGACGGTATTGCCCTTGTCGCGCAGCTTGCGCAATAATTCGTTGAGCCGGTGCACGTCGCGGGGATGCAGCCCGACACTCGGTTCGTCAAAAATGTAGGTTACGTCCACCAGACTGCCGCTCAGGTGCTTCACCATCTTGACGCGCTGCGACTCGCCGCCGGACAATGTATCCGTCTCACGGTCCAGCGTCAAGTAGTCAAGTCCGATATCCACCAGATGCTGCAGCCGCTCCGTCAGCGACTTGACGATTGGCGCGACGACCGGATCGTCAATCTCTCGAATGACGCGGATGAGTTGTCCGACCTCCATGGAGGACATCTCCGCAATGTTGAGTCCATTGATCCTGCAGCTGAGCGCGGCCTGATTGAGTCTCGCGCCACGGCAGCTGGGGCAGGGACCCTCGGAGATGTACGGCGTAACAGCTCGTTGTGTGCGCTCGGACAGCGTCTTCACATCCCGCTTGATGTACTTGTTGGTGAACTTCTCGATGATGCCTTCCACTGTAATATTCACTGCCTTCCCGGCGAACTGCATCTTCACTTTCCTCGCCTTGCCGTACAGCAGTTGCTCCAGCTCCTCATCCGAATAATCGCTCAGCTTCTTGTCGGGATCGAAGAACCCTGACTGCACGATATACGTCCAATCCATGCTGTTCACCGTATAGCCCGGCAGCAGGATTGCCCCTTCATTCAACGACTTCGACTTGTCCAGCGCCTTGTCGAGGTCGACGCCGAGCCTGCGGCCGATGCCGTTGCATTCCGGGCACATCCCGTTCGGATCGTTGAAGGAAAACAAATTGGGCGGTTCGACATGCGGTTCTCCCAAACGGGAAAACAGCAGGCGGAGCAGTGGGGAAATATCGGTAATGGTGCCTACCGTCGAGTGCGATCCACCGCCCAGAGGTTTCTGGTCGACGACAACCGCCATGCTCAAATTTTCGATTGCGTCTACATCCGGTTTCGGAATCCGCGGCAGAAAGTTGCGGACGAACATACTGAAGTTTTCGTTCAGCAGACGCTGGGATTCGGCGGCGATGGTATCGAAAACGATCGACGATTTGCCGGAACCGGATACACCGGTAAAAATGGTGATTTTGCGCTTGGGAATGCGCAAGGATACGTTCTTAAGATTGTTCTCCCTGGCCCCGCGAATTTCGATAAACTCTTGATAAGGCTGGTTCATGGTACCTTCCTTTCTTATCTCCTGCATATGTGACTCCCTTACATAACGAAAACGCCGCACAAAACGGCGTTTTCTGTCTGATAATGTCTGCCGACTGAAACGGCCTCGGCCAGTTAGGATTAAAGGGAACGCGGATGGTACTGCCTACCCCGTCGGAAAAGAGATTGACCTACATGTAGAAAATTCGTGTTACAGTTCTGCTAACACGTTTTCGAGCTGTTTAGCCATGCTCTGCCAACCATATTTCGCTCCATTGAATGCTTGCTCCGAACTGATATCGGTTTGATCGAGATGCACATGAGTAGTTCCATCCTCATCCTGTTTCAACGTCCAAGTAACCTTATTGCTTTCCCCGCCGCTTACCCATGTGTACGATAACCGATGAGGCTCGTCCACTTCGAGTACTTCACAATTTACAATTCCATCCCACCATTCTGCCGGCTCCGTCCGAAACTGAAATTTATGTCCAACGACCGGTTTAAAATCATTCTCTTTGAAAAACATCCATTTCGAAAGAGTATTTGAATCCGTTAAAGCGAACCACACCTTCTCGATTGGACTCTTAAAGTGAAAATCCAGTGACAGGGATTTCATTTTTTGTCCCTCCTGTAGTAAATGATTTAAAACGATCATTCTTTCTTTCCAGAATTTCTCGTAATAAGATACCCAATCTTGAATTTGCCTTAACGGAGCGGCATTCAGCCGGTACAACGTTTCCCTGCCGACTCTTCGCTCGGTGACGAGACCGGCATCTTTGAGGACCGCCAAATGCTTGGAAACCGCTGTACGCCCCATTTGAAAGTGAACCGTTAACGCATGGAGAGGCAATTCTTCTGCATCTGCCAAGAGACGAAGTAGTTTGCGCCGAGTTGGATCGGCAATGGCGTGATAAACATCCCACATTTGACTTTTAAATGTTAATATCACCCTTTCCAAAACCATAATTTCCATAAGGGAACTGATTTGTGTCCTATTTTAGGACACTAATCAGTGTCCTGTCAATCGTTGGGTGTTTGTTAATATCACCCTGTATAACTACCTTCATTCGGAGGAGTGAAGCAACGGGTATCAGGATGACACACCTTGTGTGGGAAGAACATCAGGAACACTTTTTTCGTTCTTCCGGCACATCACCCGGAGATGCGATGAGAACATGGCAATATTAAGCTGAAACGGACGTTTCAGGAGAAAGTAAGCGGCACGTCGTGAGCGCCCACAACTTGATGAAAATGCTCAAATACGTGCGTCCTGGGGATACAGTTGTCATGTGGAAGATTGATCGCACAGGGCGCAGTACGAAACATCTGATCGATTTGGTGTCTGAGTTCGGAGAGAAAAGCATCCACTTTGTCTCTCTGAAAGAGAGCATTGATACCTCGACGCCAACCGGAAAACCGATGTTCATACCATGTTCGCTGCCCTGGCAGAATTCGAGCGTGACATGATTCGACCCACCAAGTCGGGATTAGACAATGCAATGGCACATGGTCGGAAAGGTGCAAACCACACAAGGCTGAGGACAAAGTAAATTGGCGTTCACCGTATTTCCTACATTAACATCATACCTATCAGGTTCCATAAACGAAAATTTTAGAAACTGTATATTGTCCCTCTTCTCCTGATTCTGAACGAGGGTATTTTGGTAGGCGAACGCCACCAATCAGTTTGTCGTCACAGTTTCAAATCTCCCATTCCCCCTTCGCAATTTTTTCAACTTGACCACCGACCCATACCTTGTATTCACCTTCCGTCTTGCTAGCTTTCAGATAAAGCAGTGAAGGCCTTTGTATTTCATAACCTTGCTCTGAGCGCAGATCAATCGTTTCACTTCCGAAATACTTGTGATGGACTAAATAGGCTGCCAAACAACCATTCGAACTTCCTGTTGCTGCATCTTCTGGTATTCCATAATAATCAGCGAAGTCACGTACATTTACGTCGTTCTCAGCATCATAGGTTTCTAGAGAAAAGACCAAAATAGCCTTGGCTTCCGTCTTGTTAATCAGGTGATAATACCGATCTTTGTTGATCTTAACAGATTTAACCGCACTCAAATTCCTGAGTGGGACAATGATAACTGGCAGGCCTGTTGAGACCTCTTGGATGGGCACCCGGTCGTCGATGGCATCCGTTGAAAGGCTCAAAACTTCCGCAACTTGACGTACATTGAGCACCCGCCCAAACGTAGGTGAAGGTTGTTTCATCCAAACTACGTTATCCATGCAGGCGACAGGAACCTGGCCAGCTTTGAGATTTAGTACCAGCGTATCGGTTCTTTTCTTCAATATCGTTTCTTGAATCACGAACGCTGTTCCTAAAGTTGGATGACCAGCAAATGGGACCTCTTCGTTTGGCGTAAAAAATGCTACGTCATACCCCTTGTTTGTCTCCTGACTTGACAAGACAAAAGCCGTCTCCGAGTAATTCATTTCTTTGGCTATTTGCTGCATATCCTGTTCGGACAAGCTTGATGCATTTATAAAAACCGCAAGTTGATTCCCCGTATATTTCCCTTGCGAAAATACATCGACAATGTAAAATGGCATCGTGCTCAAAACTTATTCCCTCCAATCAAATCTGACCGATTGGTGACCACCTTTACAGGTTATTCGTAGCCAACCACTGTGAAAACATCATTCCATCTTTGGATTTTACATCTTTCGGGTTCAGTTTGAGCGGGATAATCAACACTCAAGTGAGTTTCCGTTAGGAGGATCACCGAAATCAATAGCATATATCTACACCTGCGACTGACCCAACGGAACCCATAAATAACCCATCCAAAATTAGTGTTATTGTAATACATTAAATTAATTCCCTACATCTTCTGTCTACAGTGGCTGGTCTCAATTGATATCTCTAGTTCTAAACACGACCGTTTTTGAAACTATCTCTGCTCATAGAGTCATTCTACGAGAAATCCCGTCCTAACCAGGACCAAAACTCGTCTCTTTATCAACATTTCTTTATTCACCATATTCACCGTTGTTGGTACCATATTGACGGTGCATCCACCAGCAGAAAAGGGTAGCAGTGCTCTTTGAGTTGCCGCTCATACCAGGCTTGTACGATGGCATCCAGGCGTTTGCAAAGCGTGGAGACGGTGGACTTGGATAACTCCGTCCCACACAGCTCCTCCGTGATTTGCGCTACCTTGCGCGTAGAGACACCTTGGACAACCATCTCCATGAGAGCCAGTACCAGGGCTTGTTCACTACGTTGATAGCGAAAGAAGAGTTCTGTCGAGAATTCTCCGCCGCGAATTCGGGGAACCCGTGGTTCAAAACCTGTTCAAGAAGTCGGGCTACACCTCCATCCTGTTGAAAGAGTCCGTGCAAAAGCGCATCATCTAGGTTAGTCTGATAAAGAGCCATTGTTCGTTCTTCTCCTCGTGAATGGGTTGCGCCAAATTCCATTCTACCGAAGGGACGAGATGGCTCATTTTGCTACTCATGATAGCGAGCGATAACGATCCGTTTTTACACAATGATATGGACTTAACTAACAAGGGAGAAGGAGTTGAGCATGATGGCAAGGGAAATCGAGCAAGCTTAATGGGGTTTGATATAGGGGATAAGGCGGCCGGAAGGCGCATGCAAAAACATGACTGGGTAAATTTAATGGCATGCAGGTCACAGCGTGCAGGCTGACATCTAAGCGACTTTACAGTGGGGAGGTCATGGAGGATGTCCAAACGGATCCTCATGGTGGTGACAAACCACACAACCATTACGGATGATCACAAGACTGGGCTCTGGCTCGAGGAGTTTGCGGTTCCGTATAACGTCTTCAAACAAAAGGGTTATGAGGTCAAAGTGACCAGCATTCAAGGCGGCGAAGTCCCGCTTGATCCGAACAGCGTCCCGACGGAGAAACGCGCGGAGTGGGCTGAAGCGGAGGAAGAATTAAAGCATACGGCCAAGTTGAGCCGAGAGGACGCGCAGGGATTTGATGCGGTGTTTTTGCCCGGTGGGCACGGGACGATGTTTGATTTTCCAGACAACCAAACGCTGCAATACGTGCTGCAGCAGTTTGCTGAGAATGGGAAGGTAATCGGCGCGGTATGCCACGGGCCCTCTGGGCTTGTCAATGTCACGTACAGGGACGGGACACCGCTGGTGAAAGGCAAGAAGGTCAGCTCCTTCACGGACGCGGAAGAAAAGGAGATGCAGTTGGACAGGTACATGCCGTTCCTGCTGGAGTCCAAGCTCCGCGAAAGGGGAGCCGTATTCGTCTCTGGGGATAATTGGACAGACTTCTCGGTTCGGGATGGTAATCTGGTGACGGGACAAAATCCGCAGTCAAGTCGAAGCACGGCGGAGAAAGTGGTCGAGGCACTTGAAAATCCGGCTTAAACACCGGAGGGTGCAGTATCAGTCCGTCCAAGGTCAGCTAATCAAAGGGGAGATGGCGGATGACGGTGATGCCCTATCGGAATGAACCGGTCATCGATTGGACGAAGCCCGAGCGGGCGGAGGAATTAAAACGCAACTTAGTCTCGGTCCGCAGTCAGTTTGGGCAGACGTATCCACTCTACGTCAACGGACGCGAGCTGCGCACCGACGATACCTTAGCTTCGCTCAATCCCTCCAACCATCAGGAGGTGGTCGGCTACGTATGCCAAGCGAACCAACGGGTGATTGACGAGGCGATAGAGGCGGCCCAGAAGGCGTTTGAGACGTGGAAGTTGACCACGTTTGAGGAGCGGGCGATGTACCTGTTTCAGGCGGCCGCCATCATGCGCCGACGCAAGGCCGAGCTGATGGCGTGGCAGATTCTCGAATCCGGCAAGAACTGGGCCGAGGCGGACGGGGACGTCAACGAGGCCATCGACTTTCTCGAGTTTTACGGTCGCGCGGCCATTGAGCTGGGTAAAGGCGTGGAACTCGTGCCGTATCCGGGCGAAGACAACCGTATGATGTACCTGCCGCTCGGGGTGGGGGTGGTCATCCCGCCGTGGAACTTCCCGCTCGCCATTCTTACCGGCACTACCGTCTCCGCGCTGGTCACCGGCAATACGGTGCTGCTGAAACCGTCGCCGCTGGCGTCCGTGATGGCCGCCAAGTTTGTCGAAATCATGCGCGAGTTGAACCTCCCGCCCGGGGTGCTCAACTTTGTCCCCGGGCCTCCGGAGGAAATCGGCGACTATATGACAGGTCACCGCGATGTCCGCTTTGTCTCGTTCACCGGATCTAAGGCGGTAGGACTGCACATCGACGAAGTCGCCCACCGGCGCTCCGAGGGCCAACGTTGGATAAAGCGGGTGGT
Organism: Alicyclobacillus herbarius DSM 13609; assembly: GCF_000430585.1. Lineage (GTDB taxonomy): Bacteria > Bacillota > Bacilli > Alicyclobacillales > Alicyclobacillaceae > Alicyclobacillus_G > Alicyclobacillus_G herbarius. The sequence goes on from NZ_AUMH01000002.1 coordinate 55,012, forward strand.
GGCCGAGATGGGCGGTAAGGACGGCATTGTCGTCGATGAGACGGCCGATCTCGATGCCGCCGCGGCCGGAATTGTGGCTTCCGCGTTCGGCTTCCAGGGCCAGAAGTGCTCGGCCGGATCGCGCGCGATTGTCCACGAGGCGGTCTACGACACCGTGCTGGAAAAGGTGATTGCCCTGACCAAGCAGCTGACCCTGGGCCCAGCCGAGGAGAACCCGGACGTGGGCCCGGTCATCGATGAGAAGGCGTTCGCGAAAATCACCAAATACATCGAGATTGGTAAACAGGAAGGCCGACTGGTCTTGGGCGGCACGTACGACGACTCCCGCGGCTATTTCATTCAGCCGACCATCTTCGCGGACGTGGCGCCGGATGCGCGCATCATGCAGGAGGAGATCTTCGGACCGGTGCTCGCCGTCTGCCGGGTGGACAGCTTTGAGCAAGGCATTGAGGTATTCAACCACACTGAGTACGGGTTGACTGGCTCGGTCTACAGCCGTCGGCGCGATCGCCTCGAATACGCACGCTGGCACATGCACTGCGGCAACCTGTACTTCAACCGCAAGTGCACTGGGTCTTTGGTCGGGGTGCAGCCGTTTGGCGGGTTCGACATGTCCGGCACGGATGCCAAGGCGGGATCGAAAGAGTACCTGTTGAACTTCGTCCAGCCGAAGACGGTGACGGAGCGGTTTTGACACACGGGCAATCGGCGGCGGAAATCATGGTATAGCGACACGACAACGGGTGCACGGATAGCCCTGCCCCCGGTCGGCCCCCGCCCGTAAGGTGGAACCTGGCGGGTGGGTGTGCCCAGTGGACATACCAACCGCCCAAGGAGGGGAAGTCGTGGCCGCGGGTGAGCAAAACGGCAAACTGAAACGGCAACTGACCTTATCCGATTTAATCTTCGTAGGATTTGGCGCGATTTTTGGATCCGGATGGTTGTTTGCGGCCAGTACGGTGGCTTCCCAAGCGGGACCGGCGGGCTGGATTTCGTGGCTTGTTGGCGGCATTGCGGTCATTCTCCTAGGACTGGTGTACGCGGAACTGGGCGGGGCGATTCCCCGCGCGGGCGGCATCGTCCGTTACCCGGTATACTCGCATGGGCCCCTGCTCGGCTACCTGATGGGCTTTGCCACGCTCATCGCCTACTCGAGCCTGTGCAGCATTGAGGTGGAGGCGGCGCGCCAGTACGCGTCTTCCTGGTGGCCGGCGCTGTCCCAGCCGCATAGCCAGTCGCCGACCCTGCTCGGCTGGTGGATGCAGGTGGCGCTCTTATTTGTGTTTTTCCTGCTCAACTACTGGAGCGTACGCACGTTCGCCAAGACGAATACGGTTATGACCATCCTCAAGTTTGTCGTGCCAACGCTAACCTTCATTGTCCTGTTGTGCTACCTGCGGCCTACAAACTTCACCATGCACGGGTTTGCTCCGTTCGGCGTCTCCGGGGTGGAGACGGCCATCTCTGCTGGCGGCGTGATGTTTGCCTACCTGGGGCTGCAGCCCATCGTCTCTGTCGCCAGTGAGGCAAAGCGGCCGCAAAAGACGGTGCCGTTGGCGCTCATTCTGTCCGTCCTGCTCTCGGCCGTCGTCTACGTGCTGCTGCAGGTATCGTTTATCGGCGCCATTCCTGCCGACAAGCTGGCGCACGGGTGGGCGCCCATCGTGCACGAGTTTCAGCTCCCGTTTCACGATCTCGCTGTTACCCTGGGCACCGGTTGGCTGGCGGTGCTCATCGTCCTCGATGCCATCGTGAGCCCAAGCGGATCGGCCAACATCTTTATGAACTCCTCGTCGCGCATCGTCTATGGCTGGGCCAAGAACGGCACCTTGTTCAAGGTGTTTGCGCGCATCCACCCGGAGTCGGGGATTCCCCGGCCTGCGGTGTGGCTGTCGTTTCTCCTCTCTATCTTCTGGACATTACCCTTTCCTTCCTGGGGAACCCTGATTGGGGTGGTGTCGGACGCGCTGGTTTTGACTTACGCGCTGGCTCCGATTTCGGCGTACGCGTTTCGTCGCAACGCGTCCGACTTACCGCGGCCGTTCCGCCTGCCCGGGATGGCGATGATTGGCCCCGTGGCCTTTATCATCGCCAGCCTCATTGTGTACTGGACCGGTTGGCAGGTGGACTCTTGGTTGTTGGGGTCGCAGTTGGTGATGTTTGTCATCTACCTGCTAGCGCGCCGGTTTGTGCCCACGGACAAAGTCCCGTTTGCCGAGCAGGTGCGCTGCTCCTGGTGGTTGGTGTTCTACTACGCGGCGATTCTCGTGGTCTCGAAGTTCGGCTCCTTTGGCGGCGCGGGGGCCCTGTCAGCGTATTGGGACCACCTGCTGGTGGCGGTCATCGCCGTTATCACATACTACTGGGGCGGTCACACGGGACTCTCGAGAGCCATGTTCGACGAGGACGAAGTCGAGGGCTGAACCAGGCAATGGTTTGAACAGGGCACCGGGTACAGGGCACCGGGTAGAACGGAGCATCGGGGTTGACCTGGGCCTTTGCAGGAGAAGTATTCACGCGTAGGAAGATTTCGACTGGACACCGCGTAGGGGGATGCGTACCATTGTTTTCGTAAGCAAAACGTTCCCTGACGAAAGGTTTTGATGGCAACATGAAAATCTACGTGGTATACGACAGTGAGAATGGGCATACGGAAGCGTTGGCCAAGGCGGTGGCAGAAGGCGCTGCCGTCGACGACGCGGAGGTTTCTCTGCGCCATGTACGTGAGGCCAATGTCCGCGACCTGGTGGATGTAGACGCCATTATCTGGGGCTGCCCCGGCCACTTTGGCACCATCAGCTCGGGACTCAAGCAGTGGATTGACAAGCTGGGCTATTTGTGGGCCAAGGGCGCCCTGGTCGGCAAGGTGGGCGCGGTATTTTGCACCACGGCCACGGTTCACGGCGGCATTGAGATGACCTTATGGAATCTCATTACCCCCATGCTGCACAACGGGATGATTATTGTCGGTCTGCCCGGGAACATACCCGAAAATGTACTGTACGGATCGTACTACGGGGTGGGTATCACTTGCCCGGTGGAACTCTCCCCGGATGCCCCATTGAACCTACCAAATGAGCAGGATTTGGCGCTCGGCCGGGCGCTCGGGCGGCGTGTGGCCGAGGTCACGGCAAAACTGACCCGGCGATAGTGGTGTATCCGGCGGAGAAAGTGTGCATGCAAAAGGGGTGGGTTTGTGGACCTGTTGCTTGTGTATGCGGTGGCGATTATCGTTTTAGGCGGCATCGTTGTGGCCATTAACCTGCGGATGATGCGCAACGACAAGTCGGACCCGGGAAAAAGGACCGCCGAACGGCCGACGACTGGGTTGACTACACCGGCGCGGGTTTCTTCCGCCCCTGCGGCGCCTGAGGCCGCGCGCGCACCGGCGGGTGACGAGACGCGGGATGCCGCGGTGGGCGGGGCGGTGCAGAACGTGGAGCAGGATGCCGCGCGGGATTCGATTGGCGGCGCGGCTGGCGTGCCCGGTCAGGACGAGTACAGACAGGACGAGCGCCGACAGGACGAGCGCGGTTCCATCTTCCGCCGCACGGCCCGTTTGACCCAAGACGCCCCTCCCAAGTCAGCAGGCAAACCCGATTTGCCAGCTTCGGAGACGGAGGAACTGACCGACGACGCGTACCGTCAGGCCTTGCGGCAGTGGTCAGCGTTGAACAAGCCAGAATCAGCCAAACTTCCGCCCGCCGATGAGGGTGAGGAACCGAGTAGTCCGGATGAACAATACCGCAGAGCGCTGCGCTCCATGATGAACCAGAAACGGGACTAGGGTCTAGGAAATGGCTATTGTGTCTGAGGCGAATCAACGCTTGACAACCTGTCCGTTTTGTCAAACTGCAAATCGGGTTGAGCTGGGAAAGGCGAAGCAGGTGGTGTGTGGCAACTGCAAGCGGCCACTATCCCTCACGTTCTATGATGTCTTGGGGGTGGCACCCGACGCCTCGGCGGCAGAGATTCGGCGCCAGTTCCGTCGCTTGGTGCAGGTGTGGCACCCGGATAAGGCGGGCATCCAGAAGAAGGAGACGGCCCGCCTGTTTCAGGCTGTACTGACGGCCTATCGGACGCTGTCCAACCCGGAAAAGCGCCAGGCTTACGACGCGATGCTGGCTCTGCGCGCGCAACGCGCTAATCCCAGCGAGAAGGCTGTCAATGGTCAGAAGGCTGAGCAACCCCAGCAGCCCGCACCGGGGCGGCGCCCGGCGGCTGGGGACGGCACTCACCAGGAATCGCCGCTCGGGGCGCCAACGTATTGGGCTGCATCGGATGAAGGTACGACAAAACCGGCACCCGACCAATCACATCCAGACGGGGCCATGGACACCGTACTGCAGGTGTTTCTGAACGCCCTCATTGTCTGCGCTATCGCCGTGTCTATCATCGTGGGGATTCTCATCAGCCGTACATGAAGACTCCATGAGTAGCATGCTTCGCACGGTTAAAATTTCTCATCGGCCGGGCGACCGCCTCCGGTGGTCATGGTGAGGCCTATCACGTCCCCATCACGGCGAGCGTCAGCGCCACACTTCCTGCGCCGTTTCCACCACCAGGCGCAGTTTGTCCCACTGCTGTTCCTCGGTCAGGAGATTGCCTTCCTCCGTCGACGCAAAACCACACTGCGGGCTGAGGCAGAGCTGCTCCAACGGTACATAGCGGGTGGCCTCTTGAATCCGGCGCTTCAAATCGTCTTTGGCTTCGAGATCGCCAAACTTCGACGTGACCAATCCGAGTACAATCTTCAGGTCCTTACGGTTGACAAAGCGCAAGGGTTCAAACCCGCCCGCCCGGTCACTGTCGTACTCCAGGAAGAATCCGTCGATGTTCAGCCGCTCAAAGAGCGTCTCGGCGACCGGTTCATACCCCCCGGAGGAAATCCAGGTGGAGCGGAAGTTGCCGCGGCAGATGTGCATCGTCAACGCGAGATCCTGTGGCCGGTCTGTCACCGCTTCATTGATGGTGGCCGCATACCGGTCCTGTAGGCGATCCGGATCCCAACCGCGGGCTCTCATCTGCGCCCGCTGCTCGTCCGAGCAAAGGTATGCCCACGCCGTGTCGTCCAGCTGCAGGTAGCGGCAGCCCAGGTCGTAAAACGCCTGAATGGCTCGCTTATAGGCCTGCGCGAGGTCGTGGAAAAACTCGTCTTCATCTGGGTATACGTCCTCGATGCCCGTGCCGCGAAAGTGTAGCATGCTGGGACTGGGAATCGTGAGTTTTGCCGTATACTCCCCTGCGATGCTCTGCAGGTAGCGGAAGTGCTCCAGCATCGGGTGCTGGCTGAATCCCAGCTTCCCGACCACTCGGACGCCGTGCGCCTTGCTGGTTTGCTGATGAAACTGAATCCCTTGTTCCGCCTCGTAACCGGTGACGCCGTCCAGACCTTCGAGAAAGTCAAAGTGCCAATATGCACGCCGGAACTCTCCGTCGGTTACCGCCTTCAGCCCGATCTCCTTCTGCTTGGCAACGACGCGTCGAATCTCCTCATCTTCCACAGCCTTCAGACCGGCTGCATCCAGGCTGCCGGCGGCGTAGGCGGTACGCGCCTGTTTGAGCCGATCCGGCCGCAGCAAGCTACCGACCATGTCGCCGCGGAATGGGGGGCGTACGGTAGTCTGTTCTGTCAATCCTATCTCCCTCTTTCTCAACTCACGATTTTGTCAAGTGCTCCACGACCTCTTCTAAGTGCATCCCGCGCGATGCCTTGACCAAGACGAAAGCTTCCGACGGAATCAGTGCCTCGAGTTGGGGAATGGCGGTGTCCTTGTCTGGGAACCAATGGACCTTGATGCCTGCAGCAACGTCGGCCCCTTGATAACCCGCGCCAGCCGCCGATGCGACCTCGGCCGCCTCCGCTATCCAGCGGCTCATGGGGCCGATGGCCACCAGAACGTCGACCCCGAGGTTTGCGGCGGTCGTCCCCACGTGTCGGTGACCGGCCTCCGCGTATGTCCCAAGCTCATACATATCGCCTAGCACCGCGGCCGTTACGCTGCCTCGGCTAAGGTCCCGCAGTACGCGCAGGCTGGCCTCTGTGGACAGAGGACTGGCGTTGTAGCAATCGTCGATGACGGTGCGGGCGGCACGGCCAGGGACGATGTGCAAGCGACCGCTGGTGGGCGTAAAGCGGGCCAGGCTTTCCGCCATGTCAGCCAGGGGCAATCCGTGTACCGCGCCAACCAGGAGCGCCCCCAGGGCGTTGTTGACATTGTGCTCGCCATACGTGGGGAGGCGGACAGAGATGGTCTCACCGAGGACATGGGCGGTGAAGCGCATACCCCCTTCGACCACACGCAGGTCTTCCGCCCACGCGTCGGCCGATTCGTCGAGGCCATACCAGTACACCCGGCCGCGGCAGCGCTCGGCCACCTTCGGCAGCCATGCGTCCGTCTTGAGCAAAAAGCCATACCCATCCTCCGGCACGGCGTCCAACAGCTCCGCCTTCGCCTTGGCGATGTTCTCCTGAGTTCCTAATAGCTCCAGGTGGCTCTGGCCGATGTTGGTGATGATCCCGCTGGTCGGTTGGGCAATTCGGCATAACTCGGCAATCTGGCCAAACCCGCGCATCCCCATCTCCAGCACAAAAGTCTTGTGCTCCGTTTTTCGACGCAAGAGTGTCAAGGGCAGGCCCAGCTCATTGTTCAAGTTGCCTTCGGTATACAGAACTGGACCTCGTACCGCAAAGACGGCGGCCAGCATTTCTTTCGTCGTCGTCTTTCCATTGCTGCCGGTGACGCCAATGACCGGCCCAGCGAATTGCGACCGTTCCCAAGCCGCCAAACGCTGCACGGCGGTCAGCACCTGATTCACCTGGATGACGGCCAGCGCATCCCCGTGGGGACGCTCCTCTGTACTGAGCGGCCGCTCCACCAGGGCCGCCACGGCTCCTGCGTCTGCCGCCTGGCGGACAAACGAATGGCCATCGACCCTTTCGCCGGGGAAGGCGGCAAACAGGTCGCCCGGTGTGACGCGCCGACTGTCGATGGTGATGCCACGCACGACCGCTTCCCGATTTCCTTGGAGGATGCGTCCACCCACCACGGCGGCCAGTTCAGAGACAGAGAGGGGGGTCAAGGGGAGGCACCATCCTTTCAAAATGGTTGACCGTTCAAGATGGTCGACCGTAGCTCCGGTCTATCTGCAGCTTGTCTGCTTGCAGCTTTCGTCAATCTGCGGTTTCCCTGCGTTCTATCCTATCACGAGTCTCCCTTTTCTGTGTGGCACCACGTGCAACTTTTCACAACTTGCTTCACAAGGTGGAAACATGGGCAGTAAAATGTGACCGTAGTCTAAAGGGGTGGCAACGTGACAAAACGAATTCGAGTCGGTGTCGTGTTTGGCGGAAAATCGGGCGAACATGAGGTGTCGTTGCAGTCCGCCCGGTCGGTGATGGCGGCGTTGGACAAGGAGCGCTATGAACTGGTGCCCATCGCGATAGACAAGAGCGGGCGTTGGCACGGCGGCGAGCAGGCCCTGGCGCTGATGCGCGGGGAGGCGGGATTCTTGCCGGCATCGCAGTCGGGGACCAAAGCCTTGGCCGGAGAAGCCGCTGGCGAGGCCGCGTTCGCAGACAAGGGTGACTCCAGCGTGCCGGCAGGCCTCGCCGTTTCGGCGGATCGCTCTCGCGGTCAGGGTGTCGGCCAGGAGGTGGTCCGTACCGAACCCGGTGAACGGGTGCCGCAGACGGTCGTCGGCGAGATTGACGTCGTGTTTCCGGTTCTGCACGGGTCGTATGGGGAAGATGGCACCATTCAGGGCATGCTGGAAATGTTGGACCTCCCGTACGTGGGCGATGGCGTCCTCGCCAGCGCGGTGGGCATGGATAAGGTCGTGATGAAGGCCTTGTTTGCGGCGGCCGGTCTGCCGCAGGTGCGCTATCGCCACTACCTACGTGCCCAGTGGGAGCAAAAACCAGACGAGGTGCTGGCCGACGTGGAACAGGAGTTGGGCTATCCTTGTTTCGTCAAGCCGGCCAATCTAGGTTCGAGCGTTGGCATCAGCAAGGCGAAGGACCGGACCAGTCTCGAACAGGCGCTGCGGGAAGCGGCGAAGTACGACCGCAAAATCATCGTCGAGGCCGGGGTCGATGCGCGCGAGGTGGAGGTGGCGGTCCTGGGCAACGATGATCCCATCGCCTCGGTGCCAGGGGAAATCGTGCCGTGCAACGAATTCTATGATTACAGGGCGAAGTACATCGACGGCAAATCGATGCTCATCATCCCGGCTGAACTGCCCGAAGACACTACCGCCAAGCTGCAGCAATTGGCGATACGCGCGTTTCAGACGATTGACGGCAGCGGATTGGCGCGGGTCGACTTCTTCATCGAGCGGAAGACGGGTAATATCTTGATTAACGAAATCAACACGATGCCCGGATTCACCGAGTTCAGCATGTATCCGAAGCTGTGGGAGGCGACTGGTATTTCCTACCGCGAACTGATTGACCGGCTCATCCAACTGGCGATGGAGCGGCACGCCGACAAACGCCGCAACCAGACCGAGTTCACGCTCGGGTGATGGCCTCGTATGCGTCTGCTCTCGTTTGCGTTGCGCGTCGCGGTGAGGCTGGCCTTGGCCATCTGCGTCCTGTTGGTGATGATCTACGGGGTGCTGTACGTATACTTCACCCGCGTCCGGCACATTGACCGAGAGGTCGAGGCTGCAGTGGCCAACCGCATTCTCGCGTATCACGTGCATCCGCTGAATTACGAGCAGATTCCCAGCTTCTTTCGCGAGGCCATCATCTCGACGGAAGACCGCCGCTTTTGGTGGGACCCTGGGATAGACCCGGTTGGCATTCTCCGGTCGCTATACGTCGATATCGAAGCCGACGGGTATGTGGAGGGCGGATCGACCATTACCCAGCAGCTGGTGGATAACACCTTGCTCTCCAAGCGCAAGTCCATCGTCCGCAAGCTGCGGCAGGCGGTCTATGCCATCGGCATCTATGACACGATGAGCAAGTGCCAGACGCTGACCGACTATGTCAACGTCATCTACTTCGGGCACGGGGCGTACGGATTGTATAACGCGGCGGAGACGTACTTCGGTCTACCGCCGGCGGCGCTCAATGAAGGGGAATTGAGCCTGCTGGCCGGGCTCCCCAACGGTCCTTCGTTGTACGATCCGCTCGTCTCTCTGAAACTGGCGCGCAGCCGCCAGTGGGTGGTGCTCGAGAACATGGTTGACGCCGGCCGTCTCAGCAAAGCCGAGGCCGAAGCGATTTATCACCAGCCCCTCCGCTTGAAGGGGGCGCCTGGGACATGAACTACGTATACATGCTCGAATGCGGCGACGGCACGATTTACACCGGCTGGACGACCGATTTGGCCCGGCGCCTGGCCGCTCACCGGGCTGGGCGCGGCGCCCGCTACACCCGCGGCCGCGGGCCCTTGATTGTCCGGCGCGTCGAGGTCTACGCGGACAAGTCGGCCGCCCTCCGGCGCGAACGGGAGATCAAACGCCTGAACCGGGCGGACAAGTTGGCCTTGCTGGCGGAGGGGCCGACTTTCGAGCGAGACCCGGCGTTCGGGGACCTGCCTGAGCCTGGAGCGGAGCCAGCGGATGCAGGCAACTGAGCACATACGCAGGGTATAAGGAGGCGCCAGATGTTTCGTCGTATCGGCAAGCTTTTGCGCGCATGGGAATTTTACACGTTCGTGCGCAGCTTCAGTCCAACGGCCTATTTGATGGACAAGGCCTTCGAATACATGTTTGAGCGGCTGACCTTGTACGACTACGGCTTTCTGGCCGCCGCCTTGATACTGGCCCTGGCGTTTGTGGTTGAGCTGGTCGACGGCTTGGTGCAGGTTGTGCTCACGGTGTTGCGCGGCATCGGGGTGTGGCACGGCGTCTGGCCGACCTGGCCCGGCTTCCGCTGGCTGGCTCACCCCACCGTTGCCGGCGTCGTGGACTGGTTCTTTATCGGGGTGACGTTGAGTCTCGCGCTTTTTGTGTGGTTGTTCCACTTCCTGCGCAGGCTGTGGCCGGAGGGGCGCATGGGCCAGTTGCACCGCAGCTACGGAGGCGCCAGCTTTCACGTCCAGTGGCAGGTTTTTGACGAAGGGGAACATACGTGGGCCGGGGCTCGAATTCGTCCGCGGCACAAGACCAGTCCGACCGCCTGGGGGTTCTTGCTGGTTGGCTGGCTGCTCCAGGTCTTGATGTGGATCTGAAGCCCCGAGGTTTTCCGAGAAAGGAGCACGTATGAGTAAGCGCCCTCGGCAAACACGGTCGAAAGGAGATGACAATCGTGAAAATTCACGTCCTTGGTTTCTGGGGTACGTATCCAGAAGCGGGTGAGGCGACTACCGGTTTTCTCATTGAATCGGGTGAGGAGCGCATCCTGCTCGACTGTGGATCCGGCGTGCTGGCGCAGCTGTTGCACATCTGCCCGGTAGAGCGCTTGACGGGCGTCGTGGTGACGCACCATCACCACGACCATAACGCCGACCTGGGGGTGCTGTCCTACGCGCTCCTGGTCGCTCGCAAGAGCGGACGGCGCACCCCCCCGGTTCCTATGTACATGCTCCCGGGCCCGAAAGCCTTGATGGAGGATTTGCGTAAGGAACCGTTCATTCGCCTGCACACCTTGACGCCTGAGGCGAAGGTTACACTGGGTGGCATTTCCTTCTCCTTTGCCCAGACCCAGCACCCCGTACCCTGCCTCGCCGTCCGCGCCGAGGCCGCAGGCCGCGTGTTCGCGTTCTCGGCCGACTCATCGCTGGCGCCGGAACTCCTTCGCGTCGCCCGGGGAGCGGACCTGTTCATCTGCGAGGCGAGCATGTTTGACGGACAGGAACGAATGGCGGTGCAGGCCGGGCACCTGACCGCCAGGCAGGCTGGGCAGTTGGCTCGCGAGGCCGAGTGTGCCCGGCTCGCCTTAACCCACTACCCGCACGAGGGCGATTTGGACCTGCTTTTCCAGCAGGCGGAGGCTGCCTTTGGTCGTCCCGTCGAACGGTTGTCCACGCGCCAGGTGCTCGAGGTCTGAGGCGCCATGCCATCCACATCGGGGAATGAGACGGGGAATCCGGCATGGGCGCTGGAGTTTCGCGACGTGGGGCGAGTTGTCCAAACGGATGACGGATCGCGTACTGTCCTGCAGGGGATTAGCGGCCGCATCGCTCCGGGGCGTGTGGTCACTCTTGTCGGTCCCTCCGGGGCCGGCAAGAGTACTTTGCTCGCTCTTTGTAACCTGTTCGCCACCCCGGATGAAGGGCAGGTCTTCGTGTCCGGCCGTGAGGTGCGGGAGTGGCCGCTGCCCCAGTTACGTCGGCACGTTGGCTTGGTGATGCAGCAGCCGGTTATGCTGCCCGGCACCGTCGCGGACAACCTGGCAGTCCCCTATCAGTTGCAGGGGCGTCCCGCGCCGAATGGGAAAGAGCTACTCGAGCAGGTTGGGCTACCGGCAGACTTACTCTCCCGGGCAGCGTCCGAGCTCTCCGGGGGACAGCAGCAGCGGGTGGCATTGGCCCGCACCTTGGCGAACCAGCCGCAGGTCTTGCTCTTGGACGAGGTGACCTCGGCCCTGGACAGGGGCTCGGCAGCGGTGATTGAACAGAACATTCGTGAGTGGGTGGCCAAGCGCCAGTTGACCGTACTTTGGGTGACGCACGACCTCGCACAGGCCGAGCGGGTTGGGGACGAGACGTGGTTACTCGTAGACGGCCGCCTGGTTGAGCAAGCGCCGACTAGGGCGTTTTTCCAAGCCCCGACGACAGAGGAAGGCCGGCGCTTTCTCGAATTCGGCGCGGCCGGACAAAAGGCCGACCCAAGCTCCGGCGAAGTCTCCGGCCAAACGGCTGACCAAGCCGCCCGCGAAGTCGCCGACCAAACCGCCGCCGATGCGCATGGTGCGTCTGGGTTGGTCCCGGAGTCGAGGGTGGTATCGGAGGCCGACGAGGGGGATGAGCCATGAGTTTATGGACACTCTCACTCACCCTGGCGTTTGTGGTCGGGGCGATGCTGGTTTCACTCTGGCAACGCCTGGGCCTGGAACGGGACATGGTGGTGGCGACGGTTCGGGCCACCATCCAGCTGCTCATCATCGGCTACATTCTAAAGTTCGTTTTCCACGTGGACAATATCGCCTTGACCGCGGCCATGGTGACGCTCATGACCTGCGTCGCCGCTGACAACGCTGGGCGGCGCGGCCGCGGCCTGGCGGGCCGCTTTTGGCGTCCGTTCGCCGCCATCGCCGCGACCGAGGTCCTGACACAGGGGTTCCTCCTCGTGGCGCACGTCATTCCTCCTAAGCCGTCATACATCATCCCCATCAGTGGCATGATTATCGGCAATTCGATGGTCGCTTCGGGGCTGTTTCTCAACCGCCTGCGCGATGAGGCAAAGTCTCGCCGTCCGGAGGTATTGGCGTTGCTCGCGCTCGGTGCCAATCCGAAGCAGGCTTCGCGGCGCGTGCTCAAGGCCGCCACCAAAGCCAGCATGATTCCCACCATTGACAGCGCCAAAACAATGGGGCTCGTCCAGCTGCCCGGGATGATGACCGGCCAAATCATCGCGGGGGCGGACCCGATTCAGGCAGTGCGTTACCAATTGCTCATCGTTTTCGCGATCATCGCCTCTGCCGCCATCACGAGCATCGTGCTCGGTTTTCTCACCTATTCGCGCCTGTTTAACCGTCATTGGCAGCCCACGGTCTAGGCGTCGCCTGCTTCCCGCGGTTGGGATGTTGATGACACGCAAACCCCTCACCCTCTCCGGTTTCGATGAATATGTTCCAATCATTGGATTTAAACTACCGTAAATGGAAGATGACCATCGGAAACGGAGTGGAGGAGCCACATGACCATCTGGCGCCGGGCGAAAAAAACGTTGACGAATCCATTGCCGCCCGAGGAGGCGCTGCGCCAGCACCGGAACCGAAAGTTTGATGGGCAAGTGCAAAAGTCGGTTCGGTTCATTGAGGAGATGCTGGGCGAAAACGACGACCTGGTCATTCGTTCCTTTCGCATTTTCCATGTATACGACGCGGTGGCCATCTATTTTGCCAACATCGTCAACCGCGAAATAAGCAACGAAGCCATCTTTCGTCCCCTGATGAAGCCACCTTCGACTGCGGCGCGCAGCCGGTTGCGCGGGCGCGCCCTGCGCGAGGTCATCGTCAAAGAAGTCCTTCATCACGAAGAGGTCTATCTGCGCAAGGACTTGATAAAAGTGGTCGAGGACATTTTGCGCGGCAATACGGTCGTTCTGGTGCAACATTGCGACGAAGTGATTGTCATCGCCACGCGAAGGGTTCCGCAGCGCAACCCAGATCAGCCAGAGACCGAGCAGGTCATCCGTGGTGCCCGCGATGGCTTTGTCGAACAGCTTTCAACCAACATCACACTCTTACGTTATCGTCTGCAGACACCCAACCTACGTGTCAAGATGATGACGATTGGCCAACTGACGAAGACCAAAGTGGCCGTCTGCTATATTGAGGGCGTGGCCCGTCCGGTACTCGTTCAGGAGGTACTGGACCGACTCAAATCGATTGAGACTGACAGCGTGCTGGACGCCGGCACCTTGGAACAGTTTATCGAAGACAACCATTGGAGCCCGTTCCCGCAGGTGCAAAACTCGGAGCGTCCGGACAAGTGTGTCGCCAGTCTGCTCGAGGGGCGTGTCGTGATTCTGACCGATGCTACGCCTTTCAGTCTGATAGTGCCGGCGGTCTTCGTCCAGTTCAACCAGACCATGGACGACTATTCGGAACGTTGGCTGATGTCCAGCCTTATCCGGTTCGTTCGCCTGGTAGCACTCATCTTTTCCTTCATTTTCCCAAGTCTCTATGTGGCCATCATCGCCTTCAACCCAGAACTGATTCCGACAAAGTTTGCCGTAGCTGTCGCCGGTGGGCGGGCGGGTGTGCCGTTTCCAGCTGTCATCGAGGTGCTTTTGATGGAAGTCTCGATGGAGGTCCTGCGTGAAGCCACCTTACGTCTGCCGCAGCAGGTCGGTGGCGCCCTCTCCATCGTCGGCGTGCTCATCATTGGCCAAGCGGCCGTCGCAGCCGGTTTTGCCAGTCCGATTACCGTCGTCATCATCGCCTTGACGACCATCGGATCGTTCGCGACGCCGGCTTACAACGCGGCTATCGCCCTGCGCATCCTGCGTTTTGTGTTGACCATTCTTGCCGGCCTATTCGGTCTTTACGGCGTCGTCGTGGGGCTGATTCTGGTTTCCAACCACATGCTGTCGCTCCGCTCTTTTGGTATCCCGTACCTCAGCCCCGTCGTCCCGCTTAACTGGGAGGGCCTTAAGGACGCCTTGATTCGTGCTCCGCTGTGGTCGATGTGGCGCCGTCCGAAGCAGCTCAATCCGGTCGACCATCGCCGCTTGTCGCCGGATACCCTGCAGAAAATGATGGAGCCGCGCAGCCATACACTCGATCCGGTCAAGCCGCGGAGGTTGAAGTAACTTGATGCACAAGGCGGTTTACCGCACGATTACGGTCTTAGAGGCCGTATGTATTTTCGCCAGCTCGACAATCGGCGTCGGCGTACTCGCTCTGCCCCGCATTGCGGTTGAGGCGGCCGATACGGGCGCACCTTTAATCACCGTATGCGGCCTTGGTTTGGCATTCTTTGGGGCGTTTATCCTCACGCTGCTCGCCCGTCGCTTTCCCAATGACACTGTCGTGCGTGTGGCGGAGCGGGTGGTCGGGGTGTGGTTGGGGCGTGTCTGGGGCGCCGCCATTGCACTCTTTTTCATCGTTCTCACAGCCCTTGGTGCGCGTGAGTTTTCCGCGGTCGTCACCACGGCCGTTCTCCCCCGTACGCCGATTGAGGTGACAACGCTGGTCATGCTCTTATTGGCCGCGCTTTCCGTTCGCAACAACATCACCTCGTTTGGCTACATCCACACATTTTATCAGCCGTCTATTCACATCCCGAGCTTTCTGATTGCCATTTTCGCCCTCAAAAACGCCCAGCCCATGAATCTTTTACCGTTACTTGGCAACGAACCCGTCCACTGGCTGGCTGGTACGGTTACGGTCTCCGCCCTCCTCCAGGGTGGGTTTATCCTCGGCTTTCTGGGCCCCGCTATGGTTGAACCCAGACGGATGCCGCAAGTACTGCTCTACAGCGGCCTCGTCACCGGCAGCCTGTATCTGACTATGGTCATCGCCTCACTGGCCGTGTTTGGCAGCATGGAAATACACAACCTGATGTGGCCGACCCTGGAGTTGGCCAAGACGACCTTGATACCCGGGGAAATCTTGGAACGACTGGATGCAGCGTTCTTGGCCATTTGGGTGACGGCTGTATTCACGACCTTGTACTCCACGTATTTTATAGCCGTCTTGGCGATTAAGGATGTCTTGCGATTTGAAGACCACTCCTTTTTATCGTTTGCCTTATTGCCATTTATCTTTATGGTCGCGATGCTGCCCCCCAACGTCGTTCAGCTCTACCGCGTGATTGAACGCGTTGGATGGGGTGGATTATCACTGACCATCGGTTATCCACTCATCATCCTTCTACTCGCCTGGGTGCGCGGGGTGAGAGAGGAGCGTGGCATTCGTGAAGAAGTGGATGGCCGCATGTAAGGTGTTTTTGTCCCTGTGGGTTTGTCTATGCACAACCGGGTGTTGGGACCGGTTAGAAATTGAGCAACGGGCGACCGTCTTGGGGTTGTCATTTGATATACAGCCCGAGAATGAATCAGGGCAAGCGGGGCAAGGCGCGAATGGGCAAGGGGGTCCTGACACACAAAGTCCACAGCAAAGGTTGATGCAAGGGAATTTGACCGCGGAGGCCGCCGCTTCAGAGCCGCAAGAAGGCGGCAAGCAAGGGCAGATTCGTTTGACCGCTCAGATTGCCGTACCCGGACGGATTCCACTCGGGCCGGGCCAAGAAGGAGGCGGGGGAGCTGGAACGAACCCACGGCAGGCCGTCTGGGTGGTGTCGTCCTTCGGCCCAAATGTGACGGAAGCGTTGCAACACCTGCAGCTGCAAGTGGCCGATCCGCTTTTCTACGGTCATCTGCGTGTGATTGTCGTTTCCCGGGCGTTCGCAGAAAGGCGTGGACTCTCAGATCTGATGGATTATCTACGTCGCAATCCGCAGGTGCGGCGGACGCTTTGGATTGTCGTATCCCAACACTTAGCGTCTACGTTGATGGCAACCGCTCCACCCCTCGAGCGCGTGCCGACTTTGTATCTCATTTCCACCATGGACCAGGCCATTCGCATGGGGAAATTCCCGAACGAATTTCTCGGCACCGCCGAGAGCAAAGCGGTCATGAAGGGGCGCGAGATGGTGTTACCCTACGTCGATGTGAGAAACCAAGAAAACCTGTTGGTGCAGGGACTTGCCTACTTTCGAGATTACCGGATGGTCGGTGCCACGGATACCAAGGGAATTTACGCTTACATGGAGCTGGCCGGAATCCGACGGGCCGGGTTTGCTGGCCGGAGCACATTGCCAGACGGCTCATGGGTCGTGGCACAGGGGTACCGCCGGCGCCGCAGTGTCCGTTTGCGTATCATCCACAACAAACCCCAGTTTGACGTCTATGTGCATATCGATTCGAAAGTGAAACAGACATCGGGTGGTCCATTGAACATGCGGGACCCTCGAACCATTGCCATGATTGAACGCGTGCAGGCACGGCAAATTATCGGTGTGCAGAGGCGACTGATTCAGAACACGCAGCGGGCAGGCAGTGATATTGTCGGATTCGGCGAGTTTGTACGCGGTCTTCAACCGGATTGGTGGAACCAGCATGTCCGCACTAAAGACCGGTGGCAGGAAATCTACAAAACCCTGCCTGTCCATCTTCATGTAGATGTCCGTCTGCACGAATTCGGCATGCGGGCTCGGTGATCTCGATGATTCGCTTTGATTGGACACAGGGGTATCCGCTGATGGGCGGGGTGATGTTTGTCTTATGTGGTCTGTTTTTGATCTTTTTTGAGACGTGGCGGTACAAGCAAATCGAACATATGTATGAAGCGCGGCTCAGCTGGATTTGCGGTTGGGTACAGATGGTGATTGGCGTTGGGCTCATCGTCGGCTATATCTTGTACTGGTACGTGTTATAAACCGCTGGCCATGCCGTCTGCCAGGATTCGCCTTGCGGGTCTGGCGCATAGCCCAGGACACGCGAGACATAATGAATCACGTCCCCATCAGAACATGCCTAAGGAGGTTTCCGCCATGACCGTCGCGACCCAAGTCAAACAGACCCTTGCCGGTTTGAAGAGCGCACAGGCCAGCTTTGAGCAGTTTGCTTTACAGACGCAGAATCAGCAGGCCAAACAGCTGTACACGGATGCTGCCAACCAGACCAAGACGCTGGTTCAGACGCTGGAACAGCGGGTGCAGGTGCTCGAACAGGAGGAGCCGCAGTATAAAGGGTTCTGATGGAGACGTTGTTTTCCCCGGCTTGGATTCCATGCTGGATGTCCCATCCGTCCCGTAATACGGGGGGCACCTCTACGTCGGCATCCGAGGGGAAAACGCCATAAGCGGGGGCGGCGTGCTCGGCGCGCCGCCAGCCGTACAGGCGGCAGATGGGCACTGACCCGCGCTTACGGTTTGGGCAAAGCCGCATTCCATCCCCGACTTCTGTCTCGTCTTCTCGAATTCGGTTATCTTTCCACCAGGCTGACGCCCTCTTGCCAGACCGACTCCGGAATGCTGGTCTTGAGGCGGCGCATCGCCTGATTGAGCCAACGTACCCGTTCTTGATGCCAGTGTCCCGCCGCGCGCAGCCAAACCCGTTCTTTGGCGTTGCCAGGTTTCAGACGGCCTAGGTAGCCTTCGGCCTTATCCATGTGCTCGCGGGCTTCAATGAAACACTCGACGGTCATCAGAATCAGTTGCCGCTCCTGATGACGGTCGTGCGCCCCGGCCAGGATGCGCGCCAGGTTTCCGGCCGCTGTGTTGAGGTGATAGCTGGTCTCGTAATTTTCCCTATGCAGGCTACGCAGTTCCAGTTGATTTTCGAATCCGGGCAGAAACTTCATCTCGGTCGTTATCGAACAAAACACCTGTTCTGCGTAAATCGCAGATTGAATTCGTCGAGAAAGCCGTTCCCAAAGGAAGCTTGCCATTTTTTCCGCCATCGTCGTTCCTCCTTGCCTCCAGCGATTCACCGTCGTCACGGGTTTTGCCGCGCCCGCTGTCGATGCAGCATATGGTTGTTTGTCGGGGGGTGTGCTGGAGGAGGGATATGATTTCAATCCGGATGAATCACGTTCCAGACGATAAGGCCGTGGGTACACTGACGGACAGGTGGATTATCTCACCAGTGACATTTCACTCATCTAGCGGCCATAGCTTTTCTACAGTCATCCCCGATACCCGCGCCGAGCCTAACGTTTTGCTTTCCTCCGAAAATTCATCACCATGGCAGCTAAAAGGGGAATACAGATCAACGTTACCACAAAGTACGCTGGTGCCACACCAGCGATGAAGTGCTGCATTTCCTGCGTGCTTCGAAAGAGTGCAAGGCTGCCAGCCCACACGAACAAGCCGCCGGAAAACGCCAAAATCCGGTGCGACGACAGCTTGAATACGTCCTTCATGCCTTCACACCAGGCGTAGTGAAATACGCCCAGTTTTATGCATACGGTGGACATTACCGCCATCACGTACAGTGTGTCCAGACGCTCTAGAAAGCGGCCGACGCGAATGCTGCGGACGGTTTCGAGCACCGGATACGACAGATAATTAGTGGATTGCCCCACTACGCCTGTCGTGATTATCAGGATGATGGTTAAGACAACTGTCAGGATGGCCGTAGCCGTGATCATGTCTTTGGGAAGGGTCCGGCTGTCGCGCAAGGCCCGTACGAACTGTAGGCTAATCAAAATCTCCAATGCGTAGGTCAGATCCGGTGTGATGGCGCCGCGCAACACCGGCTGCCAGCCGTCGGCGAGAACAGGCATCAGTTGGTCAACATCCATGTGTTGCAGGGCCAAGGCAAAGAGAATAGGCGCCACAACGAGCGCGAGCGGTGTAATGAACTCGGCGTCCCGTACAAGGACCTCCACGCCCATGTACACCATGTATGAGATCGCAGCCATGCCGAGTAGCCCGATTATGTACTCCGGTGTCTTTGGCAGGATGGTGATGCTCACAAACGATTCTGCTTCCCGGAGGGTGGTGCAGTTAATCAGGTACAGCCAGACAAGAAACCAGAGACACACGATGCGTCCCAGCCATGGTCCAAACGCGTCAATCAAGCCGCTGGTCAGATTCCGGTTTGGCAATGTATGGAGGAACACCGCCGCGATACCGGCGGACAACATGCCCCCGGCCGCAAACAGGAGGCCTGTAATCCAGCTATCGCGGACGGTGAACTGGGCAATGACGAACGGGATTGTGACCATAGCGGTAGCGAGGATGCTCCAAATGAGTACGATGACGATTTGAAATCGGGAAACCTGTACGTTCGACAAGGCGCGGATCTCCTTCTAAAGAATCCCGTATATCCATTTTGTAACTGGACCAAACATGGCGTCGAACGGAGCCAGCAGATGCAGATTGGGCCACAAATGCCAAGAGACCAACGCGGACATGGCGAGTGTCGCAATCATGAGTGACCCGTACACTCCGACTTCGCGGCGGCATGACCGGCGAAGGGCATGTCTGTCTAGGACTGCAACGGCAATGGCAGTGAACAGCGCGACCCAGATCACGGTGTGGTCACTCCCCGCCCTGCCAACGGAGCCAAGCCACTGCGCGAGGCCGCGGATTCGGGTGTATTGGAAGAAAGGGCGGTCCGGGTAATGTGCACGCGTACATTGCACTTGACCTTCGCGTGCGCAAAGTAATCTGGCCACTGCTGGCTGATCTTCCGCCACCTGCGTGGGTCTTTGATAAACAATCGCGTGCCGAACTGGCAGGCGTCCACGCCGTCGGATTGGAGCTTTGTCACCACCGCCTGCATCTGCCGTTCCATGTACTCGGCAGTTTTCTGCTCAAGTTGGTGGTAGGTTTTCTCGGTCAACCGATCATACGGACAAAGCCGGTCGATCTCCCCTCGTGCTTGAACCTTAACGAGAAAGCTCACTCCATCGTTGCCAAACTGTGGAATGACCTTGGTACGGGAACCGAGCAGTCGCACGGCCCTTCCAACGCCGTCGCCCTTGCCGTCGCACGGCAGGGGGATGACCACTTGGCGGGTGTCCATCATGAGCCACGCTAACCCCTTTGTCTCATCCACCGTCAGGACGTCCACCATCTTTGCACCGCGAAACAAAGCAACCCCTTTCATGAACAAATGGCCTGAAGCGTCTCTGTCCACCAACGACAAGACGGGGGCTTGCGACGGCGACAGGTATTCCTTCATGACCTGTAGTTGCGCGCTGTTGACAACGCGGAACATCTCGCCAATCTGCTCCACTACAGCACGAACGCCCAGCGCGTTCAGCGGCTCAGGGTCGGACGATGCCGAAAGAACGTCCCGGGCCTGTCCCGATGTCGCGACGAGTAGTTGATTGCGGCGAAAGTACCGGGTTCGCTCGAAGTAGTCAAGCCCCCGGTCAATACCTTGCTTTGCGTAGTCACTTCCGAACACCACCAGGGTGTTGTGCGCCAGGTACATGCCGTGCGGTACGTCTGCCTTGAATTTTTCGACCGCTTCTTCGATAAACCTGCCCGTCTCTTCACGGATGAGGAAGGACCGAACGCCGCCTGCTGAACCTGAGTCGCCCCCACCTGCTGTAGGAACGGCCTCCGGATTGACGAGCTGGGCCGTTACCCGCACCAATCCGTTGGCGGTCCGGTCGATGCCGAGGGCTATGACGATATTCATGTCATCGACCTCCTGAAGATCAAAGCACCCTGGCAACAACAACGAACCAACGCTTGCCAGGAAGAGGAAGGCAAGCTTGCGAAATAGGTATGACCTCATCGCTGCCCCTCGCCAGAGGGAGACTTTCTGGGGGGCCGCGGTGTCGGGCTGCGGTTGCTGACACGGTTGATCGGTTCAAGCTGGTTAGGGCGTCGTCTGGTCTCAAACCAGGGAGCCCGTATGAACATATCCTTCATGTCCGACCAAGTCAACGGCGCGATGGGGGCCATGTAGGGAACTCCGAAAGAACGCAGAGAGACGAGATGCGTCACAAGGACTACTCCGAGGATGGCGATTCCGACCAGCCCGAAAACTCCCGCCACGGTGACAAATGCGAATTGAATAATCCGGCTTGAATTCACAAACCCATACGCTGGCAGAGCAAATGACGCGACTCCGGTTCCTGCCACCACAATCACCATGCCCGGAGACACCAAGCCCGCACGCACTGCGGCATCACCGACAATAAGCGTACCCACAATACTGACCGATTGCCCAACCGCCCTTGGCAGCCGCGTCCCGGCTTCACGCAGGGCTTCAAAGGCGCACATCATCACGGTTGCTTCCAAGATGGTCGGAAAGGGAATGCCGCGGTGTTGGGCCGCCACGGTGACGAGCAGCGGTGTCGGTACCAGGTCTTGGTTGTAAGACAACAGCGCCACGTACAGAGACGGCAACAAGAGGGAAGACCAGTATGCGATATGGCGCAAAATGCGAATGAACAACGCTAGCGTGTAGTTTATGTAATAATCTTCAGCGGATGCCAGGAAATAGATGAACTGCGCCGGCACCATCATACAGGTTGGTGCACCGTCGAGCATGATGGCAATGCGCCCCTGCAACAGACTGCCCGTCACCCGATCCGGCCGTTCGGTCTCTTCGGTTGTCGGAAACAGGGTGTACGGCGCGTCGCCGATCAGTTCACGCAACTTGTTGATGTCATTCAGTCCGTCGACGGAAATCTTGCGCAGCCGTTGGCGCGCTTCTTCCACCAGAGTTGGTTTGACGATGCCTTCGAGATAAATGATGCACACGGTGGTCTTGGAGTACACGCCGATGCGCATCGATTCGACCTTGAGATGAGGACTGCGGATCCGCTTGCGCAGGAGCGCGATGTTGAGCGCCAGATGCTCGACGAACGCCTCCTGCGGGCCCTGGAGAGTGGGCTCGTTCTCCGCTTTTTCGATGGCCCGCACCGGGGGCTTGCTAATATCAAGGACGAGGGCCAATTTGGAACCGTCTGCATAAAGCACCATCTGGCCGTCCGACACAGCGGTGTTCAATTCGTGCCGTGTCTGGATCCAACGGATGCGCACCGTGTGCAGGACGGACCCTATCTGCCGTATGTCTGGTGGCCGTTTCGGCAACTTCTCAAGGGGCTCGAGAACCCCCTCTTCGATGCGCGCAAGATCCACCAAACCCTGCAGCCAGATCAAAAGTACGCGCGTACCGTGTACGTCGACGTCACGGAGCTGGAAATCGTCGCAATGTTGCCAGTCTTCCTGAACCCAACTCCGCAATCGTTCTACAGAAGTGGGGAGCGGTTCATCCGGCTGAGACAGCGAAGTGTCGACGAGGCTGGCTATCCTTCCGGGATCATTCCCAAGGCCTTTTCTCTTCGTACGCCGAAGCTTGTCGAAAATCATCGTATACTCCCCGAGACTGTATGTGCTACTTGATTGTTAGTTTTTACCGGGTAAGTCCAAAACATGTACACCCGAGCCGGATGACCGTCACACGGATAGTCTCCTTAACGCTGACAATGCATCCTGTTATAACGATCCGGATGAGTCACGTTCCGGACGATTCGCCGGGGGCGCGACGCAGTCCGGTCTCGCGTATCGTCTCCTCGCGGGCGGGCTCAATCGGGCTTTGAACATCGCGGCGCGTCCAGGTCAAATAAATCACCAAGACGATAACGTCACCATGACAGCCAACCAATAAAAAATCTCTCGCCGACGTAAAGGCATAGGAGGCGCGTCTAGAGGCATATGAGCGGCGCATCCGCAGGTGGAAGGCGAGGTGAGTGTTCCCATGTCGGGAACGTAGAAACAGTCAGCGGTGTAGAAACAACCGCCAGCGCGCCAACAGGGCAAAGCGCCGCTCGGATTTGCGCCGAAACCGGGGTAGCCAGCGGTAGGTCTCGAGGCACCGCTCGAGAGCCCGGCGGGCTTCTTCAGGGCGGTTTAGGCGTTCGTATAAGCCAGCCATTTGGTAAAGCGCCTGGCAAGAGGATTGGTTGTATTTCTGCGCCTCCTCCAGGTCGGCGAGCGCTTGCTCCGGTCGGTCATCGAGGTGCAGTCGGGCCAGGCGCAGGTACGGATCGCCATAGCGCAGGTTCGGGACTTGTGCGAGTGCCATGCGAATCAGCTGCTCGCCCTTCAGGGCCTCTCTCAACCCGATGGCGCATACGCCTTCGTCGTACTGCACGTCCGGGGTTTGCCGCAGCGATTCCGGCAGTTCCGTGAGGAGCCTCTGCGCGGGGGACCATTGTTTTTTCTCCATATATAATTCGGCCAGTTCCAGGCGAGCGTCTGCGTGGTGCGGGTTGTCGGCGATGATTCGTTTCAGTTCCGCCCTGCGCCGCCAGCGCCGGAACGGTTTGCGCACACTCGGCAAAAGACCGATATATCGCCTATCGAGTATGTAATAGGCAACCACAAGAACCAACACGGCCAGCCATGGATTGCCGAGCACCACAGACAACATCCGCCATATCAGAAACACGAACAAAAACTTCAGTGTCCCCCGCCCCTTTCCCAACCATCGGGAATCATCTGGCTTGTTGCCCTCCCAGTATACAATGAAAACGCGCGCGGGACTGTGCCGCGCCGGCCTGCTATACTGGGGGTGACTGAGGAGCAGGAGGAATAAGGATGCAGGAGGCACGGTTGGTCTCGGTACAGGTCGGCCCGGCGCGGGCGTATCGGGTCGATTCTCCAGTGAATGAACCGGGACGCTTGGCGGATGTGGGGGCAGAGGTCGAGGGCACCTGGTTGTCCGGGTTTGCCAAAACCCCCGTAGAGGGTCCGGTGTGGCTCGGGAGCGAGCAATTGGAAGGGGACGAACAGGCGGATCGGCAAAATCACGGCGGTCCAGATAAGGCGGTTCTCGCCTATGCGGCCAGCCACTACCCAGTTTGGCAGGGAGAGCTCGGTCGGGCGCTGCCATACGGATCGTTCGCGGAAAACTTTACGATAGCAGGGCTGGACGAGACCACAGTCTGTATCGGCGACGTATATCGGGTCGGCGAGGCGGAGGTGGAAGTGGCGCAGCCGCGCGTCCCGTGTTGGAAGATTGAGCGTTTCTGGGGATTGCCTGGCTTGACCGAGCGGGTGCGTACAAGCGGCCGCAGCGGCTGGTACCTGCGTGTGCTGAGGCCTGGCTGGATTGCGGCCGGGCAGGCGGTGGAGCTGTGCCGGCGCCCCTGTCCGGAGTGGACGGTGGCCCGGGTCAATGACCTGATTCATGGTCGCGATGTGTCGAGGGCATCGTTGGCTGCACTGCTCAACGTCCCGGCTTTGGCGGCGGCTGTGCGCGAGCACGTGGAGCGGCGGCTGCGGGCGGTCGGCCAGCCGTGAGAGGTTGTCCGGAAAGGCATGGGTGATAAATCGAGAGAGAAACAGCTAGGAGGAGAGAAATATGCCCGATTGGAAGCTGATTGCCCTCGATATGGACGGGACCAGTTTGGATCTGGGGCTCGACATCTCCGAGGAGAATCGGCGTTGGATAAAAAGGGCGATGAAAGAGGGGATTGCGGTCACCTTTGCGACGGGGCGGCACGTCGCAGGGCCGGTACAGACGTTTATGCGGGAGTTGCAGATGAAAAGCCCGGTCGTCACTCTGAATGGGGGCGAGGTCTGGACCGCTGATGGTCGGCTGTTGGAACGGCATCCACTCGACCCGGAGGACATCCGTTTCCTCTATGACCTGGCGAGAGAGTTTGGCGTACACTGGTGGGCTACCACCATCGACGGGGTCGTCAGCGATACTGCGTTAACGGACGAGACGATGGCGGGCAAGACGTGGCTCAAGTTTGGCTTTTATGCGGACGAGTTGTACACCGTGGCGCGCATCTGGCAGCGACTTGAGGAACGCGGGCGGTACGCTCTGTCCAACTCCAATCCCCACAATATCGAAGTGAACCCGTACGGGGTGACCAAGGCCAGCGGACTGACGACGGTGTGCCGCGAGCTCGGCATCAGGCCCGAGGAAGTGGTCGTGATGGGCGACAGTCTCAATGACATCCCGATGATGCGCTGGGCCGGTCTTGGCATCGCCATGGGGAATGCGCAGCCGCAGGTACAGGCAGAGGCCGACTTTGTCACCGGGGTGTGTGAGGCGCACGGGGTGGCGCAGGCCATCGAACACCTGTTGGCCGGCCGGATTGTGGCGAGGTGAGAGACATGCTCTTTATCGACAACCAGCACATCATGGATGCCACTCTCAACCTGGCGCTTGAGGAGTACGCCCTCACCACGTTTGACATCAATGAGACGTACCTTTTGTTTTACTCCATGCACCCTACAGTCATCGTGGGCAAGAACCAGAATACCCTTGAGGAAATCAACACGGATTACGTACGCGAGCATGGCGTTACCGTTACGCGCCGCCTGTCCGGGGGTGGCGCGGTCTACAATGACGAGGGCGACTTGAGTTTCAGCTTCATCACCAAAAACGACGGCAACAGCTTTCACAACTACCGCCGTTTTACCGATCCGGTCGTGGCTGCGCTGCGCGACCTGGGGGTCCCGGCGGAACTGTCCGGGCGAAACGACATCCTCGTGGAAGGCAAGAAGGTGTCTGGCAACGCCCAGTTCGCCAGCCGCGGCCGCATGTTTAGCCATGGGACATTGATGTTTGACGTCAATCTGGACAACGTGGCTAAGGCCCTCAACGTCCGCCGTGAGAAGATGGAGTCTAAGGGCATCAAGTCGGTGCGCAGCCGCGTCACCAACATCCGTCCCTATCTGAAGCGGGACATGGACATTCGTGAGTTTCGCCAGGTGCTGTTGGAGCGCATCTTCACGGGTCAGCCTGAGATTCCCGTGCGGCCCTTGACGGATGCCGACTGGCGGGCGGTGGAAGATTTGGCCAATCGCCGCTACCGCAATTGGGATTGGGTGTACGGCCAGTCGCCGCCATTCAACGTACAGAACAGCGCGTATTTCCCCGGTGTTGGCCTGATTGACGTACGCTTGCACGTGGTCGCCGGTCGGATAGAGCACTGTCGCATCTTTGGCGACTTTTTTGGCGAGCGGGACATCGCCGAATTGGAGCAGCGCCTCATCGGGGTTCGCTACGATGCGGACGACCTAGCCCAGGCGCTAGCGGATACCAACCTGTTTCCCTATTTCGGCAAGCTGGAGAAGCCGCAGTTGTTGCACTTGCTGTATTGACGCGGGGGTGCGAACGGATCTCGAGTCAGGCTGGCACGAACCGTTGCGTTTGGAATAGGCTCGCGTTCAACCTTTCGGATAGGAGACGGGCTGGGACGATCCGCTGCGCCTGAAATGGGAGGGCGAGTGTTATGAAGGTATTCGTCACGGGAGCCCGCCCGGGCGCGCTGTCCGCCTATCACCGCAGCAAGCGGGAGTCGGAGGAGCTGGTCCGAAGCAACGAGATCCCCTACACCATCTTCCGACCGTCCGTCACCTTTGGCGCCGGCGGCCCAGGGCCCAACTTCGTCCAGCAACTGGCTCAACTGGTAGAAAGGTCTCCGCTTGTCCCCATCATTGGCGACGGGCGCTTTCTTCTCCAGCCCGTGTCCGTCTAGACCGTGGCCGACGCGTTCGTCCGCGCCGTCCAACCCCCTAAACAACGCACGTATGAGCTCGGGGGCCCGAGTCCTCAGCTACCTGGAAATCCCCCAACGCATTGCCCGTGATTTGGAAACCGTCTACCGCGACTTTGGGCTATCGCATATCCCATTTCACGTGGACAAGGACGATTGGACTTATTGGTATATTATTCATATTATACCTGGTTGATATGAACCTCACATGGTAACTTCATATCAGCGTAAAGGGGGAATTTTTACGAAAAGGACGATGTTGGTACTCTCGGCTCTGGGCGTTTTGTCAGTAGGTTCCATTGGCGTTCTTCCCATAACGGCATATGCAGCGACCTCGTCGCACCGTACGACAACTATCAAATATCCAGGGCACCTAGTCAAGATGGGAAGTCGGGGTACATACGTAAAAGAAGTACAGCAACAACTCAACAAGCTTGGATATTCTTGCGGGACGCCGGATGGGGTTTTCGGCTCCCACACCTTGAGTGCAGTGAAGGCTTTCCAGAAAGCGCACCACTTGGCAGTAGACGGAGTGGTTGGACAGCAGACGTGGAACGCCTTGTTTGGATCCTCCACTGGAGCTTCCACGACGCCGAAGCCGATCGTCGTGAACCCCTATCAAACCTATACATATAATAAAATGATTCAGGATATCCGCTCCCTTACCCGTATGTACCCCGATTTGGTACATTCCGAGGTGGTCGGGCGGACCGTTTACGGTCGCGACATTTACGCCGTGTCGATTGGCAAAGGAAAACCAACGGCGTTCATCAACGGGGCCCACCACGCGCGGGAATGGATAACGACCATTTTAAACATGTACATGATCGATCAATACGCGCAGGCGTACAAGAAGGGTCAATCTATCGGCGGATATAACGTGCGGAATGTGTTGAACAACGCGACAATCTGGTTTATCCCGATGGTCAACCCGGACGGTGTCACGCTTGAACAATTCGGTTTATCTGCCTTCCCGCGAAGCAGTTGGGCAAACCTGACGCGTTGGAACGGCGGAAGCCGCAATTTCAAACGCTGGAAAGCCAACGCGCAAGGTATCGACCCGAACCGCCAATACGACGGAGGCTGGGCGTATATTTGGTACGATCCCGTACACCATCCGTGGTACGAAGATTACAAAGGACCCGCACCGTTTTACATCAATGAAGTCAAAGCTGTGCTGAAGTTAATCAATCAAGTCAATCCGCAGGACGAAATCGCGTATCATTCGTCAGGCAGAACCATTTACTGGGGGTATAAACTGACCGGCGCTCCAGCGAACACCAACTATTGGTTCGCGACGAAAGTTCGAAGCATGACAGGGTATTCCATTCAACACATGGGAGCCAATCCTTCCGGGGGCGGACTGACGGATTGGTGGACGCACAACATGGGTCGCCCTGGACTGACGGTCGAAGTGGGAACTTACGAAGGGGATCAGCCCGTCCCGGTCAATCAATTTTCGACCATCTGGAGTCAAAACAAAGCTGTCGGCTTGTTTATGGCGCAACAGGCGGTGAACCTTTATCATCAGCACCCGGGCAGCGTTGTGCACGTCCACTATTAAGCATGAGTCACAGCCAACTCCACACCTGCTTGCCAATCAGAATCACCGTGACCACGATGAAAATCGGGCGGACGTAGGCCGCGCCTTTGCGAATCGCCATTTGCGATCCGGCCACCGCCCCGAGCACCATGCCGACGCCCATGATGAGCCCGATACGCCAGTCGACCGCGTGCAGCCCGGCGAACGTGGCCAAGGCGCCGATGTTGCTGCCAAAGTTGAGCACCTTGGCGTTCCCCGAAGCCTCCACATAATCGTAGCCGAGAAACAGGAACACGAAAATCAGAAACGACCCCGTCCCCGGTCCGAAAAACCCGTCATAAAAGCCGATGATGAGCGCCAGGGCGGCCGCTGCCAGGATGAGCTGCGGCGTCAGGGTCCGCCGCTCTTTACGCAGGCCGAAATCCTTTTTCACCAGCGTGTACACGGTGACCGCAATCAACAACACGACCACCAGCGGCTTGAGGAACGCGGACGGAAGGTGCCGCGCCAAGTCTGCTCCCAGGACGGAACCCGCCAGGGACAACGGAAACAGCCAACGCGTCAGGCGAAAGTCGACCTTGCCGCTGCGTAGGTAGCTGAGGGTGCTGGTCAGCGACGACATCGTGCCCGCCAGCTTGTTGGTCCCCAGCGCCAGCGCCGGCGGCAAGCCCGCGAGGAGCAGGGACGGCAGCGTGACCAGCCCACCACCGCCCACCGTCGAATCGATGAAAGAGGCGATAAAACCAGCGACAAACAGGAAGCTGATGAGTCCAATCGTCAGGTGTAAGTGGTCCACACACAAGTCTCCCTTGTTCAAACCGTGAAGTCCCAATGAGAACCCGGCCTTGACCAGGTTCATCCTGTTATACATCTCCAGAACCTATGTGTGGCGATAACCTTGCGTCGCCAATACCTTACCGGCCCCATGATACCGCTACTCTCCCTGTTGGCTCAATGAAAAGTTATCTGGCCCGTGTCACGCGGGTGACCCGGGGTATGCCGGGGGTCTCATGCCTTCGCCCACGAGCAACTGGAACCGGTCGGGATATTTCGGCTTGCCACCGCATAGTGTTCGGAATGTGGGCGGGGGTGTTCAGCATGCGGACAGAGACACCGGGTGGCAGAGACGGCGGCAGAGTGCTGAAAAAGGCGATTTGCGTGCTCGACTACGTGTGTGAACGGCAAACGGTGGACAACGTCTCGCGGATGGCCGAAGAACTGGGGCTTCCGCGCGGGACCTTGTATCGGCTGCTCGACACCTTGACCGGGGAAGAGGTGCTTACCCGCGGCGAGGACGGCAGTTACCGTCCAGGCCCGCGTCTTCTGGTCTGGGCGAGTGCTTGGCAAAACGGGCCCGTGCGCGTGACCGAAGCCGCGCACCCGTGGCTCGAACGGATCGCCACGTCCTTTAACCTCTGCGCTTCCCTCTACGTGCGCGTGGACGCGGCACGGGTATGCATCCACCGCGTCGAGAGCCGTTCGCTCATCCGCCCCGCCATCCAGGTCGGTGAATGGCTGCCGTTGCACGCCGGATCGAGCGGGCAAGTGCTGCTAGCCTGGCTGCCGGACATCGAACGGGAGGAACTCCAGCAAGCGTCCGAGCGTCGCTGGCCGCAAACGCAGGTGGCGCGCCCAACCGACTGGTGGCGCACGGTGCGTGAGCGAGGGTATGCGCTGAGCCTAGGCGAGCGCGATCCGGACCTGGCTTCGTTGGCCTATCCGCTGTTCACGGGCCAGGGCCCGCCCACGGCGGCCCTCAGCCTGTCGGCGGCGCGTTGGCAGTTCGAACGCCGTTCGCTGGCGGATTTGGTGGCCGCCCTGGCGGAAGCGGCGGAGAGGGTGCAGACGAGTCTCGGTGTGGCTAAAGAGGTTGTCCGGCGCGGTTTGACACAAAGGGGGGAATGGTCGTGACCGTTCCGTCGCAGTCTGGACCACTCGCCGGGGTGCGCGTGCTGGAGATGGGATCGCTTATCGCGGGGCCGTTTGCAGCCCGCGTCCTGGCCGACTTTGGAGCCGAGGTCATCAAGATTGAGCCCCCTAAGGGCGATCCGATTCGCAAGTGGGGACGCCTCTCACCAACTGGGGATTCCTGGTGGTGGTACGTGCAGTCGCGCAACAAAAAACACATCGTCGTCGATGTCCATTACCCGGCCGGGCAGGAGCTGGTCCGCCGTATGGCGGAAAAGGTCGACGTGCTGATTGAAAACTTTCGTCCTGGCCAGATGGAAAAGTGGGGGCTCGGCTACGAGCAAATGAAAGCGGTGAATCCGGGGCTCATCTATGTCAGCGTATCGGGCTTCGGACAGACCGGGCCGTACCGAACGCGGGCTGGGTTCGGCAACATCGCCGAATCGATGAGCGGCATGCGCTATGTCACCGGGTTTCCCGACCGGCCGCCGGTGCGGGTGGGCTTTTCAATTGGCGACGAGATCGCCGCGTTGTACGCCGTGATTGGCGCCCTGCTCAGCCTGTTCCAGCGGGAACGGGCGGATCGCCAAGCGGATGGGGCGAGTGAGACGCCGGGCGGGCAGGCCTTTGAGCGAGGGGAGCACGTGGACGTGGCGCTGACGGAGGCGGTGTTTAGCCTGACGGAAAGCACTTTGACGGAGTACGCCCACCTGGGGGTGATTCAGGAGCGCCGCGGCAATCAGCTTCTGCGCACCGCGCCTTCCAACATCTACCCCACGCGGGATGGGCGTTGGCTGGCGATTGGCGCCAACACGGACGCGGTGTTTCCCCGCCTGGCGGCGGCCATGGGACGCCCGGAGCTAGCGGCGGATGCGCGGTTCCAAGACAATCCGGGGCGGGTGGCGCACGCGGACGAGCTGGACGCCGTCATCAGCGACTGGACCTCACAGCATACGCTCGACGACCTGATGGCCTGCTTGAACGTGCACGCGGTGCCGGCGGGACCGGTGATGAACGTGGCGGACATCGCCGCCGACGTCCAGTACCAGGCGCGCGGCATGATAGCCAAGGTGCCTTCCGATGACTTGGGAGAGGTGGTGATGCCTGGAATTGTCCCGAAGTTAAAACACCGCCCGGGCCGCCTGCGGGCGACGGGCGGACGTATCGGCCGCGATACAGATGAGGTGCTGCGACGACTCGTTGGCCTGTCGGATGATGAACTCAAGGAACTGCGTGAAAAGGGGGTGATTCAATGAAGCAGGCGCAACAATCGCGTGCGGCCGGGGATGTGCGGCCGACGGGCGATACTGCGTCCTCGGTCGACGTCCCACCTGCGGTCGAGAGGCTGACCATCGTCGATGTGACGCCACGGGACGGACTGCAGGACGCAGCGGGCGAGTTGACGACCGCCGAGAAGGTGAGGTTGATTCGCGGCCTCTTCGCAGCCGGGGTGCCGCAGGTGGAGATTACCTCGTTCGTCTCGCCGCGCTTTGTCCCGAAGCTCGCTGATGCGGAAGACGTGGCGCGGGCCGTCCGGGGGCTCGCGGGTGCCATTGCCCTCATTCCGAATCGGAAAGGGTTTGCCCGCGCCGTGGCGGCCAAGGTACCCGCGGTGACGTTTGTCGTGTCCGCCAGTCCCCGCCACCAACAGGCAAATCTCGGCATGCCCCTGGCCGCCTCGCTGGCTGAACTCACGGCCATCTCGGCCGAACGGAGCGGACGGGTGCGGGTAAGGGGCGCGATTTCGTGCGCCTTTGGCTCGCCCTTCGCTGGGGAAAAGGTGCATCCGGAAGCGGTGGCGGAGATTGCGGCGACGTTGGTCGAGCGGGGGGTCTCGGAAATCAGCTTGGCCGATACCACGGGCGTGGCGACCCCGGAGGGGGTGCGGGCGACCATCGGCGTCGTCCGTCAACTGGTGCCGGATATCCCCCTGGCGATTCACTTGCACGACGCGGGCGGCCGGGCCATCGCGAATGTCGAAGCGGCGATTGACTGTGGCGTGCGGACGGTGGAGAGCGCATTGGCCGGGCTTGGCGGCTGTCCGTTTGCCCCGAATGCCCCTCGTAACCTGGACACCGAGCGGCTGGTTGCGTGGTGTGCCGAACACGGCATCGCCATCGGCATCGATGCGGACGCTTTGGCGCGGGTACGGGCGGAGTTGGTCTCGGCGTTGGGATTGTGAAGTAGGGGCTGTTGGTAATCCGGGAAATCTGCGCTTGAGCCTGAAAGGAGGGAACGCCCATGCAGTCGTCGACGGTGGTGGCGCGGCTCAATCACATGCCGCTGGGCCGCGTGCACCGGCAAATCGCCTTGGTCATCGGACTGGGGTTGTTCTTTGAACTGTACGATGTGTTTCTCGCCGGCGTGCTGGGGACGGTGCTCACAGAGCAGTTCCACGTGAGCAAAGCGGTTCAGCCATTATTATTGGGATCCGCCTTTTTAGGGATGTTCCTGGGGGCCATCCTGCTCAACCGGATGGCCGACGTGATTGGCCGGAAAAAGGCATTCATGATGAACTTGTTGATTTACTCTGTGTTCACGTTTATCGGCGCGTTCAGCCCGGGCGTCGCGTTTCTCATCGTCTGCCGGTTTCTGGCTGGCATCGGCATCGGTGCTCAGCCGCCCTTATCTGATACGTATTTGAGTGAGTTGCTGCCGGCTAAAGACCGCGGCCGGCTGATGGGCTGGGCGTATACCCTGCAGTTCTGCTCGATGCCGGTGGAAGGCTTTCTCGCCCGCTGGTTGGTGCCGCTGCACCCCGGCATGGCCGGCTGGCGGTGGCTGTTTATTATCGGATCGCTCGGGGCGGTGTTTGTCTGGGCATTGCAGCAGCGGCTCCCTGAGTCGCCGCGCTGGTTGGAGGCGATGGGCCGGCACAACGAGGCCGAGGCCATCGTCCGCCACATCGAGGCCTCGGTCGGCGCCGTGGGGGACCATGCCGTGGCCGACGTAGAAGCGGTCAAGCCGCCACGCCTACCCGTGTCCACGCTGTTTCACCGTCAATACCGCGGGCGCACGACCATGCTGTGGGTCTTCCAGATTCTCCAGACCCTCGGGTACTACGGCTTTGGCACCTTGGTGCCACTCATTTTGGCGGCGAAAGGATATACGGTGATTCACTCCCTGGAGTACACCGCCTTGTCGTTCTTCGGGTACCCGATTGGCTCCCTCATCTCCCTGCCGCTTTTGCAAAGACTCGAGCGCAAGTGGATGATTGTCCTGTCTGCGTTGGCCATGGCCGTGTTTGGGATTTTGTTCGGGCTTTCCAACAGTGTGGCGCTGGTGGTCGTCTTTGGCTTTTTGTACACCTTGGTCAGCAACGTGTTCTCCAACGCCTATCACATCTTTCAGGTGGAGATTTACCCGACCGCCATCCGCGCCACTGCGTCCGGAGCTGGCTACAGCCTAAGCCGGCTGATGAGCGGCTTGATTCCGTTCATCCTGCTGCCGGTGCTCAACCAAGACGGCGCGACCGCGATGTTCAGCGTGGTCGCGGCGGCGATGGTGGTCATCATGCTCGACATCGGCATCTTTGGCCCGCGGACGACCGGGAGACCGCTGGAGGACGTCAATGAACGGCAACTTATGGAGAAAACATACGGATCGTGAAGAAAAACGTACTGTGAATGGTTCTACCGTGGGCAGAGTCACTTCCTGCGGCCCAGATAGAAGTATACAATGACCTTAAATACGTGTCCGGAAAGGGGAGACCCCTTTCCGGCCTACCTCAAGATTAGGGTGCGCCAGGCAGACCAGGCAGACCAGGCAGGCACCAGGGAGGGCGCGGGTTGAAGCGGTTTTGGTTCCCACTTTGCCTATTTACGATGCTGTTGTTCGGCGGGTTCGACATGCTCAAAGGGGTCGCCGCGCCCTTCATGCAAACGGCTTGGCGAATGGACTACGGGGAACTGGGCACCGTGTTTGCCATCGGATCGTTCGGGTACCTGGTGGCAACCTTTGTCACGGGATTCGTCATTGAGTCGCTGGGCGTGCGCTTTGTGGTCGTGGCCGGAGCGTTGACGCTGGTTGTGGGTACGACCGGCGTCATTCTCAGCCCTTCATACCTGCCGGCCTGTGTCAGTTTTTTCGTCAACGGTATGGGGGGCGGCATGCTCGAAATCGGCGTCAACGCCGTGGTTCCGGCGATGGCCAAGTCGGCTTCCGGGCAATCCCGCTATTTCAACTGGCTGCACGGTTTTTATGGCATCGGCGCCTGTGGGTTTCCCCTGCTCATCGCCTGGCTCCTGCGGATGGAGGTCGGCTGGCGGTGGATCTACGGGCTACTCCTGTTGGCGGTCGGCCTCCTGGCCGCGGCGGCCGCTGTGGCGAAACAACCCGTCTCTCTGGCGAGCCCAACGGAACAGCCTATCGCATCGCCACACGTTGGCCTGTGGCGGGAAAAAGCCCTCTATGGACTGCTCGTCGCCATCATGGCGTATGTGATGGCTGAAGTCGGTCTTGGCACCTGGTTGACCACCTACCTGGTCAAGGCGCGCGGGGTACCGCTTTCCCTGGCCTCCGTCTGTCTATCAGGGTTCTTCCTGACGTTTACCATTGGGCGCTTGGCTGCTCCCCTGTTGCTGCGCCGCTTTGGGCATCACCAGGCGATTCTCGCTGGACTCGTTCTCAGTTTGTTCTCGCTCGGCCTGGCTTGGCTGCCCGGAAACTGGTCTCTCCTTGGGTTTTGGCTGGCTGGTCTCGGGTATTCCATCATCTTTCCGACCATTACGGCGGTCGCCAGTCACACCTTTGCGGCCTACGCGGGTAAGGTGCTCGGCCTGTTGTTCACCGCCGCCGGCATTGGCAGCCTCGTCACCAACGCCTTGATTGGCGGGGTTGCCACAGTCTGGGGTGTGGCCGCCGGTTTCTCGCTACTGTGGGTGTATCTAATCATCGTCGTCTGCAGTATGTTGTTCGTCATTGTGACCACGAAATCGCAGCGGGCAGCCGGCTGTGCGTCCGCCCAATCAGCACCAGGGGCTCAGTAAGGGAGCCGGCTGCTACGAGCGCGAGATGAAATCAGCGCAAGAGCGTGAGATAGCGTACGCGTGAGACGGGACAAGCTCGGCCGGGTTCGGCGGAGATACACGTTTGGGGAAGAGGGGGAAGCTCATGGCAGCAGAAGGGCGTGCACACATCCCACCCTCTGAGGGTGGGACGGAGAAACAGGACCGCAGTCATTCTTACCAGGCGTCGTTGGCGGAGAACACTTCCGGTGCCTGCGCTGGTCAGGACGAGCATGGGCTGGACAACTGCGAAAGAACCCAGTTGCACAAGGATTTCCAGTATGCGCAATCGACCATCAAGCGGATTGGAGAGTTGGCGGGCATCGCCATCTTCTCTTATGACCGAATCCACAAGCGGCAGATCTTTGGCACCGGAACCAAGCGGGTGTACGGATACAGTGAACAGGAGTTTGCGGACGATCCGGATCTATGGCGAAAGGTAATTCATCCAGACGACCGAGCGTTGGTCGAAGGGTCGTTACCGAGCAACGAGCCGCTTAAGTTGGAGTACCGCATCTTCCGCAAGGATGGAGAGCTGCGCTGGCTGGAGGTGAGTCTTTATCCGCGCCTTGGCGAGGGGAATACCGTGACGGTCGTGGACGGCATTGCCGTCGACATCACCGAACGCAAGCTGTATCAGGAACGCCTGCAGGCGATGGCCTACACCGATTTGTTGACCGCCTTGCCCAACCAGACCAAGTTCAATGAAGATTTGAACGCGGCGATTACCCATGCCGCTCAGGGTGGAAGACCGTTTGGCGTCTTGTTTATCGACTTTGACGGCTTTAAAGGCGTCAACGATACCTTCGGTCATGAATTTGGCGACAAGGTTTTGCAGCGTATCGGCTCCTTGCTCCACGAGTGTGTCTCCGAGTCCGTGCAAGTCTACCGAATGGGCGGGGACGAGTTCACCGCGATTGTCCGTGGCATTGCGACAGAGCAGGACGTGGTCACTCTGGCCGAGGACATCTCGCACAAGTTTCGCTCACCGTTGTGGCTGGGCAATCAAGAGCTAATGAATATTCACTGCAGTATCGGAGCTGCGGTCTATCCTCAGCACGGTCAGGACGCGGACACACTGCTGCGGCATGCGGACGTGGCCATGTATTTTGCCAAAGACACGGGCGGACAGAAATCTGTGCTGTATTCGCCCAAGCTGGCTGGCCGGACGAAGGGCAGTCTATTCTTGCACGATGCCCTGGTGGAGGCTCTGCAGAGACAGGAATTTAAGCTTTACTTCCAACCCCAGATTGATGCGGCGACGCAGCAGCTGCTGGGAGCGGAGGCTCTGATTCGCTGGCAGTCCCCCACGCAAGGCCTGGTTTCCCCGGACGGTTTTATTCCCTTCGCCGAACAATCGGGACTGATTTGGGAGATTGGCAATTGGGCGCTTGCGGCCGCGTGTCGGCAAAACCAGGCCTGGCAGACACAGGGCCTGCCACCCATTCGGGTCTCGGTCAACGTCTCGATGGTGCAGCTTGAACACCCCGGCTTTCTGGACCTGGTGCAGCGGGTGCTGGAGCAGACCGGTCTAAACCCGCGCTGGCTGGAATTGGAGATTACAGAGTCGGCCTTGGTCAATCGCCTGGAACACGCGGCAGAGGTCATTGAACAGGTGCGGGGGCTTGGAGTCTCGGTGGCGGTCGACGATTTCGGGGTCGGCTATTCCTCCCTGCAGTACTTGGCGCACATGCACGCCGATACCTTGAAAATCGACAAGTCGTTCATCTACAGCCTGGAGAGCAACCCAAAAGTCATCCATATTGTCTCTGCTATTGTCCAGATGGCCCATGCGCTCGGGATGCGCGTGGTGGCAGAGGGTGTGGAGCGGTCCGAGCAGCTGCGGCTGCTTAAGAACGTCGGGTGCGATGAGGCTCAGGGGTACCTGTTTTGTCCGCCCGAGCCAGAGGCAGAGTTTGCAGCGTTCTGTCGCAAGCCGAAGTGAAAACCAGGAGGGATGCGAGATGGATTTCTCGCTGAGCCGTGAACAGGTGGAACTCGAACAGATGGTGCGCCGTTTTACCGCGTCGGAAATCCTCCCGCACATTCAGCGCTGGGACCAGGAGCACCACTTTGAGCTGGAAGTCGTCCGCAAACTGGCGGATTTGGGCCTGATGGGCGTCTGCATCCCAGAAAAGTACGGGGGCGCAGGGATGGACTACAACTCCCTAGCGATTGTCTGCGAGGAGTTGGAGTACGGGGACACCGCCTACCGAACCGCCGTTTCCGTGCACACGGCGCTCAACAGCATGACTCTGCTGCAGTGGGGGACAGAAGAGCAGAAGCAAAAGTATCTGGTGCCGCAGGCGCAGGGCAAACAGCTCGGGGCGTTCGGCCTGACCGAGCCAGACGCAGGCTCTGACGCGGGGGCGCTGAAAACACGCGCCCGGCGGGACGGCGATGCGTATGTGCTGAACGGATCGAAAGTGTGGATCTCGATGGCTGACTACGCGGACAACTTTCTCATCTTCGCCAACGTGAATCCAGAACTCGGGCACCGAGGTATTACCGCGTTCATCGTCGAGCGCACCTTCCCGGGCGTGACGACGCGGCCGTTCCGCGGCAAGCTGGGCATTCACGCGGGCGACACCGGCGAGGTGGTGCTCGAGGATGTGCGCGTTCCCCTGGCCAACCGTGTGGGCGAAGAGGGAGAGGGCTTCAAAATCGCCATGTCGGCTTTGGACAACGGCCGCTTCAGTGTCGCCGCCGGGGCGGTCGGATTGACCCGGGCGTGCCTGGACGCTTCGGTGGCGTACGCCAAGACGCGCAAGACGTTTGGGGTGGAAATCGGTCAGCACCAGCTGGTCAAGCAGATGATTGCGAAGATGGAGGCGGGGTACCAAAGCGCGCGGCTACTCGTGTATCGGGCCGGCTGGTTGAAAAACCAAGGCCTGCGCAACACGCGCGAGACGTCGCTGGCTAAGTGGGTGGCCGCCGATGTCGCGTTCCAGAGCGCCAGCGACGCGGTGCAGATTCACGGCGCCTACGGCTACTCGAACGAGTATCCCGTGGAACGGTTTTTGCGCAACGCCAAGGCGCTGGTCATCTATGAGGGCACGCGGGAAATCCACACCTTGATGCAGGCAGACTACGTGCTCGGCTACCGCCAAGACAAACCCCTTTCCCGGATGCTGCCGAAATGGGAGGAGAGATAGTTCATGCGAATCCTGCACACGGCGGACTGGCACTTCGGCAAGACTCTCGAAGGCCGCGACCGTCTGCCCGAGCAGGCGGAGTTTGTCGACGAATTGGTGCGCATCTGTGACGAGGAAGCTGTCCAGTTGGTGTTGATGGCGGGCGACGTGTTCCAGACGGTCAACCCGAGCGCCGAGGCGGAGGAGTTGTTTTACGAAGCCTTGGACCGGTTGGCGGCAGGAGGACGGCGGGCGGTGGTGGTCATCGCCGGCAACCACGACAACCCAGAACGCATCGCGGCGCCCACACCATTGGCGGACAGGCTCGGCATCACCCTCATTGGCCGGCCGCACGATGAACTGACGCCAAGCCCGCGCTGGGTGGCGGGCGGGGAAGCACCGTCCCGGGAGGCACCGTCCGGGGGAGGACCGTCCGGGGAAGGATCGTCGGCCACCGCGTTCCCCGAGACCGCATACGGCCACGCCCGCCGTGGCGAGCGTATAGCCTCCCGGCGTGTCCAGCGCGTGGCCGCTGGCCCCTCCTGGTTGGAGCTGGCCATCCCCGAGTGCCCGCACACCGCAGTCATCGCGGCTTTGCCCTATCCGTCCGAGGCGCGGCTCCGTGAATGGTTGACGCAGAGCCTTGACGAAGCCGACTTACAGAAAAGCTACAGCGAGCGCATCGCACGCCTGTTCTCACACCTGGCCTCCCATTACCGACCGGATACGGTCAACCTGGCCATGAGTCACCTGTTTGTCCAAGGAGGCATCGAGTCGGAGTCCGAGATCCCGATTCAGGTAGGCGGTACGTATGCCGTCGCACCCGATGCGTTTCCCAAAACCGCCCAATACGTGGCCCTTGGGCACCTGCACCGGCCGCAGGTCATGGCCAGCGGCCCTGTGCCGGTGCGGTATGCCGGCTCGCCCTTGGCCTACAGCTTTTCCGAAGTCGGCTACGCCAAGTCGGTGACCCTGGTGGACGTGTTGCCAGGCCAACCGGCCAAGGTCCAGGAAATCCACCTTTCCGCCGGACGCCCGCTCGTCCGCTGGCAGGCCCGGGGAGGTCTGCCGGAGGTCATGCGCTGGGTAGAGGAAGGCCGCGACAAGCAGGCTTGGATAGACCTCGAAATTCACCTGACCGACGCGCTGTCTATCCAGGACGCCCAGCGCCTGCGCCAGCTTCACCCCGGCTTTGTCAGCATCCGCCCGGTGTTTGTCCAGAGCGGCGAGGCCACGACGCAGGAAGAACGCGAAAACCTCTCCATCGACGAACTGTTTGTCCGGTTTTATGAACGGCAACGTGGGGGTAAACCGGACGAAGGGCTGGTGCGGTTGTTTCTCGAGCTGACCGCCGAGGGGACAGACGCGGGGGATGATCCGGACGCGGAAGCGGACGATGGGCTGGCCTCCGCACCCTACGCTCGCGCCACGGATGTCCTGTCCGGGAACGAGGAAGCCAGCGCCGCCCTGGAGCTGGATGGAAAAGGAGGGCAAGGCTCGTGAAGCCGATTGAACTGCGCATCCGCGGCTTGCACAGTTTTCGGGAGGAACAGGTGATTCCGTTCGCCGAATTGGCCGAGGACGGGGTGTTTGGCATCTTCGGCCCCACCGGCAGCGGCAAGTCGACCATTCTCGATGCCATGACCTTGGCGCTGTATGGGACCGTGGGCCGAGCGGATCACAACACCCGGGGCATTCTCAACCACGCGGAGGACCGATTGGCGGTGGTGTTTGAGTTTGCCATCGGCAGCCCGGGCGAGCGACGCCGCTTTCGCGTCGAACGCACGTATCGGCGACGGGACGAGATTGCGGTACAGAACGTGCGCAGTCGGCTGATTGACCTAACCGCCGGCGAAGGTGTGGTCTTGGCTGACAAGGATTCGGAAGTGACAGCCCGAATCAAGGAGATCCTCGGTCTTGAGCTGGACGACTTCACCCGCGCCGTCGTCCTGCCGCAAGGACGCTTTGCCGAATTCCTCAACCTGCGTGGGGCCGATAGAAACCGGATGTTACAGCGGTTATTCGCCCTTGAGCGGTACGGGGACGGCTTGATGCAGCGGCTGCGCGAACGCCTGGACGGGTGTCAGCTTGGCCTCAAAGGGGTGGTCAGCCGGCAGCAGGGACTGGGTGACGCCTCGCCCGAGGCCTTGACGGCGGCACGCGAAGCCCTGAAAGCGGCGCTGCAGGCGGAGGAGGAGACCCGCAAGGCCTTGGCCGCAGCGCAGGCGGCGTTTGATGAGGCTCGTGCCGTGCGCGAGCGCCAGGGCGAGTTGGCGAAGGTGGAACAAGCCCTCGCCGGGCATGAACAAGCGGCTTCCGCCGTGGTCGAGTGGAGAAAGCGGCTTGAGCGGGCGGAGGCGGCGGAGCGTGTCTGGCCGCTCGCCGAGGCGCGCGCAAAGGCCCTGCGCGAGGCGGAAATCGTCCGGGTCAAGCAGCGCGAGACGGAGGACGCCCGAGGCCGTGCCAAGGAGGAGGAGCAGACGGCACAAACCGCTCACGAAGCCGCCCGCCAGCAGTTGGACGCCGAGCAGGAGACGCTGCTCGGCCGTCGCCAGCGTCTCCTTGAGCTAGAGCAGACGGAGCGGGAGCTTGCTGGTTTACGGAGGCGTCTGGCGGAACTTGAGACGAAGCGGCAGGGGCTGGATGCGGAGGCGGCCGAGAAGGCGTCGGCACAAGAGCGTCTCCAGGAGCAGCTGCAGGACGCCGAAACAGCGCTTGCCGAGACGGAGGCAGAGCTCGCGGCCAACCGGGTGCCGATGCCCCTACGGCAGGCCCTGCAGGCGGCCAAGGATGCCCAGGTGCGTTACCAGCAGGCCGCGGACGAGTGGCAGCGACTGCGTGCAGAGCTGCGCGAGCGGGATCAAGCCAAGGCCGAGGCCCACGCTCTGGCGATGCGTATTGGCGCCGAACACGAGGCGGCAGAACAAGCCTGGGCGGATCTGCGTATTAAGTGGGACGAATCCGCCACGCCCCCCATCGTGGAAGAGGATTTGCAGCAGGCGCTGACCCACATCAAGGTCTCGGGCAAACCTCTGTGGGAGGCGTGGCGAAACGGGCTGAGTCGCTGGCAGGAGCGGCTGGCGCGTTGCCAAGCGGCGGAAGCGGCCTATGCTGCGGCCCAAGAGCAGGTGACGGCGGCCGAGCGGGCGCTCGAGCAGGCCATGGCCCAATTGGATGCGGCGAAGCAGCAGCGGGAGGCCGCCTTGTGGGCGGACAATCTTGCGCTTGCGGCGCGCCTTCGGGAAGGGTTGCAAGAGGGGGAAGCGTGCCCGGTCTGCGGCAGCCCGCATCACCCAGCACTCGTCCCGTCCGAAGGGGGCCTTTCCGCAAAACAATCCTCTGGAGCCGGCACTGCCACAGGAGACTCTTTTGCGGAAGGCTCTGCCGACGCTTTCGGCACATCCCCTAGGCCCGCGTCGGAAGATGGCCACGCCACGGGGCTTAAGGCAGCCGAGGCCGTACTGCGCCAGGCGGAGGAAAACGCCGCAGGGGCGCAGGCGCGGGTACAGGCGGAAGGACAGGCTCTCACCAAAGCCTCCTATCAGTGGGAGAGCGCCAGGCAAGCGTTGGCCGAGGAGGCGGCTTTGCTGGCCCAGGTCTATCAGCAAATCGTTGCCGCCTGGCCCGAGTGGGCGCCCCCGGCCGAGGCAGCACCCCACTCAACACCAGAATCCGCTCCGCTCAGTGACGGGGACCAGGACGGAAATCAAGGTCCGCACCTGAGCGTTGCGGCCTGTCGGGCGTTCGCACAGTTCCTGAAGGCAGAGCAGGAGCGGCTGGCGGTTCTTCAGCAGCGGCTTGAGGGGTGGCGCCAGAAACGGCGCGAGTTGGAAGAGCAGCTGGCGCGCCAAAACGACGAGCGGCAGCGCGCGCAAGCGGAGCGAGTACGGGCGGAGACGGCGCTGGCTGCGGCGAACAAGGAGCACCAGCGGGTTGAGGCGGACTGCGCCGAGGCCCAGCGGCGGCTCCACGCCGCCTGGATCGCGTGGCAAGAGACGCTGACGGCCGCCGGCGCCCAGATGTCAGACGGCGCCCAGATGCCGGACGGCGCAGCTGCAGCCGCTTTAGGCACCGCCGGCACGGAAACGGTCGGGGCCGATGCGGCGGATGTAGCCGATGCGGCCGACATCCAGGCCCGGGCACGAGCCGCCGAGGCTTGGTTGGACCAAGCCCTGGCCGCGGTGGACGAGCGGGATCGCCAGGTGGAAGCGGCCAACCGGCGGCGGGAGGACGCGCGGCGAGTGCAGCAGCAGAACCAGCCGGTGTTGGCGCAGCTGACCGCCGAGCTCCAGGCGCTGGCGGACGCGCG
The DNA here is from genome assembly GCF_000430585.1 of Alicyclobacillus herbarius DSM 13609. GTDB lineage: Bacteria > Bacillota > Bacilli > Alicyclobacillales > Alicyclobacillaceae > Alicyclobacillus_G > Alicyclobacillus_G herbarius. Next base: position 97,529 of record NZ_AUMH01000002.1, read on the forward strand.
GACGCACATTCAGTGGCAGATGGAGCAGTGTGAGGCTGAGGTGAACCAAAAAGCTTTCGCCTTGGCGGCGGAGACGGGCGGCGTGCCCATCGCCGAGGCGTTGGCGGCCCTCGACGAGCGGCGCCGGCAGCTGACGGAAGCGGTGCAGGAGACGGCGGAGAGGCTGGAGCAAGCCCGTCAGCAGGTGGCGCATCTCGACCGCGAAGCGGCTCTCTGGCGGGCCCGCGTGGAGGCGGCGGAGCAGAGCCTGGAGAAGGCTGAGACGGCGCTTCGGCAAGCCTTGACGGACGCCGGCTTTGTCTCCGTGGGCGACGTGGCGGACGCGCGCCAGACGGAAGCGGAACGGGCCGAGGCGAAATCGCGCATCCAGGCCTATGAAGAAGAAGACCGACGCCTGCGAGCCGAGCGGCAGCGTATCGTCCAGATGCTGGCGGGGCGTTTTGTGGACGATGATACGTGGGACAAACTGTCGACCGCCCGCAGCCAGGCGGAGGCGGCGCACAGTGCCGCCATCCGTGAACTGGGGCGCACTGAGGAAGTGGTGCGCGACTTGGAGCGCCGTCACGGCGAGTGGCAGGAGCTGGAGCAAGAGCGGAGGAAGCTAAAGGCCGAGTTGGACAACCTGCAGACCCTGCGGCAGCTCTTTAGCGGCAACAAGTTCGTCGAGTTTGTCGCCCAGGAGCAGCTGGAGTTGGTGGCCCGCCTGGCGTCCGACCGGTTAAAGCAGCTCACCCGCAATCGTTACGCCCTGGAGGTCGCGGCGGATGGCCGCTTTGTCATGCGCGACGACTTCAACGGGGGCGTGCGGCGGCCCGTGACCTCGCTCTCCGGCGGAGAGACGTTCCTGACGTCGCTGGCTTTGGCCCTCTCTTTGTCCACCCAGATTCAGCTGCGCGGCCGGCATCCGCTCGAGTTTTTCTTCCTCGACGAAGGGTTCGGCACGCTCGATCCGGAACTCCTAGACGTGGTTATGTCCACGCTTGAGCGGCTGCGCCTGGAGCGCCTGACGATTGGCGTCATCAGCCACGTGCCGGAAATGCGAGCACGCATGCCGCGGCGTTTGTTGGTAGAGCCGGCCGAACCGAGCGGACGCGGCAGCCGAGTGCGGTTGGAGTTCGCCTAGTAGCGCGGTTCCCGCAGCTGGCGGGCTGGGAGTCCGATGGGGCGCTACGTGATGGAGAAACCGTCACAAGGGTGGGCCAAGAACCGAGCAGGCGAGCGGGGGAGTCGGGCAACAGCCTCAATTCCGCTCACCAGCCTGACGCAGAAGGGCGAGTTCGGTTCGCGAGAGTTCTCGGTACTCTCCGGGAGCCAAGGACGCGTCGAGTTCCAGCGGCCCCATCGCCAGGCGCTTCAGGTAGACGACTCGCTTGCCGACGGCGGCAAACATGCGTTTCACTTGATGAAACTTCCCTTCATAGATGGTCAATTCGACCTCTGATTCCGGGCCTTGCGTGAGAATTGTCAGTTCTCCCGGCATTGTCTTGTACCCGTCATCGAGTACCACTCCGGCCGCAAACGCCTGTCCGTCGGCCTCCGTTACCCGGCCTTCCACACGCGCGAAGTAGCGCTTGGGGACGTGCCGGTTGGGGGAGATCAACTGGTGCGCCAGTTTGCCGTCGGTGGTCAGGAGCAACAGCCCCTCCGTGTCCTTGTCCAGGCGCCCGACCGGAAACGGCTGGAACATCCGCAACTCGGGTTCAATCAGGTCAAGCACGGTGCGCTGGGATGCGTCCTCCGTGGCGGAGAGCACCCCTTGCGGTTTGTTCAGCATCAAGTAGAGATGCTCGCGGTACGCGATGACTTCGCCGTCCACCTCGACCGTATCCGTCTCCGGGTTGACGTACATGCCCGGATCATGCGCGGGCAGGCCGTTGACAAAGATGCGTTCGGCGCGAATCAGCTTTTTCACCTGTTTGCGAGTGGCTACCCGCATATGGGTTAACATCCTATCCAGGCGCAGCTTGTCCACCTCGACCACTCCCCTCTCGATGTACGAATCCAGTGTACACGCATCGAGTCGGTCCGCCTAATCGAGATTTCCGATAGATGACAATTGACAACCAATGTTTGCAGAACTATGGTTATAAATGTGTATTCATTGCAAGATACAGAGAGCGGTCAAGCATAAGGAGACGACAGCATGATGCATACCTTGTTTCGGAAAAAACCGATTCTTGCACCGACTGCGACGGAGGGACAAACACAAACCTCCGCCCTCAAACGGGTTCTGGGGCCGTTTGACCTGATTCTGTTTGGTGTCGGCGCCATCATCGGCACCGGAATTTTCGTTCTGACCGGGATTGTGGCTGCGGAAAAAACCGGGCCAGCGCTGGTCTTATCGTTCATCCTCGCCGGCTTGGCCTGTGCCTTCGCCGCCATGTGCTACGCCGAACTCGCGTCGATGGTGCCCGGTTCCGGCAGTGCGTATACGTACAGCTACAGTGCTTTCGGCGAGATTGTCGCCTGGGTCTTGGGTTGGGATTTGATGCTCGAGTACGGCTTGGCCTGCGCGTCCGTGGCCAGTGGCTGGTCCGGCTACTTCCAGGGGCTGCTGGCCGGATTTGGCATTCACCTTCCACAAGCCATCAGCAGTGCCTATAACCCAATCCATCACACGCTCGTGGATTTACCAGCGGTTCTGATTATGCTGGCCGTCACTACGCTCTTGTCGCGCGGCATCCGTGCGTCGGCGCGCGTCAACGCCGCTATGGTGCTGCTGAAAGTCGGCATCGTTCTGCTGTTCATCGTCGTCGGTGCGTTTTACGTCAAACCGGCTAACTGGAGCCCGTTTATGCCATTTGGCTTCTCCGGTGTCACGGCCGGGGCGGCCACCATTTTCTACGCGTACATCGGTTTTGACGCCGTGTCCACCGCCGCCGAGGAAGTGAAAAACCCACAGAAGCACCTGCCCATTGGCATCCTCGGATCGCTCGTGGTCGCGACCGTACTATATATGACGGTGTCCCTCGTCCTCACCGGGATGGTCCCGTACGTCCGCCTCGACGTGAAGGACCCGGTCGCTTACGCGGTGCAGGTGGTGCACCTCAACTGGATTGCCGGACTGATTTCGCTAGCCGCCATCATCGGCATCACCACCGTGCTCATCGTGATGAGCTATGGGCAGACACGGCTCTTGTATTCCATCAGCCGTGACGGCCTGTTGCCGAGCCCCTTCTCCGCTGTGGACAAGCGGCAAACCCCGGTGTTTTCGAATTGGACGACCGGCATTGTCGTCTGCGCGTTCGCCGGTTTTGTGCCTTTGGATACGCTGGCGGAACTGGTCAACATTGGCACCTTGTTCGCGTTCATCACCGTGTCCATCGGGGTGCTGGTTCTGCGCCGGACACACCCCAACCAGCCGCGCCCGTTCCGGGCGCCCTTCGCGCCGGTCTTGCCGGCCCTGTCGGTGTTGTTCTGCGGCTATCTGTTGGTTCACCTCTCCCGTGTCACCTGGATTTGTTTTGCGGTATGGCTGGCGTTCGGGCTGGTCGTCTACTTCGCGTTTGGCCACAAGCACAGCCGCCTGGCCAGCGGCGCCCCGGCGTCCGTGGTCGATCCGGATCGCATCCACGCCTAGCTGTCGGCATGTCACTGTCGTCCGTTTTCTATGGGAATATCCGGGAGATCCCGTTGAGACATTTCGTTTCTGCGCTACAATGGAGGAGAGGACTTGGGCTTTCAGAGGTGGTCCGGGAAGGGGTTTCAGGGCTCTCGCCCGGCTTAACCCCGTCCGGCCACGCGCTTCAATCACCTGAGAGGGGATGTGTGTCAGATGGCGACCATTGAGGCGTATCGTCCAGGTTTGGAAGGCGTTATCGCCGCAGAGACAGCGCTTTCATACCTGGATGTGGAGCATGAGGAAATCGTCATTCGCGGCTACAATCTCATCGAACTGGCGCAGACGAGACCGTACTTGGATGTGGCGTACTTGCTTTGGGAAGGGCGCCTGCCGGACACGGCCGAGGCGCAGGCCTTTGGGCAGTCTCTCAGGGCTGAGGGGGGCTTGCCGGAAGGCATTTTTACGTTGTTGCAATCCCTGACGAAACAGACCCACCCCATGGACGCCCTGCGCACCGGGCTGTCCGCCCTGGCGGGCTTCGACGCCCAACTGGACGACCGTTCACCCGCGGCCAATCGCGAAAAGGGAACCCGCATCTTGGCGAAGATGCCGCACCTGGTTGCCAACAGCTATCACATCCTGCAAGGTGAAAGTCCCATTCTGCCGCGCTCGGACCTGTCGTTTTCCGCCAACTTTCTCTATATGATTACTGGCCGGGAGCCAAGTCCGCTGGAAGCCGCGACGTTTGATCAGTCCCTGATTGCCTACATTGAACACGAGATGCCGAATTCGACGTTTACCGCGCGTGTAATCGCTTCCACGCAAGCGGACATCTACGGCGCCCTGACCGGGGCTGTCGCCTCACTCAAAGGCAACCTGCACGGGGGCGCCAATGAGGCGGTGATGCTGATGCTGGCGCAGGTCAAGACCGCCGACGAGTTCGAGCAGCTCATCCGTAGCAAGTTGCTGCGCAAGGAGCGGATTATGGGCTTTGGCCACCGGGTCTACATGAAAAAACCGGATCCCCGTGCCCTTCTCATGAAAGAGGCGCTAAAGCGCCTAGTGGCGGAAAAGGGGAACGAGGAGCTGCTCGCGATGTGCGAGCGGGGCGAGGACGTGATGCGCGAGGAGAAAGGCCTGTACCCGAACCTCGACTACTACGCCGCGCCGGTCTACTATCTGCTCGGCATTCCGATTCCGCTTTACACGCCCGTCTTTTTCGCCGCCCGGACGGCCGGCCTGGTGGCGCACGTGATGGAGCAGCACGCGAACAATCGCCTGTTCCGGCCCCGTGTGCACTATACGGGCCCGCGCGGCTTGCACCCGTAACCCCTGCCGCAAGTGTCGGGAGTCTGAACCCGTAACCTACGCGCCCTGTGTCGTCGTCGTGCACTCACCACGGTGCGCGAGAGGACAGCGGCTGAACCGGCGGAGGTCTGCTATGATAGACCTAGGAAAAGAAATGACAGAAAGGGAGACACACACTTGGCAACCAACCAGAACCGCGAGACACAGGTGTATGACCCACTCCTCACCGAGATCGCCAACTATGTCGTGGATACGCCCATTACCAGCGCGGAGGCGTACACCACTGCCCGCTACGTCCTGATGGATGCCCTCGGCTGCGGCATCCTCGCCCTTTCTTTCCCGGAATGCACCAAGCTCCTGGGGCCGCTGGTGCCCGGCGCCACCCTGCCTGGGGGCGCGCGCGTACCGGGCACCAGTTTTGAGCTTGATCCGGTCCAGGCCGCGTTCAACATCGGCGCGATGAACCGCTGGCTGGACTACAACGACACCTTCCTGGCCGCCGAGTGGGGCCACCCGTCGGATAACCTGGCCGCCATCCTGGCCACGGCCGACTACCTCAGCCGCCAGCGCACCCGGCGCGGCAAACCCGGGATCGACATGAAAACGGTTTTGACGGCGATGATTAAGGCGCACGAGATTCAGGGCGTTTTGGCGCTCGAAAACAGCCTCAACCGCGTCGGGCTTGATCACGTCTTATTCGTCAAGGTGGCCTCGACGGCTGTGGCCACGGCGCTGCTTGGCGGCAGCCGCGAGGAAGTCGAGCGCGCCCTATCCAACGCGTTTATCGACAACGGCAGCCTGCGCACCTACCGGCACGCGCCGAATACCGGATCGCGCAAGTCCTGGGCAGCAGGGGACGCCGCCAGTCGCGCCGTACGCCTGGCCCTGATGGCCATCAAAGGCGAGATGGGCTACCCGAGCGCATTGTCCGCGCCGGTCTGGGGCTTTGAGGACGTGGTGATGCACGGGAAAAAGCTGACCTTGCAGCGGCCGCTCGGCTCGTACGTCATGGAAAACGTGCTGTTTAAGGTTTCCTATCCGGCCGAGTTTCACGCCCAGACGGCCGCCGAGTGCGCGATTGCCCTGCACGAGCAGGTCAAAGACCGCCTGGACGAGATTGACCGCATCACGATTTACACGCAGGAGTCGGCGGTGCGCATTATTGACAAGACCGGGCCGCTGCACAACCCGGCCGATAGGGATCACTGTATCCAGTACGTGGTCGCCATCGGGCTTTTGTTCGGCGACCTGACGGCGGATCACTACGAGGACGACGTCGCGGCCAATCCACGCATCGACTGGTTGCGGGAGAAGATGACGGTCGTGGAAGACAAGCAGTACAGCCGCGATTATCTCGATCCGGACAAACGTTCGATTGCGAACGCGATTCAGATTCACTTTCGCGACGGCAGCCAGACGGAGAAGGTGGAGCAACACTATCCGCTCGGCCACCGCTTCCGCCGCGCCGAGGCGATGCCCAAGTTGGAGCAGAAGTTCCTTGCCAACCTGGAGACCCACTTCGCCAGCAAGCAGGTGGAGCAGATTGTCCGGCTTGTCCAGGACGAGGAACGCCTGATGGAGACCGACGTAGAGGATTTCATGGACCTGTTTGTGGTGTGAAGGAGGAACGAGCTTTGTCCTGGCTGATTCGAGAACACACAGACCAAGCACAACTGGCCAACCGTTTTCGGAACCTTATTCAAGGCCCGGAGCTGCTCAAGATACCGGGAGCCCATGACGCCATGGCTGCCCTGGTAGCGCAGCAGGTGGGCTTTCAGGCGCTGTATCTCTCCGGCGCGGCGTACACCGCCAGTCGCGGCCTGCCCGATTTGGGCATCGTCACGTCCACGGAAATGGCCGATCGCGCCCGTGACTTAGTCCGGGCGACGGGCCTGCCGGTCCTGGTGGACATCGACACCGGTTACGGCGGGGTCTTGAACGTGGCGCGGACCGCGCGGGAGATGGTGGAGGCGGGCGTCGCCGCGGTGCAGATTGAGGACCAGGAGATGCCGAAAAAGTGCGGCCACTTAAACGGCAAGAAACTCGTCCCCGCAGAGGAAATGGTGCAGAAAATCCGCATCCTCAAGGAGGTGGCCCCGACTCTGGTGGTCATCGCCCGCACGGACGCGAAGTCGGTGGAAGGCCTTGATGCCGCCCTGGCACGGATGCGTAAGTACGTGGCAGCCGGCGCGGACGGACTGTTCCCAGAAGCCCTCTCCAGCGAGGAAGAGTTTGCCCGGGTCGGGCAGGAGCTGGGCCGCGACGTGCCGCTGTTGGCCAACATGACCGAGTTTGGCAAAACACCCTACTTCACGGCCGACCAGTTCGCTTCCTGGGGATTCAAAATGGTCATCTACCCCGTCACTTCTCTGCGCGTTGCGGCCAAGGCGTACGAGCGCGTGTTCCAACAGATTTTCACGGAAGGGACTCAGGTAAAATCCCTCGAGGACATGCAGACTCGCAAGGAGCTGTACGAGACCATTCGCTACTACGACTACGAAGACCTGGATAACCACATCGCAAAAACGGTGCTGCCGGAGATAGGCAGCTGACGTCCGGTTGCTGCCGAAAATCCGGGCGTGACGGATGCGAGGGGCTCACCGCGAGAGGGACTCACCGTGACTACGATTTGAGCCCATCCAAACACCGCACGCGTTGTCTCCCAGGGGCCCAGTCTGAATCCAGGCCTCGCCGAGATGCGGCGGGCCCTGGTCCAGACTGGGCCCCGCGTCGGTATCAAAACCGACCGAGTACGTTTGGCTTTCGCTCTGCATATGCGCTATCAAAAGCGGTCCCAAGAGCAGGTGTTTCAAAAGGTTGTCGATTTGACTGAAAAAATACCCGATAAGCACGAGCAAAACTATGTGACTGCGCTAATCCTTGGCTTAAGCGGGCGGAATCTCACCGAGTCGCAAAAGCAGTTGCTCGAGGAGGCGATGAAGATGACGGACATCGTGCGTGAGTTGTGGGCCAAGGCGGAACGCGAAGGCTGGCAAAAGGGTCTGGAGCGAGGCTTGCAGCAAGGTCTGGAGCAAGGTCGCAAGGAAGGCCGTAAGGAGACCTCTGCACACGTTGCCTTTAAGATGTTGATGGAGGGCATGGACCCGGAAGTGGTCATGAAAATTACGGGACTATCCCGCAAGGAACTCGATACACTGCGCCGCAACTTGAATTGAATCTCCCCCCTCGACGGGCCCGACGAACTTCGTCGCCGGTCGAGACGGGAAAGTAATTCGCTTGCGAGCAGGCATCAACAGGCTTTGTGCCGTCCATTTTTCAACCCAATTCATCCCCGCCAGCCGATATGTCACGCCTATAGATGAAGTCCCCAGCGCTTCACCTTTTTGACCAGCGTCGAGTGGTCGATACCCAGCGCCCGGGCGGCTTGCCGATAGGTTCCGTGTTGACGCAGCGCCTCGCGTACCCACTCCTTTTCGATTGACTCCAGGCGTTGGCGCAGCGGTTTGGTCTCGTTTGCAATTGTCGGGTTCACCTGCTGGATATGGGGTGGGAGGTGGTGCGGTTCAACCAACAGCGAAGGTACAGACACTACAAGGCTCTCCATGAAATTCTTCACTTCGCGCACATTCCCCGGCCATGGATACTGCGTCAGCAGGACGCGCGTCTTCGCGGCCAGTCGCTTGTCCATGCGGTAGGCCGATTTGTAATAGGAAAAAAAGAAGTCGATAAACGCCTCCACATCCTCGGGCCGCTCTGCTAAAGGCGGAATCCGGATTTCGACGACCTGCAGCCGATAGAACAGGTCTTCGCGGAAACGTCCGTCCCGCACCAACTGGCGCAAATCTTGGTTGGTGGCGGAGATGATGCGTACGTCAATCGGCCGGGCCTTCGTGCCGCCCACCCGCTGCACTCGCATATCCTGCAGCACGCGCAGCAACTTTGCTTGCAGCGACAACGGCATATCGCCAATTTCGTCGAGTAGGATGGTGCCTTTGTCCGCTAGCTCCAACAGCCCCGGTTTGCCGCCACGGCGCGCGCCGGTAAAAGCTCCATCCTCATAGCCCATCAGCTCGGACTCAAGGAGGTTTTCGGGGATGGCCGCACAGTTCACCTTGATGAATGGCTGATTGCGCCTGTCGCTGAGCTGGTGGATGAGGTTAGCCATGACCTCCTTGCCGCACCCGGAGGGCCCCGTCAACAGCACGCTGGTCGGATACGGCGCGACCTGCCGCACCTGCTCGACAATCCGCCGCATCGCCGGGCTTTTGGCAATTACGTTGGGCTCTTGGTCATCACCGACCCGGTAGCGGTGGCGGTGCAGCTCCGACAGCCCGCGCACTCGTTCCAGTTCTGCGCTCACGCGGTTGAGTTCCGTAATGTCGCGCACGCTGGTCACGACCAGCTCGATGCCTCCATCTTCGTTGAACACCGGCGTTCCTGTTACAATCACCTCGCGCCCGTTGCGCAGGTTTTGCATCAGCGATTCCGTGCGTTTCGTTTCCAAGACAACCAGCGACACCGAGCAGTTGATGAACCCACTTTCAATCAATTCCGCCATGTGTCGACCGATAAGCTCGTCCCGGCGCGCGCCGGACAAGGCCTCATACGCCGAGTTCACCAGCAGGGTATATCCCTTGCCATCCACAACGTACACGCCGTCTGGAAACCATTCGATGACTTCGGGGAGTCGCGACTTGAGAGACGCGTCGATGACCAGCACCGCCATGTCTCCTTTCTGGTGAAAGCGTTCACCATAGGTGAAGCGTATCACCACCTGGTTGAATCGACAAGACCGACTTTGCGTCCACGCATGGTGAAAACATTCACCACGACGCGATCAATGCGGATTCCACCTGGGCCAAAACTGCGGCCAAAATTCCGGTCAATACCTGGGCCAAACCCGGCGAAACCCCGGCCCAACTCGGGCAAAACCCCGGTCAAAACCACGCTCAAAAACCCGACACAAGGGCGACAGGATCTATTGGCACGAAAATTGCATTATCGAAAATCATGGACGCATCGTCGAATCACGGACGGATCGTCCACACCCGGCACGCGAGTAACCACGTCAACCAAAGGAGTTGAAGCCAAGTGAACCTCGTGAAACCGCATCCAAAGCTGTACGTGATGGACAACGGGCGCATGCGAATGGACAAAAACTGGATGATTGCCATGCACAATCCCGCTACCGCGGAGGAGCCCAACCGGCCGAACGAGATGGTCGAGTTCCCCATCTACACGGTGCTGATTGACCACCCAGAAGGCAAGATTCTCTTCGACACCTCGTGCAATCCGAACTCCATGGGGCCATCCGGCCGCTGGGCGGAAATCACCCAGTCCCAGTTTCCTTGGACCGCCAGCGAGGAGTGCTACCTGCATAACCGACTCGAGCAGCTGCGCGTGCGTCCGGAGGACATCCGCTACGTCATTGCGTCTCACCTGCATCTCGATCACGCCGGTTGTCTCGAGATGTTCACGAACGCCACCATCCTCGTGCACGAGGACGAGTTGCACGGGGCGTTGGAAGCCTATGCCCGCAACCAAAAGGCGGGCGCCTACATCTGGGCCGACATCGACGCCTGGATTCGCAACAATCTCCAGTGGCGGACCGTGAAGCGCCATGAGGACAACCTCTTACTCGCAGACGGCGTGCGCGTGCTCAACTTCGGCAGCGGCCACGCTTGGGGCATGCTGGGGCTGTACGTGGAACTGCCCGAAAAAGGGAATCTCATCCTCGCCTCCGACGCCATCTACACCAAGGAGAGCTATGGACCGCCGGTGAAACCGCCCGGAATTATCTACGACTCGGTCGGCTTCGTCCGTACCGTCGAACGCATCCGCACCCTGGCGCACGAGTACAAAGCGGACGTCTGGTTTGGCCACGACGCCGAGCAGTTTGCCACGTTCCGCAAATCGGACGAAGGGTATTACGAATAACGGTTGTCCATGAAGGACTCGCCATGACCTCAGGGCAGTCGATGAAGGACCATCCACGACGGGCCATAAATGGATAAAACCCACGACAAACCAAGCCAAACCCAGCGGCCTAACGACCAAGGAGGAGATACCCACATGAAGACCAAAGCCGCCGTGTTGTACGAGATGGGGCTGCCCGCCCCGTACGCCGACAGCAAGCCCCTCAAGATAGAGACCTTGGACCTCGACTCGCCCGGCCCTGGTGAGGTGTTAGTGCGCATCCGGGCTGCCGGCCTGTGCCACTCCGATTTGTCGGTCATCAACGGATCGCGCCCGCGCCCTACGCCTATGGCTCTGGGCCACGAGGCGGCGGGCGAGGTGGTGGAAGTCGGCCCCGGCGTGACCGACCTGCGTCCCGGGGATCACGTGGTCTGCGCCTTTGTCCCGAGCTGCGGCCACTGCCTGCCCTGCCAGGAGGGCCGACCTGCGCTCTGTGAACCGGGCGCCGCCGCCAACACCGAGGGCACGCTCCTCTCGGGCGCCCGTCGCCTGCACTTGGACGGGCAGCCGGTGCACCACCACCTCGGCGTCTCCGGGTTCAGCGAGTACGCCGTCATCGCCCGCAATTCGCTCATCCCGGTGGACCCGGAAGTTCCGTTTCATCAGGTGGCGCTGTTTGGCTGCGCCGTCATCACCGGAGTCGGCGCCGTGGTCAACACCGCCCGCGTCCCGGTGGGCGCGAGTGTCGCCATCGTCGGTCTCGGCGGGGTCGGCCTGTCGGCATTGCTCGGCGCGCGGGTGGCCGGGGCCGCCCGCATCGTCGCCGTCGATGTGAATCCCGACAAGCTCCGCCTGGCGGAAAGCCTGGGCGCCACGGATACGTTTGACGCGCGCGATCCGGACGTGATTCGTCGCATTCGTGAGGCCACGCAGGGCGGGGTGGAGTACGCGTTTGAAACGGCGGGTGCCGTGCCGGCGCTGCAAACCGCCTACGCCATCACGCGCCGCGGCGGAACCACGGTCACCAGCGGCCTGCCACACCCAGACCACCAGTTCTCCTTCCCGCAGGTGACCCTGACGGCCGAAGAGCGCACCCTTAAAGGCTCCTATGTGGGCAGCTGTGTGCCCCAAAGGGACATCCCGCGCTTTATCGACTTGTTTAAGCAGGGTCGGCTGCCCGTGGACAAATTGTTGACAGACACCCTATCGTTGGAGGACATTAACAGTGGGTTTGATCGACTCAACCGGGGTGAAGCCTCCCGGTTAGTCGTCCGCATGGACTAAGCCTCGATGCGGAAGGCGCAAAGAGTTCGCGCGCCATCAACCCGCCACCGGCGTGTGGACATGCGCCGGTCCGAAGCCGTTCCCCGGCGGTGTGGGTGCGCCGAGGGACATTGCTTCGGACAACTTGTCAAGGGAGTGACGGCCAGCCATGGAACTCGGAGCTTACCAGAATTACATCGGTGGAGAGTGGACGAACGGATCGGCCAAAGAGACGTTTGACGTGGTCAACCCAGCCACGGAACAGGTCGTGGCCACCGTGCCCAACGCCACGCCGGAAGATATGCGGGCGGCCATCGACAAGGCGGCCGCCGTTCAAGATGAGTGGGCAGATACCTTGGCCAGCGAGCGGGCCCGCATCCTGCACGCAGCAGCGGCCAAGATGCACGCCGAGGCGGATCGGCTCGCGCGCATTATGACGATAGAAGAAGGGAAGCCCTTGGCCGAGGCGCGCGGCGAAGTCAACTACGCGGCCTCGTTCCTCGACTGGTTTGCCGAGGAGGGGCTGCGCATCTACGGGGATACCATCCCCAGCAGTTCGCCGGACAAGCGTTTGTTGGTCATCAAGCGGCCGGTCGGCATCACGGCAGCGATTACGCCCTGGAACTTCCCGGCGGCCATGATTACCCGTAAGCTCGGTCCCGCGCTCGCGGCCGGCTGCACGATGATCATCAAACCGTCGGAGTTGACGCCTCTGTCCGCGTTCGAGATGGCCCGCATCTTCGAGGAGGTCGGGCTGCCAAAGGGCGTCCTCTCGGTCGTTGTGGGCACCGACGCCCCAGCCCTCGCCAAGGTCATCATGGAGGACTTCCGGGTACGCAAAGTGTCGTTTACCGGATCGACCGAGGTCGGGAAAATCCTCATGCGCCAGGCGGCCGACACGGTTAAGCGGGTGTCGATGGAGCTGGGCGGGCACGCGCCGTTCCTCGTCTTCGCGGACGCCGACCTGGACGCGGCGGTCGACAACGCGGTCAGCTGCAAGATGCGCGGTATGGGCGAAACCTGCGTCTCCGCCAACCGCATCTATGTCCAGCGCCCGGTTTACGACGAGTTTGTCCGCAAGCTGGCGGACCGTATGGGCAGCATGCGGGTCGGCAACGGCCTGGAGGAGGGCGTGACGGTAGGGCCGCTGATTGAGTCGGCGGCGATTGAGAAGGTGAAGCGTCACGTGGAGGACGCCCTGGCCAAAGGTGCACGCCTCGTCGTCGGCGGCAAGGCTAAGGAAGGCCCGGGCTGGTTCTATACCCCCACGGTGCTCGCGGACGTCAATCACTCGATGCTCATCACCAAGGAGGAGACGTTTGGTCCGGTGGCGGCGGTCTTGCCGTTCGACACCGAGGAGGAAGTCGTCCGCTACGCCAACGACACGGTGTATGGCCTGGCTGCCTACTACTTTACCCGCGACGTGGGTCGTGTCTTTCGCCTGGCGGAGCGCCTGCAGTACGGCATCCTTGGCGCCAACGACGGTATCCCGTCCACCGCGCAAGCCCCGTTTGGCGGCGTGAAGGAATCAGGCATCGGCCGTGAAGGCAGCAAGTACGGCATCGCCGAGTACCTGGACATCAAGTACGTGTCATTGGGTGGCATCCTGAGCTGACAGGTCGTTCTCGGCAGAAGGAGGAGGTAGAATGCCTCCTTCTTTTGTGATTGCGCTTTGTAGAATTTTGTCGTATGATGTCAATAAATCGTCAAAGCTTTTGCACGGAAGAAGACGAAAACACATAATGTGGAATGTGCTCAGGGCAAACCAGTGGAAACGCTGGGACGCAAAGCCACGGGTCTACGGGCGATATCGTCTAGGACAGCCGGGTTGCCACGAAATGTCACGATATTGGTCACGTGGGAGGGACGACCCTGAGGGTCGTCCTTTTTGTAATATGGGGTGAGGCATGGTGAATCAACAGAGAAAACCAAACGCTGAGGGGAAAGATAGAAGCTCCCCAAACACACGGGGTATGCATCTGTCAACCGCGTTTGTCTCATCCATGATACGCGAAGTTACAGCAGAGCATATCCAGCAAATCCTCGCTGAAGGGACGTTGTTCAGCTATTATCAACCCATTATCAATCACCAGGGGTCTTACGTGTTCGCGCACGAGGCGCTCAGCCGTCCCTGGTTGAACACGCCCAGTGTGATGATGGCTCCAGATTGTTGGTTCTATACTGCGTACAAGTGTGGCCGGTCGTTGGAGGCAGACTTGTTGGCTATCCAATCAGCGCTCAAACATCGTGTGTGTCCGGGGGACGTCCGGACAGGTGGATACCTGTTCGTGAATGTCCTTCCCACGACTTTAGCTGAACCGTGTTTTCTCGTCGAATTGGAATCCCTCCTACTCACCTACGACCAATCCCCGAACGGTCTCGTATTCGAAGTCACAGAAAACATTGCCTATGATACGAAGCGTCTGGCAGAACAGCTTAAGCCCCTTCGGTCTTGGGGCATCCATATTGCTCTGGACGACGTTGGAGCAGGGTATGCCGACCTGCGGGCGATGGTGGATTTGGAACCGGACTTCATCAAGCTGGACCGGTCGCTGGTGCAGGGTGTGGCAACATCCAGGAACCGCCAGCGGCTGTTGGAGTCATTCGTACAATTTATGACCTCTGGGACTGCTGTGATTGTGGAAGGGATTGAAACCCTGGACGACCTACTGGCCGCTCAAGAGGCGGGGGTCCATCTCAGCCAAGGGTATTACTGGGCTCCTCCGTTTCCGGACGAAGTCCTAAAAAAGTTGTTCGAGCGCGTCGAGGGGGTGCGCGAGCCACCGACGAGACTCGGACAGGAACGTGAAGAACAGGTGGATGACATGACGGTTCCAGTTGAGAGTCAACATTGGGACCGATTATTGGTCTTGTACCAACGAGCCATGTGTCGGCTTTGAAATCATCCTACGAATTACGTCGCCACATTGCCACGATGTTCATAGGATTTGGAGGAGCATATGGAGATCAAGACACTTTCCCGAAAGATCTTCCTCAGTAGATTGAGAAGACGGAAGGCACCGGATGTATCGGAAACAACACGCAAGCCGGTTCCCCATATGCCCCCACCTGTGAACGGGACAGCTTGGGTTGTTGCCGGTAAAATCCACGTCTCGGACCCCAAGAACTACGGAGCCTATGCGACGATTGTGGTTCCGGATGATTCGTGCCTGAAGGTGACGATAGACGGCGAGCCGGTTGTCGGGGAAGTGGTGGTGAGTGAGTCACACAATATCCAAGTGGAACTCATCGCGCGGAAGCCGTCGGTAGCCTATGAGCTGTTTGTCTCGGACGATAAGCTCAGCGTTTCCGTAAAGGCCACGGTTGTGCTCGGCATGATGCCTGCGTTGAAGGATAGCGATCCAAGGAGAGGTTGGTACTCCAGGTCGAGAAAACGATGTATCCGCCGGAAGAGACTTCTCCGAGTACGATATTGGAGCTGTTGAATGCCAACGGATTTAAGGGAGCTATTGATTCGCAAGGCCTACGGCGCATTTGTCAGGCGAAGGAAACCACCCAAGAAGTCGTTTTACGAGGCATCCGCCCCCAGTGTGCAGGCCGTGACAAGTGGAAATTCCCGCACTTCCCGACGGAAGCGGATGATTTCTTACGGACCAAACGTCCGGGGTGTGTTCCTATTGGGACCACGGTGGGGGTCGTGGAGCGTGGGCACGGCAACATCCCGGGGAAGAATGTTTATGGACAGGAAATCGTTGTCGAACCGAAGGAGCCGTCCTTGTCGCTGGGAGATGGAGTCGTCCTGGTCAAGAACCATCTTGTCGCGTCACGGAATGGAAGGATTTGTGTCACGAAAGACCACATTGATGTCGTTCCCGAGATGACCATCGCACACGATGTGAGTGGAAAAGACGGCGCCATCCGCTTCGACGGAAATGTAATTGTGAGAGGAAATGTGGAAAACGGCGCTTTCATCAAAGCGACAGGGTATATTATTGTTTATGGATCCGTACGTGATTCAGAGGTCATGGGAGAACGGGGCGTGATTATCACAGGCGAGGCCAACCGAGCGAAAGTGGTTGGCGGGTATCAACAGATGATTTACGGAACCCTTGCCGGTCTGATTGAAGCCATGTTGATTGAATTAAACCGGTTTCGGGACGAATATCTCATTATGGTCGGACATGCGTTGCGACGTTCAGACGCCCATGTTATCATACCGAAAATTCCAGCATTACTTTTAGAGAAACGGCATGACGAGTTGACGCGGCTGTTGACTACGTTTGTCACCAAATACGCCGATGACCTGGCGCAGGTGGATGTGTCTTATCGTATGCTGAAAGATTCGATTGTTAGGAAATGGAAAGGAGAACAGAGTGACTCGATATCCCAGAGAGAAATCGACTCCTTGATGAGTAACATGGAGAAGTATAGCCAAAAGATTGCTTCGATACAGGCGCGTAAGTCGTTCGTGCGCGTTGCCACCTGCCAATCGAGTACCCTTCACAGCACGGGGAACATCCTGGTGCAGAAGCGAAGTGTGTCGAGCGCGATAGAGAGTGGGAATACCCTATCTATCCTAGGGTCCATGAAAGGTGGATTCGTTGTCGCCCAGAAATCCGCATACATTGGACAGATTGGAACACCGGCCGCCACAGAAGGGAGCGTCTTAGTCGTCAACCCGGATGGATTTATTCGAGGCCGACTGGCGTACGAGAACACCTTGTTGCAGGTAGGGCAGAGGAGAGTTCGGTTGTATCATACGATGTGGGATTTCCGGTTTGGAGGTGAACAAAAAGATGGTTAAAGTCTTACTTGTTGACGACTTCGATGAAACGTTGGAATCGCTGGAACTGGTATATGGCTTTCATCCAGACGTCCAGGTCGTCGGACGCGCACATAACGCGGAGGAAATGTGGGACATCCTGGGGCAACAGCAAGTCGATTACGTTTCATTAGATATCCAATTGGGAGCCGAAAGCGGCCTTGAGCTGTGTCGACAAATCCGAAAAAAATACCCTAAAATCTTTGTTGTCATGTGCTCCGTCGAGGCATCTGACCGAATGCAAAAATCGGCCATAGATGCAGGAGCCTCGTACTTTCTCGCCAAGCCGATTGGCATGAATGAGATTAACCATGCCGTCTCCAGTTGCTTGAAATGGCATGGCGGGGAAGATTCATTGACCGAGCAGGAGGCGGACGATTTATTGCGGCTCCTAGACAGTGAGTTCAAGTAACAGAAACAAAGCCACAGCACAGCCTGTCGGACTGTACCCGGTTCGTCAACGGTGTGCAGTTAGTCAACGGCATGCATCCGAACAAACGCCTGAACCACGTCCGGATCAAACGCTATGCGGCGATTTTCAATCAGCTCGTTCAGAGCCGAAAAGTGGTCTTTTCCGCCAAGCACAATTTGGGTACAATAGTGGTCGACTACAGCCAACACACGGGCCAGGTAATCAATGTCGTTGGCTGTTTTTCCGTTTGGGAACCCGGAGCCGTCATAACATTCATGATGATCTTGGATAATGTTCGTGATTTCACAGGACAGACCTAAGGTTTGCGCCATTTGCACACTCAACGAAGGGTGCAATTTATATTTCTCGAACGCCTGCTCGGAACGTTGTGGATTCAGGACGACCTCGTTTTCCAACGCCGTCCACCCATAGTCGGCGAATCTGGATGCTAGCACCAAGTCTCTCCGCTGCGGCTCCGGCAACTCTAATTCTTCGGCCATGAGTTCCACATAATGTGCCCGCAAGTCCAGCAATTTCATCACTTGCTTGTGAATCAGCTCTTGTGAATTGATAGCATCCAAGCACTGCAGAAAGTGTTGTATCTCATCGAGCGAGATGTCCCACCCCTCATCATCGGCGGGCCCAGGTGGGGGATTATCCTCCCAGCGGCTCACTTCCGATTCGATATCCTGCCACTGCCGCCACATCGCCAGTTGGCCAAACAGAACCTGGGCCTTTTCGTATAGCCGGAAGGCCAGCTCAGACTCGCCCAAGCGGATGCTAATATTTGCGAGCAAGTGACAGAGACGGGCAATGTATTCTTTTTCGTAGGCGATAAAGGACGACCATATGATGCTCAGGGCCTGTTTTGCGTACTCGATACTCTGGGCCATCTTGCCTTGGAGCAGGTATAATCGGCCTAGGTCCGATAGAATGGACATGTCGTTCCCCTGGCTCAATTCGTAGGCCTTCAGAAGGTAGGATTCGGACGTGCTGTAATCACCTATTTCTAGATAAGCAAGTCCTAGGTTGTTATTCAGTACTACATCGTTTCGATGGATGTTATGCTGTCGATATGCGAGAAAGCTCTCTTGGCTGCTCACGATAGCCTGCATGTAAAACCCGTTGATGCCTTCAATCCCAGATAAATTTAACCATAAGAGCCCCTTGGTCGCCGGAGAGACAACATCTACATATTTTTTTAACTCGCTCAAGATGCGGTAGCAGGTATCGAATTCGGACAGACGGTGATAAGCGGCGGCCAGAACTGTGTTACGCTTGACCCATATGTCGCGGTCCGCAGCGTGCTCAATTGCTTTGGTAAAATACACGACAGCCTGCTGAAAGCTGGCCGTATGATAATACAACACACCGAGTTCATGGTACATCGCTGCCAGCTGTTCGGCATCACAATCAGCAGGCACGTTTTCTATGCATCGACGCAGCTCGTCAATCGCAGCCTGAAAAAGCCCCTTCAATCGCAGTCGCTTGGCTGTATCCAGGGTGGCCCCAATACTCATTTATGTTCACCCGTTGTATACTGGAACTCGAATGACAAATGTGCTTCCCTGGCCAATGACCGAATCAATGTCCAGTTGTCCTCCCAGGTAGGCTGCGCGTTCTTTCATCCCGATGAGTCCGTAGTGCCCGGGCGGAATGTAGTTCGGGTCAAAGCCCACCCCATCATCCTGGATGGTGATGACAAGCTCGGCTTCATGATGTGCAAACGCAACCTTGATGGTTTTGGCCTTTGCGTGTTTTTTGATGTTGTTCAGGACTTCTTGGATAAGTCGATAGAGCGCCACCTGTTTCGCCGGGGCAATCCCTTTGGAAACCAACCCATCTTCGACTTCAAAGAGCACAGGGACGTTCCAGTTTTTTTCGTATTGCACGCACAATTCCCGAACCGCCTCAATGAGACCGACTTCGTCGACCGCAATCGGGCGCAAGTCGTAGATCAAGGCACGGATTTCATGGGTGACATCCGCCACCCGTTTGTGAAGCTGGCTTACGAGAGCCTTGGCCATCTCTGGATTCGATTCAATCATGGCATTCAGGACATCCAACTTCATGCTGATGTTGGTGAGCGCCTGGGCCGGGCCGTCGTGCAAATCTCTCGCGATTCGCCGGCGCTCTTCCTCCAACAGGCGGATGCCATGGTCCGTTGCGTCGAATACCGGCAAGACGGGTTTCTCCATCCGCGGATTTCCTCCGTATCTATTGTCTACAAATGTCTACAGAAAAAATACAGAGAAGCGCGACGAAGTCGCGCTTAACTTTTTTCTGGAGCGAGATTCCTAGTCTGTTGCGAGCTGCAATGATCGTATCACAGCATCAAGCTAAATTAGAATGTCAAATCAAAACATGCCCGAGGAGACCAATCGCTCGGCGGTTCATTCCACAACGAGTCTAAATCCATCATGCGTGAACTTGTTGACGGTGCCCGTATCGGAACGATTGGCTTGCCCCTGTGTGCTGCCAGGGTTCGATACGGCTGCAACCGGCTGTCCGGTCGTGCTGCCACTTGTGCGGATGACGTCTGCAAATGCGGGGGCGATACTGGCGCCAAGAATCGCGGCGGCGGTGATGGAGGTGACCAACAACTTCTTCATTCGACATCTCTCCCTTTACAGTGGGTTCTGGCAGCCCGGCTATCCTAGGCTAGTTGCCCGTAGACCCGTGGCTTTGCGCCCCTGTCTTTCGACAGGTTTGCCTTTAAAAATTGGCCAGACAGCCAATAGAGGCTGTTGGTTAGATTATACCAATGTTCGACATAGATTGTAAGTCTCTCTGTGTAAAATTTCTGTAGGGAGAATAAAGGCTTCCTTGAAAACCCTCACTAAAAACCTCGCATCGCAAATCTCGTTTGCGTTCAACTTCGTCCCGGGTGCGCGGTTCATTCGGATTGCCCGTGTTTCGCCCGCTCCTTGTACGGTTGGCCGGCACGCTGTCGTCTCCCATATCCGCGCCGGCCTCGCACGATTACGCGCCTACCGATACAACTGACCACCGCTCTTCACAAAGTCGCGCGCTTTTTCCTCCATTCCTGCCGCCACTGCCTCCTCCGGTGTGAGGCCATGTGCCGCCGCATATTCGCGTATGTCCTGGGTGATGCGCATGCTGCAGAACTTGGGCCCGCACATAGAGCAGAAGTGGGCTGTCTTGGCCGGTTCCGCAGGCAGCGTCTCATCGTGGTAGGCCAGGGCCCGCTGCGGATGGAGTGAGAGGTTGAACTGGTCACGCCAGCGGAACTCAAAGCGGGCCTTGGACATCGCGTCGTCCCAGGCGCGCGCCCGCGGGTGGCCCTTCGCCAGGTCGGCCGCGTGCGCCGCAATCTTGTAGGCAATCACGCCTTCCCGCACATCGTCTCGATTGGGCAGGCCCAGATGCTCCTTCGGCGTCACATAGCAGAGCATGGCCGTGCCAAACCAGCCAATCATCGCCGCCCCAATGGCGGAGGTGATATGGTCGTAGCCCGGCGCAATGTCGGTGACCAGCGGCCCCAGGGTGTAAAACGGCGCCTCGTGGCAGACCTCCATCTCTCGCTCCACGTTTTCGCGGATTTTGTCCATCGGGATGTGGCCCGGGCCTTCAATCATCACCTGCACGTCGTGCTTCCAGGCAATCTTCGTCAGCTCGCCGAGCGTCTCCAGTTCGGCAAACTGGGCTTCGTCATTGGCATCCGCGATGGAACCCGGGCGCAGCCCGTCGCCGAGCGAAAACGCCACATCGTACGACTTCAGAATCTCGCAGATCTCCTCGAAGTGCGTGTAGAGGAAGTTCTCCTTGTGGTGGGCGAGGCACCACGCGGCCATGATCGATCCGCCTCGCGACACGATTCCGGTCACGCGCTTGGCGGTCAGTGGGATATACGCGAGCCGCACACCGGCGTGGATGGTGAAGTAGTCGACCCCTTGCTCCGCCTGTTCGATGAGGGTGTCGCGGAAGATCTCCCAGGTCAAGTCAGGCGCGCTGCCGCCGACTTTCTCCAGCGCCTGGTAAATCGGCACCGTGCCGATGGGCACCGGCGAGTTGCGGAGAATCCACTCGCGGGTGGTGTGGATGTTTTTACCGGTCGATAGGTCCATCACCGTGTCCGCGCCCCAAAGCGTCGCCCAGCGCATCTTCTCGACCTCATCGTCAATGGAAGAGGCGACGGCGGAGTTGCCGATGTTCGCGTTAATCTTAACGTGGAACTTGCGGCCGATAATCATCGGTTCGCTCTCCGGGTGATTGATGTTGGCCGGTAGAATCGCTCGCCCAGCCGCAATCTCTTGGCGCACCACCTCGGGGTCCATGCCTTCACGGATGGCGACAAACTCCATCTCCGGCGTGATGATGCCTTGGCGCGCGTAATGCAGCTGCGTCACCGTCCGTCCGGGCTTGGCGCGCAGTGGCTTGCGGCGAAGCCCCGCTGGAATTCCTTCACCCAGGCGTGAGGGGTCTTTCACCCCGTCATCCTCCGGCGTCAGCGCCCGGCCCTCGTATTCTTCCACGTCGCCTCGCTCCAGCACCCATGGCCGGCGCAAGGGCGGCAGACCGCGACGCACATCCGTGGTTACGGCCGGATCGCCATACGGGCCGCTCGTGTCGTAGACGCGGAGCGGGGGATTTTCTTGCTCCCCAAACCGGCCCGTAGTCGGCGAGAGGACAATCTCGCGAAACGGTACCCGAATGTCCGGGCGCGATCCAGTGACATACACCTTGCGGCTGTTCGGAAAACACTCGCCATACCCGGACGCCGGCAGGCTAGGGGTGGCCTGCGACGACGCGGGCACAGACACATTCGTCAGGGAAGGGGACTCTGGCATTATAGGACCTCCTCGCGCAGAGGAGCTGGGGATGGGAGAGGGGGCGCGCCCCGCACGGCAGTGGATACGCGGTCGATCCGCTTGCCATTGTCGCCACGGCCATGATTGCGCAGCAATTCGGTCAATCCGAAGGGCAATGAAAAAGGCCGCCGAATGCCACGGCGGCCCAAGTATCGCAACGTATCTTGAGCAATTCCCTACGCTGGCATTACCCAGATCAGGTCTACCGGTCGGCGGCTCACAGCCACCCTCTCAGCCTGGTTCCACCAAGCTCCCGTGCAGTGTTTGGTTGTCGCTTTCAGTGTACCATGCGCGGCTGGGTGGGGCAACCGGATGCGGAGAATTCGGATTCTTGATTGTCTCGCTCTTGTCGCTCATAGTGGCTGTGGTCCTTGCAATACACAAGTAGCCGCCCCCTGTAGGTTCTCGCCTGTGGGGCGGCGACTTGCCCACCAAGAAATGGGCGGGGAACGCCTGAGGCGTCGGTGCCCGGGAGCCGAAGGCTGCCACCTTCGGCTCTCTTTTCATCTTAAGTGTAACACACTGCGAATATACGTCATTGTAGTTCGCGAAAGGCTCCGTCCACCAGCCCTATGGCCGTTCTAGGTCACAGGTGCTTTCTTGACCGTCTGCGCCGTTCGATTTCGCTCTCTAGCGCGACCGCTTCTTCCGCCTCTCCACCACGTCAGAGCCCCTAGTGCAACCGGCGCGATGGCCCACAGTCCCGTCACAAGGTCGGTGAACACGAAACTGGCCCAAGCGCCCGCTAACACCGCCAGAAGGAATAACCCGCAGCCTAGCCAGCGACGAAACAGGGCGGCCACACCACCACACACGCAGAGCAGGGCGAACACCAGCCCCGCGCCACCGTCTCCTTCCAACTGGGGAATGTTTTGCTCGCTCCCAACCTGTGCCAGCATTAGGGCTTGCCAGCCGCTCACGACCGCGACAACCGCCGATACACCCAGCACGACAAACCGCATCGTCCGCCCTCCCATTGGATGTGCGAATCTCCCTACACTGTCGCTTTCCAACGTCTATACAGCTATCGTTCAACTTTTGTGGTCCATCCATCTTCTATGAATCTATGATCAGGAGGACAAGTTGATGCCATGGAACGCCGTCATAGATCAACAGGTGGGACAGTCTCCATGCAAGGTGTCCGTCGGGCAGCGCGTGAAGGCTCTACTCGAAACGGTGGAGGTGGTTCGCTTAGTGCCGTACAACCTCCGACAATCTGGACGAAACTGAACGAGCATGGTATGCGAAAACAGACGCTGACTTTGAAAAACGAAAATTAGTAAGATAGTAAGGAACGACTAGTAAGGGACCACGAAGAAAGACACGGGGAGGCGTGACCCAAACGACACTGCGTTCTACGATTATTCCGTGAGAGCTGACAAAGATGAACAACGTAGAAAGGGAGTATGTGACATGCCGACCAAAATTGAAATCGCGACAAGGCAACGCATTCACGACGAGTGGCCTCGGTTTCACGTCTTTTGGGATGCCACCAAGAGCCACGTAAAAAGCGGGCGAGTGCTCAAAGAAAGCGACGTCCGAGCGGTGCTGGAACGGTTGCTGAGCGACGTTCTCGGTTATGAACCCGACCAGATTGACCGTGAAGCCGATTACGCAGATTTCTTGATTCTCTATCAAGGGATGAAACTGGCCGTCGTAGAAACCAAGGACTGGGGGGCTTTTCAAAGCGACGCCACACTGGAGAGTGCGCTTCGACAAGCCGCAAACTACGCTGACCGACACCGAGCCAAATACTTGTTCGCCTGCGATGGGGAAACACTCGTCCTTGCAGAACGCGAGGACGATCAGATATATGTCAAGATTCTCGTTCCCATCCACGATTCAGAACCTGCGGACGACGTCTTTTATTTCACGCATTATGGCCTCTCCAAAGTGCCAAAAGCCGTGCAGCGTACGATAGAACACTCGGTGGAGACGATAGACCCGAAATTATATAAATCGCATCATGGAACGAAGCTGCCCTACAAGTCTTTCGCATACATAGGCGACTTGCGTGACAAGAAAACGTGGAAACTGCCTTACCTGCTGGAGGACGGAAAAACCGTCGATACAGGCCGCATTGACAAGGCCGTTAGCTACATTTGGGGTCAAGGCGGTTATCGAGGCGCGAAGTCCAAAGGACGCTTGCCCGAAGAAGCCCTTCCCGACGTAGCGAAAAAATTGGCGAGAGCCTACCAACAACTCGGTCGTTGGTCGAAGGACGACAAATCGAAGGCAGTTCAAATGCTGTGGCAATACCTCGAAAGTCGAGGCGAGACCGATCTTCGGTAAAGGGCGTGTGTAGTCATGGGGATTAGCAACAAGTTTAAATTATGCGCTTTTGAACAGCTTGATTGAAAAGGCTGTCGCAAAATACCATATAGACAAACCAACTGGGACGGGCAAACCCGGGGGGGGACACCTGGATGGCATGCATACTCCAACGAACGGAGTGCCCAAAGGAACCATCCAAAATTTCACGATGCTCGTGGGTGTCTACCTGAGCTCTGTCCGCCAAGAAAATGCCGGCAACTTTACGGTCTGGCCCGGGACCCACCGTATCTTTGAAAAGTACTTCCGGGAACACGGCGCGGAATCGCTGCTGGATGGCATGCCAAAGGTCGACATGCCCAAACCCCTGCAATTGATGGTGGAACCGGGCGACGTCGTGTTCGCGCACTATGAGCTCGCACACGCTCCGAACATTTCACCGAATGTGCGCTATGCAATTTATTTCCGGGTTACGCACCGAGAATTTGACCGCAACCATTGGCAAGCGACAAACCGCATAGTCCGCCCTCCCATTGGATGTGCGAATCTCCCTACACTGTCGCTTTCCACATTCTACCCATCTGTCGATCCGATTTTGGTCTATCCATCCTCCTCATGATGTGGTTCTGACCAGCCTCACATTCAACCAAAGAGGGGTGGATGGCTCATATTTATGCCCAGGGTCGCCATCCCTTTTTACACAGCATACCGGACTCTATTTTGTTCTGCTATATGAAACACGGCATTAGACAGCCGATATGCGACTGATATACTGAAAATCTAGAATACAGCTCTATTTATATTCTTTCGTGAGTTCCGGGTCGGACGAGGCGGGTTTCGTGGATTCCGGAACGACATAATAGGAGGGGACCGGCATTGAGGTTTAATCGGGGCAAGCGGTCCAAGTGCCGCCGGATGCAAAACATGATAGCTGTTCTCGGCTTAGGGGGGATACTGACCACGGCAGGGGGGTGTGGTGCCACGTCCGCAGGTGCAGGTAACACCAGCTCGGTCACCAAACAAGGGGACTCATCTTATCCTGAACACACGATAACATTCATTGTTCCGTATGCTCCAGGCGGGGACTTTGATACCACAGCGAGACTCCTTGCACCCTATCTTACAAAATACCTGCCTCATCACCCGTCCGTGATTGTCAAGAATGTTCCTGGCGGTAACAGTGTGATTGGAGACATGCAGGTTATCAATGCGCAACCGGATGGATACACCATCGGCTATTTCACGCTTCCAGGGATTGCGCTCGGACCACTGATTGGTCAGGGGAACTACGACCTTACGAAGGTCTCGTGGGTTGGGCAGGTGTTCGCGATGCCCTATGTGGCTGCGGCCTCAAAGCACTCCGGTTTGAATAGCCTGCGGGATGTACAAAAGGCTTCACATCTAAAAGTAGGGACCACGGGTATTACGACGACGGCCGGGTTGATTAGCTTCATCACCTTGAAGTCGTTGGGTATAAAGAACTCTACTACGGTACCTAGCGGTGGAAGCTCCCAAAGTGTGCTCGCTGCCTCTCAGGGTACTGTGGACTTGGTTCAATTTCCGTATCCGGCGTTGCGCCAGGAGATGTCAGCCGGCCTATTGAAGCCCTTGTGGGTGAACGCGTCACAAAGACTACCCCAGCTACCGAATGTCCCGACCATTGCTCAGTTGGGCCATCCGGAGCTTGCGGCCATCGCAAGGCTGGTAGGTGTGGTGGGCACAACACCAGGTGTCCCACAGGAGAATTTGACCGTTTTACGGAGTGCGCTCAAGAAGGCGGTTCATGATCCGGAGTTCATATCGAAAATGAAGGCGGCCAACGAGTCGACGCAATATCTGGATGGGCAGGACACCCTCAAGGAGGTCCGTACGGATATTCAGTTGATGAAAAAGTACGCTCCGGAGATCAAGGCAGAAATCAATCACTGACGGAAAGGAGTGCTGCGTGTGTTTGCCCACCTCGTACCTGCCGTCGGGGCATTTTTTGCCTGGCCAGCGCCTTTGTTTTTGGTGATTGGGGTACTCGTAGGCATGTTGTTCGGCATCCTTCCAGGCTTAGGCGGACCGCAGGTTTTGGCTTTACTGACGCCTATAACATACAAAATGGACCATACGTCAGCAATTGTGATGATGATTGGTGCGATGAGTGCGATTCCGCTGTCTGGCTCCCTCACTGCGATTCTGCTCAATCTTCCGGGTCACGCACCGAGTGTCGCGTCCAGTTTTGACGGGTATCCACTGACGCGTCAAGGCCGCGGCGGGTACGCAGTAGGGGCCTCCGCGATGAGTGCCATCCTGGCCGCGGTGATTGGTGCCGTCTTACTCACGCTGATTCTACCGCTGGGTGAGCGGGTGGTGCTGGCCTTCTCGTATCCCGAGTTCTTTATGATGGCTCTTACCGGTCTGAGCATGGTAGCCGTAATCTCCCAGAAGGGGTCCATTTGGAAAGGAATGATAACGGTTGCACTCGGTCTGATGATCGCGTTCATCGGGTCCGATCCGGTAACAGGAACGGTCCGGTTCACGTTTGGCAACTTATACTTGTACAACGGAATTGATATCGTTCCCGCTTTAATTGGACTGTTTGCCATCAGCCAGGCTATCGACATGATCTTGCAAGGCGATAGGATGGCCGAAACGGCAAACATAGGGAGTCGGCTGCATGGTGTGTGGGCCGGGATGAAGTCGGTCTTTCACCACTTTGGTGCGTTTTTCGGCGGTAATCTCGTCGGGACCCTGATGGGAATGATTCCGGGAGTCGGAGGTTCAATCACGACCATTATTGCGTACGGTCAGACCGTACAATTTAGCAAGCATCCGGACCGTTACGGGACGGGAGAAATCGGTGGTGTCATCGCGCCCGAGGCCGCGAATAATTCCAAGGATGCAAGCGGATTCATTCCGACGTTGTTATTTGGTATCCCAAGCCATGTGGAAATGGCTGTGCTGCTCGGAACACTGACCGTTCTGGGAATTGACCCAGGACCTCGACTCGTACAAACGGCTCCAGATAAGGTGTTGATGGTCATCTATGCCTTGGTAGTCGGCAACGTGCTCACTGCCGCTATCGTTTTGGCTGTCGGAGGTTACCTCACCCGACTCATATTGGTTCCCAAACGCATTCTTGCGCCCATCATCATGGCGCTGTCGGTCGTGGGAGCCTTTGCGTTGAACGGCTTAATCGGTGACGTGGCCGTCGCCCTGGTATTTGGTGTATTAGGGTTTATCATGGACCGGTTCGAATTTCCGAAAATCAACCTCGTAATCCCCCTGATGGTTGGTAGTTTGATGGAAACGTCATTCAACCAGACGTTGTTGGCCATGGGATGGAAGGGCTTTTTCACCCGGCCCATCTCAGTTGGACTGCTGTGCGTGGTGTTGATTGTACTATTCCTTGCATTTCGTCCCGGCCGCTCGAAAAAGCAAATCGGTGCTAGGAAGGTGAGTACCGTCGGTGAAATTCACGGAGAAATTCACAACGTCGATTGACACGCTACTCGTCGATCTCGCCTTATTGGTGATATTCCTCGCATTTGCCGTGGTAGGGGGGACGTACCCGTTCATGGCGCGCGAACTCCCCTTGCCAATCGCGATTACGGGCTGTATTTTGACCTTCTTCTTGTTTCTCGCCGACTTATCTCCGAGACTCCGTAAAATTTTGAGGTTCGTGTATAGTCAAGGGAGAGGTTCAAGTACCTCTTTTTCTACGGCTTCGCCTGTTCGGGAAACCTCGGGTCTTTCAGCCCGGGAATGGCTGCGGCTGCTGAGATGGGTTTGTTGGCTCACTGCGTTTGCGGTGGGGATGAAGGTCATGGGCTATTTGGTTGCCACTGGGTTGTTCGTGTTTCTGGTAACTTGGTTAGAAGGACGCATTCCGTGGTGGAAGTCTCTAGTATCCGCAGTCGGCACATGTATCTTCTTCTACATCGTCTTCAATCTGTTTCTGTCGGTTTCCTTCACATAGGGGCGGCGATGCTCTGCCCAGCGGACCCCTGGTTGCCTTCAGCTACATCGGGAGCTCAAGGCGGCCAGGGGTCTAACGCGTCAAATGAGAGGTATATTGCATTCAAATTCTGGTTGCGGCACTTTCTTCTTGCGGCGCGGTACGAAAATTGAGGGTTGATACCGCCGCTGTACCTCATCCAGCTAGGGACGTGAATATCAGTCCGTTGTACAGGTGTAATCCGAGAAGTTGGTCAAACACACCGAACGTGATAGCGCCCATCACGATGGCGGAAACAATGGCCAGTTTCCAGTTCCGCTGGTTCTTTTGCAAGGTAAAGTAGGCTAGAAAGAACAGAGGAATACTAACAAGAAATCCAAACAAGAACAAGCCTGCCACGAGCCCGGCGGACCAGAGAATGGCCGTCCATTGGCGAACGTTCTCACTTCGTTCAGTTTCTGTCGCTTGGGAAAGAAGCGCCGAAGCGGAGTTCATCTCGGCCATGGATTCACGTGTCTCGGCCGTGGGTGAGTTCACTAGGGCATCGGGGTTTCTCGCCAAAGCAGATACTCGGTCACCGGATACTCTCTCCACGTTGCGCTGGTGCGTGAATGGGCGCAACGCAGGGACAAAATTTCCAATCAGCTGAACCACTCCCACCACCAAGGCAGCTATCCCCACGACCATCGGGATCAATCGCCCGGCCGGTGGATAATGCATAGAGACCCCGATATACCACGCTGAAACCACCACCCAGGCGATATCAATAAAAAATTCTCCGCGCAGGACTTTCACAGACTCGCCTCCTTTGGCTTGTGAGCCGGCACATGCTTCTTGGAACGGCGCACGTAGGGTCCGATGACCAATGCCAGGATGATAGCGACCATAAGGTCGGTCAGTGGGCGTTCAAATATCCTCCAACCCTGCAATTGTTGGACGAGGTATAGGTTTTTTTCAGCGACGGAACCAAGAATGTAGCCAATCATCGCTGCGGGGATTGAGTATTGGAATCGCTTCATCATCAGGCCAACCAATCCGAAACCCAGCATGACCACAATCTGCCCCATGTCCCTTTCGGCAGCGTAGACACCCAATGTGCCGAGCGCCAGAATAAAGGGTACGATAATTCGACTGGGCAGCTGACTTAATTTCGCCAGATGGGGAGCCATCCCTAAACCCATGGCACTCGAGAGCACGCTGCCAATCGCAATGACCAGAGCCATCGCGAAAACGGCGTCAAGATGCTGGTTCAGCATGGACGGTCCGGGTACCACTCCTAAAATCGTAAATCCACTCATCAAGACGGCCATTCCGACGCCTCCCGGAACGCCCAGGGCCACTGTGGGAATGAGGTTGCCTGCCTCCTTGGAAATCGAGGACGATTCCGGAGCGATAATGCCTTCTGGAATGCCCGTTCCGAATTTCTCCGGGTGTTTGGAGGTCTTGACTGCTTGCCCGTACGAGATGAAGTTCGCCGCTACCCCTCCAATGCCGGGCACCACTCCGAGCAGGGTGCCCAGAATCGCGGAGCGTATCATCAACCAGGAGTGCTGGAACACATCTCGAATCCCATCTGCGACTCGAGCACCGGGGGCGTTTCCTTTGAATCCAATCTTGGTGGATTGTGCTGCCACCTTGTTTTTCGCGTAAAGAGAATACATTTCCGCAAATGCAAACAAACCCAGGGCAACCGCGGTAATATTAAAACCGTTGTAGAGGGACATCAGGTTGAAGGTGAACCGCTGCACGCCCGTAATCGGGTCGTAACCCACGAACGATATCATTAAACCAAACAAACCAGAGAGCAAACCTTTAGTCAGCGATCCGGACCGCATTTGTCCAATCAGGACAATGGCCAAAATGGCCAGCATTAGATATTCAGACGGCTGAAACAAATGAATGAGTTGATACATCAAGGGTATGACAGCCAGCAAAAGGACAACGCCAATCCAGCCGCCGATGGTCGTGGAAACGGCGGATACCCCAAGCGCTCTGGCCGCTTTCCCTTGCCGGGTCATGGCGTATCCGTCAAAGGTGGTGGCGGCGGATTCGGGAGCGCCCGGAGTGTTCAACAGAATGGCCGTGATGGAGCCGCTGAAGTAGATGCCCGTGTGCGCAGCTAACAGCAGGCTGAGTGCTGGAATTACGGGCATACCGTAAATAAAGGGAAGAAGCATGGTGAGCAGCACGGCTCCACCCAGGCCAGGAATGGTACCAATTAACGTGCCGAGCAGCGAGCCCAGCAGCAAGAGCAGCATTCCATGTACCGTCAGAAGCGAAGAAAATCCAGCCAATATTGCGGAAAACACAGTACCACCTCCTTGGAAGCTGCCGGTAGGAATCTACTTTGCTTGCAGTAAAGGTTTCAGGTCACTCGTATTCGCCACGGCGTTTTGCGCAATCTTCGCTAAATCGGTTCCCGATAGGTAGCCTACATAGAGGTTTTCCTTCTTTGCCTGGGCAACAAACGACGGATCGGACATGGCTTTCTGGAATGCGTCTCGCAGTGCGGCCACACGATCTGTTGGGATACCGGGAGGTGCGATGAACGCATGACCGAGGTCATTGATCTTCGCCATTTCTTTTAGGGCATTGATTTTCTGTTCGCTGAGTCCCGCTTGTTGTGCCAGCTGGATGACCGTAGGCACATTGGGTAACTTGTCAAATGGTTCTGCGGATTGTAAGAGTACGACCTTGGCTTGATCGGGAATCTCCGCGATGTCGGAGGCAGACAACGAAATGGTATCGCCGTTCCCACTCAGGAACGAAGCCTTCTCATCCTTGCTGCCACTGAACGCAGCGACCATCGTGAATGGAATGTTGAACGCATTCAGCGCAATGACCGCCGAGTTGTAATCTGAGCTGCCCTTGCCGGTTGCCAGAGCCTTGATCGTTTTCTGGGTATGCAGCAAGTCCTGAAAGGACTTGTATTGGCCATTGGTGTGAACGGCGATAATATGAGGGTCATCGTCCGGTCGTCCAATCCACGTTAGTTTCGTCACATCGAAGTTCGTACCTGGAGCGTTGTCGATTTGGTCGAATACATCGCCGCCAGCGTTTGTGTCGCCAATGGTGAGACCGTCCGGCTTTGCGTTGTAAATCTGATTTGTACCGACAAGTCCGCCGCCCCCTGGGACGTTCACAACCTCAACTTTGCCCAAGCCCAGATACTTCTGGAGGTAGGGAGCAATTAGGCGAGCCCACTGATCATAGCCGCCTCCGGGACCGTACGGAACGATAATCTGCATCGTTTTTCCTTTGAAGAAATCTGAAGCTGACTTTGCGGAGCCCGTGTTGCCTGTCGATGTGCTGTTTTGATTCCCTGTGGTGCTCCCGCTTGTTGCGACGGAGTTGGGGGAGCTACCACTGGTTCCACATCCAACAGCAACAGAAGAAAGCGTTAACATAGACGCGGCAATGGTTAACCACTTACGATTCCCCATCTTATCCTCCCCTTCACATGGACCAAAGTGCTTGTTTTTGCTTTGTACTAATGACACTCGGTTTTGAATCTTTGATGAATAACTTGTGGCCCAGTATAGGGCATTGGATCGGAAGAGAAGGCCGCACTTTCTTGCATATGGAACACAATTTCATTGCGTTCGCGAGCGAAGTGCAAACGTTTCGTATGTAAGAATCCAGTCCTGTCGAGCCTTCGTGAGACCCCTATACTGAAACAGACATGTTGGGTTGCGTTACAAGCAGGTGGAGCCCATAGGCGCAGATGGATTTGGGACAGTACAGAACGGGGCTGGGATACGGAATGAGAAGAGGAGGTGCACATTGTCGTGCAGGATATGGTTGTGTCGTACTTGTCAGAAGACAATCCACGCGAGGCAAATTTGCGGTTGAGTCTACTGAGTACCGCCCATGCCATCACCCATATGCGAGGCGCTATATTGCCTTTGATCTACCCACTGTTAATGAAATCCATGGGATTCGGATACGTTGATCTAGGCACGATGTTAACCATCACTCGCGTGATTGGGGGACTGCTGCAGGGTGCCGGCGGCTACCTCGCCAGGTATCTATCAGGCCGTAATATCATCGCCTACGAGAACATTGGCGTTGGTTTAGGAACGGGGCTTTGTGGGTTAGTTCATAATTACGCCGAACTGACGGGGATTGTCACGTTGGGTCAAGTGGCGGCTAGCCCGCATCATCCGGTTGCGAGCTCCATGCTCGGTAAATGGTTCAGCCGTGAACGACGAGGAGCAGCCCAAGCGACTCACTTTGCGGTAGCTAACATCGCAACCGTTGTGTCGCCTCTCATCGCCACGGTGCTGATCCCTTTGGTTGGATGGCGGAACACTCTGTATTGGTTGAGTCTACCCGCATTCGCGGTGGCGGCACTATTGTTCGTGTACCTGCCCTCAGAAACGGTTGCTCCTCAATCGAAACATGGTGCGGTCCATGCGGGGAATGGATTCTTCGGGCCATTGAAGAATCCGCGAGTTCGGAGGCTCATTGCCACGGCGTCTGTGACGGCAGGGGGGAAGGGGCTTGGCATCTTACAGACGTTTGTACCCCTGTTCCTGTTAAATCAGTTACACTTCAGCAAGGGGTTCACCGGTATCCTGTTTACTCTTTTTACGGTCACGAGTGTGGTAGGCCCGGTACTGGCGGGGCGTCTCTCGGACAGGTTTCATCGCTCTAAGGTGCTTAGTTTTTGGTTATTCGGAGCCGCGTTTCTGGGGATTGGTCTAGCTTTCCTGGCGTCTTTCAATGTTTGGTTGCTGACTGTGTTGCTTGTTGTCTTCGGCATATTTGTGTATGGTTATAGCCCAATTGAGCAGACGCTGGTCTCGGACATCACTGCCCAGTCAGAGCACGCCAACGCCTACAGTCTGTTCTTCGGGATCACGTATGGTGCTTCGGCTGTGTGGCCCCTCATCTTGTCTTTTGTGGTCGAACATTTGGGATTTACCGCCTTCTTCTTGGTCGTGGCAGCATCTTACGTGGTTGGTGGATTGATTTACGTCACGAGCAATTGGTCCACACCCGCAGCGTCAAATACGGGTACACAGTCGATGTAAATCCTACAAACGCACCTGGCGGGGGAATGGCTCCTATGACGGGAAAGAGGCGGCCCCCTTCATCCGTTCCTCAGGTGCGTTTGCCAAACACTTTGAGGGCTGTTCGACGCGATGTTACAAGATGCCGATGAACGTTCCTTCACGCGAAGTCTTCTCGTAATAATAGGTCCAAGACTTTTCAATATTTTTTGGAGTCCACAGAGCCGCGCCAATGCGATCGATTTCGTCGTCCTCCAATTGGGCGTTTGGATTGAGCAAGCGAGCGAAAACCTGTCGTTGAGAATTGATCTCCAGATATTTTGCGAGTACCAAGACTTCCTCCAGAGAATTTCCGGCTGTCACTACGCCATGCCCCCGTAATAGCAAGACCTTGTTTGTGCCGAGACAGTGAGCAACTTCACGACCGCGCTCTGCGTCGCTGATAGAATCTGGATCTTGATAAACTGGAATGTCCCTGCCTAGAACGCACGTGACAGAACTGACCGGTCTGGGGGCAATACCGGCAACGCTGATGATATTGCTCCAGTGGCCGTGAAAGTGTGCAATCGCATGAACATCCGGTCGTAGTCGATAGATTTCAGAGTGAAGATAAACTTCGTTTGGAGGCTCTTGCTCACCCTGTTTCAATTTTCCGTCCCAATCCACCAGAATCAGATCCCTTAATGTGACGGTCCCGCGAGCGGCCTGTCGGCCATGGGTTAAAAAGCCATCTTCTACACGGACACTTACGTGGCCATTCATATCGAAGAGATCCAGCGCTTCGAACAGTCGGACGGTCACAGCCAATCGGGTTTTTATGTCGAATTTCCGCACGAATTGCACCTCCGTATCCTATCCGTCTAAGACTTCGTTACGTAGCTCGATTGTATAGTGGCCTCATCTTCGATGGGTATGGACTGTTCTACATAAAAGAAACTGAAGTTTATCACGTCAGCGTTCCGTATAGAAGAAAGTGATTTATCTAACGATTCGGTCCTGGATGTATATTATCCCCATGAAGGATTGTGAGGGAGGGATACATGTGGGGAGCGAATCGCACTACCACAGCAAGAAAGACCGGGTATTTGTACGAGCAATTCAGGGTGAATACAGTCTGAAAAAGGAACTAGAGCGATTACGGTCACTGCCTCGAGTTCGGCGCGGTGACGAAATTAAGTTTACGGACGGACCTCAGACGTTCAGCAAGCACTACATTGAACCGGTCGACGGACTCGGTCAAACACTGCATATTCACGTAGAGGAATATGCACCCGGAGGGAAGTCGCAGAAACACGGACACGTCAACGAAGCGGCATTCTACATTCTCGACGGCAGCGGGTACGAGATCCATGACGGGATTCGCTACGATTGGCAGGCAGGCGACGTCGCCATCGTACACAACAACTGCGTCCATCAGCACAATAACGCGGACCCTTTCAAACCCGCGCGAGCACTGGTCATCAAGACAAAACCCATGTATATGTTCATGAACATGTTGTTCCAGAAAACGGTGATTCCGCGTCCAACGGAGCCGACGCCGAACGGTGTGGGCTTCGTGCCGCGGACCGACGAAGAGTGACGTTTTTCTAGTGTGGTCAGGGCGCAAAAAAGCAGAATGGGAGGCTACGAACATGGCTTGGGGAGAGTCGAAGGTGTGGAATCAAGGGGATGAAACCCTGTCGTTCTATCAGGACATGTTAGATGATGCAACGGAGAGACCACAGCGCGACCAAGGGAGGAAAAAAATCATTCACCCCTGGGAGATGCCGTGGGAACTGGCGCCCCAGGGCATCCTCAAACACATGATTAACGAACAGATGAACACGCGAATGGAGACAGTCGACGCCTACATGCAGGTGATTCCGCCCGGCAGCCGATCTGGGAAACACCGTCATCTCGCGGAGGAATGCTTGTACGTTTTGGAAGGTCGAGGATACGACCTTCACCAAGACTGTGATGTAGAGATAACCGACACATACCATTGGAAGCCACAGGATGAAGTGAAGCGGTTCGAATGGAAGGCAGGCGACGTGATCTACATTCCACCGAATACGATTCACCAGCATTTCAATGCCAACCCCGACAAGCCAGCAAGACTGATTTCGGCCATCAACCG
Organism: Alicyclobacillus herbarius DSM 13609; assembly: GCF_000430585.1. Lineage (GTDB taxonomy): Bacteria > Bacillota > Bacilli > Alicyclobacillales > Alicyclobacillaceae > Alicyclobacillus_G > Alicyclobacillus_G herbarius. The sequence goes on from NZ_AUMH01000002.1 coordinate 132,911, forward strand.
CATCTACAAATATTCGGGGTTAAATGACTTGGAACAACTGGAAAACGCTCCAGAGTATGTGCCTAATCAACGAATTGATGCGGAATGGGTGGCGGCGGTTCTCCAACGTCGATAGATTGGGTTCGTTATGTGGATAGATGGACAAGAGGCAGGAGTGGTGGGTGTGGATTCGGATTATTACGGATTGCATTGCGGAAAAATCGTAGCCATTCTGGGATACCGCGAGGACGGAAGATGGTACGCGCAGCAATTACGACAACGTGGTATCACCGTTATCTTTGGGATTCGCGAGGATAGAGACGAGTGGGAAGTCGCCCGCCGCAATGGAGAGGACGTCCGTACTCCGGAAGAAGCGGCACGCTTGGCGGACATCATTCAAGTCTGGTAGACCTGGGACGCACGGGCGGGGGACAGTCAGAGATTCAGACTTGGTAGTTGCGAGAGGGATTCTGTGGGAAAGTTGCAATTATCTTTTGCGTGTTGGAATTATGACCGGGTGGCGGCATTGTTTGACGGCTCCGTAACAGTGCAAGGTGTGGACTTGAATCCCTTATCTATGGAAGTGGAAGAGACGTTTTGGCGTATGATGCGCCACCAGGAATTCGACGTGGCTGAACTGTCTCTGTCTTCATATTTAATCGCTCGTGATCGGGGGTTTCCGTGTTTCACGGCAATCCCTGTGTTCCCTTCGCGAGCGTTTCGCCATGGGTGTATCTTTATCAACAACGATCTAAGGTGTACAAAAAAATCACAAAATATATCTATTTTAATGATAAATTTCTAGATTTGAACTGGTGGGGTTTCATTTCATGTGCGAATATATAGGTGGGAAGGTGCACATTTATGGGCAACACGGTGTTGGCAGCGGTCGCTTGCGCTCCGAAACAAACGGAACTGCGGGAATTTCCGATGCCCGAGGTACCACATGATGGTGGCCTCCTGCAGGTAGAGACGGTGGGCGTTTGTGGAACCGATGTCGCCAATTACGCGACAATTCAGCGACCGCGCATCCTCGGTCATCATGTCGTGGGGTTTGTTGCCGGAATCGGGAGGGATGCTGCAGAGCGGTGGGGGCTCCGTGAAGGAGATCGAGTAGCCATGGAGGAGTACATTCCATGCGGGCAATGCAGGGAATGCCGGCAGGGGAGGTATCGTGCGTGCGCCTTTACGGACTCCCGACGAGGCGGCCTACGGTACGGAAATACACCGATTGACGTAACTCCGGCCTTGTGGGGTGGATTTGCGGAATACCTCTACCTTCATCCCAACGCGGTCATGCATCGCATGCCTGAGCACGTTTCTCCAGTGGAAGCAGTGATGACATTGCCACTCGCGAATGGCTTCGAGTGGATGGATATGGAGTGCCATGTGAGATTCGGCCAAATCGTGGTTATTCAGGGGCCTGGGCAGCAAGGACTGGCTTGTCTGTTGGCCGCCAAAGCCTTGGGCGCGACCGTAATCGTGGTTGGCCGTGAAAGCAGTCGTAAGCGACTTGAATTGGCACGGCAACTCGGTGCGGACGCCATCGTCAATGTGACGCGTGAGGACTTGCTTGACAAGGTACTCGACTTCACGGGAGGAAGACGTGTAGACGTGGCCATTGATGTGACATCGGGGGGATGGGAGCCGGTCAAACAGTCCTTCGAGATCGTGAGGCGCGGTGGGATTGTGGCGTTGGCCGCTTATAAACACCAGACAATCCCGGAATGGGACATCGACCAGGTGGTGGCGAAGTCCCTCATTGTGAAAGGGTTACGTGGTCATAGCCATCAGTCTGTCGAAATGGCCATCGACTGCATTGCTTCCCGTCGATTTCCGATACATCTGCTAAACTCCCACCATTTTGGCTTACAGGATACGGATATGGCACTTCGGACGGCTGGCGGAGAGGGCGAACCGAATCCCTTATTGGTGGCCGTATCTCCTGGGTTGGGCGAAAGGTAACGAGGATAAGGTTGTTGGGTGTCTCCATTGCGACTTTATACAAAAAACGGTCTGGACGACCAGGGGGCTGGTCGTCTGCCGGATATAACGGCCGCTCAGGTGTGCGGATCGCGTACGTGTATAGGGGGGATACATGTAGTGGCTCGAGAAATGGCACATCTGTCATCGGTTCACAATGCCATTCGTATTTTACACGAGTTTTCCGATGAAAAGCCGGAGATGGGAATAAGCGAGTTGAGCGCTCGTCTTGGCATCGCGAAGAGTACCGTCTACCGGCTTTTGCATACGCTCGGCGAAATGCGATTGGTGGATCAGGATGCCCGCACACATAAATACCGCCTTGGGCTAGGACTTTTCGTGCTTGGTTCTATCCCGTACCGATGCATGGAAATCCGTGTCAAATCGTTCCCGTTGCTGGTGGATCTCATGCATCGGGTACGCCGGGTGGTCCGACTGGCGGTTTATGACCGCGGGGCTGTCGTGTATCTGTGTAAGTTGCCTGAGGACAAAGAGACGACCCGGTTCAGCAGTGCCGGAAAGCGAGTGGATTGTCACAGTACGGCAGTCGGAAAGCTATTGCTGGCGTATCAAGACGAGGAAGAAATCACGCGTGTCTTGTGCAGACCTCTGAAAGCGCATACGAAACGGACCATTGTAGATCCAGAGGTCATTCGAGAACAGTTATCGGCGATCCGCAGGAACGGGTACGCCACTACCTACGAAGAGTCAACCAAGGGTGTATGTTCGGTTGCCGTACCCGTATGCTCGGAGGGGGGGCGAGTGCTCGCAGCGTTGAGTATTACTGTTAGTAAATCGGAATTCTTTCCCCACCAGATTCAGACCTATGTGCGTGAAATGCGTGTGTATAGCCGACTGATCACGGAGCAGCTAGACGCTATCGAATAATACCTATCGGGAATTATCTGCGCATCTGTATTGCCTTTTGCGGTCTTATCGGCGCACCCCGGGTTGAGACCGAAAAAATTCTTTGGTGGTGTTCCACAGACCGGAAACCATGGCCCTCCCTGCACGTCTCTACACCTACAATGACCATTGAGAAGAGAACGACACTGGCAAAAGGATGTGAAGACGATGCTGAAGGCAGAAGACAATGAGCGCATCACACGGACTGGTCCGGGAACACCTATGGGAGAAGTATTCAGAAGATATTGGATACCGGCTATTTTGTCCGAAGAGCTACCGGAACCCGACTGTCCGCCGGTTCGCGTGCGGCTACTCGGTGAAGACCTCGTCGCATTTCGGGACACGAATGGGCGAGTGGGACTTCTGGATGCTTACTGTCCACATCGGAGGGCGCATCTGTTCTGGGGACGGAATGAAGAGTGTGGACTTCGGTGTGTTTATCATGGCTGGAAATTTGACGTGTCCGGACAATGCGTGGATATGCCCAACGAACCTCCGGAAAGCAACTTTAAACACAAAGTCAAGACGGTCTCGTATCCCTGCTGGGAGGGGGGAGGCGTCATTTGGACGTACATGGGACCCCCAGATGAACAGCCTCCCTATCCGGACTACGAGTGGGTGCGAGCGCCAGAGACCCATCGATTTGTCAGTAAGACCTTTGAGGATTGTAATTATTTACAGGCACTCGAGGGCGGGATCGATACTTCGCACTCTTCCTTCGCACACAATAATAACCTGCAGGATAAGAAGGCTTTGCGCACTCGTGCCACCGCCCCAAAGCTGGAAGTCTACAAGCAGCCTTATGGATTCACTTACGTAGGCATCCGCGACCTTGGGAGTGACGGAAATTACGTACGAGCTTATCAATTCATCATGCCGGCACAACAGATGCGGGGCTACATGACGAATTGGAGCACAGGCGAGCCAGAGCGTTACCCGTCCGTGAATGGTCATATTTGGGTTCCCGTGGATGATGAACACTGCTGCGTCTATAACTGGTTTTACTCTGCCGATCCACAGCAGCCACTGCCGCGGGAGTACTGTTTGGAACACGAAGCCTTGTTCGGGCGTGGACCGGATGATATGCTTCCTGGCTATCGACTGAAGAGAAACAAGTCGAACGATTACCTGATTGATAGAGAAGTGCAACGTACAAGAACGTTTACGGGCATCTCCGGAATCAACACTCAGGACTTTGCCTTGCAGGAGACGATGCTACCCATTATCGACCGTTCTAAGGAACGTTTGGGTTCGGCTGACGCGGCCATCATCGTCGCGAGACAGTTGCTCCTGGAAGCGACCCGTGACGTAGCCGCCGGTAAGTCCCCGCGCGGGACGAATCCGGACACGTACCGCAACGTACGAGGGTGCGACCGAATTCTGCCAAAAGGAGTTCCTTGGCAGGACGGCTTGCAAGAAGAACTCGTAGCCCGATTTTGAGCCAGAAGTGATTACGCGGAGGTGAATGAAATGGCCAAGGTGTCGGAAGAGCTAGCGAGTAAATTTGCCACGGAAAAAGATTCGAGGTATACGGCTTGGGTGCGCGAGGAAGGACTCGACATCATTTCGGCGCATTATATCCCGGATTTGCACACGGTGGAAGTAAAACCGTGGCCACGGCGCGGGGGCTTCGGGGTTTTCATCAATCACGAGTCCTCACGCACATCCAACGACTGCTACGTGTGTGATATCCCTCCTGGCGGGAAACTGGCACCACAGCGCCAGTTGTACGAAGAAATGATCTATGTATTGGACGGCCACGGCTCGACCACGGTGTGGAATGACGCGGGGGCAAGGGTGACGTTCGAGTGGCAGGCAGGGTCACTGTTCGCCATTCCACTCAACTGCTGGCATCAACACTTCAATGGATCCGGACTGGAAAAGGTCCGTTTTCTCGCCGTGACGAATGCGCCCATGGTCATCAATCTCTACGGAGAGACCGACTTCGTTTTCAACACGCCGTACGATTTTCGCAGCCGGTTTCGCGGGGAACCCGATTATTTTGCCAATGAGGGGACGCAAAGAGGGTTTCTTCTCGAGACCAACTTTGTGGCGGATACCCGTTCTTTGCCACTCATTCACGCCAAAGAGCGCGGGGCGGGCGGCGGCCACATCCGGTTCAACTTAGCGAAGGGCTCCATGAACAGTCACATCTCCGAATTCCCAGTTGGGACGTATAAAAAAGCGCACCTGCATGGTCCAGGCGCACACGTCATCATTCTCAGCGGCGAGGGGTTCAGTTTCATGTGGCCGGAAAACTCTCCATTGCGGCGATACGACTGGAAAGAGGGCAGCATGATTGTACCGCCAGATCGCTGGTATCATCAGCATTTCAACACCGGTCCGACGCCGGCCCGATACCTTGCATTGAAGTATGAAGGCACCGCGATTCGGAATGAGCAGGGTGTGCCAAAGGCCTGGATCAGCAAGCGTCTTGGCGGCGATCAGATTGATTACGCCGATGAAGACCCAGAGATTCGCAGGGCATTTGAGAGTGAACTCGCCAAGCACGGGTTGCAGTCGAAAATGGAGCCCGTGTATGAGTCTGAACGTGCCCAGCTCGCAAAGGACGGCTTGGGCCGATGAATGTAGAACCGGTTGTAAACTCTGACGTACATGGTCTTCCGCTGTGGATGCATGAGACCGGCGATGACCACTTCCACGACGATGAAGACTGGTCCCCGGAGACGGATGGTCTGTGGTTGTCCGACCATTTTGAACTCATGAGCGTAGGCATGGATATCGGCTCCGCTTCCACACAAGTGGCGTTTTCTCGACTCACGTTGCACAGATTGGGGAGTGACCTATCCAGCCGATACCAGGTGGTGGAGCGAAAGTCGGTCTATCGCTCCTCCATTTGGCTGACCCCGTATTCTGGACCGCATCGAATTGACGAGGGCCAGCTCGAAGCGTACATTGCCCAGGCTTACCGGGAAGCTGGGATTCCCATCACAAGCGTGGATACGGGTGCGGTCATTCTGACTGGCGAGGCCATTCGGCGGGAAAACGCAGAGGCCATTGCCCACATGCTGGCTCGGCAGGGCGGGCGGTTCGTATGCGCAATCGCTGGACATAACATGGAGGCTCTACTCGCGGCGTATGGTTCAGGAACCGTTTATCTGTCGCATCAACAACAATCTTGCTTATTAAATGTAGACATCGGCGGGGGAACCACGAAACTTTCCGTGGTCGAAGTGGGCCGTGTCGTAGAAACGGCCGCATTACACATTGGCGGCCGTTTGCTGGCGACTGACCCTTCCGGACGGGTTACGCGGTTGGAGCCAGCCGGACGAAAGATTGCGGAGGAGCTAGGCATTCCCTTAGCGGTTGGGGAGGTGATGTCAACCGCCGACAAGGAAAGGATTGCCGAGTGGCTGGCCATGCAGCTGTCTCGTGCCTTGGCAGCAGAACCGCTCCCAGACAGCGTGAAGGAGCTGTACGTTACTCCTCCTCTGCAGCGGCGCGGGCCCTATGATGGAGTCGTATTCTCGGGGGGCGTGGGGGAATACGTCTACGGTCTTAGTGACCAGGATTTTGGCGATCTCGGTCGCTTTCTCGGAGCGGCTGTGCGCCGACAGTTTGAACGTGGGCAGTTTGGTCCTTTGCTGCACGGAGGGGAATGTCTGCGCGCTACGGTGGTCGGTGCGTCTGAGTACAGTGTGCAGGTAAGCGGAAATACCATTTTCTTATCGAGTCCACGGGTGTTGCCGGTGCGTAACGTGCCCGTTCTGCACCCTCCGTGTGACCTAACCTCCGATATTGATCCAGTGGCAATGGGGAAACAGATTCTTGATCACTTTCATCGGTTCGACTTAGAAGAAGGAAAATCTGATGTAGCGCTGTCGTTCCACTTTCGTGGTCTTCCGACATATGAGCGTATGCGCGCTCTGTGCGAAGGGGTATGCCGTGGTCTGCCGACTTCGGTCTGCGGGCGACGGCAGGTGACCATTCTGTTCGACCGCGACATCGCCAAAATCGTGGGCCGCCTCCTGCAGGACGAGTTCAGTGTGAAGTGTCCGTTGTTAATCCTGGACGGCATCCACCTGCACGATTTCGATTATGTGGACATTGGTCGAAAGATAGAGCCGGCCGGCGTCGTTCCGGTTACGGTGAAGTCGTTGGTGTTTCAATTACAGGATGGCTGGGACCGTGTGAAATCCACGCATTCGCCGGTGCAGTGAGAACCGAATTTTTCGGCAAATACGCCCGGATATTTTTCCATACAGGTGTAGAAATCACGGAGAGGAGATTGTCAGTGAATCAACGTCGATGGTTGCGATACGCCGTCCCGGTCGGGGGATTGCATGTGCTGGGCATTACCTTGCTCATTGTCTCTACGCACCATAACCCTGCCCTCATCGGGATGGCCTTCTTGGCGTACACCTTCGGATTGAGGCATGCCTTTGACGTTGACCATATTGCAGCTATCGACAACACGGTACGAAAATTGATCCAACAGCAAAAGGATGCAATTGGTGTCGGATTCTTCTTTTCCCTGGGACACTCGACTGTAGTAGCTTGCATGACGGTGTTTACAATCCTATCTGTTCACGTCGCAGAACGACATCTACCTCAGCTGCAAACCGTCGGAGGTATGCTTGGAACGCTGGTGTCTGGGGTATTCTTGCTTATCATCGGCGGTGCGAATTTATTCATTCTGTTCGATGTGTATCGGTTGTTTCTCCAGATGCGCACGTGCGACCATGCGGTACAGCAAGCTGAAAATCTCTTGCTGTCGCGCGGATTTATGGCGCGTCTTGTCCAGCCATTGCTGCGCATGGTAACGAAGAGTTCACATATTTACCCGATTGGTCTTCTATTCGGACTCGGCTTTGATACGTCTAGCGAGGTGGCCTTGCTGGCCGTGTCGGCCATCGCAGTGAAAAACGCCATTCCGCTCGCGGGTGTGTTCGCGTTGCCCGTCCTGTTCGCGGCCGGTATGAGCCTGATGGATACCGCGGATGGCGTCTTTATGACGACCGCCTATCGATGGGCCTTTTCGACTCCGCTCAGGAAAGTGTATTACAATCTTGCTGTAACCGGTCTGGGCGTGGCGGCCGCGCTGCTAATTGGGGTGATTGAACTGGCCCAAGTTTTGATTCCACGGCTCGGTTTGCATAACGCGCCCTGGGACTGGATTGAACAGCTTGATTTGGGCCGTCTAGGCTTTCTTCTCGTTGCCCTATTCATCTTCGTGTGGGCGATGTCCTTCGGGTTCTGGAAGCTGTTTCGCGTCGAGGAGAGGGGGAGCAACAAGGCGACGCAGTCAGGTTGAGCTTCCCAGTCGCATGTGCCGTGCTGCTGCTTCAGACCACGATGTCCATGTCCATGAGGCCAGCTATATGCGTTTCCTTACAGCGGCACCTGGGATGGGGAGGCGTCTTCCTAGCGCTCCCTCGCCGCGCCGAAGATCATCGAATCGGTCAGCATCTCCACCGGCGCCCGGTCGTCGGTCAACACCATGCCGCCGGCCACATCCCGAGCCGTGACCGGCCCAAGCCGCTGTGGCCAATCCGCGGCCACCTGGGCCAGCGGGCTGCCGGACCGTACGTTCCTCAGGCCCGCCGTCGACACCGGTTCATCGCTCGCCAGCACGATGTAGTTGTACATCCCGCGCGCCTTGATGCGGTACACATACGGAAACACCACGCGGAGCGTCTTCTCCATGGACAAGAGCAGCCGCGAGTGGGTGCTCGTCGCATTGACGTTCATCGCCACCAGCCCGCCCGGCGTCAGGCGACGCTTTAGCTCCCGGAAAAACTCGACCGTCGTCAGCTCGTACGGGATGTAGATCTGGTTGGTGTACGCGTCGACAATCGCGATATCGTACGCGTGCGCAGGCGCCTGCTGGACGAACACCCGCGCGTCCTGGTTGACAAACCGCGCGTCGCCCGGCCGTACGCCAAAGTAGCGGAAGTCAAGCGGAATCACGTCGCCGTCGATTTCCACGCCCGTCACGCGCAAATCGGGTCGCTCTGGCCGCACGTACTTGGCGAGCAGGTGGGGAATCGTTCCACCGGCAGACCCCAGCACCACCACTCGCGACGCCCTTTGGCGCAGGTACGGCAGCGCGAGGTAGTCGTCGTAGTAGTCGCCCGGGTTCAGCGCGTCGCCTGGCCGGCGCAGGGACTGGACGCCGCCGCCCTCGTTATAAATCAGCGCGGTCGATCCGTCCGTCTCCCGCACGACTGCGACGTGTTGGTACAGGGTGTCCTTGCTCCACAGCACCTTCCCGTACGGGCTGGTCGGCCCCGGTAGGGCGCCGGACGCCAGCGGCGGCAGCACCAGAACCAACCCGAGCGCCGCGCCGATACGCAGCCAGTCGGCCTGCACCAGCCCCCACAGGCTCGCCGCCACCAACACCGCCGCCCAGAAGAAAATCGTCTCCCTCACACCGAAAAACGGAATGGTGAGAAACGCCGTGCCAAAGGTGCCGATGAGGCTGCCCAGTGTAGAAAAGGCGTACAAGTTGCCGGCCACGCGCCCGATGTCGAGCGTTGGTGCGTGAGCAGCCTGCCGCTCGCCAGAGGCGCCGCCGCCAACAGGGCCCGTGTCCGCGGCCTTCACACTCGATACGCTCACGCCGTGAGGAAGATTGCCGGAATGGTTCACACCCGATTGCGGCGCGCCGAATCTGGCTGCACCCGACGCCAAGCGAATGGCAAACGGACTCACCATCGCCAACAGAAACACCGGCGGTGCAAACACCAGCAGGATGGCGATAAACGAGAGAATAATGGTCGTCATCGGCGTGTTCAAGATGCCCTGTGCCAGGCCGCGAAAGATGACCTGGCCCCACAAGGGCAGCGTCGCCATCCACATCCCGGCCGTGAGCGACAGCCACATCAGCAGCCGCACTCGCGGCCACCGGTCGGCCACGCGTCCACCAACCACGTAGCCGACCGACAGCGCCAGCAAGATGAGCCCAATCACATTCGCCCAGACAATCATTGAGGTGCCAAAGTAGGGCGCCAGAAACCGAGACGCCGCGAGCTCCAGCGCCATCACGGACGCTCCGGTCACGATGACGTACACATACAGGTAACGGATGAACCGCCGCCCATTTCGGATACCGTCCCGTCCGCCCACATCGATGCTTCTTGCTTGCGATTGCCGTGGCTTTTCCAACCAACGTGCTCCTCTCTTCGACAGGGATGCCGAGTCCTCTTCCATGTATACTTAGTATATACGCAATCGCCAAAGAGAAACGGAAAGTTCCAGAAGGGACCTCGGCCCATCGCGAGGTCAATCCAATCGTGAAGCTTTGTCTATCTTTGTCAATCCCGGCAGGACCCTGGGCCATGCCGACGAATCATGAAGCCATATCGTCTGAAGCGGAGGTGGTTTGAAGTGGATAAACCACAGTGGGAACAGCGCTTGGAACATATGGAGGCGATGACAGAAGAATTAATACACATCGTCGCGAACACCAACACGCAGGTGGCCCAGTTGACGAAAAAGGTAGACGATCTCACCAACGATGTGGCCGAACTCAAAGAGCAGGTCGGTGAGATGAATGAACGTCTGGGCAAGGTCGAGTTCCGCATGGAAGCTATTGAACGGCACGTCAGCCGGATTCCACTTTTGGAACGCCGTCAAGACAAAGCGGCGGCCCGACTTGACGCGATTGAAGCCTGCCTAGAGCTCCGCGCGGAAAACCACTAAGCCTCCAACCAAAAACCTTCTTCCCCTAAACATGACGCAAGCCCCTCTTCCATGTATACTTAGTATATACGCAATCGCCAAAGAGAAACGGAAAGTTCGAGACGAGGCGGTATTCTCAGCCCACGGGACGAGTAGGGGTTTTCCGTTCGGGGTATCCCCTTGCACTCGACTGGCGGGTCAAAAAGTGGCCCGGTCGGCCATTCAATGTCCCGGGGCAGCCGCGTTCCCTTGGCCGCCTCCGGTTCCGCGGCTACGTTCATAGCCGACCATAGGTCCCACGGTCAAATTGCATCTTTCCGCGGCCAAATTGTGTCTTTCCACGGCCACATTGCGCACTTTCACGGCCAAATCGGAGCCATACCCTGGCCGCGTCGTCACTGTAGTCTATCGGCCATTTATGTCCCGCGCCGACGTTCACATCATCCCAGAACCCCAGCCCGCATAAAAGCCGGCTGGGGAGTGGAGGAGGTCGCAGCGTGTCGAACGAAGCACCCTTGCATCGTGATATTCGACTCTTAGGCAACCTACTCGGCGAGGTGGTGACGCAGCAGTGCGGCCAAGAGGTGTTCGACTGGGTCGAGCGCATCCGCGCCGCCGCGAAGGCGTTCCGCCAGTCCGAGCCAACCGAGGCCCCCGGCACCCCCAGCTCCAGCGCCAGCGCGTTTTCGAATCTCATCCAACAGGTCCCCGAGGCGCATCGGCGCTACGTGATTCGGGCCTTCTCGCTGTACTTTGAGCTGGTCAACATCGCCGAGCAGAACCACCGTATCCGCCGCCGCCGCGAGTACGAGCATGCCCAGGGCGAAAAGGTGGGCCGCGCCACCATCGAGAGCGCCCTGCACCGGCTCAAGGCCGCCGGCTACAGCGCCGATGATGTGGCGAATCTCCTGCAGCACCTGGGACTGGAACTCATCCTGACCGCCCACCCGACGGAGGCCACGCGCCGCACCGTGTTGGACAAGCACCAGGAGATTGCCTTCATCCTGCAAAAGCTGGACGATCCGCTCCTCACTCCGCGCGAGCTGCGCCAGCTGGAAAAGTCTCTGCGCGCCCAGATTGTGGGCCTGTGGCAGACCAGCCCCGTGCGCAAGCAGCGCATCACCGTCCTCGACGAGGTCCGAAACGGCCTGTATTTCTTAGACCAAATCCTGTTTGACGTGCTCCCCTACGTGCACATGCAGCTGGAGGAGCAACTGGCCGAGCATTATCCGGATCGATCATGGCGTGTGCCCTCGTTCATTCGTTTTGGCAGCTGGATGGGGGGGGACCGGGACGGCAATCCGTTTGTCACCGCGGACATCACCTTCCAGACGCTCATCCTGCACTTTGACCTGGCGATGCGCAAGTACGAGGAGCGCCTGACCCGACTCGGCCGCGAACTCAGCCAGTCCCTGGAACTGACCGGCGCAAGCCCGGAATTGTTGGCGTCCCTCAACGTGGCAAACCCGCCCGACGAGCCGTACCGGGAAAAGGTTGTCCAGATTCAGCGCCGCCTCGAGGCGACGAAGGCGCGCTTTCACCCCGCGTCGCCTGGCCACGCCCAGACGGCCCTATCCCCGCGGCAGGAATCAGCAACCCGTACGCAAGACGCCGAGCCCTACCGCAGTCCGGACGAGTTTCTTGCGGATTTGCGCCTGATGGAGTCGTCGCTTCTCGCGCACCGGGGGGAGGACATCGTGGCGGTGCACGTCCGGCCGCTCATCCGTCAGGTGGAGCTGTTTGGCTTCCACATGGCGACGCTCGACATCCGCCAGCACAGCGAGGTGCACGAGAACGCGGTGCACGAATTGTTCCAGGTGGCCCACTTGGGCGACTACAAGGGCCTCTCAGAAACGGAAAAAGTCGAAAAACTAACCCGGGTCCTGGCCGATGCGCGCCCGCTCATCAGCCCGTACCAGGACCTCACGGAGGCAACCGCCGAAACCTTGAAGGTGTTTCACGTCGTCCGCCAAGCCAAAGAGCTGTTTGGAGAAGCGTGCATCCAGGATTACCTCATCTCGATGGCGGCCGACGTTAGCGATCTGCTCGAGGTCCTGCTCCTAGCGAAGGAGGCGGGGTTGTTCCGCTGGAAGCCGGACGGCAGCGTCGTCAGCCAGTTGAACGTGGTGCCCCTGTTCGAGACGATTGAGGACCTACGTGTCGCCTCGGGGATTGTCGAGCGCCTGTTCACCAACCCGGTCTACCAAAAGCAGCTGCAGGCCCGCGGGGGCGAGCAGGAAATTATGCTCGGCTATTCGGACAGTAACAAGGACGGCGGATATCTCACCTCCAACTGGGAGCTGTACAAGTCACAAAAGGCCTTGCTGCAAATCGCCGCGGCGCACGACATCCGGCTTAAGTTTTTCCACGGCCGGGGTGGGGCGCTTGGCCGTGGGGGTGGGCCGCTCGAGCGCAGCATTCTCGCCCAGCCGCCCGAAGCCCTGCGCGGCAAGGTGAAGATTACGGAGCAGGGGGAAATCATCTCCCAGCGCTACGGGCACCCGGACATCGCGCGCCGGTCACTGGAAGCGGCGGTCTCGTCCATCCTGGTGGGCGCCGCCAACGTGCAGACGGAGGCCATGCAGGCCACCGAGCGCGAGTGGTCCGCGTTCGTTGAGGGCCTGTCTGAGGCTTCGCGCCAGGCGTACGTACGGTTTGTCTACGGCCAGCCGGAGTTTCTCACCTACTTCCAGCAGGCCACGCCCATCGAGGAAATCGGCCGGTTGAACATCGGATCGCGCCCAAGCAAGCGCAAGAGCAGCGCCCGCATCCAGGACCTGCGCGCCATCCCGTGGGTGTTCTCGTGGACGCAAAACCGTCATCTCTTGCCGGCCTGGTACGGCTTTGGCACCGCCGTCGCCGGGGCTCTGAAGGATCATCCCGAGTCCATCCAGACCCTGCGCCGGATGTACCGCAACTGGCCGTTTTTCAAGGCGTTGATTGACAACCTGCAGATGGCGCTCGCCAAGGCGGACATGCGCATCGCGCCTCAGTACGTGCATCTGGTGGAGGACCAGGAAGTGGGTCGTCGCATTTTCGCGGGCATCCGGGAGGAGTACGAGCGCACGCGCAAGGTGGTGCTTGACATCATTGAGCGGGACGATGTGCTGGCGGACTTCCGCGTCATTCGCGAGTCGATTAATCTGCGCAATCCGTATGTCGATCCGCTCTCTTTCTTCCAGGTTCTGCTCCTGCGCGAGCTGCGCCAGCAACGCGCCCGCGGCGAGGACGCCTCAGAGCTTGAGCGGGAGGTGCTGTTTACGATTAACGGGATTGCCTCCGGGCTGCGGAATACGGGGTGATTCCGCACTGCCCGGAACAACATCTGACTCCGTCCATGAGGACTGCCGCACATTATGGGCCGTCGGGGGCTTTCTCCGACGGTCAGCTGCGGTTTTCGGGCGTCTCTATCACGGTTTGTTGCTTTCCCTCATCTCTCGCTCTTGGCTTTTACATCTTTCGCCCCTATCATGTTGTGCTTTACGAAACCTTAACACGCGCATCATTCTCAACCCTACCAAATTGGGTGTACAATACTTCTGAGGATTCGACATGGAAACGAGGAGATGAGCATCGCTATGGCTCAGCACGTGTTTACCTACGAGGGGAGTTGGCAGGGAGACCGGTCGGGCCAAGGCGAGATTTCGGTCGGGGGGCTCCAGTCGGTGGTCACTACCCCGGCACAGATGGGCGGTCCCGGCCAAGGGACAAACCCGGACGAGATGCTCCTCGGCGCTGCCGCGACCTGCTACATGATGACCCTTGCCTTTGCCCTCGCCAGTCGGAAAGTCCCGTATGAACGTCTCCGTGTATCTTCTACCGCTACCTTCAACGACGAAGGCGGTCTACACTGTGAGCGCATCGTCCACAAGCCCCACGTGGTGCTTCCATCTAACGCCAGCGATGCGGATGTCGCAAAGGTGCACGATTTGGTCAAACTGGCCGAATCCCGTTGCATGGTTTCGAAGGCATTGATGGGAAACGTGGAGATTCTCGTCGAAGCAAGGGTTGATAGAGAGTAGAATTTCAGTATATAATGGGGGATGTCTCGAATGATTGGATATAAAGAGAGAAAATGCCAGGGACAAAAAGAGGGATTGTCGATTTTTCGCTCTTGAAGGGGTGCTTTGGTTCTATAGGACGGACTCGTGGTACCAGAGGCTCACGAGCTCTATGTGGCCGTCTAGCAGCATAGTAGATCACTGACCCTTATTTTCATAGATTGTGGCGCCGCTGGCGGCATGGGGGTCTAAAGGGAAAAACGGTAGTGGGGAGAGGAATGGTGTCTGCGAATCCGAAACGGTTAGGATTGCTGGCCGACATCGTCGTACTCATTGTTAGCTTTTATGTAACCTATCTCGTGACCTCCGCCTTTCGCGGCGTGCCGCTGATTGTGCGAGGATCATCCATTTTTTATGACACGTTCTCATTTCTCGTCATCTCCTGGTTGTTGTCCTTGCTGCTGACGGTGGAGTATCCACCTCGTCGCTTGTCGCTGCTGGCCACAGAGGCTTGGATTGCCCTGCGTACGAACGCGCTGGGACTCTTGTTTTTTGCCATCCTCGCGTTTTTGCTCAAGTATCAGAACTTCAGCCGTTTGTTTGTGGGTACATACTTTGTCGATACCACCCTCCTCATGGTGCTGGTCCGCATCATGGTGCGTGTGGGGCTTGGCTATGTCCGCAAGCGTGGGCGGGACATGCGCACCCGTCTCATTGTCGGCGGAAGCCCTCAGGCCTTGCGCTACCTAGAAGGCGTCGAGCGTCGGCCAGACCTTGGGCTGCGCGTGGTTGGGTATCTGGCGGAAGCATCGACGCGTCTTCCGTTGCCACATCTTGGAAGGTTGGAAGACCTGCCACAGGCGTTGGCAAGGCACTCTATCGACGGCGTCATCATCGCTATGCCGGTCACCGACTCGCGCATGGACTGGGTGATTAAGCAGTGCGAGCTGCAAGGGGTCTCGGTTGAGTTGATGCTGGACGGGCTGTCCTCGCGCATCAACTCGAGCACCTTGACCCATTCGCTCGGGGTGTCGCGGCTGGTATTGTCGCCGATACCACATACGTCCACCGGCCTGGCGTTGAAGCGAGCTACTGATATATTTATCAGCGGGATCGCCTTAATTCTTGCATCGCCTTTTATGGCTGCAATAGCTTTGGCCATCTGGTTGGACGACCGGGGACCTATTATCTATTCGCAAACGCGAGTTGGGCTGCATGGGCGGCGCTTTAAGATGCACAAATTTCGCAGCATGCGCGTAGACGCTGACAAGCTCAAACAGCAGCTGATGCATCTGAATGAAATGTCGGGCCCGGTTTTCAAAATTCGGGACGATCCGCGCGTCACTCGCGTGGGTCGCTTCCTACGAAAGACCAGCCTCGATGAACTGCCTCAGTTGTGGGATGTCTTCGTTGGCAATATGAGCCTGGTCGGGCCCAGGCCGCCACTCCCGGACGAAGTCGACCAGTACGACGCCTACCACCGGCGAAGACTCAGCGTCAAGCCCGGCATCACCTGCATCTGGCAGGTGAGTGGACGTAACGACATCGACTTCGAACAGTGGGTAAGCCTGGATCTGGAGTACATAGATACTTGGTCCTACATGCAGGACTGGCGGATTCTGTTTAAGACGATTCCGGCGGTGTTGAAGCGGGATGGGGCGAGTTGAGATGAGTTGGCAACCCTCTGGCTCGTTGGAAACTGCGTGTAGAACGGCCGTGTGAAATGGTCTAAAGAAGTGTTCAGCAGGTTGTTCTTTGATGGAGTCAGTTCGAAAAGGGTGACTACGGATATAATATCGGGATTAGAAATCAGAAAGCCTACTGTAAAACGGGGTTCTTGCTAGTAGGGCTTTCGAAGTCGAGGTGTAGTTCCCGTAAAGGAAAAAGAGGACCGGCTCGAAAGGAACTCTTAGTAGGCCGAGGGGGGGACACGGGGCCTGACAGGTTGCGATGAGTTCGTGCAAAGCATGAGGAGGTCATTGGAGAAGTCGTAGGTGAAGTTTCATAGCACGTATACGGTTCTGATCTCCACGTTTTTGAGATGGTATCCTTACCCTCTTCCTGCACGAGTATTACTTGGATCGTCGTGCACCTGTGAAATTGGTTTGATCATGATTGGACTGCGGAGGTTAACGAATGAGGGTCGTTTTTGCGCATGACGCTGTTTTTGATAGAGATCCGAAAAACGGGATTTATTATAATGAAAGGTTTAATTTTACTCTATGGAGACGGTATTTAGAGGTCTTTGAGCAGATTACTGTTATTGGACGTGAGCGTGAAGTTTCCAAAAGTGATAGCCTTGTTGACTCCAGTATCTCCAGTGGACCAAACGTATCCTTTGCTCCAGCGCCTTCTATTAGTGGTCCGGTTCGCATGATAACTTCGAGACCTCAAGCGAGACGCATCATTATGAAGGCGTTATGTGAAGCAGACGCGTTGATAGCCCGACTTCCAAGCGAGTTGGGACTGCTATCTGTATCCGTTGCACGTAAGTTACAAAAGCCATACGCGATTGAGGTAGTAGGTAATGCGTGGGACAGCTTATGGCACTACGGCAATTGGCAGGGGAAAGTATATGCCCCCATACTTCATTATCGTATGAAACGCGCCGTGCGTATGGGACAATATGTCCTCTACGTTACCGATAAATACCTTCAGGAGTGTTATCCGTCTGCGGGCATCACAACCAACTGTTCTAATGTGGAGATTCCATCTAATAGCGATGAGATGGAAGCTTTAATAGAATTTCGAACTCGCTCTATTGAAGGCCAACAGCCTCCCATCAAAGTTGGCATCATCGCGTTTATGGAGGCCAAATACAAAGGGATTGATACGGCTCTACGAGCACTACAGTTGCTAAGGGACCAGATAGACATTGAGCTTAGGATATTAGGTGGAGGAAACCGGGAACCTTGGGTTATGATGGCCAAAAAATTAGGGTTAAGCGATCGGGTTAAGTTTTACGGCGCTTTTCCCCCAGGGGAGGCTGTATTTCGGTGGTTGGACGATTTGGATATCTATCTACAGCCAAGTAAAACTGAAGGTCTCCCGCGTGCTTTGATAGAGGCTATGAGTCGGGGGTTACCAGCAATTGGGACTAATGTGGGGGGGATACCTGAGCTATTGCCCGAGTCATGCATATGCGGAAAGAATGACTATAAGGGTCTGGCCAAGCTAATACAGCAGGTGGTTTTGAGTAAAGACCTGCAGCGTGAATTATGCCAGGTTAATATAAAAAAAGCTAGTCAGTACAGCAAAACTCTACTTGATGCACGCAGGAAAGATTTTTGGAAAGTGTTTGCGAGCAGTATCTAAATTCCAATGGGAGGTCACAAGGTGGACGGATCTAAGACGGTATTAGTAACTGGATGTGCTGGATTCATAGGTTTTCATGTTGCAAATAGGTTGTTGAGCGAAGGTTACATTGTAATTGGGATAGATAACATGAGTCCGTATTATGATCCGCGTCTCAAGGAATCTCGTCTCAGGATACTCCGTGAGAAGTATGGAACATTTACCTTTGTTCAAGGTGGCGTTGAAGATAGCGATTTGATCGAGCGGGTATTAGAAGCTCACCCTATAAGTTATGTTATTCATCTCGCGGCTCAGGCCGGAGTACGGTACAGCCTCGAAAATCCAATGAGTTACATTGACTCGAACATACACGGGTTTGCAGTGATTCTCGAGGCTTGTCGGATACACAAGATTAGGCACCTTTTGTACGCATCATCAAGCTCGGTTTATGGAGCAAATACCGCTATGCCCTTTTCGGTGCATCAGAATGTTGATCATCCTATGAGCCTATATGCCGCAACAAAGAAGGCAAACGAGCTTATGGCACATGCATATAGCAGCTTGTTTGACTTGCCGACAACAGGTCTGCGATTCTTCACCGTTTACGGACCCTGGGGCCGCCCGGACATGGCTTTGTTCAAGTTTACAAAGGCAATTTTAAATGGAGAACCTATTCAAGTCTTTAATTATGGCAACATGAGGCGTGATTTTACTTACATCGATGATATAGTCGATGCTATAGCTAAGTTGGTAGAATATATTCCCCAACCTAACCCTCAGTGGAATGGGGATCATCCAGAGCCGGGAAGTAGCTATTGTAGATACAGGGTTTACAACATCGGGAGTCACCGCCCTATAGCTCTGAATGAGTTTATTGATCTTCTCGAGAAGGAACTAGGGAAAAAAGCAGTGAGGGAATACCTGCCCATGCAACCCGGTGACGTGCCTGAAACTTATGCCGACGTGACTGATCTATTCTCCGACGTTGGCTTCACACCGCGTGTATCTGTGGAGGAAGGTGTAAGGAGATTTGTGGAATGGTATAAGTCATATTACACCGACGATAAATGAATTACCAACCCGTTTCGCCTCCGGTGGCCTTCGCAAGTCAACAACATATCTACCATAGCCTTTGGACACCTGAGCTGTTGGTGCTGAGCCGTAACTCATCTGGATAAGGGTGCCAAGTGGCATAAAAGCCCTTGTCTACTACGGATAGACCTGCCTATAGCTCGTCTACAGTTCTATGATACGAGTTCCATGGAAGGGTGAACTTGAAAAGAATGCAATATATAGGAATCGTTGGCCTGGGGTATGTTGGCTTGCCTTTAGCGGTGGAGTTTGGAAAGGTACGTAATGTCATAGGGTTTGACCTTAACGAAACGAGAATTGGTGAACTTAGAAATGGCTATGACCGAACAGGAGAGGTTTCAGGGGAAAGCCTCGCGGAAGCAAACATTGACTTTACTGTACATCCGGAAGAACTAAGGAAATGTGACTTTGTGATTGTGTGCGTTCCTACACCAGTTGACCAGGCAAGACAACCTGATCTCGGGCCGATACGAAAGGCGTCAGAGCTAGTTGGCAGAAACCTTAAGCGTGGGGCCGTGGTTGTATATGAGTCAACCGTCTATCCGGGTGTGACAGAGGAGATTTGTGCCCCTATTTTGGAACGTGAGTCTGCCATGGTGAGGGGAAAAGACTTCTTCGTGGCCTATTCGCCTGAAAGAATTAATCCTGGCGATAGAGAGCACACATTGCGTAATGTCGTGAAGGTCGTGTCAGGAGAGTCTGAGCAAATATGCAACTTAGTGGCCGAGTTGTACAGCCTAGTAGTGCCAGCGGGTGTTTATAAAGCTTCGAGCATTAGGGTAGCCGAAGCTGCGAAGGTCATAGAAAATACACAACGGGATCTCAATATAGCATTGATGAATGAGTTGTCCATGCTTTTCAATTTAATGGGTATCGACACAAATGAAGTTCTGGAAGCATGCCGGACAAAGTGGAACTTTATGGGTTTTAGGCCGGGTTTGGTCGGTGGGCATTGCATTGGCGTGGATCCTTATTATCTGACATTTAAGGCCCGAAGCCTGGGGTTTCATCCACAATTAATAACTGCCGGTAGATTGATCAACGACGGTATGGGGAAGTATGTAGCAAGAAGTGTAGTGAAGAAGTTAGTGCAGAGCGGAGTTAGCCTACACTCAGTAAGCGTCAATATCCTGGGTATCACGTTTAAGGAAAACATTCGTGATACCAGGAATTCTAAAGTCATTGATGTTATTGAGGAATTGAACGATTATGGAATTACCGTCCGAGTGACTGATCCGCACGCTGATCCAGAATCGGTGATGAGAGATTACGGAATTCAACTCTGGAAGTTCTCCGAACTTCCACCAGCTCATGCGGTAATTTTGGCTGTTCCCCATCGCGAATATATGCGATTAAGGTGGACAGAGATAGGCTCATTGTTGCATGACGGAGCGGGTGTGGTAGCTGATCTGAAGGGCGTGTTAAGCCTTAACGATTGTCCAGAGCAGATCTCTGTATGGAGGTTATAGATATTCCATGCGGGGTACTGACTCAACACTGGAGCCAATGCCATCCGAGAGACTTTCGATATTGAGAAATTTCTCGTGGAATCTCGTTGGTAATGTACTTTATGCCTTATCCCAATGGGGCATGCTCATCGCCATTTCAAAGTTTCTGGATGTAGCTGCGGTAGGTGAGTACACTCTTGCTCTAGCATTGACTTCTCCCGTGATTCAGTTTACGAACATGCAGATGCGCTCAGTACAAGTCACTGATGTAGAAGAAGAATTTGCTTTTTCAACTTATCTGGGCTTTCGGCTCCTACTTACGTGCATCGGTTTTATTGTCATTATTACGGTTGGTTTCTGGTCCGGAGGTGAATGGCAGGCCTATCTGGTGATAGTCTCTGTAGGCTTGGCGAAATCCTTTGAATCGATCAGCGACATCATCTACGGTCTCTTTCAAAAGCACGAACGAATGAACTTTATTGGGCGTTCATTAATTCTAAAGTCGGTTTTGTCCTTTGGAACGGTAGTCGGAGGAGTTGCCTTGACGCACGACTTAGTTGTAGCAACAGTCTCACAAGCATGTAGTTGGCTCCTGCTGTTGCTTTTTTATGATATGAAAAATGCCAAGAAGTTCGTTAGCATCAAGGTGACTCTAGCCCACTCATCGACGTATAGCCTTCTTTGGAAGGGTGTCCCTCTCGGGCTGGTCATGTTAATGATCTCGCTGAATACAAATGTTCCCAGGTACTTCATCTCTCACTTTTTGGGTACCGAATACCTAGGGTACTTTGGCGCGTTGTCCTATGTGGTTATTGCGGGGAACACCTTTGTCCTAGCTCTCGGTCAATCCTCCAGCCCACGACTCTCACGGTATTATGCTGATAGGAGCATGCGTGATTATATAAAAATGACGTCTAGACTTTGCGCGGTCGGCGGGGTGATTGCTATTGTGCCCATAGCTGTAATACGCCTTTGGGGAGGAACAATATTATCACTAGTGTACAAGAGTAGCTATGCCTCCTATTCGTGGGTGTTTTTCCTGTTGATGATATCAGCTGGAATAGGATACGTAACATCGTTTTTAGGGTACAGTGTTACCGCTGCACGATACTTTAGGATTCAGCCGGTTATCTTGTTCCTAACGGTTCTCGCCACATTTCTGACTAGCCTATGTCTGGTGCCGAACCGCGGGCTTGACGGAGCAGCATACGCACTCATCGCAGGTGCCAGTGTGCAGTTTTTATCAACGGGCCTCGTTTACTTATGGATTGTACGTAGTGGGTACAAGCTTATGTCAAGAACTCTCTAGAATGGATTCTCTGGGTTTAACTAGTGGCCCCTGAAAAAATCGGTGAAATGGGCCAATAAAAAAGGAATCGCAAGTCCTCGCGGTGAAGTGAATGTTGACGAGACAAACACTGACCCCGGGGTGCTTTGCGAATTCCTTTACTTACGAATTCGGCACGACACCCCGAGATTCCTGTTTAGGGGTGTTGGAAAGTGCTACGGACTCATCAAAATCAGTTGACGCTTTGGGAGGCTATCCTACCTGAGCCGTTGCTCAATCTACCAGCGGAACTGGAGTATGTGGATCAAATTCTGGATGACGAACGGTTCATGGTACCGTTTCTCGAAAAGTTTAATACGGTTAGAGGACGACCGACCGTGCCGGTGCAAACATACCTGCGTCTCATGTACCTGAAGTTCCGCTATCAGTTGGGATATGAAACGCTCGTACGGGAAGTAAGTGACAGCCTTGCATGGCGGCGCTTCTGCCACATCCCCATCGACGGGAAAGTACCCGATGCCAGTACGCTCATCAAGGCCAGGAAGCGGTATGGTGAGGATACCGTCGAACAACTGAATGAACTGTTGGTGAAGAAGCTGAGCGAACAGAAGGTCATCCGGCATCGCAAATTTCGTACGGATACCACGGTGGTCGAGTCGGACATTCATCATCCAACGGATGCCACGCTTTTACAGGATGGCATTCGTGCCATCACCCGAACGGTTAACCACATTCGCAAACTCGCCTCCCACGCCACCGAGGGTTTCGTGGACCAAACCGATGCGGTAAAGAATAAGGTCCTGTCGTTTGCAAAGGTTCTGCGTCGTCGGATGAGTAGGTCCTGGGATGAGGTCAACCGAATCACGCAAGACGTTGTGGATATCACGCAAAATGTGTTGCAACAGGCCGAGTCCGTGGTTGAGAAGCTACAGCGTACAAAGAAACCGCCCGTAAAGGCGCAAAAGGAAAAGCTTCAGTCCCTTGTGGATAAGACGAAGCGACTGCTCGGTCAAGCCAAAGAAGTCATTGGTGGAAATCGAATCATTCCGGACCGCATCATTAGCATTCATGACGCCGAGGCTCGGCCGATCAAAAAAGGCAAACTCGTCAAGAAGGTTGAGTTTGGGTATAAGGTTCGCATTGATGAAACGGAGAGCGGATTTGTGACTGGGTATGCGGTGTATACAGGTAATCCGTCGGACGACGATTTGCTCATCCCGGCTGTGCAGCATCACAAAGAGATATTCGGTTCTGCGCCTCACGCAGTTGCGACGGACCGAGGGTTCAGCAGTCGTAAGAATGAACGAGCATTGCAAGAAGAATTTGGTGTTCGGTATGTGAGTACGCCATTTCGAGGCAAGAAAGGCAAGCCACGAACCGAACTAGAGCGAGCGCATTGGTACCGGAACTTGCAGCGATTCCGAGCCGCGGGTGAAGCAAAGATAGCCCTTCTGAAACAAAAGTACGGATTGGGCCGCAGTCGATTCCGGGGACACTCGGGCACATCGGCATGGGTTGGATACGGAATCATGGCCCACAATCTGAGGAGAGCGGCCCAAGTGGGTCGCTAACAGGAAACAAAAGGTATACATGAAACGGACACTCCTGAGAAATTCCAATCTGACCACTTCAGCTGCAGAGCGGCAACTCAATGGAGGACTTTTTCAGGGGCCACTAACTAGGTGTGCGCTTGACTGCCCCAAACGAGTATCCCACGGCGACCTGAATGAAGTTTCTTGAAAAGGCATCGTCGGAGAAAATCGGCTGGCTCTAGGATGGTATAGAAAGTCTTTGCGTGCGAAGTATGTAGGGGGAAATTTCATGGTCAGAGTGCTTCACATATTTGGAGCAATGAACGTTGGCGGGGCGGAAGTCCTGGTAATGAACCTATACAGGCACATTGATCGGACCAAAGTATCGTTTGATTTCGCCGTACAGACACATCAGGAGGGCTATTTTGACAAAGAGATTTCCTCGCTTGGGGGCAATGTGTGGAGACATTCGAAACCAAGAGATGTGGGCTCCAAAGCCTATTTAAAAGAACTGAGGAATACTCTTCTGACGAAGGGCCCATTTGATGTTGTTCATAGTCATGTTTATTACTCGAGCGGCGCAATCCTTGCGTTGGCCAAACTGTGCGGCGTACCGATGCGGATAGCTCACAGTCACAGCATAGAAGATGGGGTCCATAATAGTCCCGCTAGAGAGCTATATAGACGAGTGTCTAGACTCCTGATTTTGCGAACGGCCACGCACCTCTTTGCCTGTTCGTCCCTAGCGGGGCAGTCCCTCTATGGACGTGGCTTTCTGAAGGACCCACGCTCTCATATTATCCATAACTCTATTGACTTGTCACCATTTGAATCCGAGGGGCAATTTTCCAACATACGTGAACAACTTTGCATTCCACAGGATGCCTTAGTGCTCGGCCACGTTGGCAGATTTGTGGAACAAAAGAACCATGCCTTCCTAATAGAAATTGTACGACGATTGAGAACTTCCGGAGTGAATGTACATGCAATATTAGCCGGCGATGGTCCCCTAAGAAGTAGAGTAGAGCAACAGAGTGCTCAAGCAGCTGTTCGAGACAGATTACATTTTCTGGGCATGCGCTCTGACGTATATGATGTCTTGAATGCAATCGATGTCTTCGTGTTCCCCTCTCTGTACGAGGGATTGGGTATCGCCGTCGTCGAGGCTCAAGCAAGTGGTAAGCCCTGCGTGGTTTCTACTGGAGTCCCTGAGGAGGTCGACATGGGCTTAGGGTTAGTGCGTCGTTTGCCTCTTGACTCCCCCTCGGCTTGGATAGAAGCAGTTATCAGAATGGCGAATGTACCTCGAATACCCGCCAACAGAAGAGTAGAGGCTCTGAGAGTACGCGGATATGACGTGCGTCGAAACGCGAAAAAAATCCAAGAAGTGTATTTGACACGAGTTCATAAGGGATAGTGAGTAGAATGTCAAGCCTACCTAGAGTTTTGCATGTGACCCAGTCGGGTGGTGGGGTTGCAAAGATTATCGAGCAAATCGTAAGAGCCTCCGTTGGGGCTGCCCATACAGTTGTTGCTCCGCCATCGGCATTTTCGCCTGCCCAGCGGAGTCGCATGGCGACTAGATTCATTGAGTGCGACATGGTGCGAAACATAAATCCATTAGAAGACCTTCGCAGTATCCTTAAATTGAAAAGCATCCTATTGACGGAGGAATTTGACATTCTGCACTTGCACAGTAGTAAGGCAGGAATGCTGGGGAGATTGGCTTCAATCTTAGGTAGGAAGCATACTCCCATAATTTTCAGCCCCCATGGTTGGTCTTTTCATCCGAACATGAATAGTCTGGCCCATCTAACCTTTGCAACCTTGGAAAGGCTTGCTGCTAGACTTGCCGATGACATCGTCTGTGTTTCGGATTCCGAACTCCTATATGGGCGTATGCACCGCGTGCATCCCCGCAAAAATATGATTCGGATATATAATGGGGTGGACGTAGATAGCTTTAGGCCGAATGGGAGTAAGGAGTACTACAGGGAGATGTTGGGCCTTCCACGAGAGTCATTTGTCTACGCTGTCAATGCGCGTATTGCCCCGGGAAAATCCCCTTTAGAGATCATGCGGGCTTTTAGAATTGTTATCGACCAATGTCCAGATAGTTATCTCGTATATGTCGGAGATGGCCCCTTACGTGCTGAGCTTCAAAGCTTGGGCACAGCACTTAAACTTGAAGAGCGTGTCTTCTACGCCGGATGGGTTGATGATGTTCGGCCTTACCTTTGGGCCGCAGACGCTGGTATATTAATCACTCAATGGGAGGCTTTTGGTCTCGCCGCCGTCGAATCACTTGCTGCTGGACTTCCCTGTGTAGTCAGTGGCGAGGGGCCCATGAAGGAAATTTTAGATGAGACTGTAGGGGTGATCGTGAATAACTACCATGAGCCTACGGCCATCGCGGATGGGATGTTGGATGTTCGAAGGAAAAAGTTTGACAGTTCGAAATGTACTGCGCGTGCGATGCGGTTCTCTGCGCACCGAATGGTTCAAGAATATGATAGACTATATCAAGAAGTTGCGCTTACACCCGCCCGTAGATGATCAACAACCTCATACTGGGTAAGAGGATTGATGGCTTTGTTGTATGGCAAATTATTAGTTCGGTTGAGTGCGATTATCCTCGTCATAGCAGTACCAATGACTTCTGTAGCCTTGGGTGAAATGATAGCCACCAATAAGTTAATTGTGAGTATTTTGTCTGTGATTACGGTCAATTTCATTTTTCTTTTGCTTTATAGAGTTTTTTGCCGCCGCGAGGGATCATCGTCGTGGACTGATCCGGTAGTTATAATCGTCGTCTCGTATAGCCTATATGAGTTAGCATATCCATTGGATGTGTGTAGGGGCGTAATAAATGAATTCCCAATCGACGATGTTGTTTCTACACTGCGTCTGTATATAATCGCCAATTTTGCATTACTTGGTGGGGTTCTCTTCGTGGAACTGCTGTCAAGGTGGGGCAAAAAGTATAAGCGACCTTTCACAAGAATTGAATCCGCTACAAAAAGTCGGACTTTATGGCGAGTATCCATTGTGTTTTTGTGTATCGGCATTGCACTCATGTGCATGGACGAGGTGAGAATGGGAGGACTGAGTGTTCTCGGAGTCACCAACCGGTTGAAGAACTTTCAGGCTCAGATAAGTCTGGCAGGAAGCGCTCTGACACTACCATGGAAGGAAATTATTAGTGCGTCTCTTATTGTTATGGCGCAATCTGCACGTTCGAAGAAGCAGTACAGGCTCTTGGGTATTACCGTCGGCTTTCTGTCCTTGTTCTTCCTAATGGGGCTAGGAAGCCGTACGTATGTATTTATGTGTATGTTTCCACCACTTGCTGTCTTAGTGGATCGTCGATTGATTCGTGTTACTACACTCCGTAGCTTTATGGCAATGTGTTTTATATTGCTCATGCTCTCGCCTTGGTTTACTAACTATCGCAATTATCTTATACAAGGGATCGATCCCAGTAGCTTGCCAGCAAGTGCTTGGGCCTTCTCTCGGGGGGAACTTGGGGGACAATTTCGAGTTGCAGTTCAAATATTTCTTAATGGAAGATGGTGGCCCGGGGCAGACCCCTCCTATCTGACAGCAGTTTTATACTCCTTGCCTAGACCTTTGTATATATTCCTGACAGGACACCCTAAACCGATGGACCTCGCTGATTGGTTTGCTGCAACATATTATACTTATATGTGGTCACATACCGGTGTAGGATGGGGATTTTCTCCTGTCATTCAGGCCTGGATGAACGGCGGCTCTATAGCAATATCTGTAGTATTCGCCTTATTAGGGATATTAACGCGGTCTGTGGTTGGGAGTAAATGGTTTGGTTACGTGTTGACTCCGCAGCTCATTTGGTTCAATCGAGTAGATTTCCATTCGTTTTTCTACGAAGTACTGTTAGTTAGTTTGGTAGTACTGATTGTTACTCACCTATCAAAAGTTATCGACGAAAGACGTGAACGAGCAACTGATCACCAACAACAAGAGAGGAAAAAGGCTAATAGAATGTCTAACACCACACTACAGGAAACGGGATAAACGTAGCTGTCAAGTCGGACACACCCTGAAAACTGTGGGGTGAATAGCTGACCCTTTTGATAAGAACTTCCTGTTTGCGAATACGCCGCGCGGGGCAAGGGCGAGCTCCATCGCGTACAGCCTAGTGGAGACGGCCAAGGAGAACGGCCTGGACCCGTACTTGTACCTGGAGTACCTGTTCGAGCGGCTGCCCAACATCCGAACAGATGACCCGGCAGCGATGGACGACTTGCTGCCGTGGTCGGAGCGTCTGCCGGAACGAATCCGGAGACGTGGAAAAAAAGGATAGCATGAGAAATCGCCCCGCTGGGTTCCCTGGCGGGGTTGATTGTTGCTGTAGACTACTCTCGCCTAAGTCCGGACAAGCACAAGGTGTGAGGAGTCTTACGCTTACGTGGGAATTATGATTACCGAATTTACCAACGCCTTTGTAAAAACCACCCTAACGGGCATAGACCTGAACAGACAAAAAGTCCCACTCTCGTAGAGTGGGAGTCACGGAAAGTGACGCATGGACGATTCGAGGGAGTTAAGCACGGGAGCGATGCTTACACCCGTAGCTGAATCGTACCCCTTATGAAGTTTTGAATCAACCCCTATTGTTAGAAAACCTTACAAATAACAAGCGCATTCTCAATTTGGCGCGTAGTTTTGGGACAAAACATCACATTACTAATGAGACCGCGGGGGTTGAAGACTGAAAACGTAGCATTGGACGGCCACCGTCTCGCACTCGTTATAACGTTATATCCAATGCCGATTCGTCACCTCGAAATCATCAACATTTCATTGAGAAGCGAGTAAGCCCCACATATACTCAACTTAGTCCATCGGATTTTGTGGAATTTATGCACTGCATCGGAGATGAGGAGGATGCCGAATGACCCGTATTGCCCTGATTTCAGGAAGCCCATCGGAGCCCTCTCGGCTTGCGGCCGTGCTGCAATGGCTCAGCCATCGTTTCGAAGCCCACGGTATTGACACGCAAACCATCCTGGTACGACCTCCCGCCTGAGGACTTGGTGTTTGCCAGGACCCAAAGTGCGGCAATTTCCCGAGTGAACCAGGTTATTTTGGACGCGGACGCAGTGGTCATCGGAACTCCAATCTATAAGGCGTCGTATACAGGGGTGCTCAAGGCGTACTTAGATCTGCTGCCGGTCGGGGCGCTGGAGAACAAGCGCGTTCTTCCGGTGGCTGTCGGTGGTACCATCGCCCATTTGCTGGCTTTAGAGTACGCGCTCAAGCCGGTCTTGTCTGTGCTGGGAGCCACGGCTCTGGAGAAGAGTGTTTTCGGATTGGATACCCAGTTTACACGCAATGAAGCGTCCGGTGGATATGAGATTGCGCCAGACTTGCAGGACCGGTTGTCGGACGCCGTGCAAGCTCTCATAACAAGGTTCGATTCAGTCACTTTGCACCTGTCGTGAGTTCATGCCGAGCACAGCTTCGGAGCACATGGAAATGAGCAGAAACGACGGAGGTGAGTCCGTTATGGAGTTGTTTTGGTTTATCCCTACACATGGCGACGGTCGTTATCTGGGAACTCGCCAAGGTGCGCGCGCTGTAAATCACGCGTATTGCCGCCAAATCGCACAGGCTGCAGACGAAGTTGGGTTTTCCGGAGTGTTGTTGCCGACAGGCAAGTCTTGCGAGGACGCGTGGATTGTGGCGTCCACCATTGCACCGTTCACCAAGAGCTTGAAGTTTCTCGTGGCGGTTCGCCCAGGGTTGATGTCACCGACGTTAGCCGCCCGTATGGCGGCCACGCTGGACCGATTTTCGGACGGCAGGTTGCTCATCAATGTGGTGACCGGTGGGGATCCGGTAGAAAACGCCGGGGACGGCCTGTTTCTGCCGCACGACGAGCGGTACGCCTTGACGGACGAGTTCCTCACAGTCTGGAGGCGTCTCCTGTCTCAGGAAGGCAAGGTCGATTACGCAGGCGAACGTCTTCGCATAGAGGGCGGTGAGGTACTCTACCCGCCGGTGCAAAAGCCTTATCCGCCATTGTATTTCGGTGGTTCATCACCTGCCGCGATGCAGGTGGCCGCACGCCACGTTGATGTATACCTCACCTGGGGAGAGCCCCCGTCTCAAGTGGAAGAAAAGATAGCGAAGGTGCGCAAACTGGCGGACGAGCAGGGACGAAAAGTCCGGTTCGGCATCCGGCTGCACGTCATCGTTCGGGAAACCGCGACTGCGGCCTGGCAAGCCGCCGATGAACTGATTCGATACCTGGACGACGAAACGATTGCAGCAGCACAACAGATATTTGCCCGCATGGATTCGGTGGGGCAACAACGGATGAGTCAGTTGCACAAAGGCGACAGGTCGCACCTTGAAATCAGTCCCAACCTCTGGGCGGGCGTTGGACTGGTCAGAGGCGGTGCCGGAACAGCGCTCGTGGGCGATCCGGAAACCGTTGCGGCGCGCATCAGGGAATATCAACAGCTTGGCATTGAAACCTTTATCCTCTCCGGTTACCCACATCTGGAGGAGGCATACCGGGTGGCTGAACTGTTGTTTCCTCTGCTCCCCATTGCGAAAAGCAGCCGCGCGGATGAACGTTCCTATATCAGCCCGTTTGGCGAAATGATTGCCAATGAGTTGATTCCGGAATCGCGCGATTCCGTCGCCTCCGGGGCGGCGAGCTCATAAGGTCCACCCAATGACCCGGAGACTGGTACAGAGAATTCTGGTCGGCATTGTGATTCCCGCTATGGTCGTGGTTCTGTGGCAAGTTCTCTGTCAACACGGTGTGTTTCCGTCCGATCTCCTGCCGGCGCCCAGTGCCATTTGCCAGGCATTTGTGGCCATGGGAAGCAACGGAACTCTCTGGGCTGATGTGGATGCGACATGTGTCCGGCTCGTCCTAGGGTTTGTGTTCGGTGCTTTGGCGGGGCTTGTTCTGGGTGCGTTGGTCGGTTTCTTCGAAACGGTCGAATGGCTGATTGACCCGATGATCCAATCTGTGCGATCCGTCCCATCGCTTGCATGGGTCCCTTTGTTCATCCTTTGGATGGGCATTGGTGAGGGCTCAAAGATCACGCTGATTGCCGTAGGTGTCTTTTTTCCCATGTATTTAGCCACGATGAACGGCATTCGATACGTGGACAGGAAACTGCTTGAGGTCGGTCAAGTGTTTGACGAAGCGCTCTATCTCTGCAACACCATCGTCTGTTATGCAAGGGCAACCGGGGCGTGTGGCGGAGGTGGTCACTCTGCCTGCGGACAGGCTTCACACCCGGAACCTGGAGTCGCTGGCAGACGTGAAGCAATCTATCTTCAATATTTTGAAGCTGCAGGGGGCCAGTTTGGCATCCAGGCAGAGTCGAACCGCACCCCAGTCCACAGGTTCGTCTCTGACCGTTTCGGAACCTATCCCGTCGAATACAACGTCTGGAGGAATGTAAATCGCCATGGACAGGGGACAGCGCTTTCTGGCCAGTCTGCACGACGGCCGAAACGTTTGGCTGGACGGTCAACGGGTGTCGGATGTCACAAAGCATCCGGCCTTCACGGGAACGCTTCGTACGATTTCACGCTTGTTCTATACCTTGGATATCCCAGGCATTCAAGAGCAGATTGGATTCGTGAGTCCGCGGTCGGGGAGTTATGTTCATAACGCGTTTCTCGTGCCCAAAAGCCCGGAAGATTTGAGTCGCCGTACGGCAGCGTTCGCACATTGGGCCGAGCAAACCCACGGTGTCATGAGCCGCTTGTCCGATTATGCCAGGTCAATGGTGACCGGATGGTACGCCGTGCGCGAGGCGTTCGCCGCGGACGATCCGCACTTTGTCGAGAAAATCACCCGGTACTACGAAACGGCCAGAGACGAAGACCGGTTCTTGACCACCGCCTTGCTCGATCCGCAAATCAATCGAGCCAAGCGAATTGACGACGAGAATCCCGATGCGGTGTTGCGGATTGTGCGGGAGAATTCGGACGGCGTGGTGGTCCGTGGGGCCAAAATGATTGCTACGGCCGCGCCCTACACACACGACTTTTTGATCTTCCCTTTTTACCATGTGGATGCGGCCCATCCTGAATACGCGCATGCCCTCATTGTGCCCGCCAACCTTCAGGGCCTTCATATTGTCTGCAGGGAATCGTTCGCGTCGGCGGACACGGAACAGCACCCGCTCAGCAGTCGGTATGACGAAATGGATGCCGTGCTCATCTTTGACGACGTCCTGGTACCGTGGGAGCGCGTGTTGCTGAAAAACAACCCAGACGCAGTGTGGCGGCTTAGGCAAAACACTTCGGCGAACGCCCTGGCCTTCCATCAAACAGTGGTTCGGGCGGTGGCCAAACTCCGCTTTGTGACGGGGGTCGCCTGCGCCGTGGCGGAGGCCATTGGGGTAAACGGATTTCTCCATGTCCAGGAGAAACTGGGGGAGCTGTTGGTTCAGGTTGACACCCTGCAAGCTCTCGTCACGGCCTCGGAGGTTCACTCCTCTCCGGATGAATTCGGCAACCAGATTCCGGCCCTCGGATATCTGGAAACAGCCCGCAACCTGAATAGTCGGTACTATCCACGCGCCATTGAGATTTTGCAGCAAGTTGGAGCCGGTGGGTTCATGCAGGTACCATCGCACGCCTCTGCTTACGAAGGAACGGTGTCTCATCTCATTGACAAATACTTCGCTGGAGCCACTGTGCCTGCGGGTGCCAAGATCAAGCTATTTCAACTTGGGTGGGACCTTATCGGCAGTCAGCTGGGTGCTCGGCACCAGCTGTATGAACGGTACTACGCGGGTGATCCGGTACGCATGTATGCCAATCAGTACCTTCATGCGGACAAGCGGCCATACACCCAGCCGGTGTGGGATCTCATCCGCCAGTCTGAGGCGTGAGGATCGGTCCAGGCGACGGCCGTGCAGCAACGACGGTCGACCGGTTCCCGTCGGACAAGGAGTGAGCACAGGAATGAAGCACGACAGGATCTATCTCAATGCCTTTGTGATGAATTGCGTAAGTCACCAATCTCCAGGGCTGTGGACGCATCCGTCGGACCAAGGGTACCGCTATACGGATATCGATTTCTGGGCCGAGTTGGCCCAGACATTGGAGCGCGGTCGCTTTGACGCCGTGTTTTTGGCGGACGTACTGGGAGTATATGACGTCTATCAAGGCTCGCGGGATGCAGCAGTTCGGCATGCCACTCAGATCCCGCTCAATGATCCGATGCTGATTGTGCCGGTCATGGCGCAGGTCACGACCCGTTTAGGTTTTGGTGTCACGGTATCCGTCAGTTACGAACCGCCTTATCTATTTGCGCGCCGGATGTCCACGCTGGATCATTTGACCAAGGGGCGAGTGGGCTGGAATATCGTGACTTCCTACTTGGACAGCGCAGCGCGTAACCTGGGCCTCCAGCGGCAGGTGGATCACGATGCCCGTTATGACATCGCCGAGGAATACCTCGAGGTTTGCTACAAGCTCTGGGAAGGCAGCTGGGAAGACGATGCAGTCGTGCGGGATCGCAGGCGGGGGGTCTACGCGGAACCCGACAAGGTGCATGCCATTGGACACCATGGCACCTATTTTACGGTCCCCGGAATCCATCTTTGCGAGCCCTCTCCCCAGCGCACGCCGGTGTTGTACCAGGCGGGGGTGTCCAGGCGAGGGCGCGCGTTCGCGGCTCGCCACGCAGAGTGTGTGTTCATCATTGCACCGACCGTGGCCATGGCCAAGACATATGTGCAGTCTATCCGGGCGGAGGCAGAAAGGATTGGCCGAGACCCGTCACAAATCCGTATTTTTTCCATGTTCACCCCCATTGTTGGCCGGACCCAGGCGGAGGCAGAGGAGAAGTACCTGGATTACATCCGACATGCAAGCTACGAGGGGGCGCTCGCCCTGTACGGAGGATGGAGCGGTCTGGACCTTTCCAAATACAGGCCGTCGGAGCCACTGCAATATTTCCGCAATGACGCCATTCACTCAGCGGTGGAAGTCTTTACGAAAATGGATCCGGACCGTCAATGGACCGTAGAGGAAATCGCCCGGTTTATCGGAATTGGCGGCCGGGGACCTGTGTTCGTGGGCACTGCAGACCGGATTGCCGATGAGATGAAAGCTTGGGTCGACGAAGCGGGAGTGGACGGATTCAATGTCGCGTATGCCGTCATACCCGGGACGTTTGTGGATTTTGTCGACATGGTCGTGCCCACGCTCCAGAAGAGGGGGCTCGTATGGAACGATTATGCATTCGACACGCTGCGGGGCAACCTGTACGACGGTCGTGCGCATTTGCCAGACGACCATCCCGGGAGACAAGTGCACGTGAGAAACTAGCGGTTTTTTTCAGCAGATGGAGCGAGGGTGTGCCTTGTTGATCTAGCTCAACAGGGTACACATAGGGCCGCGGGCGGCCGGAAGGAGGCATGATGGTGCAGTCGAACGTCGTCTTAAACCAACAACCCGCTGTGCGGATGAACCCGTTGCAGCGTACAACCCAGTTGTTCGCGGCAGTTATGGAAAGGTACCTGCCGGATCCGTTTGTGCTCGTGATGCTGCTGACCTTGGTGATGCTCCTTTTGGGCACCACGGTTTCTCATCAGAGTTTGCCGGCGATGGTGCGGGATTGGTCGAACGGTTTTTGGGGGTTTTTGGAGTTTTCCATGCAGGTCGCGTTGGTGGTGGTAACGGGATATGCCCTGGCCGTATCTCCGCCCATCGCGAAGCTTATGAACTGGTGTGCCTCCCGTGTGCACAGTCCACGTGGCGCGATTGTGTGCGCGACCGTGGTCTCATGCATCACTTCCTATATGAATTGGGGATTCGGGTTGATTGCCGGAACGTTAATGGCCCAGCAACTGGCAAAGCGGACTCGTGGTATCCACTATCCGCTGTTGATTGCGAGCGCCTATTCCGGATGGATTGTGTACGGCCTCGGGGTGTCCGCGACCATTCCTATCACTCTGGCCACGGCTGGCAATCCGTTCGCGACGTCGATTGGCGGATTAATCTCCTTGCGGCACACGGTATTCCTTCCAGCTGTTGTGGCGGATGCAGTTGTCCTAATCGTCACCCTGCCCATACTCAATATCCTGATACATCCGAGGCCGAACGCCGTGTTGGATATCAATCCGTCTTCATGGGAGTCGACGGATAGCCAGGATAGCGTGCCGACAGCCAAGACGCCGGCCGAGAAGTTGGAGCGGACGCGGCTGCTAAATGTCATCATGGTGTTCCTGGGAGCCGGCTTTCTGGCCTATCATTTTTCCTCCGGCGGGTCTTTGGACATTGACACATTGAACGTAATCTTTCTCTTCTGTGGATTGTTGTTTCATGGCACACCGGCAGCTTATGTTCGCGCTGCGTCGGAAGGCGTTCGCAGTATTGGCGGCATTGTGCTTCAGTTTCCGTTTTACGCCGGCATGATGGGTATGATGAAATCCTCCGGACTGGCAGTCGCCATTTCCAAGTGGATGGTTGATATCTCGAGTGTGCACACCCTGCCTCTGTTTGGACTCTTGAGCTCTTTTCTCATCAATTTCTTTGCTCCTTCTTCAGGCGGGCACTGGGCCATTCAGGGACCCTTTATGATTGAAGCGGCCAAAAGCCTGGGCGCCGACGTGGCAAAAACCAGCATGGCCGTGCAGATGGGCTGCTCATGGAACGACCTAGTGCAACCCTTTTGGCTAATTCCGATTTTAACGCTGGCACGCCTGAGCGTCCGCCAGATTATGGGCTACACTATTGTCCCTTTCCTATGGGTAGGTATTGTCTACGTTGTGACCGTCTTGATTTGGTAGCCTCGGAGTTGTGAAGAGGGGTCAACGGACCGTCAACTGCAAAGGGGAGGGGATTGGCATGGCATCTGAAGCCATAAAGGAAAGTGAAGATTATGTGGAGAAGGCAGCCCAGTTGGCCGGACGGTTTCACGAAGATGCCGCGGAACGCGACAAGGTGGGGGGCACGCCAAAAAAACAGAATGCCGCACTGGACATCACCTCGCGGATCTTCGAGGTGATGGGCGCTCGTTCGACAGCTTCCCGTTATGGGTTCGACCGATTCTGGCGCAATGTACGCACGCATACATTGCACAATCCGGCCGAGTTCAAGCTGCGGAACGTGGGGAATTGGTTTGTAAACCGGAAGTGGCCAGAGCCTGGGTATTACTCCTGAGGCCTCCGGCCACACACCATCCCCAGGAAGACGCAAAATTGACTTTACCAAGCGGATTACTTTATAATATTTTCAACGCTTCATATTCTCCATTTACATCCTGGGTCCAACTGACTTTTACGAAGATGGATTGGCCACTGCAGAGGGGGCTCGCTTGTGAAGACGGCCGTTCCGCTCTACCAACACCTCAAGGATGAAATTTTACGCGACATTCAAGCCGGAAGGTGGCGCCCAGGTGACCAAATTCCCTCGGAAACCGAATTGGCGCAGGAAATGGGTGTGAGCCGGATAACGGTGCGCCAGGCCATCGCCGATCTCGTATCGCTTGGCTACCTGGCTAAACGGCAGGGAAAAGGGACTTTTCTCCTGCCACGCAACGAATCTTTGACGGCATCGAAGCTACGTGGTTTCGCCGAGGAACTGCGAGCACGTGGGTGGCCGGTGAAAATGGACGTTAGAGGGGTACGGATGATGACGACGTATCCCCAACTCGTCGCTGACCAGCTGCGTATCCGGCCGCCTGCCCAGGTGATTCAGATTCGTCGCATCGCTTGGGTCGAACATCAACCCGTGTTTCGAGAAACTTCTTATTTAATTCCTCCGCCCAAAGTGGCTTTGGATGAACTCCAACAACATATGGATGTGTACAACCATATCTACGGTTTTTTTGAACAGCATGGCGTGAGAATATCTTTTGGCAGTCAACAGATTTCCGCAACGCGATCCGTGTACGAAGATATGGTGGAACTGGGCATCCGCAGCGACGAGCCGATCCTCATGATCCGACGCGTAACCTCGGATCAGACCGGCACTCCAGTGGAATTTTCCGAAGTCCGCTATGCCTCCAGCAGATATCAGTTTGAAGTGAGCCTAGTGCGGGAGTGAAACACTGACTGATGGAGGGAAAAAACGGTATGCGAGCAGAATGGACCAGCTTATCATTGTCCGCCACACTCGGCTGGTCGGTTTATAGCCGGATAGCTAGTGGCCCCTGAAAATGTCCTCCATTGAGTTGCCGCTCTGCAGCTGAAGTGTAACACTTTCCAACACCCCTAAACAGGAATCTCGGGGTGTCGTGCCGAATTCCGTAGTATGCCTGCCCGCCTTTCTCCATCGACAAAGGCGGGCAGATAATAAGTGGCAGAACACATCCCTTCAACGAGCCGTAGAACCGCCGTCGACCACCAGGACCTGCCCCGTGACGTAGTCCGATGCAGCGGACGCGAAGAAGAGAGCAGCTCCCTGAAGGTCACGTTCACCACCAACGCGGTGTAACGGCGTGGACTCAATGATACGTTCATAAGCACGCTCCAGAACGACCTTTGTCATCTTTGTCGGGAAGAAACCGGGCGCGATAGCGTTTACATAAATGTTGTAACGAGCCCACTTGACCGCCAAATCCTGGGTGAGACTGATTACTCCGCCCTTGCTGACACTGTACCCTACGGCGTCCAAAACTTCTGGGTCGGAACCGCGTAGCCCGGCCACCGAGGCGATATTAATGATCTTTCCGCCGCCGTGGGCGCGCATGTGTCGTCCTACCGCCTGTGACATCAGAAACGTACCGGTGAGATTGGTCTGGATTACCTTCTGCCAGGCCTCATATGGCATGTCGAACGCCGGAGCGCCCCAGGACGTACCCGAATTATTCACGAGAATATCAATCCGGCCGAAGTGTGCCAGCGTTTTGGCGACAACCTCCTGTATAGAATCCGGCTGCGTCACATCGAGCTGAAGCGCGAGAACCTCGCCACCTTGTACTTCTAGCTCCTCTTTTACCCGTTCGCAGTTCTCAAGCCTGCGCGAGCAGAGTACGATACGTGCACCGGCCTCCACATATGCTTGCGCAATTTGCCGACCTAAACCCCGGCCGCCGCCCGTAATGAGGGCGACTTTGTTGTCCAACCGGAATAAATCGAAGACTGACAACCTCTCTACCTCCTCACGGGCGTCGTCAGCGTCCGCAAAATTTCTTGCTTAACCTTCTGGGATTACTGCTCTGGGAGAATCGTAAACGTATACTCGAGCAAATCTCGAACACGCATCCCGAAGGAGGCGAAGCGAGAATCCTGAGTCTGCCCCCGTTTCCAGCGAACGTAAATCTGTTGCAGGATGACCGCTAACTTGAAATAAGCAAATACCACTAAAATTCCAAACTAGATACATCCCGGCCACTCTTTCTGGAATAACGCTCAATAAGCTCACTGCGGCGTAGAAATCCGCCGTTTTTCGTCACCGTCGGCAATACCTGTTTTAACGAATCGGGGTCTGTAGGTTCGCTCCAATAGCTCAAAGATACCGCCAAATCGAACAGTGGATCACCAATAGTAGCCATCTCCCAGTCGACCACCCCCACGACACGACTCGGGTCTTCGGGATCTAGTATAAGATTATTTACTCAAGTTTCGCACCCCAATTGAGCCTGTAATTTCTTGAGTTCGTTGGAGCTGTGGGTCATGTAAAAGCAAAAACATCCTCATATTTCTGGTAGACTGTTGTGTTCGCCCGCTACATCATGTTGGCGATAGCCTCCAGAGATGCCCAAGCTCCCCGAACCATCGGTGCCCTGTTTTTCGATTGCTACGACGAACTCGACGACATCCGATTTGTCGATGCTCTTCGGCTGCTTCTGGAACTGCTCAGAACCGCCTTAGAGGTGACATTGGCTCAAAGAAACGACGTCATCGAACAGGTGGTACAGCAGTTCATTGACCGTTTACCCAGTGCAATCAAGGAGAAATTAGCTGCCTGAGGATGCGAAACTTGAGTAATTTAGAGACCCGATCTCATCATCTGGTCCCCAGCGATTCCAATTGGTCGGGAGATTTCTTAACAATTCAGCCACTTTGCGTTCGTTGGACATCTCGATTTCTCCTCGTTGAAGGACGTGTAGATACTGATGCTATGTCAATAGATTGGAAACACCAAATCGAGAAAACAAAAATGAAGATTCAGATATGAGCTGTCATGTACACACTTAACTTACTTTGGTTGCATGTAATTGGTAATACCTTCGTTCAAATTCCACCGCCGTCATGTATCCAATCGACGAGTGGATTCGCTCGCTGTTGTACCAGGATTCGACATACTCGAAAATGCGCTTCAATCGTGCTTGGTCTTCGTATGATGCGGATTGGCTCCCACGATCCGACTGATGGAGCACTGGCCCATCCACATTTGTCCCGGCCTTGGTGCAACAAAGGTCTGGTTTAACATATTCTCATGTACCGGGTAGTTATACTTCGAGTTGGTGGTCGCTTTGTAATTACCGTACGGGATTTCAAGCCCCGCTCCTGCATAATTCGAGCCACGGTTTTATGAGAAACCCGAACCCTTTCCTTCTGCAATACTTGGGTGATTTTCGGGCTTCCGTAGAGCCGGCGTGAATTTACATTGGGGCCACTGAATGAACGCAAAGCCCAATAACGGCAAGGGATTTCGGGTACAAATGTCGAATCCAAGTGTATGGATTTTTCGTGGGAATGGGCGAAAAGCCGTGCACATGGAGGTCGGCTATGTACGCGCATAACCAGGACCAGCAGATCCTCCCCGGAGAGTTCTTCTTGCCGTTCGGAGGCAAGCTTCGAGAGGACAATCGCTGGGTTCAACTCGCTCATTTGCTCCCGTGGCGCAGGGTGGAACAGGAATACAGCAAGCTGTTTAGGTCACCTTTGCAAGATGCAACTTCGCTCAAACAGGGGCCGCTATTTAATTGATTCAGCAGCCCCCAAATAGATACGTTTCCTAGAAGCGTTCCGACACAACCTTCGCCTGCATGAATTGCAGCAGGTAATCTGGGCCGCCGGCTTTGGAGTCGGTACCCGACATGTTGAATCCACCGAACGGATGCACGCCGACGAGCGCGCCGGTGCACTTACGGTTGAAGTACAAGTTGCCGCAGTGCATGCGAGCCGTTGCGTATTCGAGGTGCTCGCGATCATAGCTGAACACCGAACCGGTCAGACCGTACTCCGTGTCGTTGAAGATGTTGATCGCATCCTCGAACGAATCGGCCTTGGTGATTGCAAGCACGGGTCCAAAGATCTCTTCCTTCAACAGGCGAGCACCGCGCGGTACGTCGACAAACACGGTTGGCTCAATGAAGTAGCCCTTGCTAGAATCGGCGTTGCCGCCCAAAGCCAACTTGCCTTCGCTGCGGCCGATCTCGATGTACTTCGTCACCTTGTCGAACGACTTTTGGTCGATAACGGGTCCGCAGTAGAAGTTCTCTGCTGGCGCACCTTGTTTCAGGGCTGCGGTCTTCTCGATGATTTTTGCGACGACCTCGTCGTAGACATCCTTGTGCAGGATCGCGCGGGACGCTGCGGAGCACTTTTGACCTTGGAAGGCGAATGCAGATTGCACAATCACCGTAGCCGCTTCTTCAAGGTCAGCGTTTGCATCCACGATGATGCCATCCTTGCCGCCCATCTCAGCGATGACGCGCTTCAACCATTTCTGCCCCGGTTGTACCGCTGCTGCTTTCTGTGCGATATGCACACCAACATCACGCGACCCAGTAAAGGAAATAAAACGGGTCAACGGGTGCTCGGTCATGTAGTCACCGATTTCTTCCGGATCACCCGGCACAAAGTTAATGACGCCATCTGGAAGTCCAATTTCCTTCATGAGTTCGACGAACTTCGCTGCGATGACCGATGTGTTCGGTGAAGGTTTCAGAAGAACTGTGTTTCCAGTGACAATTGCGGAGGTTGTCATACCGACCAGGATTGCGAGCGGGAAGTTCCAAGGCGGAATAATGATGCCGACGCCCAGCGGAATGTAGAATTGCCGGTTTTGCTCACCCAACAGCGGTACTAACTCCTGGGGACCATCCAGGCGAAGCATTTCACGTGCGTAATATTCTAGAAAATCAATGGCCTCGGCAACGTCTGCATCAGCCTCTGCCCAGTTCTTCCCTGCTTCAAAAACCTGCCATGCAGCGAATTCAAACTTTCGGCGGCGAATCACGGCAGCTGCTTTAAACAGGTAACCTGCACGAATCTGTGCGCTCGTGTAACGCCAGGTGTCAAACGTATCCGCAGCGACCTGGAATGCTTCTTCGATGACGGAGCGGTTTGCTTGGCTCACATATCCAATGATCTCGGATGTATCAGCCGGATTGTAAGAAGGAAGGGTCGTCTTTGTTTGGATCCTTTTCGAACCCACAACGAGCGGATAGGTCTTGCCGAACTCGGTTTTTACCTTTGCCAGAGCGGCTTCCATTGCGGCCTTGTTGGCCGGGTTGGAGAAGTCGACAAACGGCTCATTTTGAAATGGTACTACTGTCATCTACGAAAACCTCCTGTCCCCCGACTCCCACCAGCACAGTCTGATCGGGATGAATAATGGTTTACCCACGACACACCTACCAACCTAGCAACTATCTATCAGCCTTTAAATAAGGATTTCAGAACAAAGCCCACATTCGCCGGGCGTTCCGCCAAGCGGCGCATGAAATACCCATACCAGTCCGTACCGTAGGGGATGTACACGCGAACTGTGTAGCCTTCGCGAGCAAGCTTTTCCTGCAAGTCGTTCCGGATACCGTACAACATTTGGAATTCGAACTGGCTGTTGGGAATGTTGTTATCTACAACGAACTGTTTCACATGTTCAATGACTTTCTCGTCATGAGTAGCAACCGCCGCGTAGTTGCCAAGTTGCAGGTGACGCTCGATGAGTTTCACGAAGTTTTTATCGACGTCCGCCTTGTTCGGGTACGCGACTTCAGCCGACTCTTTGTATGCCCCTTTGACGATGCGAAGGTTAGTGTGGAATTCGTTCAAATCTTCAATGTCCTGGGCGCTCTTGTACAAATACGCTTGAATCACAAGCGATACGGAGTCACCGTATTCGCGTTTCAAGCGCTTGAAAATGTCGATGGTGATCTCGTTGCGTGCGTAGTCTTCCATGTCGATGTTGACGGAGTTGCCATGAGACTTGGCTGTGTCCAAAATGCGACGCATGTTTCGCATGCAAAGGTCTTCGGAGATGTCGAGACCCAGTTGCGTCAGTTTCACAGACAGTGTGGACTTCACGCCGGCGGCCGCAATAGCGTCGAGGGCTGCCACACATTCGTTTGATGACTCGATAGCTTCACGTTCGTCGGAGACGAATTCCCCCAGGTGGTCGAGGGTGGCGACGATGCCGCGTTGGTTGAATTCTTTCACCTTTGCGATGGCAGAGTGAATTGTTTCTCCTGCCACGAATCGTGCGGCACCAAAGCGCAATCCATAGCTTCGTGCTGCTTTGTTGGCTGTTTGGTTTTTTGCTAGAAACAAAAACGTGTTGCGAAGTAAGGTTTCCACTTATGCACCTTCTTTTCATGAGTACCCGTTATAGCACGAGCCATGCCTGTAGGACATGGTATTCGCCAAAGCTAAGGCATCTTGTATCGTCAACCTTTGTGCATAATCGCTTAGTAGTAATACTTTGCATTTATCAATTAGCATATCTCGAAAATAATTTCAACGTATGAAAAGTATTTCGGAAGTATTGTATAATATTTTATGTGGGTAAATCGGAGGGACGTAGGTGTTTCTCAACTAAAAGAGGTGGATATGATGAAGCGATTCTTGAGCGAGAGAATCCAGCGGATGAAAGCTTTGCTTGACCAACGGAATATAGACGCTGTCGTTGCGACATCGAGTGCTAATTTCTTCTATTTTACGGAGACATGGATCAATCCGCATGAACGGCTGCTCGCATTTGTTGTGCCTAGGAATGGAGATCCAGTCATTCTAGCTCCCGAAATGCACAAGGAAGATCTCTCAAATGTGTCCGTGGAGACGTTGTTTTGGGAAGACGGGCAAGATGCGATTTCGTTGCTGGCCAAATATTTGCCCAACCAAGGCACCATCTCAGTGGACAATCTGTGGCCGAGCCAAAATTTAATCTCTCTTATGACGCACAAACCTGGATTAAAGTATGTCGACAGTGTGGACACGCTTGGCGCTATACGCTTGAAGAAGGACGAACGTGAACGGACGTTGCTTCGAGAGGCGGGTGCGATGGCTGACCGGGTGATGGCGCAAATCGTTTCAAAAATCATGCCGGGCATGACGGAACTTGAGGTCATTGAGGAGCTGACTGCGTTATGGAGGCAAATGGGGGTTCAAGAAATGGCTTTTCCCTCGATTATCGGTGCGGGGGCGAATGGCGCCCGGCCGCATCATCAGTCGGATGAGACTGTGATTCGAGAGGACGATATGGTCGTGATTGACATGGGCGGTATTTCGAACCATTACTGCTCGGATATGACGCGCACGGTTGCTGTGGGCGAGGTCTCGGAGCAGGCAAGGGAAGTGTATGAAGTCGTTCGCTGCGCCCAGCAAGCCGGCGCCGATGCTGTGAAAGCCGGAATCCCAATCGGCGAAGTCGATCGTGTGACGCGAGCGGTCATCGAGGACGCCGGGTATGGACAGTATTTTATTCATCGGACGGGTCATGGCTTGGGCATTGAAGTGCACGAGGCGCCGTACGTGTACGGGGAAAATCGCCAAATCATTGAGCCAGGCATGGTGTTTAGTATCGAGCCAGGAATTTACCTGCCGGGTAAGTTGGGCGTCCGGATCGAAGACATCGTGTTTGCCACAGAGACCGGCTGCGAGAGCTTCAATCAGTTTACGAAAGACTTCCTCAATGTAAAATAACGCCAGTTCAAATCATGGGTTGGAAACTGACCGACGAACCGGTACAGAATCTCTTCATCCTTTTCATATATACAAATGCCATTGAAATAAATCGAAAATATTGTTGACGCACTGTTAAAATTACTATATGATGAAAAAACAGAACGATAGAAACATAGGAGGATAAATGGAAGAGCTATTTAAGAAAATTAGACAACTCCGCCAGGAGAATAATATGACGCTTCAAGACCTAAGCGAAAGATCCGGTTTGTCGATCAGCTTCCTGTCTCAAGTTGAGCGTGGGAATTCTTCACTGACGATTACTTCGTTGCAGCGAATTGCAGAAGCATTTGGTATTCCCATCACCTCGTTTTTTGAAACGACGCAAAACCGAAATTTTGTTGTCAGGGCAGAAGATCAACAACCGTTCAAAATTGAAGGTTCGAGTACGACCTATATCCGACTTGCGGGAAATTTTATCGGGCGCAATCTCGAGCCAATGATCGTCGAACTGTTGCCGAATCAGTCGTTGCAGCAGAAATACGGTCACCCAGGAGAGGAATTCTACTACGTGTTGGAAGGCAAGGTCCTGTTTCAGGTTGAGGACCACGACTATGTCCTAAAAGAAGGAGACGCTATTCACTTTCCTTCCTCTATCCAGCATTCTTGGGAGAACCTTCTGGAGAGGCCGGCAAGAATCTTGTGTGTCTTACAACCAGCGATATTTCAATAGAAGGAGAGATGCATAGTGCGCGTCGCGACAGATATTGGGGGAACGTTTACGGATCTAGTCTGTGTGGATGACCAAGGCAAGGTGCGTGTCGCAAAATCGGACACTACCCCGCCAAACTTTGAACAAGGCGTCATGGACGTCATTGCGAAAGCGGAGATCAAGGGGGAAGAAATAGAAACCTTTATTCACGGGACAACGGTTATCATCAATGCCTTAACAGAACGCAACGGTGTGAAAACAGGGCTGATTACGACCAAAGGATTTCGGGATGTACTGGAAATTGCGCGTGGAAACCGGCCGGACCTGTTCAATGTTCGCTATCAAAAGCCGGTGCCGTTTGTTCCGAGAGCACTTCGCCTAGAGGTTGAAGAACGAATGAACCATAAAGGCGAAGTCATCAAGGAACTGAACACAGCTGATGTTGAAATTGCCGTTGAAAAGCTTCGCAAGGAAGGCGTGGAAGCTATAGCAGTCTGCTACCTGCATGCCTACGCTAATCCGGAGCATGAGAAGCAAACGGTCCAATTGATTAAAAAAATGTGGCCAGAAGTTGCAATCACCGCATCTCATGAAGTGACGAAAGAATGGCGTGAGTACGAGCGTACGAATACTGCTGTACTCAATTCGTACGTGAAACCGGTCGCGGAGCGCTATGTCAACCAACTGAACGAGC
Source organism: Alicyclobacillus herbarius DSM 13609 (assembly GCF_000430585.1). Taxonomy (GTDB): domain Bacteria; phylum Bacillota; class Bacilli; order Alicyclobacillales; family Alicyclobacillaceae; genus Alicyclobacillus_G; species Alicyclobacillus_G herbarius. The sequence goes on from NZ_AUMH01000002.1 coordinate 177,313, forward strand.
GTCTGCTTGAGAAGAACGTGACCGGGCAGAAGTACATCATGCAGTCGAATGCAGGGACGACAACGTTTGAACAGTCGAAACAAACGCCGATTCAAATGGTCGAATCGGGTCCTGTGGCGGGCGTCTTCGGTGCTGCGATTCTCGGTAAGATGATTGGCCATGACAATGTTATCGCGTTCGATATTGGTGGAACGACGGCAAAGTGCTCGCTCATCGACGGAGGAGAAGTGACCGTGACCACCGATTACCGCATCGAATGGGACGACCGTCATGCCGGCTATCCTATTAAAGTACCCGTCGTAGACATTGTTGAGGTTGGTAATGGCGGGGGTTCGATTGCCTGGATAGATCCAGCTGGAGCACTCAAAGTCGGTCCTAAGTCTGCCGGTGCGATGCCAGGACCTGTTGCATATGGACGCGGCGGTACTGAACCGACCACAACCGATGCAAATCTCGTCACCGGACGTTTGTCAGCGAAAAACTTTAGTATGAATGTCGACTTGGATGCGGTTCGGGCGGCGATTGACGAAAAAATCGCCAAAAGGTTTGGTGTCTCAGTTGAGGAAGCGGCTCTGGGTATCATCCGGATCGCAAATTCCAACATGCTGAATGCGTTGAAACTGATTTCTGTTCGACGTGGATATGATCCGCGCGATTTTGCGATGGTTGCATTTGGCGGCGGCGGTGCAATGCATGCCGCGTTCCTCGCAAAGGAGCTTGGCGTGACGAAAGTCGTCGTTCCTGTCGCAGCTTCTGTCTTTTCGGCATGGGGGATGCTCATGACCGACCTGCGTCATGACTACTTGCAAACCTACATCCGTCGGACATCGGAGCTGAATCTTGCTGAGCTGAATGAAGCTTGGAGGGCCCTCGAAGAACAAGCAATTGCCCAGTACAAAACCGAGGACATTTCCGAAGGACAAGTTGTGTTCAGTCGTTATGCGGACATGCGCTACTTGGGTCAGGAACACACCGTCAAAGTTCCGGTCCCAGGCGGTGAGCTGAATGAAGCGCTTCTGGCAGGAGTGAATGCGACTTTCCACGCCATTCACGAGCAGAACTACACGTTTAAGCTCGAGAACAATCCAACAGAGATTGTAAACCTCCATTTGGTCGCTTTCGGGAAAGTCACAAAACCCGAGATTGCCGAGCTTGAGCCAGTATCTCATACCGTTCGGGATGCTGTACTGGAGACGCGCCCTGTATACTTCGAAGAATCTGGTTGGATTGAGACAACAGTTTACGAGCGGGAAAAGCTTGGTCCAGGATTTGAAATCCAAGGTCCGGCGGTTGTCGAAGAACCATCGACCTCGGCACTGGTTTACCCAGGTCAGCGCTTGACCGTCGACAAATATGGCAACCTCATCATCCATACGGGGGTGTAATAGAGTGGCGAAGGCTGATGTGTTTACGCTAGAAGTCGTCAAAGATTCTCTTATGGCTATCGGGGAAGAAATGTTTTATGCACTTGCCCGGACTTCTATGAGCCCTATCATTTACGAAGTTCTGGACTTTGCATCTGGTTTGACGGATGCAAAAGGGCAGCTCCTCACACAAGGGAACGGTGTGACCGGCTTCATTGGGATGTTGACCTTCATGGTCAAAGAAACATTGAAGAAGTTCGAAGGCGACTTAAAACCTGGTGACATTATCATCATCAACGATCCGTACGGCGGCGGTGGTTCCCACCTGTCCGACGTAGGACTTGTCATGCCGATTTTCTACGAAGGTGAACTTGTGGCCTTCGCGGCAAACAAGGCACACTGGACGGAAGTTGGCGGAAAAGACCCCGGGTCCTGGACCACGGATTCCACAGAAATCTATCAGGAGGGCCTGCAATTTCCTGCAGTAAAACTCTTCAATGAGGGCCAAATCAACCAGGCACTCGTGGATATCTTGGCAGCCAACGTTCGGTTCCCAGACCTGTCCTTGGGTGACATGTGGGCACAGGTTGCAGGGCTTCGTACAGGTGAACGGCGGTTCCAGGAACTTTGCCGCAAGTTTGGCAAGGATGTCGTTCTGCAATCGGTCGACTACATGCTTGACTACGGCGAACAGATGGCGCGTGAAGAGCTCAAAAAGTTGCCAAAAGGCGTTTATCAAGCAGAGGATTACATCGACGATGACGGCCTTGGCCATGGACCGCTCCTGGTTCGCTGCAAAGTAACGATTACGGACGACGAATTTATTGTCGACTTCACCGGAAGTCACAAACAGGTTCCAGGACCTATCAACTGCTCGTTTACTGGGCTGGTCTCAGCGGTTCGAACCGTCTTCCTGGCGGCCACGAATCCTGGGCAGGACGTCAATGACGGTGTATTTCGTCCACTGAAAATCATTGCAGAAAAAGGCTCGATCTTGAATGCCGAACGCCCCGCGCCCGTATCCACGTATTGGGAATCGATGATCTTTGGTGCAGATATGGTCTGGAAAGCGCTGGCACCGGTTTTGCCGGATCGGTTAACGGCGGGACACCTGGAGTCTGTATGCTCAGTAATTGTCTCTGGAACCCATCCGGATACCAACGAACCGTTCCTGATTGTAGAACCTTCCGTTGGCGGATGGGGCGCAGGTGAAGGCATGGATGGACAAAATGGACAATTCTGTCTCGGTGACGGTGAAACGTTCAACGTACCGGTAGAAGTCGCTGAAACCCGTTATGGCGTGAGGGTGCAGGAGTACAGTCTTACTAACGACGGTGCAGGGGCAGGCGAGTATCGCGGTGGTGCTGGTGCTATTCGTTCGTACGAGGCGCTGACAGATGGACAATTCGTCACGGCAAGTTTTGGGCGGAACAAGTACCCGGTTTGGGGCGCAGCAGGCGGTCGTGATGGATCCTACAACAAAATCGAGATTGTTCGCAAAGATGGGACTAAAGAAGGCCCGTTTGGCAAAGTTGCGCGCAAGATCCTGAATAAAGGCGACGTGGTCCGCTTGATCACGGCGACGGGCGGCGGTTACGGCGACCCATTGAAGCGTGACCCGGTCAAGGTTGCTGAAGACGTAAAGAATGGCTGGATCACCATTGACCAAGCTCGAGACACCTACGGCGTGATCGTCGATCCAGAGACGTATCAAGTTGTAGGTCTTGCGCAGGGCCGCAGTTGATCAGTAGTCTTCCAGGTTGGTCTTCCACGAGGGAGGCCAATTGAGTAGAAAAAGTTATCAGAAAACTCGGTGAGGGGGTGGTGGCCGCAGAACCATGGGTTTGGAAACGTAATCGGGAAAAAAGTAAAGGAGTGCATCATGCTGATGATAAATGTTGAGCCAGCGGGCGGAAACCTGCAGATCGGGGAACTGTTTAAGGAAATGCCGCTGACGGGACGGCACTGGAAGTCTGGATTTGCAATCTTTTTCTCCTTCGTGATCGAAGCTTGGGAAATGATGATCATCATCCTCATTAGCGGGATGATCGGGAAGGATTTCAAACTTACGGGTGCACAACTCGGTTCGCTAATGGGCTCTATCTATCTCGGTATGATTCCTGGCTGTTTAATTTGGGGCAAACTCACAGATAAAATTGGGCGCAAAAAGACGATGATCTGGAGTATCGGTCTCTATGGTATTGTCTCCTTAATCAGCGCATTCTCTGGAAGTTATGAAATGCTTTGGTGGATGCGATTCCTGTCGGGGGTTGCACTCGGCGGATTGATGGTCGCTTCTTTCCCGTACTTTGAAGAATTGCTTCCGGTCAAAAGCCGCGGCAAAGCGACGGTTTACCTCGCCTCCGGTTGGCCAATCGGCTATCTCATCGCCATCGGACTCACGTATGTGCTACAGCCGCTCGGCTGGCACTGGATTTTGGCTGTCAGTTCCTTGGCGGGACTCTGGGCATTTGTCATTAAAGCATTTGTTCCTGAATCGCCGTATTGGGCTGCTGGAAACGATAAACAACAAGAAGCCAAAGAGGCGATTCAATACTTGTCAGGTGGCAATATTCATACAGATTTAAGCAATGTGAAACTTGTTGTCGATGCGGTTCAACAAGGTTCTTTCCTGGAAATTTTCAAAGTCAAGCTTGCGCGCGCAACCTGGTTGCAACTGTTGATTAACTTTTGCTTCTCTTGGGGTTACTGGGCACTTTCTTCTTGGATGCCAGAACTGCTCGCCAAAAAGGGTTTGTCGACCCCGCAAGGCTTTGGCTTTATGGCGCTGTCTGCACTCTTCATGTTCCCTGGCTACGTTGTGTCTTCGTGGTTAACTGGTCGATTTGGTCGTAAGAAAATCATGATCATCTTCGTAGCACTTGCTGCGGTGAGTGGATTTGGGTTCGCACAATCTGCGAATCTGACACAAATGTACGTGTGGAACTTCGCACTGTCATTCTTTAGCCTCGGTGCTTGGGGCGTTTGGGATACCTGGGTTGGCGAACTGTATCCAACCGAAGTTCGCGGTGTCGGCTACAGCGTTGGTGCTACGGCACAGCGTGTGGCGAATGCAATTGCCCCCATGGTGATTGGTGCCATGCTAGCTAGAAATTCCAGCTTCGCTGGAACGGTGTCCTTCATTACAGCGTTCTTAGTCGTAACTGTAATTGCAACATTTTTCCTCAAGGAAACAGAAGGTGAAATTTTGCACTAAATCTCTCTAGGGCGGAGGGGCTCTCATATTGCCCCTCCGGTCGGTCTACGAGATAGGGCGGGGTGGCTTTTGAAGAAATCGGACGTCTTTACGCTGGAGGTTGTCAAGGACTCTCTGACAGCAATTGGTGAAGAAATGTTCTATGCGCTCGCGCGCACATCAATGAGTCCAATTATTTACGAAGTACTGGATTTCGCTTCGGGTCTTACGGATGCAAAAGGACAACTGCTCACACAAGGAAACGGCGTGACAGGTTTCATCGGGATGTTGACGTCTATGGTCAAGGAAACGCTGAATAAGTTTCAAGATGACCTGCATCCGGGAGACATCATAATCCTCAACGATCCGTACGGCGGTGGAGGTTCACATCTTTCGGATGTAGGACTTGTCATGCCGATTTTCTACGAAGGTGAACTTGTGGCATTTTCGGCGAATAAGGGTCATTGGACGGAAGTTGGCGGGAAGGATCCGGGTTCCTGGACGACCGACTCCACGGAAATTTATCAGGAAGGACTACAATTCCCGACAGTTAAATTGTTTGAGAAGGGGCGCCTTAACCAAGCATTAGTAGATTTGATTGCGGCAAACGTACGTTTTCCTGACCTCTCGCTTGGAGACCTGTGGGCCCAAGTGGCCGGTTTACGGACGGGAGAGAAGCGTTTCCATGAACTTTGCCGAAAGTATGGCAAAGACGTTGTTCTCCAATCTATCGATTATTTGCTTAACTATGGGGAACAACTAGCGCGAGAAGAATTGAAAAAACTGCCGAAAGGCGTGTACACGGCAGAGGATTTTATCGATGACGATGGCCTCGGAAATGGACCGTTTCGTATCGTTTGTCAAGTGACCATTAGTAATGACGAGTTCATTGTGGATTTTACGGGTAGCGACCGACAAGCACCTGGTCCCATTAACTGCTCCTATAGTGGACTCGTTTCGTCGGTTCGTGCCCTGTTTTTAGCGGTCACAAATCCGGGTCAAGACGTCAATGATGGTGTTTTCCGACCTCTCCGGGTGATTGCCGACAAAGGCTCTGTCATTTGTGCGGAGCGCCCAGCCCCGGTGGCAACCAATTGGGAATCGCGGAACTTTGCTGCCGATGTCGTTTGGAAGGCGCTTGCACCGATAGTGCCAGACAGGCTGACCGCTGGGCATTTGGAATCGGTATGCGCTGTCGTACTCGGTGGTGTGAAGCCAGACACGGAGGAACATTTTTTGATTGTGGAACCATCGGTCGGCGGTTGGGGCGCTGGGTTTGGAATGGACGGACAAACTGGCCAATTCTGCATTGGGGACGGAGAGACGTACAACGTTCCCGTGGAAGTAGCTGAGACAAGGTATGGAGTTCGTGTGACTGAGTACAGTTGCCGTGCGGACGGGGCAGGCGCCGGCGAATTTCGTGGAGGATCCGGGGTTGTTCGATCCTACGAAGCCTTAACTAATGGCCAGTTTTTGACGGTTAGTTTCGGTCGACACAAATTTCTGCCTTGGGGTGCAGCCGGGGGTCACGCAGGCTCCAGGAACGAAGTAGAGATTATTCGCAAAGACGGAACACGGGAAGGGCCTTTTGGAAAATGCGCGCGGAAAGTTCTCAATCAAGGTGATGTGGTTCGTTTGATCACGGCTACAGGCGGAGGCTATGGGAACCCGTTGCATCGCGATCCCAGTAAAGTCGCCGAAGATGTGAAGAATGGATGGATTTCTCTGGAACAGGCACGAGATACATATGGCGTGCTTGTCAATCCAGAAACCTACATCGTAGATGGATTTACAGAAGAACGGAGGAAGTCATCATGATTCTCGTACATGAGCACGATGTGGAATCAGAAGGCAATGGCTATGCACTCAAGTTGCTGTTGGAAAACGAAGGAACCCGCCTTGGCATTGTCACGATCCCAGCCGGTACTCGAATTCCTTTCAAAGGTACAGGAGCCCATGAACAGGATGAGTATTCTTACATCGTAAAGGGGTCACTAGTGATTCAAGCGGGGGATAAGCTATATCGCGTTCAAGCTGGTGACGCAACGCTCATCCCAGCTGGGGAAGCCCATTGGTGCTACAACGACGGGAACGAGGATGCTTTGATTGTATGGTCGTTGGTTAGGGGGTAATTTTCTGTGGTTCCATGCAGCGATATTGTGTGCCAAGCAACGCTGCATGGGGCGGTAGAAACCTGAGTGCCGTTTTCCTGAATAGTGTCGGTCTCTTATGCACAATTCGCGAAGGAGGTTATCCGATGAACGCTGAAAGGACAAACGTGGAAAAGAAAATTCTATGGATTAACCCGGTTGCAACCGATGTCTACGATGAGGCTATGTTTCAAATGTTTCAAGATGTAAAAGACCCCTCCACGACGGTCAACGTCCTCTCTTTTCCACCCACTGGACCAACGCACCTAGAATACAACTGCTACGAGATGATGGTCATGCCGCAATTGATGAAGGCGATTCGAAAAGCAGAGGATCAGGGCTACGATGCAGCTGTGATTGGCTGTTTTTATGATCCGGGTCTTCGTGCAGCGAGAGAGATTGCTCGAAACATGACCGTAACAGCACCGGCGGAAGCGTGTCTCCGACTTGCCGCAACATTGGGTGACACGGTTTCCATCATCGTAGGAAGACGAAAATGGATTCCCGAGATGCGAGAAAACGTGTACAAATACGGATACGGTGAAAAACTGGCCTCCTTCAAGGTACTCGACATGGGGGTTCACGATTTTCAGGTTGACCACAATAACACTAAACAGCGCATTCTCCACGCAGCACAGGAAGCAGTCCATAAAGACGGCGCCGAGGTTGTGATTCTTGGCTGCACCATCGAATTTGGGTTCTATCAAGAAGTTCAACGTCAAGTTGGCGTACCCGTTCTAGATGCTACCATTGTACCATTGAAATACGCGGAATATTTAGTGGATCTGCGTCGAAAATTCGGTTGGGGACATAGCAAGGTTGCGGGGTACGAAAGCCCGTCTGAACAAGAAGTTTCTACTTGGTTTTTGTTTTAAATACTTGTTTTAAATACCTATAAAAGCATAGATTTACGGTGACGAATGAAAGCGTATACTCCAACGAATTTTGCAAAGGAGACGTATCGATGCAGAATAAACGACTTGCAATTGACATCGGCGGCACATTTACGGACTTGGTTTTATTCAATGAAGAAAGTCAGACTTATCAGATCCACAAAGTTTTGACGACACCGGAAAACCAAGCAAAAGGCGTTCTTCAAGGGATGACGGAACTCATCGATCGGTTTGCAGAAATCTCGTATTTTGTGCATGGAACAACCTCTGGATTAAACGCGTTTTTGGAGAGAAAAGGCGCGCATGCGGCACTTTTAACGACGGAAGGGTTTCGCGATGTTTATGAGATTGCTCGCGCGAACCGCCCGGATATGTACAGCATCCAGTATCAAAAACCGACCCCGCTCATCAGCCGAAGAGATGTGTATGAAGTGCCCGAGCGAATCTTGGCGGACGGGACCGTCGAAAAACCATTGGACCGACATGTGATGAAAAAGTTGGCCGAAGAAATTGCGAGCAAAGGCTATCAATCCGTCGTTGTCTGCCTTCTTCATGCATACAAAAATCCGGTGCACGAGCAGTTGATTCAGGAAGTATTTGAAGACGTTGCGCCGCACATTTCGTTGAGCCTGTCCCATGATGTCGCTCGCGAGTGGCGTGAATATGAACGCACAAGTACCACGGTTATCAACGGGTATATAGCCCCTATCGTAGAGAAATACCTCACAACGTTGGAAAACGAGACATCATCGCGTGGACTCAAGGGTGATATTTTCATCATGCAATCGAACGGTGGCGTTATGACTTCAAAGGTAGCGAAGCGCCATCCCATTCAAACGTTGTTGTCCGGCCCTGTAGGTGGCACGATCGGCGGTATCAATCTGTCCAAGTTGACAGGGTCGAACAATTTGATTTGCGTAGACATGGGTGGGACGAGCTTTGATGTAAGCATGGTGATTGATGGTAAACCAGACGTTACATCTGAGACGCAGTTGGAAGGTTTTCCAATCCTGACACCGATGGTGAATATTCATACGATTGGTGCGGGAGGCGGTTCCATCGCTTGGATCGAAGCAGGTGGACTACGTGTGGGACCGAAGAGCGCCGGAGCGTTCCCAGGGCCAGCTTGCTACGGGCGTGGTGGAACAGAACCGACTGTGACGGATGCAAATGTGGTCCTGCAGAGAATTGATGCGAACGGGTTTTTAGGCGGGAAGATGAAACTGGATGAAGATGCAGCCTACCGTGCCGTGGCAAATCTCGCGGAACGACTGCGACTAGATCCGATTCAAACCGCTGAGGGGATTTGTGACATTGCCAACGCGAAAATGGCGGACGCCATCCGCACGCTGACCGTGCGCCGGGGCATTGACCCACGAGACTTCACGTTGGTTGCCTTTGGTGGAGCAGGACCCATGCACGCCGTCTTTATCGCCGACTTACTAGATATGAAACGCGTCCTTGTGCCAGCTGCAGCAGGTGTCTTTTCGGCTTGGGGTATGCTCCAGACCGACCTCCGTCATGACGCGGTCCGTACATTCTATCGGAGTGTGACGGACGTTAAGGATGAGTTGGAGCCGGTCTATCAGGAGATGGAGCAGGAGATTGCTGGTGTTTTGGCATACCAGGATATTCCCAAAGACAAAATGACCTTCTATCGAACTGCCGATCTTCGCTATGTTGGCCAAGAATATACGGTCAATGTACCCAGTGACTGTTCGTTGGATGAGTTAATTACCCGTTTCCACGACATGCATCAGAATATCTATGGACACAACAATCCGAATGGTATGGTCGAATTTGTGAACCTCCGTGTCATTGGCTACGGATCCTTGAATCAAACGGCGGATTCAACCAACAAGGATGTGGCTGCAACAACCGTGGAAACAGAAGAAACCCCTGCACCGCGTGTCGTGAAATCCATCATTTTTGGCGGGAACAAAGTCGCGGCTCCGGTGTTTACCCGAAATATGCTCAAACCCGGCCATGCGATTCAGGGTCCGGTCATCATTGAAGGTGTGGAAGCGACCGCCGTTGTACCGCCTCGACATGCAGTTACAGTCGATCCGTTTGGCAACCTGGAAATTACAAAGGAGTGATTCAAATGGCCAACCCGATCACCACAGAAATTATCCGAAATGCGCTTATCAGTGCAGCAGAAGAGATGAATGCCAGTCTTGCAAGGAGTGCATATTCTCCGATTATCTACGAAATGAAGGACTGTAGCGTCGGAATTTTTAGTAAACACGCAGAACTGCTTGGTCAATCCGCGGGATTGCCTATCTTTTTAGGGAACCTTGATCACTGCATTCGACTGACAACGGAGTCCATCGGCGGCATCGAGAATTACAAACCGGGCGATCTTTACATTCTAAATGACTCCTATTTAACCGGTACGCACCTAAATGACATTACGACCATTTCCCCGATTTTCTATAAGGATGATTTAGTTGGGTTCGCGGCGACGCGAGCGCATTGGCTGGATATCGGTGCGAAGGACCCAGGATACCCCATGGATGCAACGGAGATCTATCAAGAGGGAATCCGGATCCCCCCCGTCAAGCTGTATGACGGCGGTGTTCCTCGACATGATGTAATCCACATGCTGACGATCAACAGCCGGTTTTTACGGAAGCGGCATTCGGGGACTTGGGCGCACAAATCGCCGCTTGTCGAACCGGTGAAAAACGATTCAAGGAGATCATTGGGCGGTTTGGTCTCGATACTGTGAATGAAGCGATTGAAGATATTTTCGCTCAATCAGCCCGAATGGACCGTGAATTCATCATGTCAATTCCTGACGGCGTTTACGAGGCGGAAGGATTTCTCGACAATGACGGACACAATACAGAGCCTGTTGTCGTCAAGGTCAAAGTTGAAATCCGGGGCGAGCATATGACGATCGATCTCACCGGATCCAGTCCGCAACAGCAAGGTCAAACGAATTGCGGGTTTGCGCAGACCGTCTCGGCGTGCCGCGTTGCTTTTAAAGACCTTGTCAATCCGCATTCACCGGTTACCGGAGGGAATTTCCGAACGCTTCACGTCATTGCTCCGGAAGGAACCATTTTCAATGCGAAAGCTCCAGCTCCATGCGGTTGGTATTTTTCCGCCCTTGGTCTTCTCATCGATTTGGTGGTTAAGGCACTGTCACCAAGCTTGAAAGAGCAGTGCGCGGCCGCGCACTATGGAGACTCGATGGTGGTTACGTTCGCTGGTGTGGATTCAAAAACCGGCTCCCCATTCTTGAGTGTCGAGGCCACGGCTGGCGGTTGGGGTGGATTTGCTGCACATGACGGACAAAATGGTCTGATTAACAACGTAAACGGCGATTTTAAGAATATGCCGATTGAGATTTTCGAGACCAAGTATCCGATTAAAATGACCACCTATGCCCTTCGTCAAGACTCCGGTGGTGCTGGGGAGAAGCGAGGAGGTACTGGAGTCATTCGCGGATACGAGATGCGAACCGATTCATCCTACGTGTATTTATGGTTTGAACGTTCAAAAACGCCAGCTTGGGGTCTGTTTGGTGGAAAAGATGGAGCGAAACCGAAGGTACTCATCCAATCACCGGATGGAGAAACCGTGGAATTGTTGAAGGTTAATGCCAAACCGTTGAAATACGGGACGGTCGTCACTGCGTATACCGGCGGCGGAGGAGGATTTGGGCATCCCTTCGACCGAGATCCAGAACAAGTCCTTCAAGATGTGAAAAACATGTACGTATCTGTTGAAGCTGCAAAATACGATTATGGTGTTGTCATCGATCCAGATACATTGGAACTGGACACAATTGCAACAATCCGATATCGTACGGCAAATCAAACATGAACCATGGTCATTGCTTCGTTTCATGTACGTCCGGCATGGGCGGTCTCTCTAGGGTGAAAGTCCCGAACGGGGGTTGGCGACATACCTACCATTAGCCAAGAGCAAGGGTGTCCATCGCGAGGTGGAATCTGAAGGAAGCTGGAGGCAAACTCTCGACCCGAGGTACACGAATCGCATCTGAGGTGGACGACTTCGATAAGGAGTTAGAGAAGCGTGGACACCGGTTCGTCCGTAATGCAGATGTGCCTGATTTGACGGTTACGCGAGGCTAACGTGCGTGTGGTACAAACTTGCGCCTACAACCCGCGCCACATCAAGGGTACTGTCAAACTTGAGTTAAAAATCATACTATCTGACCCTCTTTCCTAGGCAGTTGCTGAAGGGTTCAGGTGGCGTAGCTGTAATGGCTCCATCGGGTCCAAGACGCAGGAGCATTTCCAGTGATGATGGATTTGCAGAGGATTCAGATTGCATGCCCAAGCCGCCCAGGCGTGCCGGACGTCCGTAGACAGTATGTCCCGTTCTAAGAAGCGCTGGAGTGGCGTACGGGCCTCGTCAAACCATTTACGAACCTTGCTTCCTTCTCGCCGCTTCCGGATGATTTTGCGTATGGGCAGACAAGCGTTGGCGTCAAGCCATCCGTAGACCGTATTGAGCCAGTCTACATGTTGGGGTGTATCGTAACGAGCGTAGCCCACAATCTCACGTACGAGGGCACGGTTTTTCTGTTCCACATGGGCATTGTCGCTCTTTTTGTAGGGGCGGCTGCGGGTAAACTGCAGGCCGCGCTGCTTGGTGAACTGGAGTAGGGCCATTCATCGAGAATCCGCTGGAGGGCGTCGAGTACAGCCCTCTGGCTGCGTCCAAGGATAGCCCCCGCCGTCGACTGTAGCCGGTGACCATGTCCACGACGGAGACGGCGTACTTTCTCGCATATCCGAGTGTGGTCACGACCTCGTCGATAATCTGGGATTTCTGGGACCTGGTCTTGGCCCCGTGGTAGCGCCCCCGGGCATTGGCAAGGTACTCTCGACGGCTTTTCATGGACATACGCACGACGATCCCTTCGGTTCGATTTCGAGATGAGTGATCTCAATCCCTTTCGGTTAGATTTTAACCGAGTGATCGCGAGCTATTTACAAACTCCTGTGATAGGTGTACTATACTACTGCAACTGAATACGTTTGCAGCAAACGTATTCAGTTGCTGAGAGGTGATGACTGATTGTAACGATAAAGGATATCGCTAATCGAGTGGGGACATCAGTGTCGACCGTATCCCGGGTTCTTAACGGGTTAAACACTCGTGATCAGGATCTAGCACGACGGATTCGTGAAGTCGCTGCGGAAATGAACTATCAGCCGAACGAAGCTGGCCGCAAGCTGCGCACAGGCGTAGACGAGGAATTTGGTCCTGTGTTTGAGGTACGGTCCCGGGAAGGTGTGCAGGAGAAACGGGCAATCGCAGCCCGGGCAGCGACCATGGTTGAACCATCGGATGTCGTCGTTCTGGACTCGGGTTCAACCGTTGCTCAAATGGCCTATTTCCTACCTAAAGGAGTGCTTGTATACACAAATTCCCTAGCGGTTCTACAACCTTTGGCAAGACGCGGGATTCATGTTCACTTAGCCCCGGGACTCTACGTTCCTGCTATGGCTGCCGTTTTTGGCCAGGAGACAGAAGAGTACTTTAGTCGCCATGGCTCCAGCATTTATTTCCTATCATCGGCACGAGTCGATGTAAGGACAGGACTGTTCAATGTGAACCCGTCAACACACGGAGTCAAGCAGGTCGCCTTGGCAAACGCACGCAAGAAGATTTTACTCGTACATCACGACAAATTTTGTGATTCCGGTCTGGAGGCATTTGCTCCGCTCACAGTATTGGACGCTATAGTGACGGACTTTGTCCCGAAAGCATTTCGGGATGTCATTCGGGATAGTGGGGTCAAGGTTTTTGAGACTGCTCTGGGAGAGTGCCGGCGAGACAAAGAAAGGACTGGTGAAAGTCGTGGATAACCTGCCCATCTTTGTTGTTGCCGATGATTTGACCGGGGCAGCGGACGCAGCCAACTACTTCCGCACCGAGACTTACCGTGTCCGGATTACGTTTGATTCGCAAACCCCATGGATGTTTTCTCTCGGGCCAAATGTCGTTCAGGTGTTTGATGCGGAGACTAGGAGCCTCGCTGAACCCGATGCGGCCAAAAGGGTAGTTAGCGCCGGGGAACAGGTGTCCAGGGCACTTCCGCAAGGGTTTCGAGTGTACAAAAAAATTGACTCGACTTTGAGGGGCCATGTGGGAAGCGAGATCGCAGCGTTGCTTCGAGGATTGAGACGAAGAATCGCCCTTCTGGCTCCTGCGTTTCCAGCCAACGGGCGAACCGTATTGGACGGAATTCTGTTTGTGGATGGAATACCTATCAGTCAGACTGCGTTCGCCCGCGACCCTCGTAGCCCGGTGACTGAAGATACCATATCGAAGATTCTCCGGAATACTTCTGATCTGCCGGTCATTCACCTCGGTCGCGAGGTCGTAAGTCAGGGAAGCGCTGCAATTGCACAATTTCTGGATTCCGTTTCGAAAAACATGGCCATCGTCGTCGCGGACGCGGTAACCGATGCTGACCTGGCCAGCCTTGCCGGAGCCGTTGCGGACAGTCAAGATATACTTCCATGCGGATCGGCCGGATTGGCTAAGCAATTGGCAGCCTTCTGGGTGAATGCAGAAGAGCCGGGCGTTGTGGAATCAGATGGGCAGATGCCGGTTTGCGATTGCGTCCTTGTGGCGGTTGGGAGTGCCAATCCTGTTGCGCACGCACAACTGGCGTATGTTGCGGGAGAACTCGGTGTACCGGTCGTTGAGATTCACCCCGCGCTGCTGTCGAGCCCCGTCACTCATGAGAAAGAACTGAAGCGGGCGAAAGATGAATTATTGCATGAGCCCCATCGAATCATCGGTGTAACTCTGTCAGAAAAGCGATCCGAGCGGGATCCAGCCATTCCGGGTAGTTTCGAGGATGATCTTGCACAGGTGGTTTATCACTGGTTTACGCAGGTGTCACAGCAAGCTAAGTCGAGGACTATCGGGTTTGTGGTAACGGGTGGGGACACGGCTCTCGCACTTTGTAAAACTCTATCCGCTACCGCAATTTGGCCAAGAGGCGAAGTGGTTCCGGGGATGCCCTGGAGCCTTGTGGAGACACCACATGGGGACATCCTGATGGTATCTAAGGCGGGTGGATTCGGGAACATGAACGCTTTGGAAAAAGCGGTGGGATTCCTGACGAATCATTAAGACGAGATCGTGGAGATGACGTGTATGAGAAAGCCGATTATTGCAATGACCATGGGTGATCCCGCAGGAATCGGCCCGGAAATCTGTGTACTGACGGCCTTGAGTCCGAGGGTGACCGACAAGGTAAACACATTCATCATTGGTGACGCGAACCGGTTGGAAGAAGCATCAAAAATCCTGGCAGGTGTAGGGAAATTCACCAACAAACCGACCATCCGTTCCATAACGAGCGCAGAGGAAGCGAAGTTCGAAGCGGGAGTCATCGAAGTACTGGACCTTGGCAATGTACCGGCGGATCTGCCGTGGGGCCAACTGAGTGCAACCGCCGGGCAGTGTGCCTACGACTACATCGAGAAGGCTGTTTCGCTTGCGATGGATCACACTATTGATGCTCTGTGTACAGCGCCACTCAACAAGGAAGCCTGGAAGATGGCGGGCATAAAGTTTCCGGGTCACACAGAGGCTTTGGCAGCTTTGTCGGGCTCTCCGGGATCAGCCATGATGCTGGTCAACAAATCTCTGCGAGTCGTTCATGTTACCACTCATGTGAGTCTAGAGCAGGCCATCAAGCTGGTGACAAGGGAGCGGGTACTCGAACGAATTCGGTTGACCGCCGAATCGCTTGCAAGATTTGGGATACGAAATCCCCGAATCGCTGTTGCCGGGCTAAACCCACACGCCGGTGAAGGTGGTCTATTCGGGGACGAGGAGCAGAAGGAAATTATCCCTGCCGTGCAAGCAGCTCAATCCGAAGGGATCAGTGCAAGTGGCCCATGGCCACCGGATTCCATCTATGCGCGGGCAGCAAACGGTGAATTCGATGCCGTTATCGCGATGTATCATGACCAGGGTCACATCGCCATCAAAATGCTTGGATTTGATACAGGCATCAATGTGACGCTTGGTCTGCCGATTTTGCGGACATCGGTTGACCACGGAACCGCCTTCGATATTGCTGGAAAAGGAATCGCCAGGGAGCAAAGCATGATTGAATCCGTGCTTGTTGCCGCGGATTTCCTTTTAGGGAGTAATCGTCAGGAATTGCGATGAGGCTCAGTCGGATCTCATCGGGCGAGTTTTGTGGCTCAGTTACATCTGGGATGGGCGGCGATTACCATCCCAGGTGGATCTCGCGTTGGGTTAGAGCCCCACGCTTTGTATTCATCTACATGAAAGCGCTTATCGACTGTGGTTTTTATAGTGTACAGACTTAACCAATAGCAATCGTCAACAGCACGACTGAGGAGGAGTACATGCTCATGCCAATCAAAAAAGTGATTGACAAGGTTCCGGGTGGGATGATGATCATTCCTTTGTTGATCGGTGCGATTCTTCGTACCCTCTTTCCAAACCTGGCGGACAACACCGTATTCAAGAGTTCGTTCACAGGAGGCTTGTTCCTGGGAGCATCGACCCTGTTGGCCGCCTTTTACATCTGCCTTGGCTCTACAATTGAATTCAAGGCGGCTGGCTACATTTTGAAAAAAGGTATCGCTTTGTGGATCGGCAAGGTGGGCTTGGCCGCTATCATCGGCCTGATTATCAAATTAACTGTACCTGATCAAAACCACATGTTTCTCGGCTTGTCGGCGCTGGCCATCATAGCCGCGTTCTCGGACACGAACGGCGGACTCTACATGGCCCTGATGGGGCAGTTCGGAAAACGCGCAGAAGACGTTGCGGCATACTCTATCATGTCTCTTGAATCTGGACCGTTTTTCACGATGCTGATTCTCGGTGTAGCTGGTCTCGCAGCATTTCCGCTGATGGCCTTCGTATACGCCATTCTACCCCTCATTATCGGCATGGTGTTAGGGAACTTGGACGTGAACATGCGGAAGTTCCTAAGCCCGGCCCAGGGCGTCTTGATTCCATTATTCGCGCTCGCACTCGGATTCGGCATCAATCTGAAGAATGTCGTGGCCGCAGGCATCTCCGGACTGATACTGGGACTCGCAGTAGTAGTGATAACGGGCATTGTCCTTGTCATATTGGATAAGGTTACAGGCGGCACTGGCCTCGGTGGTATCGCAGCGGCGTCTACTGCAGGTAACGCTGCCGCAGTTCCGGTGGCCGTGGCGGCCGTTTATGCAGGCTATAGGAGCATTGCAGCTACTGCGACGGTACAGGTGGCCGCAGCTGTGATTGTGACCTCTATCCTGGTTCCGTTTATTACTGCATGGTTTTCAAAGCGACACGAACAGGCAGAAGCAGCCCAAGGAGGCACAGAGGTTATCGGACAAAACACGAACATGTAATGATGGGGCTAACACTCATACCACTTTGGTGGATACAGGGAGACGTTGGGGTGTTAATCCAATAAACTCAGAACGCTCGGCGTTCCAAGACCGCCTGCTTCAGAGTGCAACATCGCGAATCTTAAGTACGGTGTACGAATCAGTTTTTATCGACTGTTCTTATGTTTGATGCTAGTCTTAACTATGGGCACGGTGAATTGAGAATGTAAAAATAAGGCGATTCCAATTCGAGGTGTTCAGAATGGGACAGCAAAGGAAGTACGACAAGGAGTTCAAAATCAATACTGTGCAGTTGATTTTGGAGCAGGGGAAGCCCGTCACCCAAGTGGCCCGTGAATTGGGGATTTCGGGGAAGACGTTGTATGGGTGGGCCTCCCAGTATAAGAGTGATCCAAAGAATGCATTCGTGGGTAGCGGGAATTTGAAGCCGGACGTCAAGGCACTGCGGGACATGTAAAAACGCATTCGTGATTTGGAGGAGGAGAATGCAAACTTAAAAAGCCATGCGCATCTTCGTAAACGACCGGAAGTAAGATATACGTTCATCTATGAACACCGCTTCGGGTTTCCGGTTCAGAAGATGTGCAGGGTGCTCGAAATATCTCGGAGCGGTTATTATGAGTGGCTGAAGCGGCCTGAGAGCGAACGTGCTCGCCGTCCGAAGCAAGCCGAGGGATTCCACGGGTGGTAAACCAAATCTGTCTGTAGGCCTTGTACGACGCAGCGGCCAGGAACAGTGATGTAGTGGAGGACGCCCACATCCAGTGGGTGTTGGCGGACCAGGAGTGGCAACGAGGAGCGGCCGGATAACCGACTGCTTCTACGCGTCAAGTGACTGTCGAAACAACGGCCACTAAGATGGTGGCATGGCGGTACAGCTCTCACGCCAATGGCGGTGAGAAATTCACCGTCATTGGCGTGAGCGGCTATACGCTGGCTGCGTTGATGCCTTGGTCTGAGATTCTTCCGGCTCATGTGCGCGTCATGTAGCTTTGAAGGTATACTCGATTTGACGGTTACGTAAAAATTTCAACTAAGCCTAGGGACTCGTCGTACCTGCTTGAAACTGACAATACCAATGCCGAACGCACCTGCTGTATTGTTGCCGCTCAAGGTAGAAGTGGTTTAGGCTGGACCACCAAGGGATGGACTGCCATTCGTGCTGATTCCCTGAGCGTTGGATGTTGCAGTCCCATCCTACTGCCCGTTAGGTGTCGCCCTGGCGGGCGACAACACATTTTGCATGGCTTTCAGTTACACTATGGTTCAGCTATACCTGCATGTGAATTATCTGCCTGTACACATGAAGGTATGTTGGCTAACAGAGGGACCAGAACTTGCCGGGGATGCTAGCCAAACTTATGGAATGACCGCTCGAAGCTAAATATACTCAGCATATGGACGCGGCTCAATCGCCATTCCATCGCAAACAACCTCCGGGACTGGCAAATTCGATAACTTTCTCAATTCCTATTTGATCAATTCTTCGAGCGAACTCCGTTTTGCTGCTCACTTCACATCGAAGGCTCTTCGGATACGCTCTGTAGGCGGAATAGGCAGGGCCCTGAATGAAAACGATAACGAATGTAATCGGGTCCAAGGAGTCGAAACTGTATAGCGCATAATAAAAGTGCAGAACACCGCAACGTAAAAATGCAGACTCGGTGCGGTGCCTGCGGATAGTGAATAGGCACTTGCAACACCGCTCTTCCAACTCTACCCTAGGGTTTGGCTAAGAATCCTGGGGAGATGAGAGAGGATGTTGAAAGTGCCACAGCAGCAGTATATCAAGTTT
The DNA here is from genome assembly GCF_000430585.1 of Alicyclobacillus herbarius DSM 13609. Lineage (GTDB taxonomy): Bacteria > Bacillota > Bacilli > Alicyclobacillales > Alicyclobacillaceae > Alicyclobacillus_G > Alicyclobacillus_G herbarius. Next base: position 196,100 of record NZ_AUMH01000002.1, read on the forward strand.
CTCTACGAGAATGGGGACTGTTCGATTTCCGAAATTGCCAGGTCCCTGGGAATCAACTGGCGTACTGCCAAGAAGTACGCCACCAAGGACGACTGGAATGAGCCCCTGCGGCGGCGCAGGAAACGGCATCCCGTTCTTGGCCCGTACCTTGACATCATCGATACATGGCTGACGGAGGAGCAGGCGCTGCCCCGCAAGCAACGGTACACAGCCAAGCGAATCTTTGACCGGCTGCGTGAGGAGCACGGGTTCGAGGGCAGCCGTCGGACCGTCGAGCGGTACGTGGCCCAGCGTCGCAAGGAGCTCAAACTCGAGCGTGCCGAATCCTACGAGCGGCTGGAGCACCCGGGTGGCGAGGCACAGGTGGACTTTGGGACGGCCTACGTGGGACAAGCTGGGCAGTTTGTGGAGCGGAAAGTGCTGGTGATGTCGTTTCCGTTCAGCAATGCCGCCTTCGCCTTCCCGGTGCGTGCGGAGAACACGGAGTGCTTTTTGGAGGCGATGAAACGAATCTTCGGGCGGATAGGAGGTGTTCCGAGCAAGATCTGGTTCGACAATCTGTCGGCGGCGGTCGTCTCCATTGACAAGGACGGCGGGCGGACGTTCACCGACCAGTTCCTTCGGTTCGCAGCCCACTACCGGTTCCAGCCGGAGTTCTGCAACCCGTACAGCGGGCATGAGAAGGGGCATGTGGAGAACAAGGTGGGATACAGCCGTCGGAATTGGCTCGTCTCCCCTCTCGTGTGCGATATCGACACCGAGCTGGAGGAGCATCTGGCCCGTAAGTCAGAGGCTGATATGGAACGCCCGCATTACGCCAAGCATGAGCGTATTGCCGACCTGTGGGAAAAGGAGCGTTCAAAACTGCTCGCGTTACCGGCCACGCCGTTCGAGGTGTTCCGCCTGGAGGCTGCCCGTCTGAACAAGTACCGGGAACTGCGGTTCGAGAAAGCCACCTACCCGTTGCCTCAGTGCCGTGGGCTGGAGACGGTGCTGCTGAAAGTGAAGTGGGATGAAATCGAGGTCTTGTCGAGCGACGGGGAGTACCGGCTCCTAGGGAAGCTTCCACGGCCTTATGCGGACAAGCCCATTACGATTGAGTGGACCACCGTATTCGACGGATACCGGAGGAAACCTCGGTCCGTGATGTACTCGGACCTGGCAAGATACATGCCTCCTTCGGTACGCGCCTTCATACGGGTGGAGGATGCCGAGCTGAGAAAGGCCCGTATCGCCCTCGTTCGTCGCCTGCTGGAGAGCCACGAGATGGCCGAGATAGGCGCGGCGCTCGATACGTTGGCGGGGCACTTCAGCCCGGAGGCTGTCCTCGAGCACACGCTATACGCCATGAAACACCCCGAGTTTCGGCCTGAACCGTTGGTGGAATCGCACACCCCGGTGGAGATTCACGGGCACATGCCCGATCTGAGCCAGTATGACGCCATTCTGGGGGTGAGCAGATCGTGAAACAGGCGTTGGCGGACGCATGCAAGAGTCTGCACCTGGGGTACGTGATGGAGGCCTATGAGGACATTCCCTTCAATGACCGGACCGAATACCTGCTGCGAGTGCTCGAAGCAGAGCTGCGGGGCCGGGAGCTATCCCGCATCCGCAGACTGCTCAAAAAGGCCCGGTTCCCACAAGTGAAGACCCTGGAGGGCTACGACTTTCGGGCTGTGACGTTTCCGCCGCATTGCAGTAAGGAACTGCTGACAGACCTGGCGTTTCTGGAGAGAAAAGAGAACGTCCTCATGCTCGGGAAGGTGGGCACCGGGAAGACCCACTTGGCCATTGCCTTAGGAATGGAGGCTTGTCGACGAGGTCATGAGGTCCGGTTTTTCCGGGTACACGACTTGGTGGCCACGCTGCAGGACAAGTACCAAGCCGGCACGCTGCGTCGGTTCCTGAGTGAACTGCAAAAGGCGGAGCTGCTCATTCTGGACGAAATGGGCTTCGTGCCCTTTCACAAAGATGGTGCTGAGCTGCTGTTCCACGTGATCTCCGACTGCTACGAGCAACGCAGCGTGATTGTGACGTCAAACCTCGAGTTCGGACAGTGGAACACTGTCTTTGGGGACGCCAGGCTGACCGCCGCCTTAGTGGATCGCCTCGTGCACCACGCACATGTACTGGCCTTCACAGGCGACAGCTACCGTCTGCAGCATGCGCTATCTGAGACAAAGTCGTCGTAATCTTCTGTACTGCAGTGCCTATGCACAAATCCGTGTCGTTTCTCTGCACTTTTTACTTGCGAAAAACACGTGACAATCGCTACAAAGCCTCACCTGTAAGGAGGGTTGAGATTCCGAAGGGAAACGGGAAAACCCGGCCCCTCGGAATCCCAACGGTCGAGGACCGGTTGGTGCAACGTGCGGTCGCAAGGATTCTCGAAGCCATATTCGAACAGGATTTGTACCCTTTTCGTACGGCTTCCGGCCGGGACGGAACCCACATCAGGCACTACGAGCGTTACGTACCTGTATTGTAACGGGTAAGGTACGGCATGTATTTGAAGCAGACATCCGCGGCTACTTCAATCACATCAACCACGAATGGGTCATGAAAATGGTCCGACAACGGATTGCCGACCCGGTCATCTTAAGACTCATCGGGAAGTGGCTGAAGGCGGGTGTTATGGCAAACGGAGTCGTTCGGCGCAACGAGGAAGGAAGTCCCCAAGGCGGGCCGATCAGTCCAATCTTGGCGAACATCTATCTGCGCTATGTGCTTGACCTGTGGTTCGAGAAACGGTGCAAGAAATGGTTTCAAGGAGAGGCGTACCTTATCCGTTTTGCCGATGATTACGTCGCATGCTTCCAATACAAACGGGACGCGGAGAACTTCGAGACCTTGTTGAAGGAACGAATGAAGAAGTTCGGACTGGAGTTGGCGGAGGAAAAGACGCGACTCATTCTCTTTGGCAGGTTTGCCAGAGAACAAAGGGCCAAATATGGGGAGAAACCGGAAACCTTCGATTTTCTCGGGTTTAAACATGTCTGCGGAGTCGACAGGAATGGCAAGTTTGCGTTGGTAAGAATACCAACAGTGAAGAGCTGTCAGAAATTTCTCGACCGCGTCCACGACTGACTCAAGAAACACAGTCACTGGAAGCGACGAGACCAACAGCGGCAACTGAGCCAAATGCTAGCGGGGTTCTACCAGTATTTCTCGCTCCATCATTGTAAGCCGAAGCTGGAGTATATCCGGTCTCAGGTGCAACTTCAATGGATACGGTCGCTTCGGCGCAGAAGCCAGCGACACCGATTATATTGGAGCTATCTGTCGAACCGGTCATGGTTTGAACTCCCGTACCCGACACTGCTGCATTCGGATGTCTGACGAGTCACGATCGTGAATCGTTCTGGGGAGCCCGATGCGGGAAATCCGCACGTCGGGTTCTGCTTGGGGCTGGCGGCACAGGGGAAACCGAGGCCGCCTTCTACCAACCACAACATTGACCACAAGTTGCTGATGAAGGCTGTCCGCAAACACACGGATAACCCATGGGTGATTCTGTACATTGAAAGATGGCTGAAGGCACCGTTTCAGTTGTCGGATGGGACCGTGGTGGAGCGAACGAGGGGCACGCCGCAAGGCGGTGTAATCAGCCCGGTGTTGGTCAACCTGTTTCTTCATTACGCGTTGCAAGGTGGTAAGAAAATAAGAAAATAAGAATTAAACAACGGGAAGAAGGGGATCACATGGAGCGTATTGTACATCCCACAGAACGTGGACAGGAAACCATTCCGAAGAATATCCGAGAGGCGTTACACATTTCAACGGATACGCCACTGGCTATTCGTCAGGAAGGGACACGTATCATCATCAAACCCCTTTCTGGGCTGGAACGCCTAACGCGCAAACTCGAACACGAAGCGAAGGTCCGAGGTATTTCGCCGGAAGACTGGACAAGCTATGGATGAGATTCGCGATCCCAAAGACGGGCCAATTTTGGCGGACCGTCATTCGAATTACCTTTGATGGCACGGGGTAAGTACGATGGGGGCAAGGATACAGTCACCTCTCACCGGGTTCAATGCAAATGACTGGTAGAGTGAGGGCCTCCCCCTTGAACAAGAGCAAGGTAGAGTAACGTAACTGGGTACATGTAGGTTTCAACCTTGGAGGATAGCCCCCACTGCTCATCTACACCCGTCTATTTTAGAATCTCGTGATCACGTGGAAGCCCATCGTTCGGTAGTTGCTCATATCTTCGAAAACCCGGGATACTTCCTCTAAACCCACTTCCTCAGTCACCAAGGACTTGGGATTGAGCCGGCCCGACGCTACCAGGTTCAGTAAACCACGGTAAGCCGGGTGCGGGTTGCCTAGGCTCCCCACGAATTCCAACTCCATGGCCGTAATCATATCCACGGGTAAGGAGACCATCCCGCCTTCTTCCGACGTCGTCAAACCGACCTGAACGTGACGTCCACCCTTGCGCAGCGACATCACCGAGTTGAGGACCGTGTCCCGAATGCCTAAAGCATCGATACCCACATTCGCCCCGCCCTTGGTAATTTCTTTGATGGCTTCCGGGACATTTTCCTGTTTAGCATTGATTACATGGACGGCACCTTCTTGTTTTGCCTTCTCCAATTTCGCATTATCAATGTCCACGGCGATGACTTGCGCCCCCAGTGCCGTGGCTACTTGGATGGCGGACAGCCCGACACCCCCTGCGCCTTGGACCGCTACCCAATCTCCTGGATGTACATTTCCTCGTACCACTCCATGGTAACCTGTCATGAACCGACAGCCGATGGCGGCCGCTGTTAGACCATCCACATTTTCAGGAAGGCGAATTAGATTGAAATCTGCATTTTTGACCAACACGTACTGGGCATATCCTCCGTCGAATCCAGAAGCCATGCCGTATATGACAACGCTTTCGCAGAGGTTAGGAACTCCTTTAAGACAGTACTCACAGTGGCCACACCCATAATGGAATGGTACTGTCACCCTGTCGCCGCGGACAAAATTTTTGACGTCCTTGCCTACCTCTTCGACCACGCCTCCAAATTCGTGACCTAACGTAATGGGAAGTTCCGGTGACAGTCCGATCCAGGAAAAGTCCCCTTGCCACGCATGCCAATCCGTTCGGCACACACCGCACGCTTCCACCCGTAATACTGCGTCTTGCGGACCTGGATTGGGATCTGGGACCTCCTGAACGAATAGAGGCTTTTTGTGCTCTATGAGACGGGCTGCTCTCATCTTTTCATTCCTCCTATGATTGTCTCGGGATAACTTATCTCGAACCGAATTCGCCATGAATCCACGATAAGATCCGTGTGTTACTAATCGTCGGATGTTGCTGTCGGTCAAATCAGCCATTGACGGATCTGTAAGGATCGCTTTCGCCTCGTCTACTTTTACAATCGAGAATATTCATTAACCGCTGCCTCGGCAACCTGAACATCGTTGGCCACCGAGCTACCGCTGACCCCCACCGCACCAACGATCCTTCCTTCCTTCACAAGAGGAATACCTCCTCCAAATGCGACGATACGTCCTTGATTGGTTGTTGTCAGCCCATACAACTCTGCTTGCGGTACAGTAGCTTCCGCCAAGTCTGATGTACGCGTCTTTAATGCTACTGATGTCCAAGCCTTATTTTGGGCAATTTCAACACTCGCAAGCCAAGCATCGTCCATTCGATGGCAGGCGACAAAATTGCCCCCTTCGTCCACAACCGCGATGACCATGGAGACACCAATCTTTCGTGCTTCACTTTCCGCCCTTTCAATTAATCGTTTCGCGATGTCTAACGTAATCTCCGCCATCCATCATTCACCCTTTCGATTGTTTCTAGGTATCGTACCGGTCAATCGACCTGACTACCCACGTCTTCTGCTCCCAACTCTGAGCGACCATAGTCATACAATCTGAACTCAGGCAGGATGCCTAAGGCGCCCACAATTACCCCCAGGGGAAGGGCCGATCGCGACTCACCCTAGTATGACCGCGGGATTAATGGGATAGCTTGAGATGTGGCTGAATCCCGCCATCATCACCACCGCGACTCTGAACGCAGTCTCACCATCCCCATGTCTGCCAGTATATAGGAGTGGTGGTTGTTTGATTCGCCAGCATACCGTTGAAGACAGCGGTCCCAGCTCCCCTCCAAACTCGCATCGCGGTTTCGATCCGTTCTGCCACACTCCACTTCAGCAGGGCCGACTAATTCTCTAACTGGATCGCCTCTATTTCATCCGGCTGTCGAGAATGATAGAAATCGTTCCGGATTCTGCTTGCGCACCAAACCGTGTGGATCGATCACAAACTTGCGCGCCACCCCTCTGTCAAAGTGGGTATAACCGTGAGGCGCGTCCTCCAAGTCGATCACAGTGGCATTTACGGCCTTCGAGATCTGCGCTCGTCCGCTGAGAATAGCATTCATCAGCTGTCGATGGTACCGCATGACAGGTGTCTGTCCGGTAACAAAGGAGTGCGCCTTGGCCCATCCCAAACCAATGCGAATGCGCAGGGAGCCAATTTTGGCGTCTTCGTCTATTGCCCCCGGATCTCCGGTGACGTAGAGTCCAGGAATGCCCAGCCGACCTCCGGCCCGGGTCACTTCCATGATGGTATTTAAGACGGTAGCTGGTGCTTCTTGGTGATTGGGGCCGTGACCGTGGGCCTCGAAACCAACGCAGTCCACGGCACAATCGACTTCCGGAACCCCGAGGATCTGTTCAATCATCTCACCCAGATTATCATGATTGCTCAGATTCACGGTTTCACAACCGAAACTGCGGGCCTGCTGGAGCCGCTCCTCGTTTAGGTCACCGACAATGACCACCGAGGCGCCCAGCAGTTGTGCGGAATGGGCAGCAGCCAGTCCAACCGGACCGGCACCCGCAATGTATACAGTAGAACCGGTTGTTACACCGGCACTGATGGCACCGTGATAGCCGGTCGGAAAAATATCTGATAACATTGTGAGATCAAGTATTTTTTCCATTGCCTGATCTTTATCAGGGAATTTTAGCAATTGAAAGTCTGCATAAGGAACCATCACGTACTCTGCTTGACCGCCGACCCATCCCCCCATATCCACATACCCATACGCTGATCCGGGACGGTCTGGATTCACGGTAAGACAAATATGGGTATTTCCTTCTTTACAGTTCCTGCATCTACCGCATGCGATGTTGAAAGGAACGGATACCAAGTCACCTTTCCGGATGAATTCGACATCCCGTCCAACCTCAATGACCTCGCCGGTGATTTCATGTCCCAATACCAAACCTTCCGGCGCGGTGGTACGACCGCGAACCATGTGCTGATCGCTGCCACAGATGTTCGTGGACACCACTTTCAAAATCACACCGTGTTCGCATTTGCGTCCCACGTTCAGTGGATTGACACCAGGGCCATCTTTGAGCACCAATTCCGGAAAGTCAATGTTTTCAACCGCCACACGACCTGGACCTTTGTACACAACCGCGCGATTGCCAGACATATGGTTCCCCTCTCCTTCCACTTTTACGGGACCTGTCATTGGATTCCTATTTCTAGTGTGGCTCAGGCGTCCGTGGTCTTGATTGATCACCCCCATAAATATTTTCCACATGGCGGTAAATGTGACGTGGAATCATGAAACGGATTTCAAGACGAAGGATACGGTCATTTCGTATAATTATCAATGAGGTATTTCTGAATTTGTTTATAAGTACGGATTATTTTGTGCAGTACGCTTTTACGGTTGGCGAATGCGGAGCGTAAATGTACCGGAAGTCCTGGTAAGGAGGCGTACTCGGTTGAAGCGGCAAAATGATGTTAGGAATGCAGACATATCGAGAAACGACAACCGGATGGTTAACCCACGAGACCCAAATGCATCGTCGAGCGCCCAGTATGAATCGCGGACTCTCTCCTCGACGACATTGGAATCGCTGAACACCGCCCGGAAAGGACGGTGGCTGTTACAACAACTAGATCAGTACATCGAGGATCTCCGCCGCGTCTCGCCCACACTTTCTTTTTCTATTTTCGATATGCACGATGTTCTTATTCGCAAGGTGAGGGCACATTCAGCATTAGCTGTCCCGGAGGAACGTTGGCATCGTTTTGACGTCGCGATACACAACATTGTTTATGGGTATCTGTACACGTCCACCCCGCTGAAAGAGGTGATGGATGAGACCACCCAGTCCCTGTACTCGCTACGTTTGGCACTTTTGTTGACGGAGTTGTTAGAATGGGCTGCCACGGAGGCGGAACGGCGCGGAGAAAAGATACAGAAGGTGCTGATGGAAGGTGTGACAGCAGAGAATGCACACCTGTTGTCTTTATGCGGATTGCATGCGCACCCGGGGTATACCGTGGTGGCCATGGAGTTGCACGAACCGGAACGCAAGTTTCAAATAATGGATGTTCTTAGAAGGTTCATGATAGCAAATATCTGGTGCTACCAAGATGAATTTCCCTTTTTGGCCTACCGTCCCAATGGGATTCTCGGCATCTTTGCTGGTGTGGACCCGTCCGTGTGGACCACGACGTCACATGCATGGATCAAAGCATGGGAGGCCTACCAATCCCGGATTTCCGAAAAACCGTTGTCCATCCGATTGTATGTGACCAAAGCTCGTGACGAGAAACACATCGGCGCCGCTTTGCGCGAGACGGAACTAGTCATGCGGTATGCCGACAAGTCTGGATATGAAGGCATTCTTTCGCACCACGTCAGCCCTGCGGTAATGCGCGTGTTGACCAATCTTTCAGACGTGGATCTGATTGAGCTGGTTCACAGCACCTTGGGTCCGCTGTTGGAGCCTGAGCACCAACATCTCCGGGAGACGCTCAAAGTCTATTTGACCAGCGGTCAGAACGCTACGAAGGCGGGTCAGGCTTTGTTTCTCCATCGCAACACACTGCTCTATCGAATTCACCAGATTGAGCAGCTTCTCGGAGCTTCGCTTCGGAACCTGCAGGATCTGACCGCGATCTGGACAGCACTGCAGGCATTGGAGCTGCTCAACATGTTTGGAAAGAACATCACGGGAGATGGAACGCCGCATTGAGTGCATATCCCAGCCAATCTGACGCCGAAAACGGCCCACAAGCGAACCCTTTAATGTAAAAAATATGATTCAGACAGTGGGAGTGTGATCTTGAACTGTACAGTTAACCTTCTTCCCGTATATCTGTTGCGTAACGTTCGGGCCAGTTATAACAACCCCGTATGGGGAATCGACATCACCTACATTCGACTGAAGAAGGGCTGGATGTACTTGGTGGCTGTCATAGACTGGTACTCTCGGTACATTGTGAGTTGGGAGCTGGAGCAGACCATGGACATTGAGTTCGTTCTCAGAGCCGCCAAATCGGCCCTGAACCAGGGCAAGCCCGAAATCTGGAACAGTGACCAAGGCAGCCATTTCACCAGTCCACAGTACACCGATTTGCTGAAGGAGGCGGGTGTACAAATCAGCATGGATGGCCGAAACCGGGCTGTGGGTAACATCTTCACGGAGCGGTTCTGGCGAACACTGAAGTACGAGGAGGTGTACACAAAAGAGTACGCCAGTCCGAGAGAAGCGAGGGAGTCAATCAGAAAATTCATTCACTATTACAATCATGAACGAACGCATCAATCACTGGGGTACCACACGCCTGCAGAGATTTACCTGAAGGGAATGAAGACTGAAGATTCAATACATCCTCAGTCTTCTACACAACATACATATTGTGGAAAGGAGATTGCTTAAAGACAGGAAAAGACAGTTTTTCTCTCCCCTATGTCCTAAGGCCATACACGCCCCTCTCTCCTTCTACAAAGAGGAAATCGGGCTTAAAGAAAGGGGTGAGGGGTGTATAGCTTAGAAATCTAATAAAATTTGTCTTGACAAAGGGGACCATCTTAAAGAACTTCGATAACCGATGCCGGGCACGCAACCGGTCTTCTATTACGTCTTCCCGAGCACGAACAAGGTCGCGCAAGGTCTCTTCAGCCTCGGTCGGTACCCACACGGGTGTCAATTCACCGGTACGTAGTAACTGCGCTAACCTCAGTGCGTCTCTCCGATCCGTTTTGACTCGTTCGCCCTGACGCACCGGAATCAGCGACGGGGCGACAACGATGCACGATAAATCCATTGCTCGAAGCAAGCGATACAATCCATAGCCGGTCGGTTTCGCTTCATAGCAAAATTCTAGCTGGACATTGTCAGCACTCAGCTGGCGCACGAGCTTCCTGACTGCTTCGACCGTGTAGGGATTGTCCCTACGAACCGAGCTTCACTTCGCCCGCTTTCAGCTACAGCTACCGCAATCGTTTCCTTGGCTACATCCAGACCGACGTACTTTGTGATATGCTTCATACATGTGGCTCCTTTCGTATGTGGCTCTGCACTGGACTTTGGTTTCAGCGTAATCCGCGGTGTACGAAACGGAGCCGCCTCGTTCATTATGACTACTTACGATAGAACGCATGGGGAGGTTATGATTGAACAAGTCACCAGACGCGTCATTGATTACAGGGGCGCGGCTGAACTGGGGTGGGGGGATGGAAGAAGGGGTGTTAACGAGTGAAATTTGGGCAGAGGACGCGATCGGCTCTTGAACGGTTATACACGGGGTATTTTGCGTCCGTGATGGCGACAGGAATTGTATCAACGGCGCTAAAGCTAGCCGGAAACCGAATGGCGTCCGCCATCCTTCTCGTTGTCAGCATCTTGATTTATGTGGTATTAGTGGTCGCGTACCTGCTACGGTGCTTCTGGTTTCCAACCCAAGTGAAAAACGATCTCACCAATGCAGCCAAGGTGTTTGGATACTTCACCTTTGTTGCTGCGAGCAATGTCTTAGGTGACGGCTTGATCGAGTACGGCTATGCGAAGGTCGCCCTGTGGTTGGAGATCGTGGCGATCATCGTGTGGACTGCTCTGGTGTACCACATTATGATGTACCTGATATTTTACAACCGCGAGCCTGTTGAGAAAGTCATCAATGGCAGTTGGCTGATTGCGACGGTCGGTATTGAGTCGGTGGCGGTGGTCGGAACCGCTCTTGCAGAAAGTTTCCCGAGGTATTCATCCCTGTTGTCGATGGTTTCCATCGCAACATGGGAATTTGGCGCCATCTTATACTTGATTTTTATCGGGATCGTCATGTGCCGGTTCTTCTTCTATTCAATCACCGCTTCAGACTTAAGCCCGCCCTACTGGATCAACATGGGGGCTGTGGCCATCACCAGTCTTGCTGGAGCGCGAATTACCCTACTGGCTCACCCATCTAATTTTCTTCAGACCGTACGCCCTTTTGTAGAAGGCTTTACATTTCTGCTCTGGGTTTGGGGGAGTTGGTGGATTCCCCTCTTGATCCTTATTGGAATCTGGAAATATGTCGTCTTTCGTGAAAAAATCCGGTACGAACCTGCTCTGTGGACCATCGTCTTCCCTCTGGGTATGTTCACTGTCGCCACGGAGACGATGAGTAAAATTCCGGGGTTGGGAGCCATGCATGCGATTGTACCTTGGGGATTGGGCGTAGCCGTCATAGCGTGGTCCCTGGTTGCAATCGGTTGGTGCAAGTCCTGGTTCCACCGTCTAGCTTCGGGTCAAAACACCTCCGTTTCGGATCCCTCGCAATATTATGTGGATTAGCGCTATGTAAAGCACCCATTCATTGTGAGACATTGCCGGTACCACTCCCTCCCTGCATCGACAGCGTCTCGAATCGAACATGACGTCCGGATCCACGGTACGCGCGCTCTCACGCGCAGGGAGGGGGCCGACGAAACCAATTTTGCGGATCGAATTGTCGGGATTTAATTTATCCCTTCTTCGGCCGGTACGTCCCAGGAACCGCACGCATGCTGATGGCGAGCCGGTTCCAGCCATTGATTGCAATCACGGCAAGGGTGAGTTGCACCAGTTCCTTCTCAGAAAACTGACTCCTGGCCCATTCATATACGTCGTTAGGAACGTGCCCATCGGATAGGTTTGTCACTGCTTCAGTCCACGCCAGTGCAGCGCGTTCCCGTTCTGTGTAGAACGGGGTTTCGCGCCAAGCCGGGAGCAAATACAGACGCTGCTCTGTTTCACCGGCGGCCCGAGCATCTTTGGTGTGCATATCCAGACAATAGGCGCAGCCATTAATCTGCGAAGCGCGTGTCTTCACAAGTTCTAACAGGCTTTGTTCCAAGCCGCTGTTGGATACACAATGTTCAAGTTCCAGCATTGCACGGACAACTTCCGGAGCGACCTTGCCGTAATCGATTCGCGGTTCCAACGGCATTTCCTCCTGTTTTATGGTTTGCATCTGTCTATTCCATTGTACAGGAGCATGAAGTCAAACAAGTTGATTTGTATCACATTGATTGGTCGAGCAAGCGGAGGGATGCCGATCTGGGGCGCTTGGTGGATGCACGGCAATTCCGACCCACTTTGCTATCGAGCAGGATCAGGAGACAAGTCGGGGAAAGGGTGTGCGTGATTTCACAACACCGAGTCCTTCGTGTCGGTACATTAAATAGCCAAGCGGTGATATGTCAAGGGGGTGATCGAGATGAATTGGAAATCACTTTGGAAGAAGACGACAAATTTATGGAAAGAGACATGACTTGAATAAAACCCGCCTGTTCACCGAATTTTCACGTCAGTGAGGAGGTCCTCGGAACTGGAAATTCCGGTTGAGTTGGGGGAAGGAATTACCTCCTTCTCTCCGGGGGTGTGTACAGCTGTTTGGTGGTCAGTAGTGTGAACACCAAGCGTACCAGTTTTCTTGCGGTCAGGACGAGTGCTCTTTTGTGCTTATGCTTCAATGCTTCGCCGTACTTCTTTCGGTAGAACTCGACGTATTCAGAATCATACTTTCGGACTTTGTCCGCAGCCTGAATCAGGTAATAGCGCAGATACCGGTTACCTGTACGCATTCGAGACGTCTCTTCGGACTCGTACTCCCCGGACTGGTTCTGGTTCCACACGAGGCCTGCGTATTTTGCCAGGGCGCTGTGGTTCTTGAAACGCTGAATGTCGCCAATTTCGGCGATGATGCCGGCAGCGTAGACCGGGCCAATGCCATTGACGGATTCGAGTGTGTTGGGAATGGCTCGCATGAGTTTCCCAATGGCTTTATCAAGCCGTTTCACCTCGGATTCCATATGCTGAATCACGC
>NZ_AUMH01000003.1 GCF_000430585.1 Alicyclobacillus herbarius DSM 13609
CTCCGTGATCGACATGTTCGAGGGGATCTGCACGATGGATATTGAAATTCATGGTGAACGCCATCGAATCACCAATACCCATCTTGAGCCACAGTTGGAACGGGTACTGTCTTTCCTGGATATGGACCTGAGCATCTTTGGAGTTGCGAAAAAATCGGCCTGATGGGCGATTGCGTCAGCACGCCCGGCGTTTCCAAATCCGATCAAATTTCCAAATGATCGCACTTTCATAGAACCATATAAAGGGAACGGCGGAGAGCAGGGTTGCTGTATCAAGGCAAGATATTGAGTTTCCAGTCAAGAGCCGATTCTTAGGCGCGGAATCTGTGTCAAAGAATGAGTTGCGTGGATAGGAGAGATCGACACAGAAACAAACCGCCGTCCGTTACAAGCGGACAGCGGTTTGTTCAAAGGCAACCCCTTGGTCGTCTTGTACAACGATATCCCATTCCAGGAACTTGCGCACCTTCTTTTTATTCCGAGAGCAAATGCTTATTTTTCTTCGCCTTTAAACAAAGATAGATCGAGCTCATCAAAAATCCGATCATGGAGCCACCGATCACCGCAACAAGAGTCCATTCGATAATGTGCCCTAATATATAGGTTAACAATACAGTTCCCCAATTGGCCCAGAAACTTGGTTCCCTATGATTGGAGATACCTAGATAGGGCTGCGTTGAATCTCCAATCGCCAGTTGAATGACATTGGTTAGATAATAAACGATAACCGCAATACACCACGTCAAGCTGTTTGCTAAAGTCGACAGAATTCGTGAGCGGGAGACTTTCACTTCGTATAGAACAATGGGAACAACGGACACTAACCAAAGGCCAACCGTCAACACAAATCCAACAGTGTTCCCCCAAAAACGGGAATCAATCCGCCAATATGTCAGGAAATTGGGAAAATAAAAGTCAAAGACACCAAATAGAATCCCTACGATAATATAGATGTACCATCGTCTTTTCATACGCATAAACCTCCCCGGTACAGTTTTCATTCAACGGGTGTTCTGTCGAATCCCTATCCCTTATCAGTCCAAAAGAACAAGGTCTTTCGCCTTATTGTACTAGCTTTGCATTAACAAGATCTCGGTTTGTCAAGGGGTTAAGATGTCAGATTTTATAGGCATAAGGTTATGAATGTTCATTGTACTGTCATCCATGTACATGAAAAAGTCTCCTGAAATGAGAAATGAACAGGTAGCCCTGTCCAAATCTCATATAGAAGGAGATTATACATGGACAAGGGTACCACACGATCGGCGTTTGCGGAATACCTTTTCCCGCTCGGCGCCGAGTCCATACGACAGGAATTGAATCGTCTCAGGTTGGATCGGTATGTGAAGAAGTTCGGGACAGTGCCGTTGATTGGACTCTTCGTGTTTGCCCAAGTTCGCCAGGTCGGATCGCTTACCGATCTCAGCCTAGAATTGGCGGCGAATGGGGACGTTCAGAACGAACTCGGGTTGAAGTCTATCAGTACAGCGCAGTTGTCCAGAAGGCTGCGGGATATGCCGCCGGAGTTCATGGATTTCGTCTTCCGCCAATGCGTTCAGCAAATCTATGACCAGGTCGGTATGAGGCGAGCGAATGAAAAGCTTGGACGAATTCATCTTGTCGACTCATCCACGATCACCATGTGCCTATCTCAGTATCGGTGGGCAGAGTTTCGGAAGACCAAGGCCGGCGTGAAGATGCATCTGCGCTTGGTCTTCATGGACCGCCAGGTGATCCCCGACAAAGTCATTCTGACCCACGCTCGTCATGCGGACAAGACGAAAATGGATGAGTTGATTGTCGTGGAAAAGGATGCCCTCAACGTATACGACAGAGGATACGTGGATTACCGCAAGTTCGATGATTATTGCAAGGCCAAAACCCGCTTCGTAACTCGCCTTAAGGACAATGCGGTCATTCACGAAGTGCTCGAGGAGCGTATGGTGGTGCCAGACTCACCGGTTATTCGAGACGCCTTGGTTTGCTTGGGCAGTTACCCCAACTACGTGATGGAGTACCCCTTGCGCTTAATCAAGACGACAGACAGCGAAGGTAACCCCGTCACGATTCTCAGCAACGATGCGAAACTGAGCGCCGAGGAAATCTGCGACGTTTATCGCTGGAGATGGCAAATCGAGCTTTTTTTCAAATGGGTCAAGCAGCACCTGGTACTCAAACACCTTTATGGCAAAAGCGAAGCGGCTGTGTATAACCAACTGCGCCTTGCGTTGATCACGTACTGGCTCTTGGTCCTCATGCAGTTGAAGGCGGCACACCGAGGCAAACTGCTGGAGGTCTACAAATGTATACGACTTTACTGGGACAAGGACTTCGCAGAGTTTGTACGGGCCTTGTATAAGAGGCCAAGCCGAACATCCCGAGGTCAACGAAGATCACAGACGGAGCGCAATGGGACGATCACCCATTTAATCAGCGAACCCGGACATGCCAGGTGGGCCTGAAGGCCACCACCATCAACAACGAACGACGGTATCTGGGTGCATTCTTCCATTACCTCGTCCGAAAGGGTATTTTGCCCGTATCTCCAGTGGCAAACATCGGGAAGATCCGAGAAGACGAGACTGGCTACGGCAGTGTCCCAGATCCAAGCGAGATCTGGCGGCTCATCCAACAACCCAATCGGCAGACTTTTTCGGGGTACCGGGACGCCACCTTGATCCAAGTTCTTGTCGATATCGGCATGCGTATCAGCCAATGCTTGGCGCTGCGAGTTGAAGACGTAGACACCAGTCAGCGCATCATCCGCGTCCGGCCAGAGATCAACAAGACCAAACAAGGTCGTAACATGGTCATTACGGAGGGCACCGCCTATATGCTCAGCGTCCTGATTCGATCCATGGCACCCGTCACCTCGGAAGACTTACCCTGGCTGTGGATTACGGATGAAGGGACGAATCTCACTTACACGGCCTTCATCAAGCAACTGCACAAATACGCACGAATGGCAGGACTTGACCCGAAACACATCAGCCCACACATCCTCCGACACTACAGCGCCGTTCAGCACTGCCGGAACGGTGCCACGTTGGAGCAGGTTCAGGCACTGCTGGGTCACAAAAATATCCAGACCACGATGCGGTATTTACGAGGCTATAAACACGATCTACGAGAAATCAATAATCGGTACAGTCCAGCACATGACCTCATCCAGAAGCCAGGACGTAAGCCCGGAAAACGGAAAATCACTTGGACAGGCGATGCACCGCTTATGTTCTCGGATTACCTCTCTCCCGACAATCCATAACATGAACGAGAAATGAACCACTCCATCACCTCGGGATGGGGTGGTTCGTTTTTACGGCTACGAGCAAACGCCGTTCACGATCTTGGGCATTTGACAGAGACATTCCGCTGATGTAATATTTCCCTAAATTGAAAGAAAGGAGTTTGTGGCCATCGTGTAGTGAAGTTCATTGGAATTCATCCAGAAGATCCAGAGGTACTCCAAAACGATTTTCTGATACCATCTCCCAAAAACCCTTGGCCCATCAACCCTTACCCCACCTTATATTCAATCCGCAGCTTGTCCGCAATCATAGCAATAAATTCGCTATTGGTGGGTTTTGTGCGGGCAGCGCTTACCGTGTACCCAAACACGTTTCGAATCGCTTCCATGTTTCCGCGTCCCCACGCCACTTCAATCGAATGTCGGATAGCGCGCTCAACCCGAGATGGCGTGGTTTTGTAGCGTTCCGCAATCTGTGGATACAGCACCTTTGTGATGGAGCCGAGGATCTCGACATCGCGAAAGACAATAGCAATGGCTTCGCGCAGATAGTGATATCCCTTGATGTGGGCCGGTACACCAATCTCATGAATAATCTGCGTAATGGCCGCGTCCAGGGCATGGCGTGAAATCGGCGAATCTTCTTGAGCTTCCGATTGGGTGGTGACGTGTACACCACCCCTCCCGACGTTCATCGCTGTGGACGCTCCCGGCAGAGCTGGGGCCTGTGCGGTCGCTGCGACGGCCGCGGGTGCACAGACCTGACGAATTCGTTCCACCAGCACGGGCATGTCAAATGGTTTCAACACGAAGTACGAGACGCCCAATTCCGCCGCACGCCGCGTAACAGACTCTTGCCCAAAGGCCGTCAACATAATCACTTTGGGTAAACGGTCTCCACTCTTTACCAACCCCTCCAAAGCGCCTAGACCATCTAAGACCGGCATAATGATATCAAGGATGAGGACGTCTGGCTGGTGTTCACGCACGAGCTTCAACACATCGTTGCCATTATAAGCCAAGCCACAGACGGTCATATCCTCTTGGCTTGAAATGTACTCATTCAACAATTCCGCAAAATCCCGGTTATCATCGGCAATCAATACACGAAACGCTGCCACTCAGCAATTCCTCCCCACTTAACTGTCGGTTTTTGTTATTCGACATGTCCAGCGGATGTCCTGCCGAAGGTTTCTGAATAGTTTTCGCGCGAAAGAAAGTTCATTCGACATGATTCGACAAAACGAGAGGGCGAGAAAGCCGCTTGGATTTCCTTCCCGTCCTCCTCGCCCTCACTTTGACATTCTTGCATCATCCACCGAGCATACACTCCATATCCCCGTGTGGGGTCCGACACAAATACGTGCGTGACCGCGCCAATCAGTCGACCGTCCTGAAGAATCGGACTACCACTCATCCCCTGTACAATTCCGCCCGTCAGTTTCAACAAACGGGGATCAGTTACGCGAATGACCATGCTCTTTGTCGCTGGATGGGTTTGTGACTGTATGTTTTCAACCTGTACCTGGAACGCTTCCACAGTTTCGCCGGAAACGACCGTTAAGAGTTGAGCGGGTCCATCATGAATTTGCGAAGGTAACGCGACAGGCACTTCATGTTGTAAATACAAATTTGGGGGTGGTGCTTGCATGTTGCCAAAGATACCGAATGCCGTGTTTTTATCGATCTCGCCGATAGGTGTCGTCGGGGAGACAAAACGACCTCGCTTCTCGCCGGGGTGACCTGCGGTTCCCTTAATCATTCCAATCACTTCGGCCGGATACACGGTACCCTGCCCGTCAATCGGCTGACCGGTATCCACGTCCGTGATAATGTGACCTAGGGCGCCAAACCGGTGGTGATCCGGATCGTAAAAGGTTAATGTGCCAACGCCAGAGGTACGGTCGCGTACAAACAACCCGAGACGTTCTCGGCCCGTCTTGTCTTGTACCGGTTGCACGCGCACCGTTCGCACTTGTCCATGACGGCGAATCGTCAAGGTTAACACATCTCTCGGAGCGACACGTGCCAACAGACGCTGCAGGTCGTCGGCACTGGTCAAGGGCACGCCGTTTAGACGTTCGATGACATCCCCAATTTCGACGTGCGACTGCGCTGCCGGAGAGTTCTGGCCTCCGACGTGCTGATAACCAATGACCATGACGCCATGCGACTTCATGCGAATGCCCACCGATTGCCCGCCCACGTAAACGATCTGTTGCGGGACAACCTCGACGCGCACAGCCTTCCAGGGAAGGATGCTAAAAACCTTCGTCGAGACATAGGCCTCTCCGAGACGTTTACCAATCAATGAAAATACGGCGGGACGCTGTTTCGTCTGGACATCCGCTTCCACGACACGCGGATCGGACGAATTCACACGAAAGGTTTTCCACCCGACGACGACATCGGCCCGATCACCCAGCGGCAGCCAAACCTCTGAAGGGGACTCTGTCAACTGACGAACCGGCGGCGACAGACAAACCGCCAGGACAGTTATAGCCAGCAACACGCGCCACCACGAGCATAACCTGCGTCTGAACTGCATCTTCAAGCCCCCCTTGACGGCACCTCCCACGGTTCGCTTCGTGGTTGTAAGGTACCCCAGGGGGAGCCCTTTAATGATGCAAAAAACATACCACGTCAGGGCGTGGATGTAGACGCTCCCGTAAAGCCATCCATCAACGCCTGGGCGTGCCGAAAGGCTGTAGCATCCGCCAAGTCCGCCCCGATGAGCCGAGCCACCTCGCCAATGCGCCCTTGCATATCTAGGCGCTCGACCACGCTCACCGTGTCGGTCTCCCGTTCTACTTTGCGGATGAGGAAGTGATCAACCGCAGCGGCGGCAATCTGCGGGGAATGCGTAACGCAGAGAACCTGGCGGCCAGCACCGAGCCGGCGCAGTTGGCTGGCCAGCTTATGAACCGCCGAGCCGCTGACCCCTGTGTCGATCTCGTCAAAAATTAAGGTTTCCATCTGATCCACATCGGCTAACACGGATTTTATCGCCAACATCGTCCGCGATAACTCTCCACCCGAAGCAATCTTGGACAATGGCTTGAGTTCTTCCCCTTTATTGGCGCTAAACAGGAACACCACTTGATCTTTGCCGTGTTCATTGAGGACCGGATCGCCAGTCGTGGCAAGTCGTACGCGCACTTCGATGCGAAAACGCGCATGATGCATATCCAATGAGCGCAGAACCTGTTGAATTTCCTCACTCAATCGCTCGGCCGTCTGGACCCGGGCTTGATGCAGAGATTCAGCGGCCGCTGCAAGCTCACGCCAGCATACATCTCGCCGCTCCGCCAATTCCGCGAGTTGCTCCTCATGACTCTGCAGGCGCTCGCGTTCCTGAACAATTTGCTCATAATAGCGGAGAATATCAACCTCGGTGGCCCCGTATTTCCGTTCCAGGGCGCGGATCTCAGCCAAGCGGTTTTCGGTTCTTTCCAATTCCTCCGGATCCGCATCCAATTGGTGGCCAAACCGGGACAGAGCATGTACAGCCTCTTCCGCGTGCACCTGCGCCGTCTCCAAGAGCGTCACGGTCTCCTGCAATTCGGTCGCAAACTGTGAAGCCGCCGCCACCTGTTCGCGAGCTTCGGCGAGCGCGGAAACCGCCCCCGGGCCCCCTTCCAAGAGTTCTAAAGACTGTTGCACGCCACGATAGATTTTGTCCAAATTTTGCAAACGCGCACGACGCGCCCTCAGGTCGTCCTCTTCTCCCGGAGAAATACGCGCCTGCTCAATCTCCTCGATTTGGAAGTTCAAAATGTCGAGCCGTCGAGCCCGCTCCTGTTCATCCATCTGCGCATTCCGCCAGGCTGCATCCGCTTCTCGCCAAGCCGCGTAGGCCGTTCGCATCCGTTCCAATGCTTCAGTATGCCCACCGTATAAATCCAATACGCGCATCTGCTCCTCGGCGCGGACCAGCCCTTGATGCTCATGCTGCCCGTGCTGCTGCACCAGTTTCGAACCGAGTTCCCGCAGCATCTGAACGGTGGCCAGACGACCGTTGATGCGACACACGTTTCTTCCCGAACGGTGAATCGTACGCGACACGAGAATCGGATCGTCCGGCTCCTCCGCAATCCCCCAATCGGCTAACAACTCCCGCACCTCGGCGCGAGTGGTGTCAAATAGCGCCTCGACGATGGCGTCGTCGCACCCGGTACGAATCCAATCCACGCTCGCCCGATTCCCCAACAACAGACCAATGCTATCGAGAAGAATAGATTTCCCAGAGCCCGTTTCCCCGGTAAACACGGTCAATCCAGAACGCAGATTCAAATGCAGCGATTCAATGAGGGCAATCCGCTGAATGGACAGTTCTAACAACATGAACGTTCATTCCCCCCGTCGCCATCACCGGTTTCCTTCCCCGCCATGCAGCTTCGTGCGCAAAACCGAGAAAAACTCACGATCCCGCCATTTCACAAGCACCGCATCCGCAGGGGAGCGACGAATGTCCACCGCGTCGCCGGGCTGTAACCGCACGCTCACCTGCCCGTCAACCGTCATGACCAGGTCTTCATGGGCGGCATGCGCAACGAGGTGAATGTGTTGCGTATCATCGACCACGCAGGGGCGCGTAGAGAGTGTGTGGGGACAAATCGGCGTGATGAGAATCACGGACAGATGGGGACAGACAATCGGGCCACCACAGGACAAGGAGTACCCGGTCGATCCAGTCGGTGTTGAAATGATGACCCCATCGCCGCTGTACGAGTCTAAGAACACGCCATCCACGTAGGTATCCACCGTAACCATGTGGCCGAACGCGGCCTTGGCGACGCCAACCTCGTTTAGGGCGACCATGCGTTCAAATTCCTTGCCATCGCGAGAGACGTTGGCTTCTAACATTAATCGATTTTCCAAATCGTAATCCCGGTGAACCAGGCGATGGACGATGTCATCTAGGTCCGCGGGTTCGGCTTCGGTCAGAAACCCGAGGCGTCCCATATTGATACCTAACAGGGGGACGTTTCGACCCACCAGTTCTCGAGCCACGCCCAGCAGTGTACCGTCACCGCCCAGTACGCACACCAGCTCTGCCTGAGCGAGGTGAGAACGTACCGATTCTGGCCATCCTCGATTGATGGCTATCTTCTCGCTGTATACGTTAAGCCCACTGGACTCAAGCCGCCGCGCCAAGGCGGATTGCACATCCAGTGCGCGTGGTTTGTTTGGGTTGGCCACAACCGCAATCGTTCTCATTGCCGGTCCCTCCTCGTCAGGTCCTCCGCCGCCTTATGCCATGTGGGACCAGATTAAACCAATCAGGATGCCTGATAATAACCAAAGACAACGATTGACGACCTTGCGCGTCGTCGTATAGCGTGGGGCGTTCAGATCAAAATCCACCTTATGCGCTTGCTCTTGATCGAGATCTACATGAAGAATTCCGTCCACCTGAAACGCAACGTAAAGTGGATACCATTGATCGCGAAGCCGAGTACCACTTATTCCCGTATCGCGTGCGTTTACGACCTTGACCAGATAAGAGTGAGGCCCCTTACGGACGATAAAATCAGCGGTCAAGGTTTTCCGAAACTCACGGGCATCGTAATAACCAATCCACTCGGCGCGGGGTTTCACGCGAACGACTTGGTATCCGTTCTCCTCAAGCCACTCTTTGGCGGTGCTAAGTTTCCCTTTTAATGGGACCGCTTGTTCGGGAGATCGCCATTGGGAGAACATCGAACGAACCACCAGCGAAACAAAGGCGGCTCCGATGACGATGGCAATTACCGCCTGCCAACTCATGCGCTCCCTCCTCATACCGGTCCCTCCGGACCGGGAGGGTCAAGCCCTATTCACAAGCGGATAAATCCACCTGTTCGCCGCGAAGTTCAGACCAAGCCAAAGTCACGACCTCGTTCGCCTTGGCCAACCAGATCGACGAGTCCGTCAGGGAAGATTCGAGATCCATATGCCACCAGGCCAAATACTCCAGATTCCCGTCACCGCCCGTAATCGGCGAATAATCCAATCCTCGACAGGACAGTCCGTGATCGTAAATCCAACGGACCAAGTCCCGCAGGACCGCCAGGTGCGTGCACGGATCACGCACGATGCCGCCCTTGCCGACCTTGTCCCGTCCCGCTTCAAACTGAGGTTTCACCAAACTGATGATGTCGCCGCCGGGCGTAAGGATTTCGGTTAATTTGGGTAGGAGCAAGCGCGTCGAAATGAAAGACACGTCCATGACCCCGACCTCCGGTCGGGGAGAGAATGATTCGGGGTCCACGTAGCGAAAATTCGTTTTCTCCATCACCCGCACACGCGGGTCTGTCCGCAAGCGCCAGGCCAACTGTCCATAGCCGACATCTACGGCATAGACCAAGCTCGCTCCGTTTTGCAAAGCACAATCTGTAAAGCCTCCGGTGGAGGCCCCGACATCCACCACGACTTTTCCGTCCAAGCGAACGTCAAATCGCCGCAGAGCCCGCTCGAGTTTTAGGCCGCCTCGACCTACGTAGGAATGCTCCGCCCGCTCGGTCGTCAGCACCGCATCCTCTGCAACCATCGTTCCTGGCTTGTCCACCCGCACTCCATTACAGGTCACGAGGCCGGCCATGATGGCCCGCCGGGCGGCTTCTCGGCTCGGAAACAAGCCACGCGAAGCCGCCAGTACATCTACACGCACTTTCGCCATCGTCATCCCCATACCCGGGTGGACGGGGTCTCGTCCTGGCGGCTGTTTGCAACGAGCGTCAAGCCATCCAACACCAATTGCTCGACCGTCAACCCAAGCTCTTCAAGGAGTTCCCCACGGGACCCGTGTTCAATAAACCGATCTGGCAATCCCCGCCGCCGGACCGGAACGTGTCGACCGTTATCCGCCAGGCATTCCAAGACGGCTGATCCGACTCCACCCGCTAAGGACGCCTCCTCAACCACCAATATAGGGATCCCCTCGTCTGCGAACTTCAATACCACATCCACATCCAACGGTTTCACAAACCGCAGGTTCACAACCGCAGCGGAGACCCCTTGCACCGACAGTCGTTCAGCCGCCTTTTGGGCCAATTGCACCATCGGCCCTAAGGCGAAAATCGCCAAATCCGTCCCGTGCTTCAAAACCTCCGCTTTACCGACGGGCAATACTTGCAGTTCCGGGTCAAGTGGAACCCCTGTTCCGTCTGCTCGCGGATACCGGACAGCCACCGGTCCTTGAATCGTGAGCGCTGTACGCAGCATGTGGCGCAACTCGTTTTCATCCTTGGGCATCATCACGGTGACATTGGGTACGGTCCGCAGATAAGAAATGTCAAACGCGCCCTGGTGCGTCTCACCGTCAGGCCCAACCAGACCCGCCCGGTCAATCGCAAACACGACAGGCAGTTTTTGAATGCATACATCGTGAATGAATTGATCGTATGCGCGTTGCAAAAACGTTGAATAGACCGCAAAAACAGGCCGCTTCCCAGCCGCTGCCAAACCAGCGCAAAAGGTGGTCGCGTGCTGTTCCGCGATGCCGACATCAAATGTACGCTGTGGGAACACCTCGGCAAACTTGTTCAATCCGGTGCCGTCGGGCATCGCTGCCGTGACCGCAACGATACGCGGATCCTGCTTGGCCAGCTCGATAAGCGTCTGAGCAAAGACAGCCGAGTAGCTGGGGGCCGCTTTTCCCTTGGACTTGGATGGCCAGGCATGAAATTTGTCCGGGGCAGCTTCCGCGCTCGCGTAACCTTTTCCTTTTTTGGTCACAACGTGAATCAGCACAGGCCCACGCAGACTCTTTGCATCCTTGAGAACACGAATCAGTTCCGGTAAGTCGTGACCGTCAATCGGTCCTAGATATTTAAATCCAAACGCCTCGAAGAGTTGTCCAGGAACGACGAATTGGCGCAGGCTGTCCTTCAGTTTTTCGAGTCCCTTCGTCAAGCGTCCGCCAATCGCCGGCAACTTGCGAAGCGTCTGCTCAATCTCGATTTTTGCACGCGAGTAGGTGGGATCCGTCCGCAACCGCGTCAAATAACGCGATACTGCCCCCACGTTTTCCGCAATGGACATCTCGTTGTCATTTAAAATGACGGTCAGATCTAGGCCCAGGTGGCCGGCATGGTTGAGCGCCTCCATCGCCATGCCGCCGGTCAACGCCCCATCGCCAATCACACACACGACTTTGTGCCGTTCATGGTTCAGATCACGCGCGACTGCCATACCCACACCTGCCGAGATGGAAGTGCTGGCGTGCCCGACCCCGAACGCATCGTGTGGACTCTCATCCCGGCGCGGAAAACCGGCCAGTCCACCGTGTTGGCGCAAGGTTGGAAATTTATCCTTTCGCCCAGTCAACAATTTATGGACGTAGGCCTGGTGACCAACGTCCCAGATCAGTTTATCCCGGGGGCTGTCGTACACCTTGTGCAGGGCCAGCGTGAGCTCCACAACGCCGAGATTGGCACCAAAATGCCCCCCTGTGCGAGCCACCGATTCGACCAGGAATTGACGAATCTCGGCGGCTAGTTCGACCAACTCTGCATCCGTCAGGTGTTTAAGGTCAGACGGTTCATGAATTTGATCTAACAGCGTGACGAACACCCCATTTCTTGCTTCCATAATAACGCATTTCAACACCACCTGCATCGGGGTGGCACACCGGGCAGTTAGTGCCTGCGTTCTCGACGAAAGAATAGAAGGGTATCCGCAGCCCTTGCCCCGAACAAGATGATGGGAGTGGGTGAAGAGATGGCAATCGTTTTTCCACACGCTTTTGCCCCTACCGTCAAGGCGGTTGTAAGCGCTGTCAGAACAATAATCGAAGCTTCCTCCAACCATCCAGACCAACCAAAAGCGGCCGCTAGCTGGGTTGCGACAGCCAACGATCCGGCACCACTTAAAACCCCTGCGATATCCCCGATCACATCGCTGCAGACGCTGGACACCTTTTCAGCATTACGCACGATTTGTATTGCACGGCGGGCGCCAAACACACGCTTCGAGGCCATGGCATGAAACGGCGTCTCGCGAGCAGCGGCAGCCGCCACCCCCAACATGTCAAACAGAGCGCCGATGAAGACAATCAGCAAGACGACAACCGCACCAATGTACCATGGCGCTTTATTTAAAAAAATAGTGGACGTATCAAAAACGCCACTGATAGGAAAGGATAACGCGGCAACGGTAAGGATGAACGGCAATGCACCGCGTAACGAACTTTTTTTCATTATGTATCCACGTACCTCCGCCTTGCCGACTGCCGGATAAGGCAGCCGGGTGGCAGCTTCCTGAGTAAACGCTGTGGCTTAGGTCCAGTAGGTTTTCCCAAGAACGGAACCCCGCGTCGCCGCCAGGGCGGTTTCCCTTTACCCGTTCCTTGACAGCGTCACCGACTGTCAGACTAGATTACCACTCAGTCCACACTATAATCCTCAGAAAGCCCCGCTTTTGGCGAACAGTCTAGGCGTTTTCCGCGACAACCGCTTCTCGTCCCCTAGCCTCTTTTGCAGTGAAGATTTCATGCGGCACCGGCAGCTCCGTCTCGGCCAAGACGGAACCGCCTGCTCCCCGCAATCCTTCAGCACCACTCAAGGCAGGCTACACTGCACACAGATGGTCTCCGCATGCAGGTTCATACCCCAAGCCGTAGCCCCCCTGGCATAGCAGGCCACGCACTTGGGCCTCCGCGAAAGTTGGGTCAGACTCCGCATGCCATTGCGGGCTGCCCACCTTTCTTAACTCCCAGCATCAGCCCAAGGCTGGGCGCCCCAAGCCAACACCAGGAACTTCATCGATGTGCCCTTTGGCGGATTTTTAGCCCCGCCTTCAGGAACGGACGGTTGACTAGAATACTGCGCCACCCGTTGACAGCAACTATTATAGCATACGTCGATTTTACGCCCTAATGCACGCATGCGGGGAGAAAGCGCATCTGGCCACGATGGGCGCCCGACTTTTACAAAGAAGTTGTCCGCAGCCATGCAATCGCACGCGCACACGCCCAAGCACCTGCAAGAGGCATTCTTGACGATTCCGTGGGCGGATCCGGCAAGCTGGTAGATCGGACTTTAATGGGAGCGTCGAATCATATAGTTGGCCAAATCGAATAGTCGAGACGGGAGAACCCCGGTTGCTTCTAGACTCCGTAGCTCGCCCACAGCCATGTCGAACTCTTGCTGAATTCGTTCGCGGGTAGCGGCAATGCCAAACATCCGAGGATAAGTCAACTTCTCGTTCGCCTCGTCTTTCCCGGCGGTTTTCCCAAGGTGTTCCGTCGTTTCTGTCACATCTAATAAGTCGTCGACCATCTGATAGGCAAGCCCGAGATGGAGTCCAAACCTGCCTAGTGTCTGCAGTTGCTGCTCATCCGCAAGAGCGACATGAGCCCCCAAAAGGACCGCAGCCTGTATCAGCTTCGCCGTCTTGTGAATGTGGATGAAACGCAGGTCTTCCTCTGTCCCCATGCGGCCTTCCCCTTCCACATCCGCAACCTGTCCACCGACCATGCCGTAGCAACCGGCGGCGTGCGCCAACGTATAGATGATGCGGAGCAAGGCATCAGCAGACAGCAGGGAAGTCAGACGGGGTTGCGACAATTGTTCAAAGGCGTACGTCAGCAACGCATCACCCGCCAAAAGGGCCATCGCTTCACCAAACACCTTGTGATTGGTGGGGCGCCCACGGCGCAGATCGTCGTTGTCAAGGGATGGCAAGTCGTCATGGATAAGAGAGTAAGTATGAATCATTTCGATGGCTGCGGCAACCGGCAGCGCGTCCTCCGGCGAAGCATCCAGGGTTTCTGCCGTGGCAATGCAGAGGACAGGCCGCAGCCTCTTGCCACCTGCAAGCAGGCTGTAATTCATCGCTTCAAACAATTTCCGTGGCTGAACCTGATCGTCTGCGAAGATTGACGATAAGTACCGGTTCACACGTTCTGCCCACGAGGAAATGTAGGCTTCTGCGCCCCCAGACCAGGTTGTCATGATTCATTCTCTCCCTCCAAGGTATGACCGACCGTCTGGCCCCCATCCACCAACCGTTCAATCTCCAACTCGGCTTGATCAAGCTGCTGACGGCAGTAGTGGACCAGCTGCATCGCTTCCTTATACCTTTCGATAGACTCTGTAAGGGAGAGGGAACCATTTTCTAACAAGCGAACGATCTCTTCTAAACGGCCGAGAGCCTGTTCAAAGGTCAAGGCGGGTTTGTTCGATCCGTCCGGCCCCCCCTGAGTTTCGCCGTGTGTTTCCATCTGTCTTCCCTCCCTCACTTCGCATCACCCGAACGGGTACCGTACCGTCCGCAAAGCGAATGTTTAAGGAGTCACCGGACTTTATCGAGGAGACGGAGGTCACAAGTTCGTGTTCCCCCCGATAAACCAGGGTATACCCACGTTGTAAAACAGCCAACGGGTTGAGCGCCGTTAATTGCGCAATGCGCGTATCGAGTACTGCTGTCCAGTTTTGAATTCGTTGCCGTTCTGTGCCGTAAAGCCGTTGCGCAATCCCTTCCACCTGCCCCCGGGCACGGGTGAGGCGCACGCCCGGCTGGATGCGCTGCAGCCGTTCTTGCAAGCCGTTCAATTGGCGCTCGGTCAGAGTCAGTGGGCGGTGCACCTGGCGCCGGACCTCACCCTCCAGGTAGTCGACCAGCTGCCGACGGCGCGCAAGATCTCGTTCTGGATGCTGTAAACCGGAGCTGGCCACCGTCACTTCCAGGCGCCTTCGGGCACGGTCGACACTGGCGACCAGGGCTTGAGTAGCTTTTTGCTCCAGATAACCAAGAAGCCCTCGCAGCTCCGCCACATGGGGAGCTACCAATTCGGCCGCGGCAGTCGGTGTGGCCGCCCGCACGTCAGCGGCAAAGTCACAAATCGTATAGTCCGTTTCGTGTCCGACCGCCGAAACGACAGGAACCGGACAACGAACCACGGCCCGGGCCACGATTTCCTCGTTGAACGGCCACAACTCCTCCAGTGAACCGCCGCCCCGGGCGACGATGATAACGTCAATCGGTTCCTGTTCTAAGTGAAACCGGGTAAGCTGACGCAAGGCATCGACTACCGTCTCTGCCGCCCCATCGCCCTGTACTCGGGCGGGCGCGAGCAAGACTTTGGCCAGCGGATATCGGCGCCGCAGGGTCGAACAGATATCGCGCAGGACAGCCCCCGTCGGCGACGTGACGACGCCAATCCGACGCGGATAGGTCTTCAACGGGCGCTTGCGCGCGTCGGCAAACAACCCCTCTGCCGCCAGTCGGTCGCGCAGCTGCGTAAACGCAACGTAGAGCGCCCCGATACCGTCCGGCTGCATGTCCTCGGCGTAGAGTTGATACTGTCCATCCCGTTCAAAGACGCTGACGCTGCCGCGTACAATCACGCGCATGCCGTCTTTTGGCGCAAAGGAAAGGGAGCGCGCCCAGCGGGCAAACATCACGGCCCGAATGCGGCTTTTCTCATCCTTGAGGGTAAAGTACATGTGACCGCTCGTGTGGTGCTTAAAGTTTGAGATTTCGCCGACCACCGTACACATCCGCAAACGCGGGTCCCCGTGCAGCCGTTCCTTGATAAGTGCCGTCAGATCGGAGACACTCAAGACCCCATCCGCCGGCAGCGTCCCCCTTTCAATCGCCGGGTTTTCCATTTTCGATTACGCCTTTCGTTCGCTGCTGTGCCCTGGGAACAATCGCGCGTCCGGATCGAGATACGTCTTCGCGTTGTTCACAGCCGTGGGGGCTTCGCCGAATCCGGTCGCAATCAGTTTCAACTTGCCAGGATAGGTCACAATATCACCCGCCGCATAAACGCCTGGAATGTTGGTTTCCATGCGTGTGTTGACGACAATGTCGTTTTTTTCAATCGTCAGACCCCAGTCTTTAATCGGCCCCAAGGATGCGGAAAAGCCGAGACCGCTGACAATTGCATCCACTTCGATACGCTCCGTCTCTTTCGTTTGATTCTGAATCAATGTAGCGCCGCGGAGTCGATCGTCTCCATCTACATCGATGAGTTCGGTAAACGTCTTCACCTCTACACCGGAAGCAAACAGCTGCTTGACACTGTCTTCGTGAGCCCGAAACCTATCGCGACGATGAATCAGGGTCACGTGAGCTGCCGCCGCCTCGAGCATGAGTGCGTAGTCCAGGGCGGTGTCTCCGCCTCCGACGACGAGGACGCGTTGTCCACGAAACCGTTCCAGCTGGTCGATATAATAATAGACGCCCCGCCCATCGAACTTTTGGGCATTGGCTGCAGGCAGTGGACGTGGCGTAAACGAACCGATACCGCCGCAAATAATGACTGCCCGCGTCAAGTGCACCTTTTCACTCGTGCCAAGTTCAAAAACCCCGTCCTCCCGTTTATGCAGGGTCTGCACCTGTTCATTGAGGCAGACGGTCGGGTGGTACTGTCCGGCTTGCTCTTTCAGCTGCTCGACCAGGTCTTTCGCCAAGACCCGTGGAAAGCCTGCGACATCGTAAATGTATTTTTCCGGGTATAACATGGCCAGCTGTCCACCGAGTTGTGGCAGACTGTCAATAATCTTGCAAGATAAATCACGCATACCACAATAGAACGCCGCGAACAGACCCGTTGGGCCTCCGCCAATAATGGTAATATCATAGATTTGGTTATCCACCTGCAGTTTCTGGATATCAGTCATGGTAGAGACCCTCGCCTCCCGCGTCGGAAATAGTCGAAATTAACGATCTAGGCTATTATACCGCACTCTGGACAACCCTGCATCAAGAATGTGCAAGTAGAAAACGGTGCGCGAGATGGGCCGTGCCAACCGCGTTGTCGCGAGCGTACTCGGGCGGAGCCACTGCCACGGGAACACCAGGCAACTGAATGCGCAGCCTGTGCCGCACACGCTGACGGATGGTACGGTTGGCGGCCACTCCCCCAGCGATCATCACACCCTGCACCTCAGGGTGTTGCTGGTAGGCAAAAGCAATCGCCTTGACCAAAGAATTGGCGATGCATGTCTGTACCCCTTGCGCCACCGAGGCAGCGGATACCCCGTCCGCAAGCGCCCGCAGGGCGGCTGAACAAGGCCCAGAAAAACTCATCTGCCCATCGATGACGCGTGAAGGCAACGGGAATGCCTTTTCCGCCCCCTCGGCCAGGCGTTCCAGGTGCGGTCCGGCGGGAAAAGGAAGCCCCATCGCCACACCGACCCGGTCGACAAATTGCCCCGCGTGCAGGTCGAGTCCTTCCCCCACCTGTTCAATGCGGTAACCGAAACGAGTTCTCTCTGCCACCAGGACATCCGAGGTGCCTCCCGAAACGTGAATCCCGATAAACGGCCCCAAAGACGGCGCAAAGTCGGCCTCAGCAGATTCATCTGGAGACAGACCCTTAGATAAGCCATATTCGGCGGCCGCCAGGTGATTTTCTTGGTGTGATACTGGTAAGAGGGGAATTCCGTGACTGCGGGCTAGGGCCAAGCCGAACTGGACACCGACCGTGAACACCGGCATATACGAGCGGCCAAGCGGACGCGGTCGACTGCTCACCCCGATGCCCAGCCACTCTACCTTGGCGTCGATGGACAAGAGTTGGGCGTATAATTCATCCAACAACAGTGGTAAGCGCTGAACATGAAAAAAGAGCGCTTCTGATTGACGAAGCCCTCTTTCTCCAGCTGGCACTGGCAGGATGCGCCGCGCCTGGATCACGTGTTGGCCGCTGACATCCACGGCCGCCAGTGACGTCGTATAGTTGCTTGTATCGATGCCGAGTACCCACTGCATGGGCCTTCCCCCTATGCCTTTGTGCGCGTATAAGGCAGACACCTGGCCAAGACTCCGTTGACAAATCGGCCAGACTCATCCGTGCTAAAGTACTTTGCCAGCTCCACGGCCTCGTTGACAATCGTCGCCGCGTCCACATCCTGTTCTTCCAACAACTCATAAATGGCCAGACGCAGAATGTTCAGGTCCACTTTGGCCATCCGGTCCAAACGCCAACCTTGCACATGGGAAGCCAGCAAATCGTCGATGTCTGCAAGGCGCGCCCGTGTCCCACGCACCAACCGCCGCAGATAGCCCACGTCCTCATCCGAAGCACCAGATACTTCGCCCACGACATGCGCGATGGCCGCTTCCACGTCCGTTTCTCCCATATCCAATTCAAACAGCGCCTGCAGGGCCAGGCGCCGGACATCTCGTCGTCTCACAGCCAAATCCTCCGTTTCCTGCTACAGAAAAAATCGACTCCTTACTCGCCGTATCGTTCAGACAGCAGCTTGTCCACAATATCCTTCCAAGACTGACGCTCCTCCAAAAAGCGGCCGACGACATAACCGGCCGCGGCAAGAAACACCAAGCCAAGGACGGCCCAGAAACCAAACAGCATCCACAAGACCCACAACAAGCACCCTGCCATGAGTCCGTGCCAGCGGCGTTTGCGGGTCACCAGCCAAAGGAGCGCCCCCCGTACCCAGTCCATCGCTGTCCACCTACGCTCTCTGGACCTTCTGTGGACTTCTCGCCAACTCAACCACGTTTACGGTGATCCGTTCGACCAGGATGCCCGAATTCCGTTCGACATACTCCTTGACGGCAGACTGGATTTCACTCCCCATCGCGGATAGATCTACGTCCGGCAGGGCGCGTACGCGAACTGCCAACAGGATGCCGTTTTGTCCGTGCCGCACACGGGAGTCAAACTCCTGCACGCCCCGAATTTCACGTCCGGTTCGATTGGTTAATTGGCGAATGGTATCAAACGAAATGCGGATTTGTCCGTTCGGTCCCGGAAGCGAAATGTATTCTGGACTGGCCTTGCCCACACGGTAGAACAGAAAACGCAGGGCGACGAGCGCAAAGACAACCGCCAAGACGACGGTGTAAATATTCCCGGGATATGTCGTCAAGGTAAGATATACGTCACTTTGCCACTGCGCCCCAGCACCCAGGCCGAAGACGACCAAGAGGATGGAGGCGCATAAAACCCCTAATGAAAGAATCACCAGCAAGAATCGATCAATGATGCTCACAAACTCCCTCCTCGGCAAGCAACGAAGGCGACCGCAGGGGGCCGCCGCATCGCACGTCTTATGCGCGGTTGCGCCTGTCGGGTTCCGAAAGTTCCCTCACCCGTTCCTTGTCACCAGGGAGCACAACAGCGGCTACACTCACGTTGACGCTGGCCACATCCAACCCCGTCATGCCTTCGACGGCTTCTTTGACGTGTTCTTGGATAGCCGCCCCGGTCTCTGGAATGTTCACGCCAAACTCAAGCACGACGGACAAGTCGATGGAACAACTCCGGTCGTCATCGGCGAAGCGCACGCGTACACCTTTGGACAGATTCTTCCGTCCGAGCAGGGATTCGGTAATCCCCCCCGCGATACTCCCCGTCATATCAAGGACACCCGCCACCTCGGTGGCCGCCAAGCCGGCAATCACCTGGATGACCTCATCGGCGATCTGGATTTTACCATATTCGGTGGATTGAAACTCCATGTCTTGCATGGCAAGACATCCCTCCCGTCCCACTTACGTGGCAGTATATCAGAGCCGAATCGGCCGGCCAACCGCGGCCACCCGTTCAGAGCACCGAATTTTCCTCTAAAAACCGTGTGCTGACGTCCCCAACGCGAAATTTTTCGTGCGCAAGCAGGCGCAGGTGAAAGGGAATCGTCGTCTTGACGCCTTCAATCCGATACTCCGCCAAGGCTCGCAGCATGCGATCAATGGCTTGCTCCCGGGTAGGCGCCCATACAATCAACTTGGCAATCATCGAGTCATAGTGAGGTGGCACCGTGTACCCCGGATAGGCAGCGCTGTCCACTCGAACCCCAATACCGCCCGGCGGCAGGTATTCCGTGATGGTCCCTGGCGAAGGCATGAATTGGCGATACGGGTCTTCGGCATTGATGCGGCATTCGATGGCATGGCCTTGCAGATGAACGTCCTCCTGCCGGATCGACAGCGGTTCGCCCGCGGCGGCGAGAATCTGCTCACGGACCAGATCGACACCAGTCACCCACTCGGTAACCGGGTGCTCAACTTGAATCCGGGTGTTCATCTCCATGAAGTAGAACTGTCCGTCCGGTGCATAGATAAACTCGACTGTTCCCGCACCGACGTAATCGACCGCTTTGGCAGCCGCAACCGCAGCATTTCCCATCTTCTGCCGGGTCTCTTCAGTCAACACAGGGCACGGAGATTCCTCGACGAGTTTCTGTAGGCGCCGCTGCACGGAACAGTCTCGTTCACCGAGGTGAATCACATTTCCGTGTTTATCCGCGAGGACCTGAATCTCCACGTGGCGCATGCGCTCAATGTACTTTTCCAAATACACACCCGGGTTTCCGAATGCCGTTTCGGCCTCCCGCTGTGCGGTCACGATGGCCTGGCGCAGGGATGCCTCATCGCGCACGACGCGAATGCCTTTGCCGCCGCCCCCTGCGGTCGCCTTAATGATGACCGGATAACCAATGCGCGCTGCGACCGCAACCGCCTCTTCGACATCCTCGACCAACCCGTCACTGCCTGGCACCGTGGGCACCCCGGCGGCTTTCATCGTCGCTTTCGCCACCGACTTGTCGCCCATCGTCTCAATCGCGTGGCTGCTCGGCCCAATGAACGTGATCCCACAGTCTTCACAGGCCTGCGCGAAGTCGCTGTTTTCCGCCAAAAATCCATACCCGGGATGAATCGCATCGACGCCGCGCAGCGTGGCCAACGACATGATGCTGGGAATATGTAAATAGCTCTTAGCGCTTGGCGTTGGTCCAATACAATAGGCTTCGTCTGCCAATTGGACGTGAAGGGCATCCGCATCGGCCTCTGAATAGATGGCAACCGTTTGAATTCCTAATTCACGGCAGGCTCGGATGACACGAACAGCGATTTCTCCACGATTCGCAATGAGTACACGCTTAAACATGACTTAAGCTCCTCACGACACTTTAATCTTGAACAATGGTTGCCCGTATTCAACCAGTTGCCCGTTTTCCGCCAAGACCTCGACCACTTCGCCTTTGACTTCGGCCTCAATCTCGTTCATCAGCTTCATGGCCTCGACGATGCACACCACCGTCTTTTCATCGACCTTCGATCCGCGCTCCACAAACGGGGGAGCATCTGGTGACGGCGCGCGATAGAACGTACCGACCATCGGTGAACTGACAATATGAATCCCAGCCTCCTCGACGGACGTTTCGACCGCTACAGGCGCCGTCGATTGCGGCTCGGTCGTCTCGACCGCTGTATCGCTCACCCGCGGCACAGGCGCCACAGCTTGGTTCGACACTGCTGGGAGGGCCGGAACGAATCCCGTGCTCGGCGCCGTCTGTAGGACCGCCTCTGCCTTTTTCAAGCGAATCTTTGCGCCCTCAAGTTCAAGATTGAGTTCGACCACGTTCGTTTCATCGAACAGGCGAACCAGTTCGCGAATCTCCTCAAACTTTAACAAGCCTGACTCACTCCCCAAGACGTGTCCAAATTACTCGCATTAGTATAGCACAGACCCTCTTGAGGCGCATAAATCGGAGCCACTGGACAAACGTCCGCCCCGCTCCTGCGAACGGGGCTCCAGGGGGTTCGGGCGAATTTTCGGGCGGATTGAATTTAGTTGGACTTAGGGACTTGTACCGACACATTCATCAAATCGATGTTCAGCTGCTGGTGGACAATATTCATCACTTTCACCGCCTGATCAGCCGACAGCTTTTTGGCCTTGACGTAGACGTTCACCTTCGTCAGGTCTCCCTGCTTGTCGAAGACCGGGTAGATGACACAATCCTGAAATCCGTCGTTCACGATGGCGTCATGGGCGTTCTCAATCCCACCGCGGACGTTCTCCAGTACCTGTATCGCCTCCTGGGCTTGTGCCACCTGCGAGTCCGGCGACTTGGTGTTCGTGATAATGTTCTTATAGGTATCCTCCAATTTTGCGAGATTCTGCTGCACCTGTGTCTGTTGACTGATAAACCAATCTTCCGACCCCGTCGACGTTTGTTGACCCGACTGATTTGTTATGGAGCCTTGGTTGGCCTGGTCGTTGCTATTGTCCTTATTGGTATCCTTGCCATTGTCGCCAGCCGTCGTGGTAATCGTCTCGTCCTGGTTTGATCCAGTCTGACTTTGCGATCCGTTCATGGTGTAGTAGCCGATTAGCATCAGCGACAACACCATCATCGTCGAGAGCCAAACGGTCTGCCGTTTTACCACTGTACATTCCTCCCCGATTCTATGAACTCGGCTTTTGAGGTTCCACGCTAATTTTATATGCGGGCACGTCCAACACATTCGTAATTGCGTCAATAATTTCTGCCTTGGCTAGGTCAAAATCATCCGCGTTCACCGTGACCAATACCCCCCGAACGGTCGGCGTTTTCCGGCTGATAACGTACGGTGAGTCGCTCCCGTCTCCGTTTCGCTGCGAGAAGACCTCGGTATCCGTGGTGGTCGATTCGGAGCCAGAACGCCCTCCCTGCTTTGTGATGGTCTTGCGCACATTGTTGGCCACCTCCACACTACCGTTGGAATCGAACGTAATCATCACCGACACGCGGTGAATCCCTGCAATGTTTTGCAGCATTTTGGTCAACTGCTGGTCCAGCTGTTGCGAATCTCCCGATGTACTCGTTCTCGCGTCGGACTTCGTGTTTGAGACGCTTTTCCCCGTGTTTTTGCTCATGGTCGCCACCGCAGCGACGGAACCCGGCCAAAACGACCCGATAAGTAGACAGAGCACGCCAATCACGCCGAGCACCACGAGCCACCTATTTTCCAAAAGCCGTTTCCATTCCATCGCCTTCCCCCCCTTGGATAACGACCTGGACCTGCGTCGGTAAAATCTCGAGCGTCCTGGCCACCCAGTCGCGGACAGCATCTGCGCGATCCGCCTCGGTCGCCGGCAAGCGGATGACGACGCTTGGCGAGTGGGTGGCCGCTGCCCCAGAAACCGTGATGCCGTCGCTATGAATCCCAAACTGCTGATTCAACCCTTGCTCCAACGCTTGCGCCAGGTTATGATTGGCGACTCGGTTCTGTTGTTCGGCCAAGGTTTTTTCGAGCTGATCCGCACCCCATCCGGCCACGACGTCCGTATGAGAGCTTGGCGGCGCACCGACCGTGTCGATCTGCCGCAACGCCCAGTCAGCGAGGTGTGCCGCCCAGTCACGCTGCGTCAACGGCGTCACGGGTCCCAGCATGACGGCGATGACGGCCAATCCCATTACCATCCGGACATACTTTTGCATCGTGCGAGTCGGGAGCAGCATATCGGCCAAAATGGCCAACATGACGACCAACACAATTTGCTTCAGCCATCCACCCAGCGCGCTCACGTCATCACCGCTGCAATGTTTGCAGCCGCCAATAGAATGCAAATCGAGATGAAGAACATCAACGCCACCGCAGCCACACTAGCAAAAACCAGGATCAAGCTCTTGGCGAGAGCGCCTAAGCAATTGACCATCGACGTTTCCCCAAGCGGCTGCATCAACGCCGCGCTCCCGTTGTATATCAGGGCCAGAGCCAGGATCTTCAGGGCCGGAAACACGGCAATACACGCGAGGATGATAAGCCCTGCGATGCCCACCGCATTTTTGACGAGCAACGACGCACTGACCACAGTCTCCGCGGCATCCGACAGCGCCTTGCCGATGACAGGCACAAAGGCACCAACGGCAAATTTTGCGGTGCGCATGGCGACGCCATCCGCGATGCCCCGCCCCAACCCTTGCACACTGGCAATCCCCAAAAACACGGTTAACGACAAACCGAGCACGCCGACCCCGATGGTACGCAAAAGACCCGCCAAGCGCGTCAACTGATAGCGAGGCGACAGGGCGCTCGTAATATCCAAGACAGCGGCGAAGAAAATCATCGGAAAGACCAACAAAAAGACCACGTTGCTAATCATGTGCACGGCAAACAACAGGATGGGGTGAAAAAACGCGGCTGACGCGGGCGCTCCCGAAGCGGCCAGCAGTGTGACCGCAAGCGGGACGGTTGCCAGCATAAAATCAGTCATGGTGTGAATTGCATGCTTGGCATAACCCATGGCCTGTGTAAAGGAGCCGATGGCGAGAATCATCAAGACGAAAAAGATCATCGCATACGCGACTTGACTGACCGTTTGCCGTTCAAAGGCGGTCTGGAGCGACTCTAGGACAGCGGCCAAGACGGCAAGAATCAGGATGGAGCCAAGAATCCGCAAGTTGCCGAGCACTTCGTGAAAGAAGTACTCCAACAGACCGGCTGTAAAGCCGTGCAAGTTGACGCCGCCATTGTCCAAAATGGAACGAATGAGGTCCGTGCCCGATGCCTCCGGAAGATAACCTCCGTATTCCTGCTCCAACTCCGTCCAGAACTTTGTGATGGACTCCGTGGGCAAATCATCCAGTTGACCCTCAGCCGCTTTTTCGAGCATGTCATGGGCCGTGGTTGCCGCCGCACTGGACACCGAGGTTGTGGCTGCCGTCGGGTTATCCGCTTGCTCGGCGTGCACTATGTGCGGACTCCCAAACAACGTCACAATGAGACACATGGCCGTCGTCAGGAGGATAACCCCGATGCGACCGAAGCGGCGAGTCCACACGGCTAGCCCCCCTTATCGGCCGTTACGGCAGGAGATGAATCAGCGACTCCACGACATCGGTGACAATCGGGATCGCCAAGACGACAATCCCCACTTTGCCGGCCAACTCAATCCTGTTGGCCAAAGCTCCCTCCTGTGCGTCCCGGGCAATTTGCGCGGCAAACTCGACAATGTAGGCGATGCCAATAATCTTGAGGACGGTGGAGAGAACGCCTTTGTCGACGTTGGCCTCGCGCGCCAAATCGTTTAAAACGACCACCACCGCGTCGAGATTCCGCACCACCGCCAGCAGCATGACCGTCCCAGCCAAAAGCCCTATCAGCAAGGCGAACTGCGGCACCTGTGGGCGCAGTACGCTTGCCAAAACGGTCGCCACCAGCCCAATCCCAACAAGCTGCAAAATGTGCAATGCGGTCACCTACTGACTCAGGAACACGCGTTGGATTTCATCGTAGAGGCGATCCACGTATCCGATGACAATCACGAAGACGGCGACAAATCCGAGTAGAGTGGTCCAGTGGGCAAACTCTTCCTTTCCGCTTTGTTTAAGAATGGTGTGTAGGATGGCCACCAAAAAACCAATGCCAAAGATCTGAAACACCGCGCGGATTTCTGGGGTCATGACGGCTCCTCCCCACAAAACAGGCATTTTATCAATAGAGCAGGATGACAATGAGAAGTCCGCACAGAACCCCGAGGTACTGCCATAAACGCTCGTTCTTTCTCTGGCTCTCGCGGGCCTCCTGCTCCAGCCGATTCAGGTTTGCAAGGGCCACTGCGAACTGCTGACTTTGATGCGCCCTGTCCGATGTCCCCACCGTCGCGCCGAATTGCTTGACAACCTCCCAATCCTGGCGAGTCAGCGCGGCATATCCCCGTACGGATTCGATGCTGGCTGCAAACGCGTCCTCGACGCTGACCTCTCCACGCTGTAA
The DNA here is from genome assembly GCF_000430585.1 of Alicyclobacillus herbarius DSM 13609. Classification (GTDB taxonomy): domain Bacteria; phylum Bacillota; class Bacilli; order Alicyclobacillales; family Alicyclobacillaceae; genus Alicyclobacillus_G; species Alicyclobacillus_G herbarius. Next base: position 25,697 of record NZ_AUMH01000003.1, read on the forward strand.
ATTCTCGGCTGCGGCGCGCAGCAGCCGATTCGCCGGTGGGCGGCTGCGCTCTGCCGTCCGCGCCAACGCCTGCGGCAACGGCGTCACGCTGAACTCAATCTCGGCCTGTAGTAATCGGATGGCGTGCGTCAGCGTCGAAAGGTGCCGAGGCCTGTCCCGATAATCCCGCGCCACGCGAAACCCGAGACCGGTGCAGGCGATGAAGACCAGGGCTGCCCCCAGCTCGCGGATCATCCGCGAATTCTCCGCCCGGCTGGAACGGACGCGGCAAGTCTCCGCCCTGTCTCGTCTAAAAGGGCCTCGATGGTTCCGGGACCATCGCGTCGACTGAGGACGATAAACCGCTCAAAAGCGCGCATTTCAAACAGGTCGCGCATGTAAGGGCGCTCGCTCCATTCCTGAAGATTGCGGGCGTGCGCGCTGGCCAGCACCGCAACCCCCGCATGCGAGGCTTCCAAAATCGCGTCGGTATCCGCGGCACGACCGATTTCGTCCGTGACAATCAAGTCCGGCGAAAGACTTCGGATGGCCATCAGCATCCCCTCCGCCTTGGGACAGGCATCGAGGACGTCCGTGCGTGGTCCCAACGAGAACTGGGGTACCCCATCCACACATCCGGCAATCTCGGACCGTTCGTCGACGATGCTGACTTTCATCCCTGCAATCCGCCCCTCTCCCTCGCTGAAGTGTCGGGCCAGGTCGCGCAGCATCGTCGTCTTTCCGCACTGCGGTGGAGAGATGAGCAAGGTGCTGAACGGTCGTTTCGTGTCGGGATTCCAGAGATGCGGCCAAACCGTACTGGCACATCCAGGCCTCTCCTTAGCCAGGCGAATGTTTAGAGAAGTGATACTGCGAACGGACCGAACTGCACCTGAGTCGTAGAGGACAGTCCGTCCCGCAACACCGACCCGATGGCCGCCGGGCATCGTCACAAAACCGCGACGAAGCTCGTCTTCGACCGCGTACAGCGAGGACTGTGTCACCACTTGCAAAACCCGGGTGATGTGCTCCTGTTCGATACACACACCCTCCTTGGGGTCTTGCGTCAACTCCCCATTCCGTCCGACAAACGCGTTGACGCCGTCCCCGCAAACCTGCAGTGGTTGACCTAGGCGAAATCGCAATTCCTCAATCCGTTCGCGTTCGAACGCAGAGAGTTTTTCCAGGTACGTGAAAACATCCGGCGGACATACCCGGATGACTGCGTCCCAACTGCGGTGTCCAGTTCCCAGCCCACGTTCCCTCTGGGCGTCCACGGTCGTCCACCCCCTCGGTTAGTCCATGTATATGGACGGGCAGAGCTCCTTATGCCAGGCGGACGGGGGTCACGGTTTTTTCGTTCGAGCGCACATTCTGGTCCGGTTTTGCATGTGATGGAAGGAGTGATGAAACGAGAGAGGTGAATAAAGAAAAAAGGAGGGAACGAATCGAATGGAAATCACCGTTCTCATCCGATGGATTGTCGTCTTTCTCGTAATCTTTGTCCTCTTGATGTTCTTCGTGTTCAGCCTGTTTCGCAAGCAAACCACGTAATCCACATGGCAGCCCGCGGAGTGCACACGGTTTCGCCGGTTGTGCCGCCGAAAATGGTGTCACGCCGCGCGGGCGCCATACAGAATGCAGCCGACTCCGACAAGAATCCAAATGAGCCTCCCCCAGTTTAATTCGCTCGCCAGCCCGGCGAGGCCCAAGGCCGTGACGGCAACCAGAATGAAAGGACCAACCAGCGCCAACGCCCCATTGATCTGCAGAGCCTTCGCCGCAGTTCCTGCGTAGATCATGAGCATCGCCGCTGTCAATTCAATCAGACCGGATATAGTCCGCAGACCCGCCATCGCGTACACCACTTTGTCCACCACGTTCCACATATTCATCCCCCCTAACCAGTGCTATGCGGACAACCCGCGGAGTAGACGCGCGCAGGAAAATTTCGGGCAAAAAGAAACCGTCCCGAGTAAGCCGAGACGGTTTTCAAACGGATTATGAAATTCTGGAGCGTTCGGTTCTCGTTGTATCGGGAATCCCTAGGCGCGTGAAACGTACTCCCCACTGCGCGTATCCACAATAATACGTTCACCTTCATTGACAAATAGAGGAACGCTGAGTGTATAGCCGGTTTCCAACGTGGCGGGTTTGCTTCCACCCTGAGCCGTATCGCCTTTAATGCCCGGCTCCGTACGAACGACCTCCAGCTCCACCGTATTGGGTAGATCGATGCCTATCGATTGCCCTTCATGCATCACAACGTAGCAATTCATATTCTCTTTGAGGAAGTTCAACTCGTATTCGAGCTGGGATTTATTGATTTGAATCTGTTCATACGTCTCCGTATCCATAAAAGTATAGTTCTCTCCGTCATTGTATAGATACTGCATTTCCCGCGTTTCAATCCGGGCGCGCGGAACTTTTTCTCCGGCTCGGAACGTCTGTTCCTTGACCGCACCCGTCTTCACGTTCTTTAGTTTGGTACGCACGAAAGCGGCACCTTTCCCCGGCTTTACGTGCATAAACTCGATGACGCGATAAATATTTCCATCCACCTCAATGGTTGTACCCGGACGAAAATCGTTGCTTGAAATCAACTCCACTGCCTCCTCTACAGATGTCCATGCGATTTACGGCTTACCTTATCCCACGGAGATCAGGTCCTTCGGTGCATGGGTAAGGATTTTACATCCGTCGTCCGTTAAAACGATGTCATCCTCGATGCGAACCCCGCCCCAGCCCGGCAAATACACCCCGGGTTCAATAGTGATGACCATCCCTTTGGCCAGTCGGTCTTCGCTCTGTTTAGATACACGCGGTGATTCATGAATCGCAAGACCTACGCCGTGGCCGAGACTATGACCAAAGGCATCGGCCAAGCCTTGATGGGCCAGGTAATTGCGGGCGACGGCGTCCAGTTCTCGCCCCGTCAATCCGGGTCGAGCCGCCGCCAAAGCGAGTTCATTGGCTTTTTTCACGTATCCATAAATCTCTCGTTGCCGCGGTTCTGGTTGGCCTACGACAACGGTACGGGTGAGGTCCGAGCAGTACCCATCAAGAACCGCCCCAAAATCCAGCGTAACAAAATCCCCGGTCTCAATCACCTTGTCACTTGCGACCCCATGAGGGAGCGCAGAACGCCAGCCTGAGGCGACGATGGTCTCAAAAGAAGGACCACTGGCACCTTGCCTCCGCATGTACAGTTCTAATTCCAGGGCTACTTCCTTTTCCGTAATGCCCGGACGAATGACACCCAAAACGTACGTAAAGGCAGCATCTGCAATCGCCGCCGCTTGCTGAATCCGGTCAATCTCAGCGGTATCTTTGGTCATCCGCAAGGACTCAATCAGGTCCGAAACCGGAACAAGCGTTAAGCCGGGCACCCGGTTCTCCAGTTCTTTATAACGCAAGACCTCTCCATACGTTAGATAGTCTTGTTCAAATGCCAGTGACTTTACGCCTGCGTCTTGCAGCAGATCTGCCATCGCGTCGACAACGGACGCACCATGATCCACCACCGCAAACTCCGGACACTGCGCCTTCGCCTGCTCTATGTACCGAAAATCGGTAAGAAACCATTGTTTCTCCGGAGTGACCAAAAGGAACCCAGAGGTTCCCGTAAACCCGCTTAAATACCGTCGGTTATTAGGTTCGGCAACAAATAGAGCCTCCAGCCCCTGCGTCCGGAGTGCCTTGCGTAGCTCCAGCAGACGAGAATTCATTCCTAGCCCTCCTTTGCGTAGGGACCCGTCATTCAGATGTCATCAACTGCAATAGATAGTGGGCCGCGTATTCATATCCAATCGGGCCCAGCCCGACAATCTGACCAACTGCCACCGGTGCCAACACGAGCTGGTGCCGAAATGGTTCCCGGCGATGAACATTGGAAATATGTATTTCAACCACGGGACGGCCGATATCCTCTAAACAGTCGCGCAGCGCATACCCATAGTGAGCCAGTGCCCCAGGGTTGAGGATGATGCCCTGAGCCTGTGGTCCGTGTGTCTGTACGAAATCGATGATGGCACCTTCGTGGTTGGATTGAAAGTCTTTGACCTCCACACCGTGCGGCTCACATACCTTGCGCACCCGCGCAACCACATCCGCCAGGGTTTCTTTTCCGTAGATATGCGGCTGACGTTGACCCAAGCGGTTCAGATTCGGACCATGGAGGAGCAATATGAGACCCGCCACTGTATCCCTTCCCCCCTTTCGCCGAGGTCAAGAACCGTATTGTACACCCGAAATTAAGGCCAAAATCGTGTTCATTGTACCATAACCTCTTGCTATACTGGAACCACTACAAGGGGAGGTAAGCCCATGCTCGAATTCTGGTTGATTCGCCATGGGGAGACGGACTGGAACGTCGAACACCGTATTCAAGGTTGGACCAATATCCCCTTGAATACAAACGGACTTCACCAGGCCGCAGTTTTATCCGAAAGCCTAGAAGGAATTCCTTTTCAAGCTATTTATACGAGCGATCTCGATCGGGCGTTGGTTACGGCGCGTATCCTAGCTCGCCGCATTCCAGCACCAGTTCACATCACCGACGGACTTCGAGAGCAATGCCTCGGGGAGGCGGAGGGCCTACTCCGCAGCGTGGCCAATCAGCGTTTTCCGAACGGTGCGCCATCTCGGGAACCGGAAGCCCAGATGCGGCAACGGCTGTTGAAGGTGATTCAGCGTATCACCACGGATGTCCGTCAAGGACGCGTCCTCTGCGTCAGTCACGGCGGCCTGATTCGCGCCTGGCTGACCTACTTAGGGCAACCCGCCCCCGCTCTTGGCAACACGAGCATCACCCGATTCGCACTAGGGCCGCACGGTTGGCGGGTGATGTGCGTCAACTGCCAGGACCACTTGCCGTACGCTTCGGGCCGCATCTTCGGTGATGTTGACCATCCCCTTCCCCTTCGACAGCAAGAGTAAACCTATGTGTCCGGTCAGGACCTATCCGTTTCACCTCTAACATCCGTCGCCGGGTGCAACCTTTTTTCGTCGTGGTCCATACTAGATGCCTAGGCTCAGGTGGACAGTGGCTGTCTCGGCGATGGAGGTCATGAGTCATGGGAATGAATTGCAAGCGCCAAGTCGATACGTCCCACAAGGTCGACACGTCCCAAAATACACCGCCGATCTACGATGACGGTACGACAATGGAACAGGATTTCCTCCAGTTTTTATCCAGCCTTCCGGATACCAGCCAGCGTGCGTCGGAGTGGGTTCTGTTTGAATTACAGACAGCTGCTGTGACAGCCAGAATGGCGCAAGGCTTTGACGAGTTGATGGCACTGGAACATGTTCACGGGTTTACGCCACTTCCCCATCAAGTGGAGACCGCGCGTCGCGTCTTGCGCGACCTGCGCGGCCGCGCCATTCTGGCGGACGAAGTGGGTCTCGGCAAGACGATAGAGGCTGGCCTGATTCTTAAGGAATACCTCTTACGTGGACTGGTCCGCAAGGCCTTAATCTTGGTGCCCGCCTCATTGGTCCTACAGTGGACGCGAGAGTTGAACGAAAAATTTCGCATTTCTTGCTTCGCACAAAGAAATGAATGGACATGGACGGAACACGATATCATCGTGGCGTCCCTGGATACGGCCAAACGCGAGCCGCATCGAACTGCAGTCGTGGGACAATCCTGGGACTTGGTGATTATCGATGAGGCGCATAAATTGAAAAATCCCCGGACTAAGAACTGGCAGATGGTGAATCAGATCCCGAACAAGTTCCTGCTTCTGCTTACGGCAACCCCCATGCAGAACGACCTGCGTGAGTTGCATACCCTGGTGACACTCTTGCGGCCCGGGCACCTGGGAAACAGCCGGGAATTTTCGCAAGCCTTCTTGGAGTCACCCCGAAGTGCTAAACAGCCCGCAACCTTGCGCGAACAAGTTGCGGATGTGATGATACGGAATCGGCGTAGGGACGGATCGACCTCACTTCCACCACGTCATGTCCGTTCGGTTCCACTCACCCTAAGTCCGGAAGAACGCACCCTCTACGATTCCGTACAGACGTTTCTACGCTCACAATATCGGATCCGCGCTGCTGGGAGAGGTTCGGTTCTCCCGCTCATCACCCTGCAGCGGGAAATCTGCAGTTCCCCATACGCCGCCATGGTCACCATGGAGCGCATGGTGAAGCGCAGCAAAGACGAAGCGCTGCAACGGACGCTGCAAGAGCTCATTCACATGGCGGAGAGCATTCAAACGTATACAAAGGTCAACACGGTGCTGGAGATGCTTCAGGACATTGACGACAAGTGCGTGATTTTCACAGAGTACCGCGCTACGCAAGACTTTCTGCTGTACATGCTCAAACGGCATGGAATATCAGCCGTTCCGTTCCGCGGCGGTTTTGGGCGCGGCAAAAAAGATTGGATGAAGGACTTGTTTGCGCACAAGGTCCAGGTTCTCGTGGCGACTGAATCGGGCGGAGAGGGAATTAATCTACAGTTTTGTCATCACATGATCAACTTTGATCTACCCTGGAATCCGATGCGACTGGAGCAGCGCATCGGCCGAATTCATCGACTCGGTCAGACCCAGCAAGTATATATCCACAACCTATCGACAGAGAATACGATTGAAGCCCACATCGTTGACCTGTTGCAAGAAAAGATCCGCATGTTTGAGATGATCATTGGCGAACTGGATTACATCGTCGGAGACCATAAGTTAGGCCCAGACTTTGACCGTAGGGTTATGGACATCGCCATGACCAGCGAAGACGAAACTCAGTTACGCGAGCGTTTACAAGAGTTCGGGGATGACATTCTGAACGCATGGAGAGAGGAGGGCGCTCGAAAATCATGGCAGGCCTCGAACAAGACATGAAGCCACGCGCGCAACTATCGGATACCACAGCGCATACCCTTCCACTGCGCACGGCAGACGAACGCATGAGATTTTGCGAGCGGTATCTGCAAGCCTTAGGTGCTACAGAACAGTACAAAAGCGAATTCTATATGGAGTACGTGTTGCCTCTAGACGTGGATAAAGAGTTGAGCGACCGGCCGTACTTTTGGATGTGGGTGGAACAAACCGGTCAAAAAGTCGAACCGTCCGTCCTGAGACTCGCATTCACCGAAGAAGCCGCAAAACGAGAGAATCAACGATTGCGAGATGAAGCCTGGCAACGTGCGGAGACCCGCGGAATGTCCGACATCGAGCGCATGTTTTTCCGCCCACCGACGTGTGAGTTGATCTCTCTGGGCAGTTTTCGATTGGAGAAGATCTTTGATTCCTTGGAAAAACGGGGGCGTTTCGCATGTGTGGCCCCCATCCATGTAGGTTCAGGAGCAGATCATCGCCTCATCCCATGGTTGATGGTCAACGTAATGGTTTCCTGCAAATCGGACCTCACTCAGCAATCTTACCGCTCCCTGGCGGTCTGTCTGGAAAACGGGCAGATGATCGACCGTTTCTATGCGTACATCAAGCACATTCCGATGCGCGTAATACGCTCAGATGAACTGCTGCACAACGTACGTTTGTCTATCTCCGAAGCGTTTGCAAAAGTGCGGGACAAGCTACACCAAGATATTCTGCGCAGTGACATGTCCTGGGCGATTCGGGCTCAGGAAAACCTAAAGCAGGAACTGGACCAAATTGATCTATACTACGACAGTCTTCTGTACGACGTTAGCGAAGAGGAACGCGCAATCCTAGAAAAAGAACGAAACCGCAAACGACACGAACTACGCGAACGCAGTGCGCCACGTGTTGAAATCACCTTTCGTCAAGCCGCACTGATTGGTCTGCCGGAACGGACCATGCACTCGGGTTCCCCTTCGCGCCAGCCGGACGCGACAACGAACTCACGTTAAAGATTGGAGATTGCGCTGCCGCGCATCTGGGCCATCCATTCTCGCCAATTTTGCCATTTGCATGATCCGACTGCGCAAAGGCCCTACAGAATCCAACAAATCCTCCCCGTTGCGTCGATAGATATCGGGAGGGGCATAGTTGCTCGTAAACCACGTGGGCAGCTTGGCGTGGAACCGATGATTAATAATACGAAATAACTTTTCCAACGTAAACTCGTTGGCTCGCTCTTGGGCAAACTCGTCAATCCCCAATACTGGTGCGGTCGCTAGCGCCTGCAGCAGCGATTCCAAGTCTCCGTTTTCAGAAATAATCTGCCGCATCCGATCGAAGATCGAGTCGGAACGCACAAACAGACACGGAATTCCGCGGTCACGCAAGCGATTCAGTACGGCCAACAGAAGGTGGGTCTTACCTACGCCTGGTGGTCCAAACAAGTAAACGCCCGGACTGGCGCGACCCACCTCATAAGTCTCGGCAAACTGTTCGGCAAAACGCAATAGGCGCGGATACTTCTGCCTCTGCTCCAAGGGAAAATTGGAAAACCGGAAGGAACTATCCTGCGGAAGTCCTCCCGCTTCTCTTACGTAGCGCTGCAGACGTAGGTGAAGGCTGTACTCCTGAAACGGCTCGCAGCGGTGGACACCGACGGTCAACTGCCGACCGTACCGCTCTAGGACTTGCACAAACCCCTTCATGTCGCCTTCTTTCGGGCAGTGTTCATAGCCTTTGCAAGCGGCACAAATGGTCCGTTGCCGAATGTACTCAAGCAAAAGGTGACGGTGACGCAAGAGCGTCTCCTCATCGATCTCCCAAGCATCCAGTTCGGGAATTTCGCTGCGAAAATATGACGCATCCCAATTTGAGACTTCCGCCATCCGAGCGGCAGGTAAAACTGCCTTGATATGCTGCATGATGAAGCCCTTCCTCGTATTGATGCATTGCAAAAGCTAACCCCAGTATAATCGCTAGAGCGGCAGTCTCCAACGTTCAATCATCCACTGGCTGCGACAACGGGGATACTACCGCTCCGCAAACGGTTCAGTATTCTGGGGGAGGGGATTCATCCAACCAATCCACAATCCGCTTTTGGGCCGCATCGTACGCAACCGTCTCGACATCCTGAGCGCCGCCTACGCGCGCGATAATAAAAATCTTCCACTCATTTGGGTTCTGGTCTCCGTGGTCTCGACCAGACTCGTTCTGGGTCCAAACGTGCACTTGCCCAGCCGGAGTAGGTACGTCCTCATCCAAGACGGATGGACCGTCTAATTTGAATTGTTGAACGACCGAGTCCATTTCTCCCCTTGCAAGCCAATACGCCCTTTCCACGTCCGCTTGCTGACTGTGAATGACCATTTCCATACCGACGGCCATCCATAAAACCGCCAGCCAACCGGTCGACAACGTGGTGAAACCCACCACCGTGAACAAGACATGTCCCCCATCCGACTTGTTCAGTCCTTGACGGCAAATGTCACGCCCGCCCCCTCAAAGCTGAAATCGACTTTCGGAACAAGGTCAAGTGTGGGACAATCGCATTCATGACATCAAACCGCCTAGAATCCGAACGCGAAGTGACCGGCTGCTTCCATCCTGCATGGACAGCGTGATCGAGAATCCATAAGGCTGTACATGGGGGGTAAGAGACTTAATGTGGTCACCGAGCACACTCGTTCCTCCTCCGTCCTGAACCCGTACCAGCTGGCCAGACGGATTCACCAGGTACGAATAGGAATTGCCGTTCACTAAACCGAGCTTCAGACAGTTGTTTGTTACTTCCACCCGGCAGCTGGCGTGTCCATCCTGCGTCAATACGCGAGCCGCGTTTTCCCAGGCCGCATCGCTCTCTAATTCCGTCAGGGCCTGTTGACATTGGGTCCCGAGAGTCACGAGCCAAAACAATGCCGCGTTCGTAAGTAAGGCGGTCAGGGTCACCGCAGCCGTAACCTCGAGCAGTGAAAAGCCGGAATCAGGCGTCACTAGGCGGAGTCCGCACCCATATCGTTTGGTCAACGTTCCCACAATGTACTTGAATCCGGTTCCAAGCTGGAAACCCATCCTCGCGGTGCACCTCCACCGTACACATGTACCCGTTGACACGCAGTTCGGATGGTACATCCGCGTTCCCTGACGAAATCGTCTCCGCCACGGCGTCGGCCGCTTCCGAGCTTGCCCGTAATTCCTGCGACTGTTCCATTCCAAACAACGCGCTACGCTCCGCAGAACTCGCAGCGACAGCCGCCCATCCTAAACACGCGACCGCCAACATCACCTCAATAAGGGTCATGACCCACCTCCAGGGTCGGCGTCTGGGCCAAAGCTCACCCATCCAGCCCCGGTATAGATGTGTAGGTCTGACTCTTGCAACCCGTTGGTCAAGCGAATCACACCCGCCACGTGGGCGTCGCCGGCCGAATCAAAGGAAATCCAGCCAGTCCGCATCTGCAGATAGCCGTCTTTATAGTCCACGCCGGATAGAAAGCTCTTCTGCGCAACCGTCGTAGGTCCGATCAGAAGGTCGTACTGCGGCTGGTACTTATGGAGATTGACCACCGCATAGGGCCCGACGGACTGGCTCAGCATTTGCGTAGTTCGAAAATCCCATATCAGGTTCTCGGTACTTTCATAGAGCTGCATGCTCTGCCACATCCCCGAAAATCCGACCGCAGGGATGGCCAGCGAGATTCCCGTCAAAGCGACTGCAACACACACCTCGAGCAGGCTAAAGCCGGCGTCCGCATCGGAACATTCGTCCACTCGCTGGCGAAAGCGAAGTCCCCGCCATGCCCTCTGTTTCTGCTTAACCTGCCGTGCCACCGCTGCTGGATCCTGTGTCATCCTGATACGTCACCTCAACACTTCCGTCCGTCTGAATGTGAATCACATATTGCCCGCCAGCCGGATCTTGGGGAATCGACTGCAGCAGTTGAGCGTCTTTTAAGGCTTGCAGCTGCTGCGCGGAGTCTCCACTGGGATACTGATGATAGAGCAAGTAGTATTCGTTCAGAGCGGCCTCAATCGTTTTTTCATTCTCGTCCCGCGCGACGGTTTGCACGTGCTTGTCGATGCCGAACACATGGGGCGCAACGAGCGCCGTCATGATGGCTAAAATCGAGACAGCCACCACCATCTCCAGCAACGTGAACCCTTCTTCCTGAGCCCCGCGTTTTATTCGCCCCAACACCCGCCGTACTCTAATCAGGTTTTCTTCAACCGGCTGTTCTTCAGCCCGCCGCACCCCAACACCTTGACACCCCGTTGAACGCATCCCCAATCACTCACTTTCCTGTTGAAGTTTGTTTCTCACAAGCATTCACCGGACTGGCATGCCCGCGGTGGACAGTGTGTTCATGAGATTGTACATGGGCAGCATCAACGCCAGCATGGTGACCGCCACAAAGCTGCCACACACCCCAACGAGAAGTGGCTCCAGCCAGTGCATCAACGTTTCTACTTTTCGAATCCACCTTTTCCCAAGGACCGCGGCGGTCTGCTCCAGCCCAGCAGCCAAATTTCCGGTTGATTCTGTGAGCGTCATGAAGGCACGAAACACCGGGTCCCATTCCCCACCGAGAGTAGATGCCATGTCCTGCCCTTGCAACAACTGCTGCTCCAAGCCCCGGCAGGCCGGGGACAACCAGCGTGGCCGCCTCTGTAATTCCAGGGCCGACAAGGCGTCCAAAATAGGTACGCCCGCAGTGACCAACTGAGCCAACACGGCCGCAAACCTGCCAGTGCGCTGTAGACGAAACATACGTCCCACCGGAAGCCCGTGAATCCACCGGCGGCAGCGCGGTGGCGCGTATCGATCCAGCCACCAGGCGCCGAAAATCATGCCAACTGCGGCAGCCACTGCGCAAACGAACAAGAGCGGCATGATGTGCAACAGTTGCAAGACCCACGAATCGTTGGCGGACTGTGTTTCCCCGACAGATTGGTAGAGTTCAGTCAACGAGGGGAGTACAGTCCGCGCAATAAAGCCTTGCAAGAGAAATGTGACCGCCAACAGCAGCAGCGGATACGTGCTGGTGCGCATCAAGGAACTCTGCCACTCCCGTTGCTGTCGCATTTGTTCGCTCCACATTTGCAAACATTGCGCCAGTTGTCCGGACTGAGCCCCGACATCCAGCATCAGAAGCAGGTCTGGAGGAGCGTAGGATTGCCATGCCTGGCGGAGCAACTCTCCCCGCTGTACCGCTTCTTCGGCCAGGTCCAACAAGTCAAGAGTGAGTTTATCGGACCGAACCTCCTTCAAGCACGCAAACGTGTCTGGCAGCGGCAAACCGGCCTCCAATAATTCCGCGAGGTCCTGACAGAGCTCTGGAAAACAGCGTTGATACCGCCGCCTCCGTAGGTAATGAAGACGCTTCGCGCACGACTGCAGCCAGGTACGAATTTCCACGCTTGCCGTCCACTTAACCTTTCGCATAACCCACCGATTCCTCACTGTCGTCCGGCCCGATGCCACCCGATGAACGAATCGTGTGCCAAGGAGCAGTGGACGCAATGGCGTTGCGTAAATTCGAAGTCATGCGGTGGACGACAAAGTGGGGCCGACGCCGAGCCACGCCCCCGTTACAAGCAGAACAGCCGCGACCTTGGCAACGCAGGCAGGGCTTGTCCACCATCGTCTGAACGACCACTCCCACTAAGACGTCGGCCAGGAGGGGACGGGATAAACCAAATTCCCAAAGTCGTTCCGCCGCTCCAACAAGGTCCATGGCGTGTGTGGTTGTGAGCACCAAGTGCCCAGTTAGCGCGGCACGGAGGAGGATACGAGCCGTCTCGTCGTCACGCACCTCTCCTACTACAATCACATCCGGGTCTTGCCGTAAGGCGGCCCTCAGTCCGGCGGCAAAAGTCAGCCCGGCCTTTTCGCGGACTTCAAACTGGTGGAATTCATGAAATGACCGTTCGACCGGGTCCTCCAGACTAATCACGTGTCGACCGTGTTCCGCCAACCAGTGCATCATGGCGTATAAAGTGGTGGTCTTCCCGGACCCCGTCGGCCCGACCAGCAACATGAGCCCACCAGATACGCTCAGCATTTGCACCAATTGATGGACCTGTAGGTCGTTAAAGCCCAGGGCATGAAAATCGTAGGTCTGCTCCCCTCCCGACAATAGACGCAAAACGATACACTCTCCATCGACCAAGGGCAAACTGGAGACACGTATGTCGCATGGCACCGCTCCATCCCAACGAAACGAGCCATCCTGGGGAATTCGCGCATCCGTGACGTCCATCCTCGCCAGCGCCTTGATGCGGCGAACCAGTGTCGTCCCGGCCGGTGACTCGGTAACAAGAAACGGTACCAGCAAGCCCTGTACACGAAACTTGATTTCCAGCAGAGTGTGACTAAGAAATAGGTGAATATCCGTACAGCCTTGCTGCAAAGCCTGATCCAACACTTCTTCAAATAGAAAGGCGGCTGACGTTTCTTCCACGACTATCCCTCCACTCCGCCATGGCGGATTCTTTGTATGAATAGATTCGCGGAATCACGTCAACCGCCTGTTTTCAAAACAACCAATAGATATCATTTTGGCTGGGTTTTACAATCTTTATCGTTTTGATGCTGCCTTTGTCGTTTTGATGCTGCGCCCAAAACGCACGTCCCACTCGTCTCCTGCGCGGACAAACAGCACATGCCACTCTGCCCATACGGCTAGGGTCAGGTCCGATGTCGAAAACGAAGCGCCACTGAGTGGGTGAGTGTGAAAGGTAGCAAGTACGCGGCCCAATCCGTCTGATTTATAGGCCCAATCCACAAGGTCCTGCGGATTCACCGTAAACCCGTATGGCGTGGCCGTGACCGGAAACGGAGAGAACACCGCTTTGTCGTGATTCGTTGCGTAAATCCAACCAAACGCTTCGTTGGGCAGACAGGCGTCCGCCCAACGCATACACTCCTTCTCCACGCGCGGGTTCCACCAAACCGGGGATTCACTCGACAAAATCAAACTCCATGTCGGCAATCCGAATCACATCGCCCTCTTTGGCGCCGCGTTCGCGCAGTGCATCGTCGACGCCACGGTGCTTTAGAATGCGCTGAAACCTTTTCACGGCATCATACTGAGAAAAGTTCGTCATGCGAACCAGCTTATCCAGCTCCTCTGATTCCACGATGAATACATGCCCTTCCCTGCGAATACGAAACGGCTGCGACGGTTCATACCGGTAGACCTTCCGTTCCGTGACCCTGGCCTCCGGTTCACCGTCTTTGGCGAACGCCTCCGCAACATCCTCGTTCTCTCGCTGCTCATCCAGTACATCCGCAATCGCCGTCAATAGAGCGTCCAAGCCGATGCGCGTCGCTCCCGATATTGGAAACACAGGTTGACTGGGGTAAGCCTTCCGAAACGCCTCCAAATGCTCCTGCGCCTGCGGCAGGTCCATTTTATTCGCCGCCACCAATTGCGGTCGAGCAGCCAATCGTTCGTTATAGGCCTGCAATTGCTCATTGATGACCGCGTAATCCCGAACGGGATCGCGTCCTTCTACGGCGGCCATATCAATGACATGCACAAGCACGCGCGTACGCTCAACGTGACGCAAGAATTCATGTCCCAGTCCTTTACCCTCGTGAGCCCCCTCAATCAGTCCGGGCAGGTCCGCCATGACAAAACTCCGGCCGTCAGGGGTCTGCACCACACCGAGTTCGGGGGTCAGTGTGGTGAATGGATAGTCACCAATTTTCGGCCGGGCAGCCGATACCACCGACAGTAGTGTGGATTTCCCGACGCTCGGAAATCCAATCAGCCCCACGTCCGCCAACACCTTCAATTCTAGGCGCAGCCAGCGCTCCTCCCCCGGTTCCCCTTTTTCCGCGATTTCCGGCGCCGGGTTACCGGGGGTTGCAAAACGGGTGTTTCCCCGTCCGCCGCGGCCACCGCGCGCCACACGGAGGCGTTGCCCGTGATGAACGAGATCCCCCAGAAACTCCCCGCTGTCGTCATCGTATACCACCGTCCCGGGCGGTACCTTCACCACCAGGTCGTCGGCGCTGCGCCCGTGCCGATTCTTGTTGCCCCCGTTCTCCCCGCGATCCGCCTTAAAATGCCGCTGATAACGAAAATCAATCAAGGTGCGGAGGCCTTCGTCCACGATCAGGATCACGTCGCCGCCACGACCACCGTCGCCACCCGCCGGGCCCCCGAGCGGGACGTACTTTTCCCGACGGTACGCGACAATTCCGTTCCCCCCGTCGCCCCCCTTGACATAGATTCGCGCTTGATCGACAAACATCCATATTCCCCCATCACTTGGTGTGTATACGTTTTTACTCCTCATGACCTTGACGACTTATCCTTGTGCACGGATGCCCACATCAATCCGAGTAAACTCCTGCAACATCGAGCGGATCGTCTGCAGCCAAGGATGAATGTCAGGTGCCTCCTCGACCTTTAGCCAGACCCTTGTACTGAACGCGGATTCCGTCGCATCCCCCTGGACGTGAATATGCAGGCGGTGAATGTTCGATGCGGCCAACGCGTCCTCCAATTTATACCACACACTGGTGAGCTCTTGACACAACCGATCGTCCATAGGAAAAAGATGGTCACAGCACACAACGGTCAGCGACGGACATGTGGCCACAGCGAAGAGGAATGGATGGTCTCCGTCCTTCATACGCGTTTGTACCAAGGATACGCCCAAAAGCCATTGTGAGACTTCCTGAAGCGCCGTCAATGCTCGTTCGGGTTTTCCCAACTGGAGATACCCCTGCACCAACTGAAGCCCATTTAACACATCATGCCGGTGTCGTCGAAATACCTCAGGCCAAGGAGACACAGATTCCTTATCCCTCCCTTGAAAAATAGGCCTGGCGCAACCGCCAGGCCCTTTCCCACTGTTATACATAATGTCCACGTATCGCTCGAACCGGTATTACGCCTCGCTCGCAACCGCTTCTTGCGCTTCTACAGCGACAGGGTACACGCTCACACGCTTGCGATCGCGCCCCCAACGCTCAAACTTCACCCGACCTTCGACCTTGGCGAACAACGTATCATCTTTCCCAATGCCGACATTGACGCCCGGGTGAATCTTGGTTCCGCGCTGGCGGACAAGGATGCTCCCCGCCGTCACCAGCTGGCCGTCACCGCGCTTCACGCCAAGTCGCTTGGAAATGCTGTCGCGTCCGTTGCGGGTACTCGAAACACCTTTCTTATGCGCAAACCGCTGTAGGTTCAGTTGCAACATGATGTTCACTCCTCTTCCTGACGCATACGCACTTTTACGTGTTTGGGATATTGCTCCGAAATCTGCTGAAGCCCGAAGACCATACTGCGAAAGAGCAGCTGCACGTCAGACCGTGCCGCCAGCGTACCTAGCCGACACTCGAACCGATTCCCGTCGTCCTCGCAGTTCGGTTTCAGTTTCAACAGCCCCTCGCAACTATTCACGGCATTTGTCACCAATGCCGAAACCGCTGCGCACACGATGTCCGATCCGGCCTCCGCATATCCTGCATGGCCGCGCAGGCGAAAACGCTCTATGCGTCCGCCCACCTCGGTAACGTCGCAGACAATCACTGTGTTATACCTCGATGGCTTCTACCCTAAGCTTTGTGTACGGTTGGCGATGGCCCTGTTTTTTGTGATAATTCTTCTTCGGCTTGTACTTGAAGACCACGATTTTCTTACCCCGACCGTGGCCCTCGACCTTGGCAATGACACGCGCTCCGGCCACCAGCGGTGACCCAACCTGAACGCCATTGTCCCCACTGACCAGATACACCTGATCCAAGGTCACAGAATCGCCGACCGCTGCGTCGAGTTTTTCCACTGTCAGAACGTCGCCCACCGAGACCTTATACTGCTTGCCTCCAGTACCTACAATAGCATACATGAGCCAGAATCGCTCCTTACTTAGACTCGCTGTCCAGGCACCCCCTACAGGGTTTTGATGGCCTGCAACAAGCGGTTGAAGTGGTTCAATCCGTAATAGCATACCATGTTTCTATCACACGAGCAAGTTCACTGTGAACATCCATGGTTATCCATCGACGCGTTAATCGATCCGCTTGACCCACACATCGAGCGGATCCAACCAGCGGCCTTGAAACACGGCTTCGAGCAGCTCCTCTTCCTCGACAATCGTGACCACCTGCCCGGAGTCATCGAGAACATACACCATGTGGTAATGATCGGGAGAGAATCGCCGCACGACATCTCGGACGGTGCTTGTCGCCGGAGAAGCAAAAGAGCGAATTTCCTGGGGTCGAGACCGCTTTCCTTTTCGTTTTGCGTCTAGAAATCGTACCGTTTCCACACCAGAACCTTTAATCCCGCTCCATACGGCCAATCCCAGGAATACGGCCAAAAACAGCATGCCGATGTGGGGCATACCAGCCCACACGGACACACCCCCTACTAGCAACAGAGCCACGGTTAAGAGCATGGCTATCCTGTAGGCCTCCCGGGTTGCCTGTTCAAATCCGATTTCGCGTGCGCGGGCGGCACGTAGGATTCGTCCTCCATCCAGCGGCAGACCAGGCAGCAGGTTGAATACGGCAATCCACACGTTCAGGCGCACCACATGAGACACAAACGCCTCGGACCATAAGCCACAAAGATGCAGACCGTACGACAGCAAGATTAAGAGAACATTGACCACCGGACCCGCCACGGCAATCAAAGCCTCGTCTCTGGGCACAAAACCCAAATGGCCGTAGGCCAACCGCGCGACGCCTCCGAACGGTAGCAGCGAGACCTCCTCCACCTCATACCCGAGCGCATCAGCGACGATGGCATGACCCAACTCATGCAGCATGACGAGAATGAAAAGCAGGACCATGTCTTCCCAAAAACCCAGACTAGCCGCCAGTACGAGCATGCAGAGAAACAATGGATGTAACCGAATGCGCGTGAGGATACCCCAAGAAGGCGTCGACATGCCTGAAGCATCATCCGTTCCACGCCTCATGCCGGCTCACGGGTCCAAACGATGTAGTCATGCGGATTGACGAATTTTCCATCCTCTTCAAAGCCAAACCGGAGCGTCGGCTCAGCTGCGGAACCTAGTCGGCCGATGACCTGTGCAGAGGCGACCGATTCTCCTTTGCGAACGGAGACACTGGCCAGT
Organism: Alicyclobacillus herbarius DSM 13609; assembly: GCF_000430585.1. Taxonomy (GTDB): domain Bacteria; phylum Bacillota; class Bacilli; order Alicyclobacillales; family Alicyclobacillaceae; genus Alicyclobacillus_G; species Alicyclobacillus_G herbarius. Next base: position 43,606 of record NZ_AUMH01000003.1, read on the forward strand.
CCATCATACAGCGTGCTGCGGCCATCCCCGTGCTCAATGACCAACAAATATCCTTGTCCAGACTGGGCAAGCTTGGAGACCACACCCGATGCGGACGCAAGCACAACCTCCTGCGGCGTTCCTTGAATGACCATCTCGGGATGCTGAGATGAATAATCGCTGACGATTCGACCTGTCAAGGGAACATGATATCGAAACGAACTCGCCCCGAATGCCGGCAAGTCAATGTGATACGCAGAGGCAAAGCGTCTAAACGTACCCGTCACCTTGTCACTGTAGTCACTCATAAAAGCCCGTTGAAAAACGGCCTCCATCTGGTGCGCGACCGGCGTCTTGGCATGTGCCCCATACCAGCCACCGGCAATGACGAGGACCGCGAGCACGCTCTGCAGCATCCACGTGGACTCCGTGCGTGGTCTGCCTGACGCCGATACGCGGCGGCGATTGCCGGCTGATGCGACGAATCTCCGGCTGTTGGACTGGCGACTGACTCGCTGCCAGGTGCGACTGTCCACCTGCTTCAGGGTCCCATCTTGATCCGCAAAACCATAGGGTGAGCTCTCTTCCGATAACCAACGTGTATACACTGCCCGGGTGTCCGTCCCGGTCTCCGGGCGATGTTTCGCATTCTGGGTATGCAAAGACAGCCAAGGATTGTCTTCCAACGGGGGAAATTCGGAGCCGGGAACCGAAGCTTGACTGGAATTGGAGGACGTTTCTTCAGACTTGCGATTTAACCAAGACCACAATGATTGGCGACTGCGGAGCATCGTCACTCGCCCCTCTCATCATCGATTCCCGCACCGCACCTTCATCTCGCGATGCCAGTACCATTCGTATGACAAGGCATGGACGAGTATGCTGCAGCCGCCGCGATAAATTGCTTACAGTCTCCCCCTAATCAACCGACGCACACGCCCCCAGAAACCTGGGGAATCTTCCAGGGACATCAGAGGCACCGAGTCGCCGAGGATACGCCGGGCGATGTCGCGATAGGCGATGGAAGCCTTTGTATCCGGCCGAACCACCGTAGGTTCTCCCTTATTGGCATTGCGAATAATCGCCTCGTCATCCGGAACAATACCGAGCAAATCAATCGATAGTACCTGAACAATTTCATCGATATCCAACATGTCGCCAGCTTTCACCATGTTGGGTCGAATGCGGTTAATCACCAGCTTGGGCGCCCGCAACCCTTCCGCTTCGAGCAATCCAATGACTCGATCCGCATCTCGCACCGCGGCGTTTTCAGGGGTTGTCACGACAATCGCCTGATCCGCCCCGGCAACGGCTACCTTGAAGCCGTGTTCGATACCTGCCGGACAGTCAATAATGACAAAGTCATGCTGTTCCTTTAACTCATTTACAATGCGTCGCACGGACTCTGCGGAAAGCGCGGACTTATCCTTGGTCTGCGAAGCTGGAAGCAGATACAGCTTTTCAAACCGCTTATCTTTAATCAGCGCCTGTTCGAGCCTACACTCACCCGATGCCACGTCGACGATGTCGTAAATGATACGGTTTTCCAGCCCCATGACAACATCTAAATTACGCAGGCCGATATCCGCATCCACTAGGCACACACTTCGCCCCAACAGAGCCAGCGCCGTTCCGATATTCGCGGAAGACGTGGTCTTGCCCACGCCCCCTTTACCCGACGTGATGACAATAGCAGACCCCATCCATGTTCCCCCCAAGCTCTAGGCTACACTCCTGGTGCGTATTGCCGTCTGTCCTCGATGAAATTCGCACCCTCTTCTACCGTTTACCGTCGCAGTGAGGGTAGGAAATGCATTCGTCCCACCGCCATCGTGTTTTCATGCAAATACGCCAGTTCCATGAACGTGCGCAGGCGTTTCCCTTCGGCCCGAGGGGCATGACCAATGTAATCCGCGATGCGGACCTGTAGTGGGGCGAATTCTGCTGCTCCAACCACCGCTCGCGTGTCACCTTCTATGCCCGCGTGTGCAATTCCGTAGAGGCGGCCAAAGACAAAGATATCCCCTGTGGCGGCGATTTCCCCGCCCGGGTTGACATCACCAACGACCACAACATCCCCATCAAACAACAGACTTTGGCCGGCACGAACCGTTCCTTTATAAATCGATTGTTTTGTCCCGTTATTATGATTCCGAAACAACGTCCGGCGCGCGACCGTATGCGCCCCAAATTCTTGTAAAATGAAATTTTCCTTGTTTAAAAACTCCATTAATAAGGCCTGAGATTGGACCCGCGTCAAAGCCCGCTGACCATAATCGACAAAGACTGCAATTTCCGGACCATCAAACAACGTGGACCCGTTACCAGTCAATAACTCATGCAGATGGCGCAACAACTCGTCGAATGGGCAGCGGTCATCCAATAGAAACAGGAGCCCATCACGGAGCCCCTTGACAGCAACCGGAGGCCTCGGCGCCATCTTTGTCTGCCCTGCTATGTTCGCCGCCACAATCGTCCCTCCTGCCCCTTCGAACGGACACGGCTTGTCAATTCGCGATTCGGTCGAAAAATCCTGCTCATTCATCCAGCGCTCCCGTCTCCTTCGGGTTCCGGGTAGCGACGTCGCTTACGATCGACCAATAGGCGAATCAAAAACGGATAGAGAATGAGAAGAACCACCCCATCGATTATCATCTGAGCAAAGGAATGGCGCATCACCACTTGCCAGCCGTACTCGGTCACGTCAAACAAGCGCTCCAATCCATATGTAATCCACACGTTTACAAAGGTAAACGAAATCGTCACCAGAAATGTGATCGCCACGTTCCGATGCAGAAATTGGGCAAACACAGAGCCCGCAAAATACCCAATCACCGCATACGTGAATGCATTGAGACCAATGAAAGCCCCATAGACGATATCCTGGCAGAGACCTACCAAGATGCCTAAGAGCAAGGCGGCTCTGGGACCGCGTGTCAAGGCCACAACCACCATGACCACGAGGACAAGGTCTGGCTGTATCACATTGATGGGCGGAATCTGAAAGAGTGTGGCCTGAATCGTGAGGGCCGCCCACAAAAGTAAAAAGGCCAGCCCGTTTTTCATCCGTGTCCACCCGACTTCACTACAAACACATCGCGCAGGTATTGCAAATCGGCACTCGGTTTAATCGTCGCCGACTGGGTTAACCCTTGACTCCCACCACTGACCGAGCTAATGTGGCCAATGACAATATCCGGCGGATAGACGGTGCTCAAACCCGAGGTGACTACGGTATCACCCGGTTTCACATCGGCAAGTGGCGATAAGAAATTAAGCTGCAAGGTTCCGGTTTTCCCCGTGGAGCCCGTGACGACCCCAAACGGTGGCTTTTGGCTCCCGTTCTGTACCTCGGCGGAAACGCCATCGCCCACTTCCGTATCAGTAATCAAAATCACTTTGGCACTGAAACGCGCCGCCGTATCTACACGTCCCACCAGGCTTCCGTCCGGACCCACAATCGGCATGTTGTCCCTGACCCCATCAGCGCTGCCCACATCAATCGTAATCACCGCGTTCCATTGGGACGGATCGCGCCCTATGACATGAGCAGGCAACAGTTGATAGCGATTGGATGGAGACCGTTTAAAGCCGAGCATCGCGGATAATCGCTGATTTTCCGCCTCGGCATCGGCCAGCTTTGCCTTTAAAGAGTCGTAATCCTGCAATTCCGCTTGCAACTGGGCATTCTCCACGTACATCTGGTGCAGAGCGTGAACTCCGGATAAAAACGCGGTCACGTTGCTTATGGGGCGATACAACCAGCCGGCCACCGTGTTTTGAACGTCCATGACCATCCGCTCAGGCCACGTAGCGGCACGATTCCGGTCTCGTAGCGTCAAGCCTGCAATCGCGATGACGAGAATCAACCCTGCAAGCAAAATAAAAAGCCTGCGGTTTGTAAATAAACGGGACACCCGCATCCCACTTTCTGATCAGGGTATCGCCCGCTTCCCAACAACCGTGAAGCGGGCGCCATCAATATGTGTCCGGAAAGGCCCTTTCCCAAAGCAATCTCTTGAAAACCTCTCCCTACTTAGAGCGAACGATTTGAAATTCATGACAGCCCGACTACACACGACTGGCCACCCGCCGATTTGGGTGATTCCGGCGGCGGTACACGTCATAATTATCCAATGCTTTACCCGTTCCCACTGCGACACAATCCAACGGGTTTTCAGCCACAATCACGGGCATCCCCGTTTCATCCGAGAGTAACTTGTCTAGATTCCGCAGTAGCGCTCCGCCACCGGTCAAAACGATGCCCCGGTCCATAATGTCGGCGGCGAGCTCAGGCGGCGACTTCTCCAAGGTCACCTTGACCGCCTCCACAATCGACCCGACAGTATCCGCTAGAGCTTGACTGATTTCTGAAGACGAGATGGTAAACGTTTTGGGCAGGCCAGTGACCAAATCCCGCCCACGGATTTCGAGGCTCTCCTTTTCGCCCATATCCATAGCGGTGCCAATGGTCAGTTTTAGTTCCTCAGCCGTACGCTCGCCAATCATCATGTTGTATTCCTTTTTAATATACTGCATGATGGCTTCGTCCATCTCGTCGCCAGCGACACGAATGGAACGGCTGGTCACAATCCCGCCAAGAGAGATAATCGCCACTTCTGTGGTTCCGCCACCGATGTCGACCACCATGCTCCCGGTCGGTTCCCCCACCGGAAGGCCCGCACCAATGGCTGCTGCCATCGGTTCTTCGATGGTTTGGGCATCCTTGGCACCCGCTTCCATCGCAGCTTCCTCCACAGCCCGTTTTTCTACGGCCGTGATGCCCGAAGGCACGCTAATCATCACCCTCGGTTTCCCCGACCAGGATGACTTGTTTCGCATTGCCTGCCGAATGAAATGGCGAAGCATTGTCGCCGTGGTCTGAAAATCCGCAATGACGCCATCTTTCATCGGCCGTACGGCAATGATGTTCCCAGGCGTTCTGCCAATCATCTGTTTGGCCTGCTCACCAACCGCCTCAATCGCTCCCGAATCCGTGCGGATGGCGACCACGGAAGGTTCTCGGACCACAATCCCTTTCCCTTTTACATAGACTAACGTGTTCGCGGTCCCTAAATCGACACCCATGTCTCTTCCAGCAAACATCTCTATGTCCCAAGCTCCTCTCGAACAGGCTAATACCACCCTTTGCCACCATTCAGGTACAAAACCCCAGAGCGCGCATACTCACGAAACGGCCGTCACCGACCACGATATGGTCGAGGACATCAATCCCGAGCAGTCTGCCGGCTTCGCAAAGCCGCTTCGTGACGGCAATATCTTCGGGGCTCGGTTGGGGATCCCCACTCGGATGGTTGTGAACGCATAAAATGGCCGCAGCACTCCGTTTGACCGCAGGCTTAAAGATCTCTCTGGGGTGGACAATGGAGGCGTCCAAGCTTCCCATCGAGACAAGTTCTTCCGCCATCACACAGTGTTTGGTATCCAAGTGTAATGTCACAAAGTGCTCCTTTTTAAGGTACCTCATCCGGTCCATAACATACTCGGCCGCATCGTCTGCACTCCGAATCCGAAGCCTCTCCGCACTCGGGCGACGGACAATACGACGGCCAATCTCGACCGCTGCTGCGATTTGCAGCGCCTTTGCCGTCCCGATGCCTGGTATGGCTACTAACTCTTGCACCTCGCAGTCCAAGAGACCGTACAAACCGCCGACAGAATCAATCACTCGACGCGCCAACTCGGTCACCGGTATGGAGCGCGACCCCGTCTGTAAGATAATCGCCAGCAATTCATCATTGCGGAGGGCCTGTGCACCACAGCGCAACAGCCGTTCACGCGGTGTATCCACGTCTTCCAACACGGTATTGATGTTTGTAGCCATACCCCTCTCCCCCTAGGTCAAAAGTTGGCCTGCGAAGCGTCTGCCAAACACCTGTCAACGAATCCGCCGTCCACCTTTACCATAGAGGGAAAGCGTCAGGTCCGCCAAACCGATTCCATTATAAATCTATCCTACTGTCTTCAGTTGTGGCGAGTGTTCAACAAATTGACGTGAACCAAACAAATCATAAACACGTCACTTGCGGTGGCGTAGGACGTACCACGCACCGAGTACGCCTACCAGCGTGAGCCAGTTTACACGGAACGTCAGATCGAGTGAGAACTTAAGAAACGACAGGTCTGCACTCGGGCTCATGCGCACCACGGTCTGTCGGCTCAACCAGGGAACCTGGTGTACCAACAGTTGACCCGCTAGGGTACCCAGAATGGCCCCAAGGAGCATGGCAAAGACGATGCGGAATGTTCCGCGCAACGAAAACCCTTCCTCCCCGTCGAGGTCTGTCGGACAGCCGCCTACGTATTTCGACAGGAAACGGCAAATCCCTTCCGCGGTTCTTCGCAAATACGTGAACAAATCAAGGCCAAGCAACGTTCAATTAAGCGTGCGAAAACGCGATCAAAACGCTGTAAAACTCCAAGACTTCCCCCATCGCCGTGGATTTGTCTGCCTTATGAAGGGCAGTGAATGCTCCTGTCAGATGGGCCTCAGCTTGTTTCAGCGCGTGCCCATACCCAGTCGCTGCAAGTGTCGCCGCCGTGGGAAGCTGCTTTTCCGCCGTCCGAAACGCTTGGTTGGCATCCCGTTCTGGAGCGCCATCCGCGACAGATGCGATTAAGGCGTTGCCGGCACTTACTGCCGCCGCCAGCCAGGACGATACCTTTTCGGCGTTCTCTGCCGTGGTCTGGCTGGACGTACGCACGGAGGTAGTTGGAACAGACAGATTGACAATCTCGGTTGCAAGCCCTTGTCTGCTCAGCTGCGTCTCAAAGCTGTGTAAATCTGTAGCACGCACTGCGGCCGTCGGGACCAACGTATACTTTGACTGATGAAAGATCGTCGCGCGTATCCCGCGTTTCCTGTAGACCTCTAAGGCGTGCGAAGCACTGGCAAAGTCTTTAAAGGAACCGATGCGAATTACGGATAAGTGAACCGCAGGAATTTGCACCGGCGTACCAGTCATCTGAGCCACCGTAGGTTGAGCCACTGTAGGAACGGGTGGGGCAGGGCCCCGCTCCGGCTGGGGTACCGAAAGTTCTGGCTGCATGGCATGAAAGAGAATCAGGCTTAAACACCCCATCGCCATACCAAATCCAATCCCAGTACGAAAGCTATTCGCCATTTTCCCCGCACGCCCTCTCCGCGCGGGCGTCCGGCGAAAACGGGTTGCTTGCCCAGATGGTCTCGGTTCAGCCAGGTGGTTGAGGGTGTACTCGACCCTTCGGAAAAGGGATTGAACCCATTGCCAAACCGGTCGCAGAACTTGCTTGGAAAGACGAGTCGTGTTCCGAGAGGTTCGCCAAGGTTGCAGAGATTGTGGTGCCGAAACAGGCGGCTTAGGCGTCGTTTTGGAATAAGACGTGGGCGTGTCCCATCGATCCGCAGTCCTGAGACGAGACTCCGCATTCCTAGGAGGAGACCCTGCATGTCCACCGACAATCCATTCTTTTCCGCCCACACGAACCACAACCGGTTGAGAACGGCCGTACTTTTGCTCCTGTTCAGCTTCGAAACGAATGCGATCCATTGCCATTTCGGACGGTTCTCCCTTCCGGATGGGCCATCTCTCGAAATCTGGGCCCAGCCAGCCCTTTGGGGACATCCTATGATGCTTGTCCACACCCTATGACACGTGAAACCCGAATATACAACGAGCAGGTCAAGGGAGAACCCCCGACCTGCTCACAATTTGACACCGCAATGACATGTGGAGATGAATTCGTCTATCCCACTACAATATATCGAAACCGTATCTGTATCCGGGTAGCGTGCATGGAACACTAGTGCAACACGTAAACCGTGACTGTACGAACTCCCCAGGCTCTGGCTTGTGCAGCCGTGGCCACACAAATATCAATCCGATTTCCATGAATTGCACCGCCTGTGTCGGCCGCGACCAATGTGCCTACACCCGGAATATACAGTCGAGACCCTAACGGGATGACGGACGGATCCACAGCCGCCACCCCCGGACGAGCCGGTTTCCCGTCCGCCGTCCGTCCGCCAGCCACATAGGCTGTGGCTGTCATCGCCAGTTTCCGTCCAAACCCCGAGACACCTCCACCACGGGAAGACATGACCGCAGCCGAACGAACAGCAGGTCTAGCCTTTGTGCCAACTAAAATAACCTCGTGTTGCGGTTTACGAAGAACCTTTTTCCGAATTTCCGTACTCACTTTCCGGCCGTCGACATACTTCACCGTCTTCTTTACCTCGAGCAACCCTTTCACACCGTGCGTCAGCACTCGTTGCTGCCCCCGATACAGTTGGTCTGTCATCCGACGCTCGGTCTGAAACGGTATAGATGTTCGCGATGTCGACGTGCGAGTCTCAACCCGGTAAATCCTCAGCCATTCCCCTTCAGTCAGTTCCCCGTCCAACGGTCGCTTCACTACGTCTTGGCTGCCCAAACGAATCTGTTGCTCCTTGAGCAATTGCCCCACCGTGGACGCGGTCGTTTGAACGTCACGTAACACGCCACCGTCAACCACATGGATAAGCCGTGCTCGCCGTACCGTGACCTCCATACCGTCGGTCACCGGCTGATTCGGCTCTGGCACCACGTCGTCCACCGAAGTTACCGCCACCCCGTGACGCCGCAGAAATGCCCTCACATTTCCAAATCCAAACCCATGCACCACTTTGCGTTCTCCGTTGTCCTGAACCGTCACCGTTTTATAAGCCGCGTCCGCCGTAATGGCCGATCCGCCAAATAGAGCGAACATCGCGGCAGAAACGTAGAGTACCTTCGACTTCGGAATACGCACCCCATCACCTCTCCACAATTCTTGGAGAAAAGGGCTGGAGGATCTGGAGCTGAGACTGGGGTTAGTATATCTGCTGGCCCTTTTGTATGCAATCCAGCCCTTTCCGTTTCGGGAACCTTCGACGGAAACTCCGTCAAAATCTGTTTAGGACTTGCCATCCGACACCGACAAGAACCAAACCAGATCCCCCTCTTTGCTATGTCTATGCAGCTAGACTCCGAGCCTTGATTCGATCATTCCCCTGTCTATCAATTCCCGAACATGCGCGGCAAAGGTCTGCATCCCGTAACAACGTCCCGTCTGCATGATCGACCCAATATGATGAGTCTGACCGGTCCGAATCAGGTTGGCGACCGCAGGGGTATTGACGAGCACCTCAAGCAGCGGGACCCGTCCGCCCGCCTTTGCCGGAACCAACCGTTGCGCAATGACGGCCCGTAGAACCGAGGCCAATTGCCAGCGAATCATCTGTAAACTGCCGTCCACACTGCCCAGAATCCGGTCCACGGTCTGTATGGCATCCCCTGTGTGCATGCTGGTAAGAACCAGGTGACCTGTCTCTGCCGCGGAGAGAGCGACTTCTATGGTCGCCGCGTCCCGCAACTCACCAAGGACGATGACGTCTGGGTCCTCTCGTAGTGCAGCCCGCAGACCCGAAGCGTAGTCGAGCGTATGCGTACCAATCTCCCGTTGATCAATCATGGCTTGGACCGGAGAATGGACGAATTCCACTGGGTCTTCAATGGTCACAACATGCCATGGGCAGGTTTGGTTGATATGATGAGTCAGTGCAGCCAGCGTGCTTGATTTTCCACTCCCGGTAGGTCCCGTGATGATGACCAGCCCGGGTTGAGACGTGAATGTTTGAAATCGGTCGGGTAAATGCAGGTCGGATAAAGTGGGAATCTTCCTGGGAAGAATCCGCAAAGCCGCGCTCAATCCCGAGTGGCTGCGATAGACATGGCATCGAATCCGAACATCATTCCAATGGGTGTAGGAAAAATCAACCTCGCCGCGTGTCATCAGCCAATCCCTGTGCGACGGTGAGGCCGTTTGTCTCAGGAAACGTTCCATTTCATCCGCAACCACCCGCTCCTCCGGAAAGAACTGCAACCGTCCGTTCACGCGAATGGCCGGCGAGGCCAAAGGAGACAGGTGAAGGTCAGATGCCCCTGCCTCCACGGCACGCTCCAACCAACTCCATACATCCATCGAATCCCTCCAAATCCAGCAGGCTGCTTCCTCTACCTCCTCACACCGTGACAACCGCAAGCCACTCGAGCAGATCGGAAGCAAATAAGCAACAAAAACCACACCCTGCCAGCATAAATGGCGCAAACGGGAACGGTTGTCTGGGCCCAATCGCCCCCAACAAGCGAAGAATCACTCCGACGACGGACGCCGTGGCAAACGCGATCCATAGGGCCAGTGCGCCCTGCTTCGGTCCGAGCATAACCCCCACCGATAAGGCCAACTTGACGTCTCCCCAGCCAATCCCGCCCGTCAACATGGCCAGTACGCACATGGCCCCGGCGCACACAAGCGCCCCCAACAACGTCGTGGATATTCCTTCATCAGTCGTGACACGCAGAATAAACAGCACAGCCGCCCCTGGAAGCGTCAGTACGTTGGGAATTCGCATCGACCACAGGTCGCAAATCACAGCCGAAAACAACAACAACCAGAAGCAGAACCACGTCACCCCATCGGACCACGGGTCTGTCCGAAGACTCCACCACGTCAGTTCTGCGATGAAAAAGACGACCAATGTCAGCATGAATCCCTTCCAGCTCAGGCACCGCAGCATAGCGATCATCACTCCCCATACGAGTTATGTGAGGATTCGCCATGGGCGACAAGTAGCCTGTTCTCCATCGCACAATCCCGACAAACTTTGACAAATCCGGCTCGCTTTCACCGATTGTGATATACTCAAAAGTGAATAAATTGGACAACCTCTTAGTAGAGGAGGGGGGAATCCCTTTTGCGTCTGTTACGTACGGTAGTGGGGATTTTTATCGCAGTTGTTGCGTTTACGGTATTGATGGTGATTGTCGGGTTCATCCTGAAAATCGCTGTGATTGTAGCGCTCCTTGCGCTCGCCTACTACTGGTTCACCCGAGCCAATAACCAGCGCAGGCATTCTCGGCATTGGCCGCGCTATTAGCGCGGCGCAATAAGGACCCACTGGCTCCGCGCCAGTGGGTCCTTATTTCACTCCGTTCGAATATCGTCGAGATGATTCCTTGGCTCTCAGGTTGAAGATTCCGGAACGCATGTTGGGCATTCCTCAATAATACGCGACGGCCCTTGCCGCGACGGGATTTATACGATGGCGTTCGCTTCGCGCGTCGTCAATGCCTCGCCGAGCCGGTAAGCCACCTGCCAAATATCTCCTGCTCCCATGGTCAAAACGAGATCGCCCTCGCGAACCGTACGATAGAGATATTCGAAGACTTCGTCCTTAGTACGGAGATAGCGTACATTCGGATTGCTGTGGGTGCGGATTTCTTTCGCTAATCGCTCGGCCGTGACTCCGTCGATTTTCTTCTCCCCGGCAGGGGAATAGATCTCGCAGATCACCACCTCATCCGCGCCGCGAAACGCTTTGGTGAATTGCTCGAACAAAAAGAACGTACGCGTATACCGCTGCGGCTGAAAGACCGCGATGATGCGCCGCCCCGTAGCCTGCGCGGCGGCGATGGTGGCCGAAATCTCCGTCGGATGATGCGCGTAATCATCCACCACCATGACGCCGGCCGTTTCGGCCACCACTTGAAATCTCCGCTTGGCTCCGTGAAACTCACCCAACGCGGCGACAATTTCCTGAAACTCCAGTCCGGCTGCCCGCGTGATGGCAATCGCGGCCAAGGCGTTCATCACGTTGTGAATGCCGGGCAGGGACAACGTGAGTTCACCCAAGTGTCGACCTTGATAGTAAACCTGACAGTGACTACCGCGATCGCGGAGTTGCACCTCTTTCGCCACGTAATCGGCGTTCATAGTGACGTTCACTTGCTCGAGTCCGACCGATTCCACGCGACAGCGCGCCTTACCGCGAATCCGAGCGAGATAATCGTCATGCGCAGAGATGACACAGAGCCCGTCCGGGTGCACCTGTGTTATGAACTGTTCATAGGCCGCCAACAGATTTTCAAACTTGCCGTCGTAATGCTCGAGATGATCCGCCTCAATATTGGTGATGACAGCCATATACGGACGGTAGTGAAGAAATGAGCCGTCACTTTCGTCAGCTTCGGCCACGATAAACTGTCCTCGCCCCGCCTTTGCGTTGTCACCGATGTTACTCACGACCCCGCCGATGACAAAAGTCGGATCGATTCCACACCGCTCCATTACGTAGGCAATCATGGAGGACGTGGTGGTCTTGCCGTGCGCCCCCGTTACCGCCACCCCCATGCGGTCCTCCATGAGACGGGCCAGCATCTGTGAACGGTGAATGACGGGAATGTTGCGCCGGCGGGCCTCCTGAATCTCAATGTTGTCACCGGATAGCGCGGTGCTGTAGACGACCACGTCCGCACCATCCACCTGACTTGCTCGGTGACCGCGATAGACCTTGGCCCCGTGCTGAATGAGTCGCTCTGTCAACTCCTGACTGGCCACGTCTGACCCGGATACATAATAGCCAAGGTCCAGCATAACGCGCGCAATCGCACTCATGCCATAGCCGCCAATGCCGACGAAGTGTACATGCTCCGCTTGTTTCACAGGCCACACCGTCCTTATATCCGAAAAGTCAATCTAGCACCTCTTGGATAGTCTTCCTCGCCTCATCCACCGTATACAGCGAGCCCCAAACACAAACCGGCTGTCCCGTCTGGCAGGCCTTCTCCATGACTGAGGCCACCGAATTTTCTACCGCCACCTCGAGGTCCGGTCGGCAGGCGCGAATCTCGCTAGCCAATTGTTCTGGATCGATGGCCCTTGCAGTTTCCGGCCGACTGACCATCACCGCACGCGCATAAGGAAGCAACGTCTTCAACATCATCACAGCGTCTTTATCACGGAGAATCCCAATGACCATCACCCATTCGCCAGGCCCGACGCCTGTTAGCGTTCCAAACTCCGCCAGGGCACGAGCCAACGCCGCGGCCGCCTCAGGGTTATGTGCACCATCCAGGACAATCGGGGCCCCACCATGCCAGTGTACCTCAAACCGTCCCGGCCAGGAAGTCTCGGCAAGTCCTTGTCGCCATTGTTCGTCAGAAAGGCGCGGAGAGACCGCCCCGATTTCACAGAGTTCAACAGCGGCCAACGCAAGGCTCACGTTGTCCACCTGATGTCGGCCAAACAATGGCAAGTGTAGCCCGTACACGTCACGTCCCAGTCCCCGGTAATAGATTCGCTGCGAACGTGCCGTCACTTGTTCGCAGACCGCCTGAAAATGTATCCCGTGACGGAAATAAGGGGCCCCGAGGCGAAGAGCGGCTTGGCGTACCGGCGGCCACGCCTCGTCGCGGACCCCGGTTACGACCGGAACCCCGCCCGACTTGATAATCCCGGCCTTTTCAAAGGCGATGTCCCGCAGGGTGGGTCCCAAGACATCCTGATGGTCATACCCCACGTTGGTAATCACTGTGACACGGGGCTGCACGACGTTGGTGGAGTCCAAGCGCCCGCCTAGTCCGGTCTCCCAGACCACCGCCTCGACGCGCTGCTCCTGAAAGTACAGTAAAGCCATCAGCGTCAGGGCTTCAAACTCAGTCAATGGATTGTCAGACAATGCCGTTTCCGACACCTTTCGCACTTCTTCCGCAAGCCGTGAAAAGTCTACCGGGTCAATGGGTGTCCCGTTGACCATAAAACGCCCGCGAAATCCGTCAAACGCTGGCGATGTGAACGTGCCAACCCGCAATCGCTGCGCCAGTATAGAAGAAATCATCGCGCAAACCGAGCCCTTGCCATTGGTGCCGGCGACATGGATGAAATTCAGCGTTTGCTCCGGGTGCTCGAGCGCCGCCAGCGCCTTCTGCATCCGTTCCAGGCCAGGTCGTACGCCGAAACGAGCGCGGCTTTTCAGCCATGCCAACGCATCTGTGATGGTCTCCGACATAAATGTATTCGCCTCACCCTACCAGGGACACTTGTCCTTAAGAAGTTGCCAAGCGGTTCAACCGTTCTTCCACGGCCGCCAACTTCGCGCGGTACTCTTCTTCCTTCTCCCGTTCCGCCTTGACCACATGTTCAGGGGCTTTTTCGACAAATTGCGGATTGGCCAGCTTTCGCTCGACCCGTTCGACCTCAGCCAAGAGCCGTTGCCGCTCGCGCGTAAGCCGATCCCGCTCCACATCCAGGTCGACCAAGTCCGCCAAAGGCAACGCAATCTCTGCTCCACTCACCACGGCCGTCATGGCTTGGGCTGGCAGCTCGACATCCGTCCCGATTTGGAGACGATTCAAATTGCAAAACCGCCTCAAGTACCCCTCGACACTGCGGAACAAAGATTCACTTTCCGCATCCTGACAGCGAATCGACATCGCGATCGCCTTACTTGGGGCCACGTTCAATTCGGAGCGGATGTTGCGGACCGCGCGGATGCTATCCATCACGATGCGAATTTGCCGCACCGCTTGTTCATCCCTAGGCATGCTCGCGGCGCCCGGCCAATCGGCCAGCATCAAGGCGTCCCCGGCAACCGGAAGCGACCGCCAAATGCACTCCGTGACGAACGGAATGAACGGATGCAGCAAACGCAGCAGCGTATCGAGCACGTAGACGAGCACACCACACGTCTCTGCCTTTGCCTGCTCATCCTCGCCGTATAGCGCCAGCTTCGAGAACTCAATGTACCAATCGCAAAACTCGTCCCACGTGAAGTCGTACAAAGCGCGCCCGGCTTCGCCAAAATCATAGCGTTCCAAGTGCGCCGTCACCGCCTCCACCGTCTCGGCCAGGCGCGTCAAAACCCAACGGTCAGCGATGCTCAAGGCGTCCCAGTTAGGCTCCGAAAGCTTGGCCTCATTCGGAAGATTCATCAGGACGAAGCGCGCGGCGTTCCATACCTTGTTGATGAAGTTCCGGCTGCCTTGTACCCGCTCCTCGTAGTACCGCTGGTCATTTCCCGGGGACGATCCGGTCGAAAGTGTAAACCGCAGCGCGTCTGCACCGTACTCGTCGATGACTTCGAGCGGATCGACCCCGTTGCCCAGGCTTTTCGACATCTTGCGGCCGAGTGAGTCACGGATTAAGCCGTGCAGCACCACCTTGTGAAACGGAACCTGACCGGTAAACTCGACGCCGGTAAACGCCATGCGGGCGACCCAGAAAAACAGAATGTCGTATCCGGTGACGAGTGTGCTTGTCGGATAGTAGCGGCGCAAGTCGGCGGTGTCTTCCGGCCAGCCGAGGGTCGAAAACGGCCACAGGGCGGAAGAGAACCAGGTATCCAAGACGTCCTCGTCCTGGTGAACGCGTGTCGATCCGCAGTGCGCGCACGCGGCCACTGGCTCCTTGGCCACTGTGACGCCCTCACAATCGTCGCAGTACCAGGCCGGAATCCGGTGGCCCCACCAGAGCTGGCGGGAAATACACCAGTCGCGGACGTTTTCCAACCAGTGGATAAACACTTTCTCAAACCGCTCCGGTACGAACTGTAACTGCCCTGCCGCGACCGCGCGCAAGACGGGATCCGCCAACGGCTGCATGCGAACGAACCACTGCATCGACAGATAAGGCTCGACCACCGTGTCGCAGCGGCTGCAGTGGCCCACCGCGTGCTGAATCTCTTCTACCTGCTGGAGATAACCTTGTTGCCGCAAATCGTCGACCACACGCTGACGTGCCTGCTCGCGGTCAAGCCCCTGATACGCGCCGGCCACCTCATTCAAGCGCCCGTCCGCGTCCATGCACTGAATCATCTCCAGACCGTGGCGCCTTCCGACTTCACAGTCATTCGGGTCATGCGCCGGCGTAATCTTCAAACACCCCGTGCCGTACTCCGGATCGACATAGTCATCCGCGATGATGGGAATTTCCCGCCCCACCAGCGGCAGTCGAATGGACTGGCCAATCAGGTGGGCGTAGCGGGCATCCTGTGGGTGAACCGCCACGGCCACGTCCGCGAACATGGTTTCCGGCCGGGTGGTCGCAATGGTCACGGAACCCTCGCCATTGATGAGCGGATAACGCACGTAGTAAAGATGCCCGGGCACCTCCACGTGTTCGACCTCGATGTCGGAGAGCGCAGTGGCGCAGCGCGGGCACCAATTGATAATCCGCTGCCCGCGATAGATCAAGCCCTTCTCATAGAGACGGACGAACACTTCGCGCACAGCCGCAGACAAGCCTTCATCCATCGTAAATCGTTCACGTGACCAATCGCACGAAGCCCCCAGGCGCCGCACCTGGCCCGTAATCCGGTTGCCATAGTTCTCCTTCCAGGCCCAGACCCGTTTTACGAATTCGCTGCGACCCAGGTCATGTCGGGAAACCCCCTCGCTTTCGAGCAGGGATTTTTCCACGCGAGCCTGGGTCGCAATCCCGGCGTGGTCCGTACCAGGCACCCAGAGTGTGTCATACCCCTGCATGCGCTTGAAGCGGACCAAAATGTCCTGCAGGGTATTGTCCCAGGCATGGCCGAGGTGTAGTTGGCCGGTGACGTTGGGGGGGGGCATGACCACCGAGAACGGGGGCCGCTTTGTGTCACCGGACGGTTTAAAATACCCGTTCTCCTCCCAAAAGCGGTAGATATCTTGTTCAACCTGTGCCGGATCATAAACCTTCGGCAAAGGCTCGCGATACGTGTCTGCCATGGTTCTCCTCCTGACTCTGCGCTTTATGTTTTGGCATTGCGCCATAAAATGCGCGCCCGGAAACCGGACCACCTTACAAAATAAAAAACCCTTCGCCCATCAGGACGAAAGGTTTGCTTTCGCGGTACCACCTGATTTCCCGCATCCTTTTCACCCGATGGGTCTGAACGGGTGGATACGGGCACTCAAACACCGATAACGGGGTGCAACCGGTCTAAAGACAGCTCAGGGACGACTTCAGCATACACTTCGAGGCGGCTTCCAGCCATGACCGCCCTCTCTGTACGAAGGAGGTACACTTACTCCTTCCCGTCTCAGCCCTACATATAGGGATTTGGAAAATATTTTATCGACTCCGTGCAAGCAATGTCAAGGGGACTACCGCCTCTGTTTCCGCTTGCGCTTCTCCATCTGACGCTTGCGGGTATAGGGGGACCGTCCACGCTGCGGCGGAGTCGGCTCGTCCTCCGTAACCGTCTCCTTCCGTCGCTTCTCCTCTGCCTCCAACCGCTTGCGTTCCGACCACGCGTTCAGTCGAAAATAAAGGACCGACCAGACCAAACCGATGAGGAGTGCGAATCCATCCTCCAAGAGGGTCCCGCGCCAACCCACCTGAGCCAGAATCGGCCACTCCAGCTCGAACTGAAGGACCATATTGATGACGAATAAGGCAATCGCACCGGCCAGGGCGTTTGCCACCGTCCGTTCCTTGACACGTGGCACAATAAAGTAGCAAGCAATGATTTCTGCCAGGGCAACGGTGTACAAGAGCGGATAATGCACCGCGTACTTCGCAATGAGCTGCAGAACGACCAAGCTGATGACGGTCAGGCCCACCGTCTTGAGGTGCCATCCGCGCCAGACCCCACTGCCATTCCCAAACTGCAAGTGAACATCCCCCGCTCCGTCCTTGATAATGCGTGTCCAAAAAGGGGTTAGGTAAGACCCAAGCAGTGCGAGAAAGCGAGCCCACAATGCGACGCGAGCGTACGTTTTTCGGTACGTGAGTGAGCATTATGGGTGCTGACGAAGCAATGCCTTGGGGGCCTGGTCGCCAGGACAACAGTCCAGTGCACTGTTGTCCCGTTTAGGCCGTGCGACAGCCCCGGGGTTCTGACCCCTTTTCGGACAACCTCTAGTAGAGTCGGCTGTGGAAAACCCCGCAGCACGAAGAAGTTCAACTTCACTTATCTTATCAAAACCCACACTGGCCTGGCCACTAAGACAGCAGCGGACAGGTCCTTTTTGACGCCTTAACGCATATACATAAAGACAGCCGATAGAGCCACCAGTCGCGTGGGAGGAGGCGCGTCATGGGATTTTTCTATGTCTTGGCTCGACTTGTGAAACTACTCCTGGCCATCGCCATCTTTCTCCTGTTCCTGCGCGCCATTCTCTGGCCGAACACGCTGGATTTGTTCGTCCTGCTGCTATTGTTTATCGTCTTTGCGGCCATGTTCATCAGCACGCCGCCATAGGATAAAGGGATTTACGACGACATCTGCGTCGCAGCGTCATAAGGCTCTTGGCCACACGCAGGGTCGTGGTCGTGCTAAGGTCGTGCCATAATCCTTTATGTTGGTCACGCGAAAACGCGCACCCAATGGGTGCGCGAAGTGGCAAACCCACACGGCTGCCAAGGCTTACCATGTGGACATTAGGAATGTGGATTTTGCTGTGGATTTTCCGTGGAGCGAGCGTCTCCCCACAACTTGATGCCCCGGTCTTGCCCTTGTCTCTCCCGCATGCGCCGCTTTTCTTCCTGCAGCTGTTGGAGGCGCTCACGCTGAGCCGGCGTGAGACGAATCGGCAGCGGTGATTCCAGGGACGCTTCCGGAGCGCTGTCCGCGACGACCACATCGACATCCGACTCGCTCTGAGGTTCCGCCGATGTCGATGTGGTGGCGTCGACGGCTTGCACCTCCTCCTCCCGTCCCTGGTTCTTCCCGAGGGTGGCCACCGCGTAAGTCGGGTCCACCGCCTTGTCGACTGTGGGGGTCTCCACCGACGCGTCGACCGCCAGGTCCGTTGCCACGGTATCCACCGGTCCCCCGGCTAACGTCGCCGGCGCGGTGGGACGCAGCGCGTAACGCGCCAGCAAGGCCTGGGTAGCTCGCATGCGCGCCTCTTCCTGTTCCAGACTCGCCTCAAGCGCGTCTACGTAATCCTCTTCCTCCCAGTTCAGCGCTCGGCGCGCGTACCAACGGATAATCTGCAGGCTCTGCATGGGAATGGCCAAGAGCGCGGCCATCAGGCGCGCCTCGTCGGGCTGGGCTTCATTCGCCGTCCCGCTGGCCGTCAGGTACTGATGAAAGAGTTCGGTCGTCAAATTCACATCCCAAGCGTGCTGCGGAAGGTAGCGTTGCATCCAGCTGGCCAGGTCGGTCAGCGGAAGACCGGGGTGCACCCGCTCATAATCGGTGATGACCACCCCTTCCCCGTTCTGCAGCAGCGCGTCGCCGTGAAAACGCCCGTGACATACGTTGCCCTCTGCCCCTGCCGTCTGCTCCCGATCGAGAAAGTCAACGGCCTGCAGTTCGGCAGTGGCGTATTCGATGCGGCGCCGCAATTCGTCGGCGGCACAGAGAAACAGACGTTGAAACGGTGACGAATCAGCAGGCACAGAGAACGCGCTGGACAGACGTCCGACCTCATCCATTCCCTCCTGGAGGCGTTCCAGCCAACCACTGCCCTGCGGTACATCAGGTGATGACGAGGGACCCAGACAACCGTGGGCGCTCTTGTGCCAGGCGGCCAACACCGTCACGGCCTCTTCCATCTGCCCCGGGTCTTTGAAACGACAAGCACTGCCGGAAATCCACGCGGTAACATAATAGAGACCCGTGCCGTCGACCACGTACGGATCGCCATAAATGGTGCGAACAAAACGTGGCAACGGCCGCCACCCGGCCCCAGAGAGCGCCTCTGTGCAACGGAAGGCTGCATCTAGCTGCAGGCGTCCGACCTGCGCGCGACGCAGCCAATACGAGCCGGCGTCTGTTCGCACCTTGATGCCTCCACGGCTGGCTCGCGCCCGGATCTGCCCATACCACGGATACTCTTCCCGCAGCTCGATAGGGACCCCGACTGATGCGAACGCCCTGCGCACGGGATCCGACCAACCAGTCACCTGGGTTCACCTCCAATGTGAGGATTACATCGATTCACCGGCCAACAAGCACTGTGCGCAGTCGTGATGAGACTCCGCGGCCTTCCGCCAGGAGACTGTGCTCTCGGGCTCGGGTTTTCCTGCTTGTGACCACGTCTTCGCCATCCGGACGCCAAGATGCGGATACGCGGCAAATGCCCTCACCATCTCCGCCTGTTCCCGAGACAACGGATGAATACCGTGGTACCAAGTCAGTGCATCCGCAACCCCTTCCGCATGCCCAGCTTCAGCGACATCCCGACATAAACAGGCCAGATCATAGAGCGCGTCATCCAGGACCGGATCGGCCGTGAGAAGTGTGGCTACCTGGCCGTCCGGAAGCCGACGCAAGGAGTTCAAGTGATACCCGTTCCAGGCCACGCTTTTCTTTTGCCTGGCCGTTTCGGCCAGCTCCCTGTAGCCTACCTGGCGCAGCCGTTCCACCGCTTGCTCCGCCAAGTCTTGCCAGCGCGCGAGCCAATCAAGCTGTAGTTGGTCGCGTCGCAAGTCCTCCCTGCCCAAAAGGTGTACCCGCGTCCGTTCGAGAAAGTCCAGACCGTGTTGGAACTGGGAAAGCCACGCCCCGTATCGTGGCCTTCGGGTCGACAGGGATTCCAACCGCGCACCAGCGCCGTCCAGGGCCGAATGCAAGAAAGCGAGGTTTTCCGCCGCCAGCCGCACATCGTCGGGAGTGACGGCAAGTCCCAAGCCCGGCCAGGCGCGGGTTAAGTACGCCACGCGCCCTTCTTGAATGGGGACGAGCCGCTCGTCGTACAGGTTTTGCAGGGGCCGCTGCACTCGGCGAAAGCCGCTCGCGGCGGCCCAATCGGCAGTCGTTTGCCGAAGCACGGCCGACTCCATCGGCGCGATGCACAATTCATAACAACCATCGATGGCACTGACCACGTAGCAGTCGGAGGCGGATAGGTCTCCCTGCAGGCGCAGCCTTGGAACCGGAAAACTGCGCAGGCAGTCCTCCAGCGCGGTGCGGCTGATTTGGATAACGCCCGCCATCACGCACCACCCTCCATGGCCGTCACCGGCTCGGGATGATCAAGGTTTGACCGGCATACAACGCCGTTTCGGAAGTAAGCCGATTTACCCGCAACAATTCGTGCTTGCTACATCCGAACCGCTCAGCCAGGTCGTCGACCGACTCGTCCTCCAGGACGATGGCAAAGCGTATCGTGTAGGTTCGCTCCGGGGCACTGAAATCGACAAACGACCACATATCACTGACCGGCTTGGTTTCCGCCCGCTCCCCAGCCTGGGCAGCCTCGAGCACAGCGGTGTCTTCGTCCAATGGCGCATCCTCTGGTTGAGCCTCTACCGCTTTGCGCCCCCGCGCCTCTCCATCCGCGTTGGTCTCTGGGCGCGATCCGTACGTGACATGTGGCGCGAATCCTTGGGTGGCCTGAAACCCTTCCTCTGTGAAGGCCCGGGCGGCGCTGAACGACTCCGCAGCGTCGGTCGCATCGACAGGTAGGTTCATCTCATCTGTGGATAATTGGTGTTCAAACTCGAATTCGGCCACCGGTGCACTTTCGGACGATGGCTGATCCCGTGTTGACGATGCATCGGACAGGCCGTAGTCCGTGGACTGAAGGGGAGACCGTTCCTGCTCGTCCAGAGCTTCTGATGGCGCCGTCCGCGCGTCTGGCGTATCGTGCTCTTGGGTGCTTTGTCCGGGTTTACCCGGACCTCTGTCCCCGTCCAGGGCACGGTCGTATTGCTTCAGGGCGCCGGCGAGGGATTCTGGCTCGCGCGTCGTCTCATTCTGCGTCTGGGCCTCCTCGTCGAGCTTCGCGCCGCCCCGGGCCCAGCTGATGGCCTCGGGCGTCTCCGGTACGCGTTTTTGCCCGCGCGCCAACTCCAGGTCTTCCTCCAGATGGGCCGCGTTTGTCCGTCCTTTGCTAGACTCGGGTGGCGGCATCTCCCCATCGGAAGTCGAGGCCGGCGCGTCATCGTCCCAGTCATACCTCGATTCCGGTTCATCACCAGCCCCTTGTCCGAACAGGGCATCCCCTTCCTCCTGGGCCCCGCATTGAAAGTGGTACCCTTCATCAGCATTCAATCCAAAGATCACTAGGTCCGCAACGACACGCACCCATCCCGTCCCGACAACTTCCAGCTTCCATCTCGATATACGGCTGGTCACGTTCATCACGCTGCGGGACTGGGCCGCAACCGGCACCCGAAACGAGAACGGCATCCGGTGATGGACGTGCTCCACATGACCATCTTCCGGTCCAAAGCCGAGAATGTCGTCGACGTCCAGCCTGGCCTCGCCGTCCCCGCGGGGAATGTATCCCGCAAACACAATCGCTCCTTCTAATACGTACGCATCTCCCATGCGCTCAAACGACGTGACTTCGGTGGCGACGGTCGCGTCTTCAATCACGTCACCGTCGCGGACCACGTCGAGGAACACCTCTTGGTTGACCTCCAGGTGAACCCCTGGAGTGCGGTCCGAGTCGCTCACCATCCGTTCCCTCCTTGCGGCTGACATCATTCCTCTACCACCGTATGCCCAGGCCGAAACCATTATGATGTACCCCTCCGCAAGGCGGATCCCTACTAGAAAAGGGCTGTTCCCAGTGCCTGTGGCTCTGGAAACAGCCCCCATGTGGATGCTGGCAATCTTCGGTTCGCGACCCATTAAAGCGATTGTCCGGACATGTACTTAAAGGGATTGCAGCGCCTTGCGAATCGCATCCTCCGTCATTTCCAACTGCTCATGCGTGTGGACCGCGGAGAGGAATCCCGACTCCAATTGAGAAGGCGGAAGCAGTACCCCATGGTCCAGGAGAGCATGAAAGAAGCGGGCATACAAACGGTCATCGGATGCTTTGGCCGCGCGAAAATCGGTGACCGGCCCTTCATGGAAAAACAGCCCAAACATCCCGCCGATGGCCTGGCCCCAGACGGGAATACCGCGCGCCTTTCCCGTCTCGACAAACACGTCGACGATGCGCTGTCCGTATTCCTCCATCCGCGCGTACAAACCGTCTTCTTCCGCCTGCTTCAGCCACCTAAGCGTCGTCAATCCGGCGACCATGGCCAATGGGTTGCCAGAGAGGGTTCCGGCCTGATAGACCGGGCCGCTCGGCGCCACCTGTTCCATGATTTCCCGTTTTCCGCCGTACGCCCCGACCGGCATGCCGCCGCCAATCACCTTGCCGAGTGTGATAAGATCCGGATGCAGCCCAAACCGGGCGGCCGCCCCGCCCAGTGCGACGCGAAATCCGGTCATCACTTCATCCAAAATAAACAGTGCACCGTGGCTGTGGACCAGTTCCTCCAAGCCCTTTAGGTACCCAGGCTTCGGCGGCACACCGCCCATATTGCCTGCGACCCCTTCCACAATCACGGCGGCAATCTTTTCGCCTTCCCGGGCAAACAGTTCCCGCGCCGCGTCCAAGTCATTGTAGGGCAGCGTCAACGTGGCCCGTGCCGTAGCCTGCGGCACACCTGGACTATCGGGCAATCCGAGCGTGGCGACGCCGGATCCGGCTTTCACCAGGAGGCTGTCCGCATGCCCGTGGTAACACCCCTCAAATTTGACGATGCAGCTACGTCCAGTGTAGGCCCGTGCCAGACGCAGGGCGCTCATCGTCGCCTCCGTGCCGCTGTTGACCATCCGGACGACT
The DNA here is from genome assembly GCF_000430585.1 of Alicyclobacillus herbarius DSM 13609. Taxonomy (GTDB): domain Bacteria; phylum Bacillota; class Bacilli; order Alicyclobacillales; family Alicyclobacillaceae; genus Alicyclobacillus_G; species Alicyclobacillus_G herbarius. The sequence goes on from NZ_AUMH01000003.1 coordinate 66,948, forward strand.
TCAATGGCAGGCACCAGGTGATGAACCATGCGGGCCATTTCCGTCTCCAACTCGGTCGGAACGCCAAAACTGGTTCCTTTTTGGGCCGTATCCATAATCGCGCGGATGACATCGGGATGCGCGTGGCCGAGAATAAGCGGCCCCCAGGAGAGGATGTAATCGACGTAACGATTCCCGTCAATATCGTACAGGTAGGGTCCTTCGCCATGATCTGCGAAAAACGGCTCGCCCCCAACTGCGGCAAACGCACGCACTGGGCTGTTAACACCGCCCGGCATCCAGCGCTTCGCCTCCGCAAACGCGGCCTGTGATTTTGCTCCCGTCACTCTATGACGCCCCCTTCCGGACATACACTTTTAGCGGTGCTCTTCCCGCCACCAGCGCGCCGCATCCTTGGCATGATAGGTCAAAATGAAGTCCGCCCCGGCGCGTTTGAACGCGGTCAACATTTCCGATACCACCGCCCGCTCGTCAATCCAGCCACGCAGCGCAGCCGCCTTCACCATGCTGTATTCGCCGCTAACGTTGTAGGTGGCCACCGGATGGTCAAACCGCTGCCGCAGTTGACGAATCACGTCCAGGAAAGCAAGCGCGGGCTTCACCATCAGCATGTCCGCTCCTTGCTCCACGTCAGCCGCCGCTTCGCGCATGGCTTCGCGGGCATTGGCGGCATCCATCTGATAGGTCCGACGGTCCCCAAACGCGGGCGCGGAATGCGCAGCCTCGCGAAATGGGCCATAGAATGCCGAAGCGTATTTCACCGCATAGGAGAGAATGGCCACATGCGTCAGACCCGCCTCGTCCAAGCCGCGACGAATCGCCGCCACACGTCCATCCATCATGTCCGATGGCGCAACCACGTCGGCGCCGGCCTGGGCGTGCGAAACTGCCGTGCGCACCAGGTACTCTAGGCTCTCATCGTTGACAATCTTGCCGTCGCGAACGATGCCGCAGTGACCGGCCGGATTGTATTGACACAGGCAGACGTCGGTCATGACCACAAGTTCCGGGTTTTCCGCCTTGACCGCGCGCACAGCCTCCTGTACGACGCCACGCTCCGCGTAGGCACTGGAACTCAACTCGTCCTTCTCCAGCGGCAGGCCAAATAATATCACCCCGGGTACGCCCAGCTCAGACAACTCGACGACCTCCCGGCGCAATTCGTCCAACCCGAGGTGGTCCACCCCCGGCATAGCCTCGATGGGCTCGCGCCCCTGGAGACCCTCCTGAACAAAAATCGGATAGACAAAATCCGCCGGAGACCATGCAAATTCCTGCACCAGTCGGCGCATCGCGGCACTGGCGCGTAGTCGACGGTGGCGTGCAAAGCTTTCCATTGTGTATCCTCCCTTGTTTCCATGTAAACTCCATAAATCAAACTCCATGAACTCACCGGCTCGCCGATGCGACCAAATTCAGCAGCGCGGCCACCATACCAGCATCGGATGGCACGGAGGCCACGGCATCTGCCGGTCTGTCGAACTCGGCGCACGCCTCGGCCGTGGTCGGACCGATGGCCAACAACCAGCAGTTTTTCTGCCGGGTAAACCAACCCACCTGGTCGAAAAACGTCTTTGCGGCCGAGGGACTGTACAAAAAGACCGCCACCTGCCCCGGCGCCGACTCCAGCAGCCGCAAAGACGCTCGATCTATCGCCATCCGCTTGGTCCGGTAGCAGACCGTCTCACAGACGACGTGGCCCGCTCCTACGAGCGGGGCCCATAGGGACGAATCGGTCAGATTCCCATGTGGAAACCACACTCGGCTACCTCCCGGCAGGCGATCCGCCAGGTAGTCGAACAGATCTCGGCCGGTGCGCACCCCGTCTGGGGTCTGAACGTAGGCCGCCAGTTGCTGAGCCGCCCGTTCCGTGGCCTTCCCTACGGTAAAAACCGGCGGCCAGCGTTCCTTGCTCGGCGCGGCTACGCGCTCCGCACTCGCCTGCACTGCGGCCACGGCGTTCTGAGAAGTAAACACGACTGCATCAAAGTCGGCGACGTGCGCGGTTTGTTCGCAAAATGCCGCGTCTAGCACGAGTTCAATGTCAATCAGCGGCAAAGCCCAGCCCCGTGCCCCGAGGGACTCGACCTGACGCAGGACGGCCTCGGCTTGCCGCTGGGGTCGTGTAATAAGTACCTGCACACCTTTGAGTGGCAGCCCGTCCCCATCGACGCGTCGACCCGCCGAGGCTTCAACCATGTACAGCCGCCCCCAGTTCAATCAGCGGCCCCGCGCCTTGCGACAGCAGGTCTTCCGCGACACGAAGACCAAGCTCCCGCGGGTCGCGTCCCGACTGCTCGGAACGAAGCAGGGGCTGGCCGTCCGGACCAGCCACCATCCCCGTCATCCGCCATTCCCCATGCTCGGTCAAGCGGGCGAAAGCCCCCATCGGCACTTGACAGCTCCCACCAAGTCGAGCCAAAAACGCGCGTTCGGCCGTAGCAGCAAACTCTGTGTTTACATCGGCCACGGTCCGGAGCCACTCCCTCAACTCGGTATCGTCCTCACGGCACTCGATGGCCAAAATCCCTTGGCCGACCGCAGGGATAAATCGCTCGACAGGTAGTCGTTCCGTGACAAATTGTGACCACCCCATGCGCGAGAGGCCGGCAGCGGCCAACACAATCGCGTCGTAGTCCCCTTCCTGCAGCCGCTTAAGGCGCGTATCGATGTTACCCCGTAAAGTGACAATCTCCACATCGGGGCGAAGCTCCCGCAGTTGTGCAGCCCGGCGGAGACTCGACGTACCAATCCGAGCCCTGGCCGGAAGCATGTCCAAAGGGGTTCCGTCCCGAGACAGTAACGCGTCGGACGGATCCTCCCGCGCCGGCATCGCCGCGATGACCAATCCGGACGCCAGCTCGGCAGGAACGTCCTTCAGGCTGTGGACCGCGAAATCTGCCCGTCTCTCCAATAGCGTCTGTTCCACCTCGGACACGAACAGACCCTTGCCGCCAATCTTAGTCAGGCTGACGTCGAGCACGCGGTCACCCTTCGTGACCACCGGCACAACCTCAAATTCCACGTCAGGCAGAGCAGACTTGAGTTTGTCGATGACCCATTGAGTCTGGGTCAACGCGAGTCGGCTGCGTCGCGACGCGACGCGAATGGTTCGCATCGTCTCACCTACTTTGTCGTCATTCAGATGGTGCGATGGAGCCAAGAAAATATCCCCACCACGACCAGATTCGCCAACACTCCGAAGAAACAAATCACAGCATACCAAGCGAGCCGGCGTCCACCCCAGCCCCGTCGCAGGCGCAGGAGGAGGTAAACCCCGTACATCAGCCACAGTAAGATGGTGGCAATCACCTTCGGGTCCTGGACCGGAATGTGACCCAACCGGACCTCCCCCCACAGGATGCCAAGTACGATGGCTGAAAGCAACAACGGATAGCCGATGAGCACCCCTATAAAGGTCAGTTGATCTAAGCTTTCCAGCGAGCCAAGACGAAAGTACCAACCGTTCCAGCGCCGAGCCCTGAGGCACCACTCCTGGACAAGATACATGGCCGCAAACACAAACGCAAACGAAAAAGCGGCGTAGCTGGCCACCGCCAGAAGGATGTGCAAGGCCAAGATATCGCTCGATCCGCCCGTATACGGCAAAGGCCGTCGATACATGAACAGATCGACGACCACCAGCACAAACCCAATTGTGTTGGCAAAAAAGAGAATCAAATCAAAACGGAAGACACTGTCGACAACTAAAGCTACCAAGAGAATCAACCAAGACAGTAAGAGCAGAGAATCAAACGAAGTATACAAAGGGGCCCTGCGGAGCGAGGCCAACCGCTGCCAAAGCAGAGCGGTCTCCAGCACGAACACCCCAAACAGCAGGACCAGCGCCGTCCGGTTGACCAGGCGCCGCGGCCGCATCGCATCGATGAAAAACAGCATCAGGCTGACCGCGTACAGTACCGTCAGGGTGTCAAACAGGAACCGCAAGTTCATATCCTTCCTCACCCTAACGCAGTGCCGGGTGAAGTGAAGCATCCGGCGTGGCGCGCCCGACCTTGGCCATTGATTCTCCCCAACGCTGAACAAAGTCTGCAAACGTCAATCGATCCGACGCGGAGGAAGACTCCGGCTCGGCGACGAAGGCGAACTTCTCATATTCCGCCAACTCTTCGTCCGTGACGCCAAACAGGCGGGCGAAAACCTCCACGTGCCGCGATCCACCCGGATAGGCGGACAGGTCCTTCATGTTCCGTATCGGATCGCGCAGAAGTTGATTCACGATGCTCATCGTGTGTTTCTGAATCAGCTTCCACTCGCGTTCATCCAACTCCGGGAGCTTGTGGCGCAGGCTTTCCATGACATTCGCCTGAATTGCCTCGCCCTTTGCGCGAATCGCCGCAATGACAGGGACCACTTCTTGTTCGGACAGCCACCTAGAGTAATCCTGCAGAGTCTCCGCAATCATCGTGCGGACTCGCTCAGCCTGACGTTCCCGTTCTCGTTGATTGGCCGTAACCACACCGTTCAGGTCATCAATGTCGTACAGGTAGACATTCCCGAATCGACGCGCAGCCTCCTCAATGTCGCGTGGGACCGCAATATCGATAAGGAGCAACGGCCGCGAGCGACGCTCCATGGCCTCTCGCACCATGTCCACCGAGATGACTGGGTGGGATGCCCCGGTCGAAGAGATGACCAAGTCGGCACGAGCGATTTCATCCCGCAGCCGCGACCACGGAACTGCCTTGGCACCGACCCGCGCGGCCAATTCTTCGGCTCGAGCCGCAGTACGGTTGATGACCACCATGCGGGTGGCACCATGGGCATGCACGTGCTCTGCAGTCAGCGCGCCCATCTGACCGGCACCGACCACCAAAACGCGCTTATCCTCTAGCGATCCGAACACCTTGCGGGCCAACTGCACTGCCGCATAGCTGACCGATACGGGCAACTGCCCAATCCCGGTCTCGGTCTGCGCGCGTTTTCCTAACTGAATCGCCATCTGAAACAGGCGGTTGAGCATCAGCCCGGTCGTTCCGGCCTCACGCGCTGTCAAATAAGCATCCCGAACTTGCCCTAAAATCTGGGTTTCGCCCAAGACCATGGAGTCCAACCCTGCCGCCACTTCCATCAAGTGAGTTACCGCCTGCGCACCCCGGTGTACGTAGACGTGACGGAGCATTTCCGTTTTGTCCAAACCTGCGCGTCGTGCGAGCCAGGTTATTAAAAAATCCTCGCCAGCTTTGTACGAACTGACTACGGCATAGACCTCGGTACGGTTACAAGTGGAGACAACGACACTCTCCAGCACCGTGCTGGTCGCACGAAAGTCAGCTAAGGCAGTGGCCAATTCCGCCTCGCCCACACTGACTCGCTCCCGCAGTTCGACCGGCGCGGTGCGATGATTGATACCCAGACCGAGGATGTGCATGTCAAATCACCAGAATCCTATCAAATTGGCGGCAGAACGCGAGACGCTGCCGCCTGTCTCCTCTATTATATCACGGAGAGGGCAGCCCATCCGGTGGACGTTCCGTGACACCCAAATCGTCTTGTAAAACCGCCCACAAGTCGTCGATCCCTGTATTCTTTTCTGAGGAAACCGCCAGGACCCTCCACGGCGTATTCAACTGCTTGGCAATCCGTGCGGGCGCCTGGTGCAACTCGGCGCGTTTCACCTTGTCCGCTTTGGTGGCGACAATCAAGACGGGAACCCCAATGTCTAAAAGCCAGTGATGCATCGTCAGGTCGTCCCGCGAAGGTTCATGTCGAATGTCCACCAGGTGCAGCACCCGCACGAGCGGATCGCGCTGTGAGAGATACGTATGAATCATTCGCTGGAAGGCCGCCCGCTCCCCTTTGCTGACGGCCGCATACCCGTAACCCGGCAAGTCTGCAAAGCGAAACTTATCATTGACTCGATAGAAGTTAATCTGTTGCGTCTTCCCCGGTTTGCTCGACACCCGAGCGAGGTTTTTCCGCCCCAGGAGACGGTTGAGGAGAGACGACTTACCGACATTGCTCCGCCCCACAAAAGCAAACTCCGGCAAACCGTCCGCCGGCCATTGGGCCGGGCGGACAGCGCTCAATTCGAAAGCCAACGACCGGATCTTCATTGATGCGTTTGCTCTCCCTCCGACGATTCCTGAACAAACGTGGCAATGAACGCGTGCTCGGGATCAAACGCGGCTTCACCGCGGACCGGCGGCGGGACGAGCGCGAGTTCGAGGACCTCGTCCATGTGCCGGACAGGATGCAGGGTCAGTTCTCTCCGAACAGACTCTGGGATATCCCGTAGGTCTTTTTCATTCTCCTTCGGGAACAGCACGCTCTTGATGCCGGCTCGGTGTGCCGCCAAAACCTTCTCCTTGAGGCCGCCGATGGCAAGGACACGGCCCCGCAGCGTCACCTCGCCGGTCATCGCGACAAACCGCGACACCGGGCGATTGGTCAGCGCCGATGCGATGGCGGTCGCCATCGTGATGCCAGCGGAAGGGCCGTCTTTCGGAATGGCTCCCTCCGGGACGTGGATATGAATATCCACGCGCTCGGTAAAATCGGTCGAAATGCCGAGGGTACGCGCCCGCGAGCGAACGTAGGTCAAAGCGGTCTGGGCGCTTTCTTTCATCACGTCTCCCAAGTGACCCGTTAACACCAGCTTGCCGTGGCCAGGAACCACGGAGACTTCGATGGTCAGGGTGTCTCCTCCGGCGGCAGTCCAGGCCAAACCGGTCACCACCCCCACCTCGTCGCGCTCTTCGACGCGTCCAAAACGGTAAGGGGGGGGACCGAGAAACTCCGTCAACACCGATTCGCTCACAGTGACCCGCTTTCTCTCGCCCGCTGCAATTTGACGCGCCGCTTTGCGGCACACCGCAGCCAGGAGTCTGTCTAATTGACGCACGCCCGCCTCCCGTGTGTAACCGCGAATCAACGCCTGCAACACAGATTCACGAATCCGCAGACGGTCTCCTTCCAAAGCGTGGTTCCGCCTCTGTTTCGGCAACAGGTGGCGCCTAGCAATCTGCAGTTTTTCCCATTCTGTATACCCTGAGAGTTGGATGATCTCCATGCGATCCCGCAAGGGCCCCGGAATCTGGTAGACATCGTTCGCCGTCGTGATGAACATGACGTCCGACAAATCAAACGGAATTTCTATGTAATGGTCGGAAAACGAGTGGTTTTGTTCCGGATCGAGCACCTCAAGCATGGCGGAAGCGGGATCGCCCCGAAAGTCGCTCGCCATCTTGTCGATTTCGTCCAACAAGAAGACCGGATTGCGAGCGCCCGCCTGCTTCATCCCTTGCAGGATGCGACCGGGAAGCGCGCCGATATACGTACGCCGGTGGCCGCGAATCTCCGCCTCGTCGCGTACTCCACCCAGCGAGACACGGACAAACGGACGGCTCAGAGACTCCGCAATTGAACGCGCCAACGAGGTCTTGCCGACGCCCGGAGGACCATACAGGCAGATAATTGGACCGCGTTGTTTGTCGGTGAGCTTTTGTACCGCCAGAAATTCAAGGATCCGGTCTTTCACCTTCTCCAACCCAAAGTGCTGCTCGTTTAATACGCGTTCCGCTTTCCGCAGGTCGACCACCGAGGGAACCTGTTCTTTCCACGGCAGGGCCAACAGCCAGTCGATGTAGGTGCGTGCGACAGTCCCTTCCGCCGCTGCCGGCGGAATGCGCTCCAGGCGGTCGATTTCCTTTTCGACCCGATCCCGCACCGCCTCTGGAAGTTCCTTTTTTTGAAGGGCTTCCCGCAGCTCTTCCGCCTCTGCCGTCCGACTGTTCGCATCCCCCAACTCTTTTTGGATGGCCTTCATCTGCTCGCGCAGATAATACTCCTTCTGGGTGCGCTCCATCTGCTTGCGCACCCGCTGATGAATGGCCCGTTCCAGCTCGAGGACCTCACGTTCGTCCGAAAGGATGCGCAGCAACTGCTCCAAGCGTTCCTTGACCGGAACCGTTTCCAGCAACATTTGCTTATCCTTCATTTTCAGCGGCAAATGCGAAGCGACGGTATCCGCGAGCCGACTCGGGTCCTCAATATCGAGCACGGCGGAGAATGTATCTTCGTCGATTTTTTTCGAAAGCTTCACGTACTGTTCGAACTGCTGCATCACGGACCGGACCAATGCCTGGATTTCCGAATCGGTTATATCCGTCTCCGGCTCGTGCAGCGTCTCCACGAGCACTTCAAACCAGGGGTCTTCCCGCGTGAATTGATGGATACGCACTCGCTCTAAGCCTTCAACCAAAACGCGAATCGTTCCGTTGGGCAGCTTCATCAGCTGTTTGATTTGCACTAACGTACCCGTGCGGAATAAATCACCCGCGGACGGATCGTCAATTTGGCCATCCTCTTGCGAAGCCAATACCATCCGATGGTCCGATGAGGCCGCCCTTTCCAAAGCCTTCACGGATTTGTCGCGGCCGACATCGAAATGCAGCACCATCCCTGGGTACACGAGCAAACCCCGTAGGGGCAACAACGGAAGCAGTTTTTGTGCGTCTACTTCTTTGCTCAACGTTCCACCTCCGCGATTGCACCGGCATCTACGGAAAGGAGGCCACGCGAAGACGAACGGCCAAGCCTATCCGATAGGACTTAATTTTACTGAACCCATTACAAGAAGTCTAACGGCTCAGGCCGGATTGTGCGCTCTGGACGGAAGGCAGCACCAGCGGCGTCACAGGCTGAGTGTTTTCGCGAGTCAACTCCATATCGACACCCCCGACCAGCGCGAGGCGGAGCACATCCTCAAAGCGTTCGACTGGAATGACCTTGATGCCGTCCAACCCTTGGAACGTTTCCTGCCAATTATCCCTCGGAATCAGCACCACCTCGGCGCCCGCCTCACGGGCCGCTTCCACTTTCACCGGTACTCCACCTACCGGCCGCACCAAGCCGCGAATGGAAATCTCCCCAGTCATCGCCAATGTATTCAAAACGGGAACCCCGCGCACCGCCGAATAGATGGCTGTAGCGATGGCTATTCCAGCGCTGGGGCCATCCACTGGCACTCCCCCCGGGAAGTTGAGATGAATGTGGTAATTAGCCGCGTCGAGATCTGTAAGCCGTCGCAACGTGGTCAATACATTATCCACCGAGGCACGGGCCATAGAACGCCTGCGAACACTTCGCTCCCGCCCACCCAACGTTTCCTCTTCAACCAGACCGGTGATGGTCAAGCGTCCGTCCCCTGCTGGCGCAGCCACAGCGGTCGCCTCAATCTCCAACAGGGTCCCGGCACCCGGTCCGCAAACGGCCAGACCATTGACCACACCAACCTGAGGCTGGCTTGCCACCTTCGTATCGGGACGCGGCGTCATTTGGCTAAACTGGACCACCCATTGCACATCGGCCAGGTCAATCGATGATCGATGTTCGGTTAAGGCAATCCCGCCGGCGGTCTGGACAATATTCACAGCCTCCCGGCCGTTGGTCGCGTACTTGGCCACTTCCGCAATGGCCTCCTCCGACATCGGGAGCCCAATCTTGGCGCTAGCATTCCGGACGATGCGCATAATCTCCTCGCGAGACAGCGGTCGGAAAAAGACTTCCAAACAGCGTGAACGGATGGCCGGTGGAATCTCTTCCGGGGACCGTGTCGTAGCCCCGACCAGGCGAAAGTCTGCGGGCAACCCGTTTTGGAAGATGTCATGAACGTGTGGCGGAATCGTTGTATCTTGTGAACTGTAATACGCGCTCTCAAGGAAGACTCGTCTATCCTCCAAAACCTTCAACAGCTTATTCATCTGAATCGGGTGCAATTCTCCGATTTCATCGATGAACAACATCCCCCCGTGCGCTTTGGTGACCGCACCCGGCTTGGGCTGTGGAATACCGGCCATGCCCATCGCCCCAGCCCCCTGATAAATCGGGTCGTGAACCGATCCGATGAGCGGATCGGCAATCCCGCGCTCATCAAACCTTGCGGTGGTTGCGTCCATTTCGATAAACTTCGCATCAGCTTGGAAAGGGGATGCGGGATTTCGTTTGGCCTCCTCCAGGACGACGCGCGCGGCGGCGGTTTTGCCGACGCCTGGAGGACCGTAGATCAACACGTGCTGAGGATTCGGCCCACACAACGCCGCCCGCAGTGCACGCAGCCCTTCCTCTTGGCCGACGATGTCATGCAACGACGTGGGCCTTGTTTTCTCTGCCAGCGGCTCTGTCAGGGAAATCGCCCGCAGCTTCTTCAACTTATCGAGTTCTTTGCGTGACTCCCGTTCAATTGCGTGACGGCTATGATTTTGCGTCTTAAGTAGGTTCCAGAAATACAACCCGATGACCACGGCGAAGAAAAGCTGGATCACGGCCAGGATGGTGGCGCTCAACGATGACCCCTCCCTTGTAAAAAAACACTGATGAAACCAGTATTCCCGCGCCCAACCTGGCCTAAACAAAAAAGGCGTACGACCCTACGTCGTACGCCACACTGAAGATATCTATCCCTTCGAGAAGCCGTTGCTCCTTGGAGTCTCTCTCAAGTCATTAAACTCGTGGAAGGAAACGCCTTTACGCGGTTTCCTCCGACGTCCGCATAATTTGCGATAGCTTGCCATCCTTGCCAATGAGGACGGGACCCTGTTCATGGGCCGCAGCCTCCTTGGTGATGAGACACTTCTGCACGTCGTCCCGGGCCGGCACCTCGTACATCACGTCCAACATGATTCCTTCGATGATGGACCGAAGTCCACGAGCGCCCGTCCCGCGCTTAATGGCCTCCTTGGCAATGCTCGTTAAGGCCTCATCCTCGAACTCCAGTTTTACGCCATCCATCTCCAGTAGCTTCTGATACTGCTTGACCAAGGCGTTCTTCGGTTCAATCAGGATGCGCTTCAACGCTTGCTCATCCAACGCGGTCAAGGTAGTCACGACCGGCAAGCGACCGATGAACTCCGGAATCAACCCGAACTTTAACAAATCCTCGGGCAGAACTTTCGCCAAAATATCGTCATCCGCCCGCAGATCTGAAGATTCGGCGCGGTGTCCGAAACCAATCACCTTGCGGCCAAGACGCCGCTTGATAATGGGCTCAATCCCATCAAAGGCACCGCCGCAGATGAAGAGAATGTTCGTCGTATCAATTTGGATGAACTCTTGATGCGGGTGTTTTCGCCCCCCCTGAGGCGGGACGCTCGCCACCGTCCCCTCAAGAATTTTCAACAGTGCCTGCTGCACGCCTTCCCCTGATACATCGCGCGTGATGGATGGGTTTTCCGACTTGCGCGCGATTTTGTCAATCTCGTCGATGTAGATGATTCCGCGCTCCGCCTTTTCAACGTCGTAGTCGGCCGCTTGAATCAGCTTCAACAAGATGTTCTCGACATCTTCACCGACATACCCAGCTTCGGTTAAGGTTGTCGCGTCCGCAATCGCAAATGGCACATTGAGGATACGAGCGAGCGTCTGGGCCAACAACGTTTTGCCGCTTCCTGTAGGCCCAATGAGCAGAATGTTGCTCTTGGCCAACTCGACGTCGTCGTTTTTCGCCGCTCCCGAATTGATCCGCTTGTAGTGATTATAGACCGCCACGGAAAGCGACTTCTTCGCGCTCTCCTGCCCGATGACGTATTGATCAAGGATATCCTTAATCTCCGTCGGCTTCGGTATATCCTTCAGCTCAAATTCCTCATCCTCACCCAGCTGCTCCTCAACGATTTCGTTACAGAGCTCAATGCACTCGTCGCAAATATATACGCCAGGTCCTGCCACCAATTTGCGGACTTGTTCCTGAGTCTTACCACAAAACGAGCATTTCAACTGGCCTTTTTCTTCGTTGAACTTGAACATCAGGTTCCCTCCCTCTGGCAAGATGTTCGGCAACGGAGGGTCAAGTCAAAAAATCGACCGCTTCCGATGGTCTGCAGCTTGCACACCCGGGCGTCAGCCTCGAGAACCTACACCAGGGAGTACTTCGTCGATGATACCGTACGCCTTGGCCTCATCGGCGGACAGGAAATTGTCGCGGTCGGTATCCTTCTCCACCTGTTCAATAGGTTGCCCAGTGTGATGCGCTAAAATCCGATTCAGCTTCTCCTTCGTCTTCAAGATCCAGTCCGCGTGAATCTTGATGTCAGATGCCTGTCCCTGTACTCCACCGAGGGGTTGATGAATCATCACTTCACTATTCGGAAGTGCGTAACGTTTTCCTTTGGCTCCCGCAGCCAACAGGAAAGCCCCCATGCTGGCCGCAAGGCCCACACACAGGGTCGAGACATCTGGTTTAATGTGTTGCATTGTATCGTAAATGGCCAGGCCAGCTGTCACAGAACCGCCAGGACTGTTGATGTACAGTTGAATATCCCGGTCTGGGTCATCCGCGGCCAAGAATAAGAGCTGTGCAACAATGGAATTGGCGACGTAATCGTCAATAGGTGTTCCGAGAATGATAATCCGGTCTCGGAGCAACCTCGAATAGATATCATACGACCGCTCACCGCGGCTGGTCTGTTCAATGACAATGGGCGTCAAGCTCATCGCCAAGCCCTCCTTCGCCATTCCCTGACCCATCGAAACGGGCCCGCGACTTTGTGAAAACAAGGCACGAATTCGTGCCTTGTTCCCAGCTGTTATCGACATTGTACATCAATTCACTTGCGAACGCTATGCTCAACCAAGAAGGCAACCGTCTTGCGCGTGGTCAATTCGCTTCGTAGTCCAGCAAGCCCCGGATCACGCAGAGAAAGTATCTGCTTCGCCTGCTCGACCTCGATTCCGGCCGACTCGGCAATCTTGGCGACCTCGGCGTCGACCTCCTCGTCGGTCGCGGCCAAGCCTTCCTTCTCGGCGATGGCCTCCAAGACCAGCCCCACACGAACCCGCTGTTCGGCCGCTTCACGGAATTGCTCCCGCAGCTCATCACGGGTCTGTCCGGTAAACTCCAGGTATCCCTCCAACGGAATTTGCTGCATCGCCAACTGCTCTGAGAAGTGCCCGAGCTGGTGATCAATCTCATGGTCAATCATCACAGCTGGAATGTCAATCGTAGCGTTCTGCGCCGCCTTTTCGACCACCTGGTCTTCCAGGTAGCGCTGGTGCTCCTGCTCCATGCGTTCCTCCAAACGTTTGCGGACATCCGCGACGAACTCGTCTACGGTTTCAAAATCGCTAATTTCCTGCACGAAGTCGTCGTCCAACTCGCGCAGCACTTTGCGCTTGACGTCGTGCAGAACCACGTGGAAAACCGCTTCTTTGCCCGCCAGTGCCTTGACATGGTAATCCTCAGGGAAGGTGACCGTCACATCTCGCTCTTCTCCAGGCTTCATGCCAATCAACTGCTCTTCAAACCCTTTGATGAACACGCCCGATCCGATTTCCAGTTGATAGTTTTCCGCCTCGCCGCCTTCAAACGGTTCGCCATCAATCGTCCCCCGGAAATCGATGTTGACCAGGTCTCCTTGTTCGACCGCACCGTCTTCCAAGACCTGCAGCTCCGCATGTGCTTTGCGAATATTGGTCAACTCTTCCTCGACCAGCTCGTCCGTCACTTCAAACTTCTTATCCTCAATCTCAATCCCCTTGTATTCGCCAAGCTCCACTTCCGGCTTGACCGTCACAGTGGCCTTGAAGATAAACGGCTTCCCGGATTCGACCTGTACGACGTCCACCTCCGGCTGCGCCACCGGCTCAATCCCGGCTTCCTCCACGGCTTCGTCGTAGGCTCGCGGCAACAGATACTCAACCGCATCCTGGTACAGCGATTCGACGCCGAAGCGCATCTCAAAAACTTTGCGTGGGACCTTCCCTTTCCGGAATCCCGGGACGTTAACCCGTTTCACTACACGTTTAAAGGCATAATCCAATGCCTCTGCAAATCGGTCGCTGGGAACCTCAACCTCCAGCACCCCGACGTTCGATTCCGTTTTTTCCCATTTTGCTGTCATGCGTACGTTCCTCCCCAAATCCTTCGGCCCACATTCAGCCGCAATCATTCTATCCCTGCTTGTACAGGTATCCCGATATCCATCTGCAGGCTATCATAAGCTGTTTCATTATACCATGTTCTTTTTTGGCTACAACCCTTAAACGAAGTTTTTGGCTCACCACAAAACTCAAACCGAGTCGTCAATGAAAAACGCCACCCGATGATGGGTGGCAAAGCCTCGAAAAACCGTGTCACATCAAGATTTTCCTGGTGTCTCAGGAGGGATTCGAACCCCCGACCCACAGCTTAGAAGGCTGGCTAGAAGCATCTTACACCGAATACCGGGCGGTTCCTCTGAGTGTCATTTTCAGCGCCGTGACAGGCATTTTGAGCTTTCAGTTTCGAACCGTATTTACATCCATTGACGCGCATTTCGGCTGAGTTCGCACACAAACCGCACACAGGGACGCTCGTGACATCTGCTTATTTAGGGGCTGCTGAATGAATTAAATAGCGGCCTCTGTTGTTCCTTTGTATGGCCGATGAAGAGTGTCAATGATGTCTTCCAACTTCTCACGGGCCTCATTCAGCAGCGACAAATCCGTCGGGAATGCAATGTCAGCCGGTGTACAGGTGGCATCCAGGATCAGCTTCCCTCGATGAGGGATCGGCTCCAAAGACTCGCCATGGGCACTCGTTTTCTCACCCGATGTCGGCGGGGCAGGCGGTTCATCGTCGTCGCGCTGTTCCTTCTCTCGTTCGGCGAGAACAATCCACTCGTTCACTTGGTTCAACACGTCTGGACCCAATCGTTTGCGGACGTGCGTCATCAGTGAAGGATGAAACAACGGCTCCTCTTGGTAGGCGGGAAGCCCAAGGAAGTACTGCATACAGGGGTTTTCCCTGATATGCTGCACCAAATCCCTATCCGAGAACCCTTCTCGCTCCTGGATGATGAGGGCTCCGAGTGCGATACGAACCGAAATTGCCCGCCCACCTCTCGCGGAGGTGCTAAACAGCTTGCTGTATTCCTGTTCCACCCTGCGCTACGGGATCAAATGAGCGAGTTGAACCCATCGATTGTTCTCTCGAAGCTTGCCTCCGAACGGCAAGAAGAACTCCCCGGGGAGGATCTGCTGGTCCTGGTTATGCGCGTACATAGTCGACCTCCATGTGCACGGTTTTTCGCCCGTTCCCATGAAAAATCCATACACTTGGATTCGACATTTGTACCCGAAATCCCTTGCCGTTATTGGGTTTTACGTCCATTCAGCAGCCCCTACTTACGTTGTACCATATACAGTGTAAAATCGAAACAACTTTCGCCTAACGGCGAGCGCCTTATATCCCCAGAGCTAAAGCTCGGGGTCTTACGGCGCATATTGATAAAATTGTGGGTATAAAGGAGTGTGCGGGGACCCGACATCATGACAAAAAAGGCCCCACTTGAACAAAGAAGTAGGGTCATTTCAAACTGGAACTGATACACTTTCCAACCATCGAGCTATGTCTTCTAAGGAACCATTTCCGTTGGCAACGTAAATTGAAAACTGATACAACTCTTCATCATCGACCATCACTTGGTAGCCGTTTAGTTCAAGGAAAGTTGCGGCGCAAATATATGCAGTACGTTTGTTTCCGTCAGCAAACAGTTGCTTTCTCGAAAAACCCTCCATATATACGGCTGCTTTCATGAATAAGCCAGGGTACAATTCAGTTCCGTAAGCCTCCATAGACGGCTTTTCGGCCATGAATTCAATTAACCCTGGCTCATGTTCTCCTGGTAATCCGCCATAACGTTCAATCGCGACTTCGTGAATTTCTCTGATATCCTCAACCATGAGATAATTGACGCTCAACTTTTGGCCAGTCTCCTCAGAGCCTTGTCATTGCGGTCGCAAACCCGATTCGCAATGGTGCGGATTCGAGCTTTTCTATTCTTGTTCCCTTCAGCAACTTGACGGTTCCGCAAGATCTCCTCCTGACGAAGCACCATGTCCTTCCCATCCTTTTCGTTTTCGCTGTTAAGGCCAACGTTCTGTTTGTCCACATCCTATGCCTCCTTATCGCTGAAGTCAAAATGAAAATTCCCGCGGGAACTGTCATTTTCGATATGTATATGTGCGTATAGCTAAAAATAGCTTAGGATTTCGCAAACACGCTAACAGGATTCCCGATGTTGTTTACGCTTAAACAGCAGCGCAACTCCGGCCACCGAAATTGTAGCCGCTCACGCTGTTTGGCGGTGAGAAATTCACCGCCAAACAGCGTGAGCGGCCTACAAAATGGGAAGATGTGGACTTCCAAACCGGGAGAATTCGCGTACAGCGATCCTTGGAACGTAGAGATGGGGAAATGGCATGTCAAGGAGCCAAAAACGCCTCAGAGCCGCCGAAGTGTGCCCCTGCCACCGGATGTTGTGGAGGCATTACAGCAGTACCGCATTGAGCAGGCCCAGCGCAAGCTTAAAGCCGGAGCCAACTACCATGACCACGGTTTCGTGTTCACATCGCAAAACGGTGAGCCCATTCATCATCATAACTTCGTGAAGCGACACTCTAAGCCGCTGCTGAAAGCAGCTGGTCTGCCCGAATCGATTCGCCTATACGACCTACGCCATACGTGCGCAACGCTCCTGCTCCTCGCAGGCGAGAATCCCAAAATCGTCTCCGAGCGACTGGGACACGCTAATATGACCATGACGCTGGACCGATATAGTCACGTCCTCCCCGACATGCAGAAAAGCGCCGCCGACAAGCTCCAACGGATGCTGTTTCGTGGCCGATAAGACAGCCCGCACACAAGCGCATGAAAAACGCCACCCGTGATGGTGGCGAAACCTCAAAAACCGCGTCACAACGATGATTTTCCTGGCGTCTCAGGAGGGATTCGAACCCCCGACCCACAGCTTAGAAGGCTGTTGCTCTATCCAGCTGAGCTACTGAGACAATCGTATGGAGCGGGTGATGGGAATCGAACCCACGCTACCAGCTTGGAAGGCTGGAGTTCTACCATTGAACTACACCCGCAGAAGCCTTATCGGAACTCAATGTTGAAGGTAATACACATTTAGTTTACCGAAGTCCCACCTGCAAATCAATAGCAGGACCCGTGGGACCGTCGACATGCGGGCCGACGCATCGACTATCAGTGCGCAATGTTTGGCCAAATGTCCGCCAGCAGTCGCAACAGCTTGTCGACGGCCCGCTTCCGATGCGAGAATTGATTCTTCTCCTCAGGAACCATCTCCGCAAACGTCTTGGCCACTTCGGGAACGTAAAACAACGGATCGTAGCCAAACCCGTGTGCACCCCGCGGCTCGGCCAGAACTGTACCCGGCACAGAGCCAAGTACCGTGAAACCGAGCGCCCGGCGGTGGTGCCAAAGCGACAAAGCACAAACAAACTCCGCCGTCCGTTCGGCTACAGGTACACCCCTCAACTCCTGTAACAGCTTTTGGTTGTTTGCCACATCGTCTCCATGTCTGCCTGCATATCGAGCCGAAAGAACGCCCGGCTGGCCCCCAAGCGCGTCCACGCACAAGCCCGAATCGTCCGCCAACACCCAACCGTCGCAGTAGGGAGCATAAAAGTACGCCTTTTCCACCGCATTACTGACAAACTGGGTGCCCGTTTCGGGGGCCTCGGGAATTCCGTCGGGCAACGGCCGTACATCCGCCCCCAAGGGGGCCAACAGACGCTCGAACTCCATGACTTTGTGCCGATTCTTCGACGCGACAAAGATGATTTGCACGATGCGACTCCCCTCAGACATTCTTACGGCACGGCGATGTACGAGCGGCAAGGCGGCGAACAACGGGCAGGCGAACTACGAGCGCACATGAAGCAGTTCAGGTTCCACAATTCGTAAATCCAACTCCTCACGATGGAGACCCAGCCACCCCTCCAGCGCCACACGCATGCGTACGCCGTTCCCGGTTGTGTAAAAACAATGCCTGGGGAGTGTCTCCTCAGTGCGGAAAAGCTTCTTCTCGTCCAAGACCCGAAAGACCTCCTTGGCCGTTTCCGCCGCCGAGGAGATGAGTTGAACCTCGGGGCCGGCTACACGCCCAATCGGCCCGGCCAACAAGGGATAATGTGTACACCCGAGAATCAACGCATCAATGTCATACATGAGTAAAGGCATGAGCGACTCGCGGACGACCTGTTCCACTTCCGGTCCGTCACACCGTCCGCTCTCCACCAATGGCACGAATCGCGGGCAGGCCAAACTGACCACATCGACGTCCGGATCGAAACTGTGGATGGCATCTGCATAAGCACCACTGGCAATCGTCACCGCCGTACCAATGACGCCGATGCGCTTCCTGCGGGCATTGGCGCGGTTCACCGCCGCCCGCGCCCCCGGTTGAATCACGCCGATTACCGGAATCGGCGACCGCTCAATTAAGTCCGGGAGCGCCACCGCCGTGGCCGTGTTGCACGCCACGACCAGTAGTTTCACCTGTTGCTCCAAGAGAAAGTCGGCAATCTGTAAACTAAACTCCAATACCTCTTGAGGCGTCCGATCCCCATACGGGCAACGAGCTGTATCGCCAAAATACAAGATCTTTTCGTTGGGTAACGCCGCGATCATCTCGGCGACCACGGTCAAGCCGCCGAGCCCCGAGTCGAAAACGGCGATTGGTTGTTCAGCGTGCACGTCTCTCATCTCTCCTACCCGGATGCTAATACGCATATAAGGTATTCAACTGCCCGCCCGGATGACCTGCTCTATCCGTGCCGCGGCAACGAGTGTTGAATCATTTCGCCATGTGTGCATGGAGAACGTCGAGTACGCGCAACACTTCCTTTTTTTCTTCTGGTCCAAGGGGCTCAAGGATACCTGCCAGATAGGCGCGACGTGCATCGAGGACATCCTCAATCAACTGCGCCCCGGACGGTTGCATACAGACCCGTACGACACGCCTATCCGCTTTGTCGCGCTGGCGAACCACAAATCCAGCCCGTTCCAGTCGATCCACCAGGTCTGTGGTGCTGCTGTAAGCCAAACCCAGGCGGACACTCATTTCCCCTATCGTCAAATCGCCTTCTTTGTCGAGAATCAGAAGGGCATCGAATTGCGGAGGTGTGATCCCATACTGCTCCAACAGAGCACGTCCGCGACGCCGAACAAGCGAAGATATCTGACGCAGCCTTTGTTCGATCTCGACGACGTACTCTGGTAGGCAAGGCTTCAAACCACACACCTCATTCAGGCAAAAGTCGTCCCAGACTCCCACGAATTGTAACACGGGGTCCAACCAGCGTCAATGGCTCACCTGCGTTCCACTCCGGTTTGCAAATCGCATTTCCTCGCTGATTTGCCCGGTTGCCCATGTTTTCGCTGGCTCGCACGCGCGATCTCAGGCCGACATACTATACCCTGACTGTATCCCGAACTTGTAGACCGATCGACAAGGAGGGATAGAAAGATATGTCGGGCGACCAAGACATGCGCACCAAATCGCTTCTAACCAACCGGGAACGCGAAGTCTTTGAACTGCTCGTTCAAGACAAAACGACCAAAGAGATCGCCGCGCAACTGTTCGTCAGCGAGAAGACGGTTCGGAACCACATCTCCAACGTCATGAAGAAACTCAACGTCAAAGGGCGTTCGCAGGCTGTCGTCGAACTCGTGCGCTTGGGGGAGATCACCATCTGAGGCTATTCACCCCTACGCCCCTCGGCAGTAGGGGTTTCTTCCTGACTTCGTGCCTTTCCTTGCTCACTCTGTTATCATGGAAGCAAGGGAAGGTGGTATTGAGGATGGCGTGCGGTTGTGGTCATGACCAGTGTTCCTGCAGCAATACATCGGTCTTATATCTGCAAGATGAACATGGGCAGGCGCATCCATTTTATGTGGGTGAATCGTTTGTTGTGAACGAACGCCAGTATGTGCTGCTGCAAAGCGCAGAGAACGCCGAACAAATGGCTTTGGTCAAAGTGGTCTACGACACGGCCGGAAACCCTGCCTTGTCGAACATTGAGGACGAAGACGAATGGCAAGCCGTCGAGCAAGCGTTGACTGCCGGTGCAGTGACTCGATAGACGGGGTTGCTCGATAGCGGAACTTGCCAAAGGCGCCGTTCCATACGGCGCCTTTGTTATGATCTTATTGTGATAATGAAGTTTTTTGCATCGGCCTTCCTCGTTCCTTGCCTATACTGCTATACTGCGCCTATACTGCGCAGTCCACCCCATCATAACAGGAAAATCCGGGACAACAAAGCGGCCAATACCCCCGTGGCTGGGATAGTGATAACCCATGCGACAACAATTCGCAACGCCATGCCCCACTTGACTTGATGGAAACGCTTCGCCGCTCCAGTTCCCATGATAGCGGATGAAATCACGTGCGTCGTACTCACCGGCTGCTTGAACAATGTGGCCGTCAAGATGACCGTAGCGGACGTCAAATCAGACGCAAATCCGTTAATCGGTTCCAACTTAATGATTTTCGATCCGACCGTTTTGATAATCCGCCACCCACCCGAGGCTGTCCCTGCCCCCATTGCGACGGCGCTCAAGACCTTCACCCACAACGGGACCTGTAATGTCGACTGGAAACCACCCGCTACTAACGCAAAGGTTATGACGCCCATCGTTTTCTGGGCGTCGTTGGTCCCATGACTAAACGCCTGGAACGCTGCCGAAAAAATCTGGAGCGTACGAAAGACCCGATTGGCCTTGTGGGGAGACGTACTCCCGAACAGCCACTTGAGAATCGTCATCAAGATGTAGCCCAAGATGACCGCAGCAATCGGTGAAAACACCAGCGCTTCGATGATGGTGAGGAAGCCGGACCAGTGAACGGCGTGAAAGCCGGCCGCCCCGACCACCGCCCCGCTGAGCCCACCAATCAGGGCGTGCGACGAAGAACTCGGAATCCCGAAGTACCAGGTTAAGACATTCCACACGACCGCGGCGATGAGGGCGGCCAAGACAATACGCATGCCATGCGGAAGCGTGGACGGATCGGCAATGTTACCCCCAATCGTCTTCGCCACGCCGGTAAACACCAGGGCCCCAATGAAGTTGAGCGTACCGGCCAACATAACAGCCCGACGCGGAGACAGGGCTCGTGTGGAAACCGTGGTCGCAATTGCGTTCGCCGTATCGTGAAATCCATTGCTAAAATCAAAAACAACGGCTAACACGATAATCAGTATGATGATTCCGGACATGTCGCACCTTCCTACGCGTTTTTCACAATCACGGAATCGAGTACATCGCCCACATCTTCACATTTATCGGTAATGCTCTCCAGAATCTCGTAGATTTCCTTGAGTTTAATCAACTGTATCGCGTCCGTGGATTCGTTGAACAACGCACGCAGCGACGTGCGCAGCAAGGCATCCCCCGTTTTCTCCAGGTGGTTCAAGCGCTGCGTATGTTCGCGTAATTCCAAAAGCTTACGCGCCTGCAACTTTGACATCGCAGCCGCAATTTCGTCGACACTCTCCGCGATGTTCTGCGCAAATTCAAACATCACCGGCGTCGGCTCGGTGATTTGATACAAGTCAAAGCGTACGGTACAAGCTTCCAATCCGTCGACAATATCGTCCATATGAAGGGCCAATTCCAGATAATCTTCGCGATCCAACGGGGTAATGTAAGTGGCGTTAATCAGTGACATTAGCTCGCTGGTCAGGTCGTCACCTTTTTCCTCCAACCGTTTGACGTTGGCGGCCAGGAACTCTGGGTGTGATAGGTCCTTAAGCCCCTCACCGAACAAATTCGCGGCCTCCCGAAGGTTTGTCGAAATGTCGACCAGGTATTGGACCAGTTGCTGGCTCCGCTTTGACACCTCTCGTTCTCCTCCTCCACAACCATTTCACGTATGTATGCTGGAACCGAACGCCTGCGCACTCACGCCGCTTGTCGAGCCCAGTCGCTAGTCTAACACGGACAGTTCGCGAAAAACAGTCAAGCGCCCTGCAAATACCAAATTTCGTGTTAATTCGACAGCCAAAGCCCAAGCTGACTCATCAACATCCGCTGCTCGTCGGGTGTAAGTTCTCCCTTTACCTCCGAAAAGGCAGAACGGAGCAGGCGCACATCTTCCGCATCAAAGGCCGTGCGACCGTGAAAATGCTGCTGAAGCCACTTTGCATCCTGGGACTGCAAATGGCTTGATAACACGCGCACAAAAATGTCTTTGGCCTTGTGTTCATCTGTCATCGTCAAGGCACTCCCCAACGCCTTCCAGTCGTCGGGTTTCAGCGAGTGGATAACATTCTCCAGAATCGCGGACATACGCGCCACATCCGCCGCGCCGGAGACCTGCAGGTCGGCGGCGCTCGCCGCCTGCGTGGAAGCGTGCGCGCCCTGTTCTGGTGCCGGCACTGTGCCAGCTACGGTGTACCGTTTTTCTAGCTCGTCCCCAATTGGATGGGTTGCCAGCCATTCGCGAACGGAGTTCGCCATTGCCGCCAGCCGCATGCCTTGACCATCGGGTCTTAACTCGTTGAACAGCCCGACTGTAGCGGTCAGGCTTAGTGCCGCGACGGCCACCATGAAGGCTGTCTCCGAAGACCGTTTCATATCGCCACCCCCATACCTCTCAGTATGGCCCAGTGGCGAAACCAGCAACCGAACAAAAGGCGCCCAATTCCGGGCGCCCGATTTCATCAGCTCACTTTTTCAACCATGCGCCAATGGCATGGTACGTGACCTGACGATTCATGGCCGCAATCGACGTGGTCAACGGAATGCCTTTGGGGCAAACCTGTACACAGTTTTGCGCATTTCCGCATTCGTGGATGCCGCCCTCTTCCATCAAAGCCTCTAGCCGATCCGCTCGGTGCATGGCTCCCGTCGGATGGGCGTTAAAAAGGCGAGCCTGCGAAATCGCAAAGGGTCCTATGAACGACGTACGTTCATTGACATTCGGACAGGCTTCCACACAACAGCCGCATGTGAAGCAGCGAGACAACTCATACGCCCACTGGCGATCCCGCTCGTTCATGCGCGGGCCCGGTCCGAGGTCATACGTCCCGTCAATCGGAATCCAGGCTTTCACCTTTTTCAAGGCGTCGAACATCCGGCTGCGGTCCACCACAAGGTCGCGAACTACCGGAAACGTCCTCATCGGCTTCAAGTGAATGGGCTGTTCCAACTTGTCGACCAGAGCGGTACAGGCCTGCCGGGGTTTGCCGTTAATCACCATCGAGCAAGCGCCGCAAATCTCTTCCAAACAGTTCATCTCCCAGGTCACGGGAGCGACACGCTTGCCATCTTTATTCACCGGATTCCGCTGAATCTCCATTAGACAAGCAATGACGTTCATGCCCGGCTTGTAGGGAACGACAAACTCTTCGGTGTAGGTCGGTGAGTTCGGACCGTCCTGGCGTTCAATGATCAGGTGCACCGTCTTCGTAGCCGTCTGCCGTTCTGCCGTTGCGCTGCCACTCATCAGGTGGTCTCCTCCTTCTTGACGGCATAGTTGCGCAGTCTCGGTTTAATGAGAGACACGTCAACGTCTTCGTATTCGAACTTGGGTCCATCCGGAGTCCACTTGGCCTTGGTGGTCTTTAGCCAGTTTTCGTCGTCACGGTCCGGAAATTCTGGTTTATAATGCGCGCCGCGGCTCTCATTGCGGTTGAGCGCCCCCAACGTGATAGCTCTGGCCAGCTCAAACATATTCCAAAGTTGACGGGTGAACGGCGCCATTTGATTTTCCCACCGCGACGTATCGGCCATGCCAATCCGCTTGTAGCGCTCCATCAGTTCCTGAATCTTCTCGTCCGTCTTCTGCAACCGGTCATTGTAACGAACCACCGTCACGTTGTCTGTCATCAACTGACCGAGTTCACGGTGCAGCTGATAGGGATTTTCGTCCCCTTCCATTTTCAGCAAGTCTTCAAACTTGTCCTGCTGCTGTTTGCGGTACCGCTCAAAGACGGAAGCCTCGATGTCGGCGCTAGACTTATTGAGGTTGCGCGCATAATTGACGGCGTTCGGACCGGCAATCATTCCACCGTAGATGCAGGAAAGCAGGGAGTTTGCACCCAGTCGGTTGGCGCCGTGGTATTGATACTCGCATTCTCCACAGGCGAACAACCCCGGGATGTTCGTCTGTTGGTTGATGTCCACCCACATTCCGCCCATGCTGTAGTGCATGGCCGGGAAAATTCGCATCGGAACCTTGCGCGGGTCTTCGCCGACAAACTTCTCGTAGATCTCAAGGATGTTGCCCAGCTTCACATTCAGGACATCCGCCGGAATGTGCGACAAATCCAGATACACCTGGTTTTGTCCATCCACACCGAGCCCCATGTCCACACAAACCTTGAAGATTGCACGGGTGGCCACGTCACGCGGCACCAGGTTGCCGTACTCCGGATACCATTCTTCCAAGAAGTACCAAGGCTTGCCGTCCTTATACGTCCAGACGCGCCCTCCTTCACCACGGGCCGACTCGGACATCAATCGCAGCTTGTCGTCGCCCGGGATGGCCGTCGGGTGTACCTGAATCATCTCCGGGTTGGCATAATAGACCCCCTGTTGATACAAGGCCGATAGCGCCGTCCCGGTGTTAATCATCGAGTTGGTGCTCTTTCCGAACACCATGCCCAAACCGCCCGTGGCCATGATGACCGCATCCGCTCGGAAGGCGTGGATTTCCATGGAACGCAAATCCTGCGCGATAATGCCGCGGCAGATACCCTCATCGTCCAAAACCGCGCAGAGGAACTCCCAACCCTCGTACTTCTGGACCAGGCCAGCGACCTCATGCCGGCGCACCTGCTCGTCCAGCGCGTACAGCAGCTGTTGCCCAGTCGATGCGCCCGCGAACGCGGTGCGGTGGTGCTTCGTCCCCCCAAACCGCCGGAAGTCCAACAGCCCTTCCGGGGTACGGTTGAACATGACGCCCATCCGGTCCATCAAGTGAATGATGCCAGGCGCCGCTTCACACATGCCTAAAACCTGCGTCTGGTTAGCCAAGAAGTCGCCGCCGTAAATCGTGTCATCGAAGTGCTCCCACGGGCTGTCGCCTTCACCCTTGGTGTTGACCGCGCCATTGATTCCGCCTTGCGCGCACACCGAGTGGGAACGTTTTACCGGAACCAGCGAAAACAAATCGACCGAGACTCCGGCTTCCGCGCACTTTATCGTTGCCATCAGACCGGCCAAACCGCCGCCGACCACGATGATGCGTTGATCGCTCATTACGTCTACCTCCTTCAGCCTACGCGGTTTGTGTCGTGAACGCAATCAAAGCATCAACACCGACCGCAGCAAGCACGATGAAAACCACGAAAAACACGTAGGCCGATACCCTCTGGGCACGTTGACCAACCGTAATCCCCCAGTGGATACAGAAAGACCAGAGTCCGTTTGAGAAGTGGAATGTCGCCGCCACGACACCGATGACCATAAACCAAAAATACGCTGGGTTATTGGTCAGCAGGTCATGCACCATCTGGAACGTCGGCGCCTTGCCCGAAAACCGGGTTGTCCACAGATGGAAGATGATGAACACAAACGTGATGACACCGGTGATTCGCTGCAATACGAACATCACGTTGCGGCCCCAAGAGTACTGACCTGCGTTATATCCCGACGTAAATGCGACGTAGAGACCAAACACGCCGTGGTACACCAGCGGCAAGAAGATGAAGATGAACTCAATGAAATGCAGAAACGGAATGTGCTGAATCGTGTACACCGCACTGTTGAACGTCTCCGGCCCCGATGTAGCCATGGAGTTCGTGAACAGGTGTTCCAATAGGAACAGTCCAACCGGAATGACACCTGCGAGCGTATGTAGGCGACGCAGTATGAACTCTGTGTGGGCGTTGGTAGTAGCCACGCCTGTGCCTCCCTTCAGTTGCCGGCCCGTGACGGCGCCGTTTCACGGGCCTGTCTTTCCACCTGCCGGAACATACCCATACATATGTAAGGGCAGTCGTAGCACGACTGCCTGCCCGGTTGTGGCGACGGTCCACTGCGACGGTCCACTGCAAATTGTACTGGTTACGACATACAGCGTCAAGAAACGCCGTCTTTCGTACTCTCTGCCCCGGCAAGATGCTCTTGTATCCGACGCGCTAATTTTTCTCCAATCCCGATTTCGCGAAACGAGGATACGTCCGCTTCTAAAATCCCTTTCAGAGAGCCGAAGTGCTGCAGCAAACGCCGCCTGCGCTGCGGGCCAATCCCTGGCACCTCGTCGAGACGGGAAGCCAATCCAGACTTTTTCCGCTGCTGCCGGTGGAACGTGATCGCAAACCGATGGACCTCATCTTGGATGCGCTCCAACAAGTAAAACGCACTCGAATGACGGTCCATAGGCACCGGTTCCTCCTCATCCCGAAAGAACAATTGGCTTGTTCGGTGGTGATTGTCCTTGGCCAGTCCGACGACGGGCAATTCCAAGTCCAGTTCGTTTTCTAACACATCCAGAGCTGCGCGCAGCTGCCCCTTGCCCCCGTCAATGACAATCAGGTCGGGCAGGGGAAGTTTCTCCTTGAGCACGCGTGTATAACGCCGACGAATGACCTCCCGCATCGACTCGTAATCGTCCGGGCCGTGCACCGTTCGAATCTTGTACTTGCGGTACTCGCTGCGCGCCGGCCTGCCATCGAGAAACACCACCATAGCGGCGACCGCATCCGTGCCTTGGATGTTCGAATTGTCAAAGGCCTCGATGCGGCGCGGCTCCGGGATCCCCAACTTTTCCCCTAAGGCCACTACGGCACCCAACGTCCGATCCATATCCTTTTCCAGCAACTTGAGTCTTTCCAGCAGGGCCAGGCGGGCGTTTTCGCAGGCGAGATCGACCAACTGTCGCTTTTGTCCACGCTGCGGGTGAAGACAGCGCGTACCCAGCCATTCGCTCAAGACTTCGCTATGGGTCCCCTGCGGCAACAAGACTTCCTTCGGGATGTCCGCCTGCTCGTAGTAAAACTGCTCCACATAGGACATGAAGTCGTTAGCTGGATCGCCGTAGTGCTTAAGGATGTTGACAGACCGCTCAATCAGCTTGCCGGATCGGACATAGAAGACCTGCACACAGAGCAACCCTTTTTCTGCATAATAGCCAAACACGTCCCTGTCGGTCTGATCGAGCACGGACACCTTCTGCGGCTCCATGACCCTGTCAATGTGCGCAATTAAGTCACGCAACTCGGCCGCCCGTTCAAAGTTCAGTTGCTCCGCCTCGCGCTCCATCCGCTGCCTCAGTTCTTCCTGAACAGCCTTATGCCCCCCACTCAAAAAACGGGCGATCTCGCCCGTTAACTGCTCATACGTCCCAGGCTCCACCGGGTACTCGCAGGGTCCCAAACACTGACCGATGTGATAGTACAGGCATACCTTCGGTTTGAGACGCTTGCACTTGCGCAGCGGATATAACCGCTCCAACAAGCGTTTCGTCTCTGTCGCCGAAGTGGCGTTCGGATACGGTCCGAAATACTTGGCTTTATCGTTTTTCACGCGCCGCACAATCTCCAGGCGCGGGTGTTGTTCGTGCGTAATTTTGATATACGGATACGCCTTATCGTCCCGCAGCATGATGTTGTACTGGGGAGAATACTGTTTAATCAGGTTACACTCCAAGACGAGCGCCTCGACCACGCTGTCCGTGACAATGTACTCAAAGTCGGCGATGTTGGCAACCATATGCTGCGTTTTTCGGTCATGAGAACCGGTGAAATAAGACCGGACCCGATTCCGCAGCACCTTGGCTTTGCCGACGTAGATGACTCTCCCGGAGCTATCTTTCATGAGATAGACTCCCGGTTTGTCGGGCAACAACTGAAGCTTATCGCGAATTTGGACGTTCATTTCACCTCAGCCACCACAAGTTGACGAATGTTTCCTACGTCTTGCAACCAGATCAGGTTATCCCCGCTGACCTGAAAATCCAGGACCGACCCATCGAGGGTTAAGGCCGGGGATTGATCGACATTCGACGTTGAATTTAGCGAACCCATCAAGACCTGCAACCGCTTATCCCCTTGGTGCGCGTCCGGCGTCGTTTCCACCCACCACAGACGGCCATCCTCTCCCTCGAGCGCCCAATGGGGCTGACCATCGGCCGGCGGGCCAGCTAAATCCGAGACCTGCCCGTTCCAATTCAGCAAATTCCACGACGTCTCTCCGGCGGAGCTCGTGTCCGTAGCCTGGCTGATAATCCCCGTCCGCGTTACCACCGGACGATAGAGGGGATGATGAAGTGCCGCAAGCTCTTTCCACAGAACGAGCGCGTGCTGCGGGTGGGCCCCTACAAGATTATACACTTGCACTGGTAAGGCGACGGACGTATCGGCCGTGCCCGTATCGGCGGAACCGACCTCCCCCTCGACCACGACTCGCCCAGCGCCAGAAGCGATGATATATTCATCAGCACCGCTCCCACCCGTCGTCAGCGATTTGACCAAAGCCGATTCCCCGTTTTCCAGAGAGAGAGCGTACAGTTGAACCACAGAACCGTCTGGGCCAGATTCCGTGTCGCGTGGTTGCCACTCGACCGTCGCGATGGCCCAGCGGGTTCCCGCTGGTTGGAACGACCAAGCGTCGACTTTCCAGGCCGACTCGGCAACACCCTTTCCACCCGGAGGCAAGAGACGAATTCGTCCAAACAAGTTCTGTGCGCCATCCAGCGGCCGACCGCTGTCTCGGAAACGGTAGCCGTAAACGTCAATTTCTCGGGTTCCCTTAGCGTCAGTGGTCTGCAACCTTGGGAGAAACAGGGCGTTGTCGTTTGCCGCCGCGTGGTCCAAGGACACTTGCTGGCCCTCCACCGCAAACTGGGCGTGCGTGGCCGTCGGTAGATTAGCGAGAACGGGCGGCAAGGCGCGGGCTTTGTCCGAATTGCCCGCGGCCGCGTGCACTGGATGCAACCAAACACTGCTGAATTCCGCCGCCGCCACGGCCAAAAGTCCAAATAGGCCGGTCAGCCCTAACGCGTAACGAGTCCAGCGAGGCCCCTGCTGTTGCTGCCGAGCCCATTCCGCAATCGCGATCGCTCTCACGCGTTTTTTTGTCTGGCAGAGCAGGGCTTCATACGCCATCTCCGACGGCTTTTCCGCCTTGTCTTGCCGAGCGTCTCCCTTGGGACGTGTTCCGTCCTCTGCCCGCCGGATGAGCCACGCTCGCGGCGCAGCCGTTAACTGTCGATCCCGCCCACGATAGAGGGCCAGAAACGCGTCTTGGTACACCTCAATAAAACGCTCGACGGGTTCTCCGTCTGACTCACAGCAAGCCGCAAACACCGCCTCACCAAAGTCGTCAATCCATCGGTCGACTTGTCGGCGGCATATGTTCAATCGGACGTCCAACGTCTCTCCCCCCGATCACAACCTCTCCCCATGATACCCCAGCACAAATCACCTGTGAGATAAAAATACCCCGAAGCTGAACCAGCCACGGGGTATTTTACACTCAATTATGGTGGGTCATGAAGGACTCGAACCTTCAACCTGCCGATTAAGAGTCGGATGCTCTACCAATTGAGCTAATGACCCGCTTGGTGACCCTACGGGGATTCGAACCCCGATTACCGCCGTGAGAGGGCGGCGTCCTAACCATTAGACGATAGGGCCTTTGGCTGCCGGACTAGGACTCGAACCTAGACTAACTGATCCAGAGTCAGTCGTGCTACCATTACACCATCCGGCATCGTGCCGTTTGTCGTCGTCGCTTTCGTCATCGCCCGTCGACGTTTGTTAGTATACAGGGCGCAAAGGCGCTTGTCAATACGTGATTTTATTTTTCTTTCCCGTTTCTTTCCCGGCTTTCGGGATGCCCGAGGTTGGGGCTTACCACCCTCGGTAACATCCCGACATGATTCAGCCGGTGCGCGTCGGGTCCCCCATCCCCTCCCGACATGGAGACCTTAGGCGTTGTGACGACGAATCCACTCGGCGGCTGTGCGCATGCGGCGTTGACACTCGGGTTTCCCCAAGAGCGCCATCACATCAAACAGGCCAGGTCCCACCGTGACGCCCGTAATCGCCAGGCGGGTGGGATGAATCAACTGACCGCCCTTGATGCCCCAGTCGGCAATCAACTGTCGATAGCAAGCCTCGATTTCCGTCACCCAAAAAGGATGAACGCCTTCCAACGCACGAGCCGCCTGTTCCAAGCGTTCAGCGGTCTCTACATTCGCAAAGTGTTTCTTGACGCCTTTTTCGTCATAAGAAAAATCGGCCACAAAGAAATATGACATGCTCTCAATCAGGTTTGGCAGGCTGCGAGCCCGCGCCTGGACCGCTTGGATGACGGTGCGCACCCAGGACAGCGCCTGCTCGTTCATGTCTGCTTGTACCCAACCACGTTCTAACAGGACGGGCCAGACTTTATTCAACACCACGTCTGGAGACAAGCGGCGCATATACTGCGCATTCATCCACTCGAGCTTCTTTACGTCGTAAATGGCTGCGTGCTTGGTCACACGTCGTAGGTCAAACCGCTTTAGAGCCTCGTCCCGGTCAACCAGTTCCACATCGTCTCCCGGCGCAAACCCCAAAAGCAGCAGATAGTTGACGAGCGCCTCCGGCAAAATCCCCTGCTCCCGGAACTCCTCCACGCTGGTTGCGCCATGGCGTTTGCTCAGCTTGCTCCGGTCGGGGGCCAGAATCATCGGGACGTGGGCAAAAACAGGAACCTCGGCGCCTAGCGCCTGTAGCAAGGCGATGTGCCGAGGGGTGTTCGACAGGTGTTCCTCGGCCCGAATCACATGCGTGATACGCATGGTCATGTCGTCGACACAGCTAGCAAAGTGATAGGTCGGCGTATCATCCGCTTTCCAGACGATAAAATCGTCCAACTCACGGTTCGCAAAGGAAACCGTACCGCGGATTAGATCGTGAACCACCGTCTCGCCCTCGGATGGGGTGCGCAGTCGATAAACGTGCGGATCGCCATTTTGTAAGCGTGCTTGCTGCTCGGCCTTTGACAATTCTCGGCAACGTCCCACGTAGCGCGGAGCCAGGCCCTGTTTCTGCATTTGCTCCCGGTCTTGTGCCAATTGTTCCGGCGAACAGAAACAGGGATAGACCTTATCTTCGGCAATCAATTGATTCAGGTATTGCCGGTACAACGACAACCGTTCCGATTGCCGATAGGGACCGTATGGTCCACCGATATCCGGTCCTTCGTCCCAATCGATGCCGAGCCAGCGGAAACTCTCTAAAATTTGTCGATACGACTCCTCCGTTGAGCGCGCCTTATCCGTATCATCAATGCGCAGTACGAACGACCCGTCATTTTGGCGTGCAAACAGCCAGTTGAAATACGCGGTACGCGCCCCGCCAATATGGAGCGCTCCGGTCGGACTGGGTGCGAATCGCACCCGTACAGTCTTTGTCATGAACATCCTTCCTCGTTTCAAACTTCCCCTGAGTCTTCACCGACTCCCGGGGATAGGGCGACCTTCTCCATGAAACTATAACCACGAGGTGATAGCCATGTCCACTTTCTACGCACCCGATGACTCCTTTGAACGGAATCCCACCCCCCCTGTGGGTGCTACGACCCCTTCCGGCACCTACAATCCCGGACCGGTGGAACCGGCCGATACGGATGTGGTGGAAGCGCGAAAAAACGACCTTCAGCTGGAAGAGTTTCCGGACGGCCCGTATGGCGCAGCCACCCACCCAGACAAACTCGGCAAGTCTTCGCCCTGGCGTCCCGGGCAGCAAACCGTCTCTCATTTAAAAGATCAAAACCCAGTCACCAGTGACCGAAAGGTCGCACGCGAAGAACCGCCGGCCAATGCACCGGAAGGGACGATTGAAAGTGAAAACTAACCGGATACCTTGCGCTCCATGAGGCGTTTCTGTAGTGTGCTATAATGGGGACGCTGGACGGCCAGGTTGAATTTGGCAGCCGTGTCCCCAAGGCCGTGCAGGATTCGGGTGCGCAAGGAGACGTGATTTCACTTGCATCAATACTGGTTTTGGATTGGCAACTTCCCGGTGCGGGCGTACAGCACCATCTTTGCGGCAGCGTTTTTATTCGGACTAGGAGCCGCTTTATACTTTGCAAGCGCCGATGGGCGAGAGGAATACAAACCGCACATTTGGAACCTGGCCCCTTTGCTCTTGATTGCCGGATTGATAGGTTCACGCTTTTGGCAGGTATTCTTTTTCGACTGGAACTATTACTCGCAACACCCGAGCGAGATCATCGCGATTTGGCATGGCGGGCTATCCATTCAGGGCGGCTTTGTCGGGGCGGCGCTTGCCGGGGCTTGGTACATATGGCGTCATCGTCTCAACTTCTGGGTTCTCGCCGACATCTTCGCGCCCGCGCTGCTGCTCGGCCAAAGCATTGGGCGAGACGCCAACCTGATGAACGGCGACGCGTTCGGGGATCCGACGCATCGTGGGTTCGGGCTCTTGTATCCGCATTCCACCCTGGCGTATCAGACCTATGGGAACCAACCGTTGTGGCCGGCTGAAGTCTGGGAAGGCCAAGCCGATATCATCTTGTTCGCGCTGCTGCTCATCCTTAAGCAGCGCCGGTGGCCGCAAGGCTGGTTGTTTGCGTACTACTTGGTGGGATACAATGCGGTCCGATTTTTCCTGGAAATGCTCCGGGGCGACTCGCCGCGCTTCTTGTTTCACTGGGACGCGGCGCAATGGACGGCGGCGCCGCTGGTTGTCATCGGACTCGGTTTGGGTATCTATCTGTATTTCCGAGACCGGCGGCTCCGGTTGACAGACGACGATGTTGTTCAGTGAGCACGCCGGTTTCGTCGAGGACGCCGTAACGTCAAGCAAGGCGATGTCGATCCGCCCCGCCGCAGTAACTTGCAGCCTCGAAAGACATACCGAAAAGCGGTCCCCACTTACGGTGGACCGCTTTTCTATCGTGAAGTTTGCTGTTGTCGGGGCTACGGGTTTATCCCTTTTCAGCCAGCAGTTCCTGCATGGCCGCATGAAACGCCTGATTCTCGGCGTCCGTCCCAAACGTGACGCGAATGTACGCCTCGACACCTGGGAAACCCGCCCGAACAAGGACCCCTTTCGACATTAGGCTGCGCACCGTCTGCATCCCGTCCCCGGTCCGTATTAAGACGAAATTCGCTTCACTGGGTACCATGTCCAGCCCCAGGTCGGCCGCGATAAAGCGATAATATTCACGGCTCTTTTCTGCATGTTCGCGTGAGCGCCGGCGGTGATCCTCGTCTTTGAGCGCGGCGGCCGCAGCCCTCTGCGCCATCCGATTGACGTTGAACGGCTCCCGCACGCGATGCACAAATTCCCACACCTCCGGCTGGGCGAGACCGTAACCCACGCGCAGACCAGCTAACCCGTATAACTTCGAGAACGTATGCAGAATGATGACGCGCGGATCGTTCAACAAGCGCGGATTCTCGCGTACGCGCGCTGGATTTTCCGTGTAATCGTTGTATGCCAGGTCAAACACGACCATGACGTGTTCGGGCAGCGCATCCAGTAGCCATTCCGCCTGTTCGGCCGTGAACAACGTCCCCGTCGGATTATTGGGAGAACAAATATAAACGACCTTGGTCTTCGGTCCGACGGCTTGGTAGATGGCTTCCACATCGTAACTAAAGTCTGCCCGCAATGGAACGCTGACCTGACGCGCGCCCATAATGGCGGCGCCCAACCCGTACTGGGAAAACGATGGCGTAGGTACGACCACTTCATCGTCCGGCTCGAGAAACGTCTCAGCCAACAACTTGATGATATCGTCCGATCCGTTGCCCGCCAGAACCTGCTCTTGCCGAACGCCGTGAAACTCCGCGATGGCCTGACGTAGCCAGCCACTGCCGCCGTCTGGGTACAGATGGAGGATGTTAGCCTCGGCAGCAATCGCCTCGAGAGCCTTCGGCGAAGGTCCTAAAGCATTTTCGTTTGCGTTTAATTTGACGACACGCTGCACACCATACATCCGTTTAATCTCGTCGTCTGTCAAACCTGGTACATACGGCTGGATTCGGTCCAATCCCGGCCGTACGCGGTCAGCAACCTGCAGCATTCCGCCGCCCCCCTCGCCTGGCGGCCTGACTCACCGCCATTGACTCTGCTACAATATAGTTGATTCTATCACACCCGAAAAATTCGCGACAATCCACTGGTGCCCAATGGGCCGCCTGCGGATTCCTGTCGCAAAGGAGCAGTCAGCTTGTCGACCACAGCACAGGGCGCTCACGATGTACCGAATCTCGCCGCAGTGAAGGCGGCGCGCCAACGCCTGTCTGGCGTCATTCAGACCACTCCCGTGGATCTCTCACAGACCTTCTCCGAGATGTGTGGAAACCCCGTGTATTTGAAGATGGAAAACCTGCAGACGACTGGATCGTTCAAACTCCGCGGGGCGTACAACAAAATTGCCCTTTTGTCCGAAGAACAACGGCGTAAAGGCGTCATTGCCGCCTCTGCCGGGAACCACGCGCAAGGCGTGGCCTATGCGGCGCGCGTCCACCAGGTCCCCTGCACGATTGTCATGCCGGAGGCCGCTAGCCTCGCCAAAGTGGCGGCCACCCGCCGCTATGGGGCAGAAGTGGTCTTGGCTGGGGCGTCCTATGATGAGGCGTACGTTCGTGCCTGCGAACTCCAGTCCCTGCGCGGGGCCACGTTTGTCCACGCGTTTGACGATCCGGCCGTAATTGCCGGACAAGGCACGCTTGCCTTGGAGGTCTTGGAGCAAGTGCCGACGGCGAAAGCGATTGTCGTTCCGGTCGGCGGCGGCGGACTGGCGGCCGGCATCGCCATGGCCGCGAAGGCGGTGCGCCCAGACATCCGGGTATTCGGCGTGGAATCGGCCTCCGTCCCAGCCTTTCGTCAATCGATGGATACCGGTCAACGCACGAAAGTCCACGTCCAGCCTACCATCGCAGACGGGATTGCCGTCGCCGAGCCCGGGCGGATCACCTATGAGTTGGTCAAACGGTGGCTGGATGATGTATTTACTGTCGAAGAGGAGCAGATTGCTCGCAGCATGGTGCTGTTGTTGGAACGGTCGAAAATTGTCGCGGAAGGGGCCGCTGCGGCGGCGGTCGCGGCTGTCGCCTATGGGAAAGTGCCGCGCGGCATCGGCGATGTGGTGGTGATTGTCTCCGGTGGCAATGTCGACGTCACGATGCTTTCCCGGATTATCGAACACGGGTTGGTGGAGTCCGGACGGTTCTTACGGCTCTCCGTGACTCTCCCCGACCGCCCCGGTGCCCTACGCGACCTGCTGGACGTGTTCGCAAGTCTTGGCGCCAACGTGTTGACCATCCAGCACCACCGGGTTGGCACACGCATCGCACTCGGCCAGACCGAGGTCGAGATTGATCTCGAAACGCGCGACGCGGGCCACATCGAAGCAATTTTACAGTCGCTGAAGGCACACGGGTATTTACCAAACCAGCTGAGCTAGCCGGAACCGCCTATCCAAGCGGGGGTCAAACCATGCGGGCCGAGCCCTAGCCGATGAACCAGCGGGGGCCAGACAAAGCCGGCCCCGTGCCAAGGCGGTTAAAAACTTGGTAATGAATAGAATCCTACCGCCATAATCACATACGCGGCCAACGCCACGGCCCCTTCCAGCCAGTTCGATTCTCCATCCATCATCAAAATCGCAATAAGAATCGCGCCGGCTCCCATGCAGGCCAGTTCCGGCCACGAGAAAACCAGGTACATGGGATGTCCGAGCAAAAGGCTTGCGCCAAACAGGACCGGCGCCACAAACATGGCCACCTGCAGGCTGCTGCCGACCGCAATTTCCAGCGATAAATCCATTCGATTCTTCCAGGCCATAATGACAGCAGACGCGTGCTCAGCCGCGTTTCCAACAATCGCCACCACGATGACACCGATAAACAACTCGCTCCACCCGAACGAATGACCGACCTCCTTGACCGTCTCCACCAACCACTCGCTCTCAAAGCTGACCAGGATGGTGGTGAGGAACAAGATGATGACCGCTGGCCATAGCCGCCAAGGTTCTTGTTCGTCCGGATCGGCCGCGACCGTGTTAATCGAGGTAAACAAATCGCGATGGGTAATCAAGGAGAAATACAACCCCGCTATGTACAGCACGAACAAGGCGGCGGCGACCACACTCGACAACAGAATGTGCGCCCCGTGCGTACGCGAGACAAAGATTGCCGGTACGATGTAAGCAACTCCAATGGCCGCCACCAGCATGGAGGAATTACTGCGGGCAGCACGAATATTGAACTTCTGTATCGGGTGGCGAATCCCACCAACTAGGAAACTGACGCCGAGTACGAACAAGAGGTTTCCCAAAATCGAACCCGTGATGGACGCTTTGACAAGGTCCAACAGCCCGTCCTTGATGGCGATGACACCGATAATTAATTCCACAGCGTTGCCAAACGTGGCGGATAACAACCCGCCCAGACGAGGGCCGGCGTGTGCGGCGATGGATTCGGTCGACCTTCCCATCACCCCCGCCAACGGGATAATGCTCAGGCAAGATAACAGAAACACCCAGATGGCCGCCGCGTGCATGTAGTGCATGACCGCACTGGCCCCGACAAGAACGGCCGTGACCGGCCAAATCCATTTGTTCAACTTACTGCACCCCTCCGGTTTCCTGACAAGAAGATGGCGGACACGGCGCGGTTTCGTCAACACGCCCCTTGGCCCGTTCCCACGCCGCATACAATCCATTATAATGAATTGGTAAAGAGTTCACAGGATGTCGTGTGACATCCGTGACGCATAGGGAGGTTTACCAGATGGCCAACGAAACATTCAATGTGGATGTATTTATCGAGATCCCCAAAGGAAGCCAGAACAAGTATGAATTTGACAAAGAGGCGGGCGTCTTCCGTCTGGATCGCGTTTTGTATTCTCCAATGTTCTATCCGGCAGACTACGGATACATACAGAACACCCTCGCCGAGGATGGCGATCCGCTCGATGCCCTGGTTCTGGTCAGCAATCCGACATTCCCCGGATGCGTGATTGAAACGCGTGTAGTCGGTGTCTTGCTGATGGCGGACGACAAGGGACAAGACGAAAAATTAATCGGTGTGGCCACCAAAGACCCGCGGTTTGCGCACGTTCAGACCTTGGAAGACATCCCGGCGCATATCTTGAAAGAAATTGCCCACTTCTTCCAGGTCTATAAGGACCTCGAAGGCAAAGAGACACGCATCGACGGCTGGAAAGGGGTCGAAGACGCAGAGCGCATTCTTTCCGAGGCACTCGAGCGGTACGGTAAGTAATTCATCGCGGCTTCACTCGGCCGCTCGCCTTCCCGTAGATACGGTCTGCGAATCCTTGAAATTCGGGAGAGGACGACGGCGTCTCGTCCTCTCCCCGAAGCATCGCTAAACGCAGGTGCGTCCATGCAGCTGAACAACCTCTATCAGGAAAACAATGGGTAGCCACGTTTTTTTAGTCCATGCACAGTCCAGGCTGCGAGCAGGCTGCCAAGCCAGCCCACCAGGAACAACACCCATTCCGGAAATGACATGCGCGCTGCCACGCTCACCAGTACGTAGACGGTAAAGGCCGCATACAGGCAAACAGAGACCCACCAGCGTCGCAATACCATGTTCAAAAACGCGCCGACACCGAACGTGGTGACCATGGCCAGCAACCCTAACAGGAACCAGGCGCCTATGGCAAACGCCGTCCCATTCGTCATGCCCGTCCCCCCACTCGAAATCAAATCGCGGTCTCACCCTATCAACCCTATTGTACCGAGTTTTCGAGCTATATGGTGACCGTGTAACCCGAAGGAGGGCGAATGTGAAGATGCGTAACCCACGAATCGCGTCACTTTGCCCCAGCAACACCGAACTCCTGTGTGCCCTGGGCAGGGCCGACTGTCTTGTCGCCGTAGACAACTACTCCGATTATCCCGCCCCGCTTGTCGAGAGCCTGCCGCGATTGGGACCGGACCTGCACATTGACATCGACGCTCTGGTCCGGATCAAACCGGACCTGGTGCTGGCTTCTTTGTCCGTTCCGGGGATGGAGCGGGTCGTGCGACAGGTCAAAGAGGCCGGTTTGCCGATGCTGGTGCTGAACCCGACGAGTTTTCAAGATATCTTTGACGACCTGCGGAGGCTGGCTCAGGCACTCGGTGATGAGGTGGTCAAGGACGCGGAAGTGAACGTCATCCGTCCGCTCGCGCAGCGCCTGAACCGGGTCGCGACAGCAACCTCCAAACTCCGGCAGAGGCCCAACTTGTATTTCGAATGGTGGCCCAACCCCATCTTCTCCCCAGCAGGCGCAAATTGGCTCACGGAACTGGCAGAGTTGGCCGGCGGGATCAACATCTTTGCCGAAGATCCCGGACAACAGGTGCGCGATGACGGAAGACGAGTGATTGCGGCCGCTCCCGATTACCTGTTCGCGGTTTGGACGGGTATTCCGCAAGCGAAAGTCCCGATTGAAAAAATCGCACGGCGTGAGGGCTGGGGACAGATCCCCGCTTATCGAAACCATCGCATCTACATCCTGTGCGAAGGACTCTATTGCCGACCTTCACCACGTCTGATGGACGGATTGGAGCAACTTGTTTCCCTCATCCATCCCGACATAGCTCGTCACCTGGGCTTGCCCGAGCCGGCGCGGTACGGCCCCATCCGGAACGCGGACGGCGAGTGGCTATAGGTTGTCCGGACGCGCCTGATAAGACAGGGACCGAGACGAATCACTCGGCTCGGCCCTCGCTGGCGGATAGATCTTCGCTTGTAACCGTTACCTGTGTTCAAAACGCGGCTTGCGTTTTTCCATAAACGCCGAAATCCCTTCGCGGGCGTCCTTGGTTTCAAAAACCTCGCCAAATAATTTGGCCTCAAGGCGCAGCCCCGCTTCCAGGGTTCCTTCCATGCCTTGATCAATCGCCAACTTTGCGCGCCGCACCGACGCGAGGCTGCGTTCCCGAAAAACCTCCACGAACGCAAGGGCGCTTGTCAACGCTTGGCCCTTAGGAACCACCCGATTCACCAATCCGATTTGTAACGCACTCGCGGCGTCAATGGGCTCCCCGGTCAAAATCAACTCCTTAGCCCGGGACACTCCGATTAAGCGCGGCAACCGTTGCGTGCCACCCGCACCAGGGAATACCCCGAGCTTCACTTCCGGAAATCCAATCTGGATTTGTTCTTCCGCGATGCGAAAATCGCAGGCAAGCGCCAGCTCTAAGCCACCCCCAAGTGTCACACCGTTGAGAGCGGCGATGGTGGGCTTGCCCAGCTCATAGAGACGCGTCATCGTCTCGTCAAACTGCAGCGCCATCTCCTCGGCAATGCCTTGGGCGATGTATTCGGGAAACTCTTTGATATCTGCGCCCGCCATGAACGCACGGTTCCCCTGCCCCGTAATGACTACAGCGAATACCTGATTGTCTGTGCCCACCTGGTCCACCGCCGCGCGAATTTTTCGCCCCATATCCACACTTAATACGTTTAACGGCGGGTTGTCCAATGTCAACACGGCGACGCCATTGCGATTTTCTAGGCGTACTTCGCCCATCCCCGTTGTCCTCCCCTCGACTTAATAGCGCTTCCATTCGTCCGGATCGGGCGGCGGCTCTGGATGACGGATTCGCCCGACAAACCGTATGGCGTACCGAACTGCCAAAACCAATGCGCAAATCCCGACGATGGTGGCTCCGAGACGCGTCATAAGCGTCATGATATGAAACATTCGTCCCAACGTGCGGCACAACTCCCAGCCGCCGATGGCGAATGCGGCAAACATCCAATCCGGCAAAAACGGATTCAACCGCCATCCTCCCCATACTTGCGATGTTCACGTGAATACTGCCCACATTATAGCACCGATTCACAGGACGAAAAGTTGGGCTCACCCATCCAGGGAAAGGACGCACGCATTCATTGTATGTGCTTGTTTAAGAGGGTAAAACTTCTATATAATCAGGAGCGAGGTGACTACAAATGGCTCATCAACGACATGTTCACGCTTGTCCGAACTGCAACCATACATGGTTCCGTGAGGAGAAAATTGTACAACTGGACGCCAGTGTCGTGATTCATCCTTCCCTGCCGGTTGAAGGCCGAACGACCAACGTGACGTATCGTTACATATGCGCAAATTGCAATCAAGTATTGGATGAAGATTGGAAGGGTCGTCACGACTGATTGTTGGACACGTGTTTTTTCGATTTTGTTCGAGTGGGAGAGTGACTGAATCATGCCAGGCCGTCCAAAATCGCCGCACCCGTATACCAAAGACCGCCGGAGAACGAGGCGGCGCCGAACTATCCTCTTCACCATTGCGACGGCCTGCGTGATCGGTGCTGCGGGCGTAACCTATTATGCGTTTCAACGTCCTCTCAAGGTCGCGCCTTCCCCCAACGGTTCTACGTTCACGAACCTGGCAGACAAATCCCAAATCCCTGCCGATCCGAATCGAAGCAACATTCTCCTGATTGGCTCGGATACCCGGCCGGGACAGGTGGGTGGCAACACCGACGTTCTGATTTTATGCAGCATCGACCGGGCGCACAACCGCATCGAACTGCTTTCGATTCCTCGGGATACCAAGGTAAC
The DNA here is from genome assembly GCF_000430585.1 of Alicyclobacillus herbarius DSM 13609. Lineage (GTDB taxonomy): Bacteria > Bacillota > Bacilli > Alicyclobacillales > Alicyclobacillaceae > Alicyclobacillus_G > Alicyclobacillus_G herbarius. The sequence continues at coordinate 107,257 of NZ_AUMH01000003.1, forward strand.
CTTCCCGGACGGAGATCAAGGAAAGATTAATGAAGCTTTGTCGTTGGGCGGCCCAGCATTAACGGAACGGATGGTAAGTGACTTGCTCGGCGTGCATATCGATGACTATGCCTTGACGCACTTTGGGGGCTTGGTCCAAATCATCGATACGCTCGGGGGTATCCGTGTCGACGTTCCGGAACGCATGTATTATCGGACCGGGGATAAACAGTATGGAGTCATCAACCTCCAGCCTGGCGTGCAAACCTTGAACGGCGCGCAGGCCTTAGGGTTTGTTCGCTTTCGTCACGACCGTTTGGGAGATATCGGCCGCACCGAGCGCCAGCAGGAGTTTCTTAAGGCACTCTCACAAAAGTTAATGGAACCTACGAACATCATCCGCCTTCCACAACTCATACGGGAGTTCTGGGGAACCATTGATACCGATATGAGCCTGGGACAGGTCATCGATTTGGCGGCTCACGCGAAAGAGTATAAACACTACTCGCTTGTCTCTGAGACCCTACCTGGTTCGTTCCATAACCCTGACCCCACCGTGGCACAGGACGCCAGTTATTGGATTGTCAATCCGACGGAGGCTCGTTATGCAACAAAGCATCTACTGGAATACGGAACCCATGTGAAGGACCCGGTGCAAGACCCATCCGTGACCGAGCATTGGATGCCCGCCGACGGGATGGGGGCAAACGCCCGGATTCGAACCACGTCGACGGGCGATGCAGCTAACGGGAACCGTACGGTAACCTCCACGCCGGCAGGAGATAGCAGCACTGTCAATCCCGATACCAGCACTCCTCCTGTTCCGGACGCAGTAAAGATGGTCGTCTCCGGCCACATTAATGTGCGTTCGGGCCCAAGCAAAGACTATGCCATCATGGGCACGGCAGCGCCAGGGGAAACGCTGTGGAAGCTCGGCGAGACAGGGGGATGGGATAAGGTCCAGCTATCGAATGGTAGCGTCGGATATGTTGCCAGCTGGCTCCTGAGCCCTGCCCAATAGACCACACTTGGACGCCGCAAACGGGCACCAGTCTGGTGTCGGACCTAACCTTCCTGGTGCCCGTTTGCGGCGCTTATAAGACCACCTCAACAGGCCACTATGGCCACCAATAGCCGTGATAAACCTGCATACTCCAAGGGTCTATCCAATCTGGATGCAGGACGGCCAAGGGATACCATGGCCCGTTGACCGGATACCCAGCCGCCACGTTCGCGTCTTTTGAAAGGTTGCGGAGCCAATCCACCTCAACCCGGTACAAATGATGGGGTGAAACCATATGGGCACGCATCCACCAAGGCAGAACGTCTACCGGACTGCCGTACCAGTAGGGGTAGCTCCACATTGGCGGTTGTTCAGCCCATGCATAAGCTCCCTCGAAACTGTCCATGGATTCCGGACCACTCATACCTTGCCCCTCCCAGGTGCCATCGGGAACGATGGCAAGAATCCATGGAGTAACCTATGTATGGAATTTGCCGTTGGTTTGCGTCAAAATCCACTTTGCGGCCTGCAGCAGGTCGATTGCCGTATAATCCGCCGCCGTCTGCGTGGGGAATTCGTGGATGAGGATGGTTTTCATTCCGACAGTCCGTCCGCAAGCCACATCTGTTTCCCGATCGCCCACCATATAGCTGCGGCGAAAATCGAACGCATAACGCCGCTGCAAGTCGTAAAGCATTCCGGGACGCGGCTTCCGACAGGGGCAGCGGGCCCCTGGGGCATGCGGACAGTATGCAATACCATCGATACGCGCGCCTTGTTCCCGCAACTCCTGTTGCATACGCTCATGAATCGCGGCTAAATCAGCCTCCGATAAGTAACCCAGGCCAATGCCTCCCTGATTCGTGGCCACCAACACGTAAAATCCCGCTTTGTTCAGCAAGCCTATGGCCTCTGCGGCATAAGAATAGATATGAAGGTCGTCCGGTCGATTGACGTGCATTCGATATTCATTGATAACGCCATCCCGGTCAAGTACAACGGCAGGTTTGCCTATCCTCCCTCCCATTCTCCCGTCACTGGGAAGACTGTACGCCGTCGGCAGGCGGACGCTGTTCATGACAACCATGCTCCTTGCTGGCTTCATCGACAAGATGGAGAACACGCTGTAAAATACGCAACAGCTCTGCGGCGTCTTCGGGCCCGAGACGCTCCATTACACTGCGCCACTTCTGAATCCGGGCCGCTCGGATGTCCTCCAGCTTCTGTCGGCCTTTATCCGTAATGGCAATCAGTACGACGCGCCGGTCTTCTTCGGATCTCGTCCGATCGACAAACCCCGCCTTGACCAATTCGTCGCACACCTGGGTGACCGCCCCCGGACTGAGCCCGACAACACGTGCCAAATCCGAAGCTTTCGCTCGGTCGCATGCATCCAAATAACGCAGGATAAACATTTCACTTGTAGTCAGGCCGAACTTTTTCACCTGCGAATGTATGTGCGACATTTGTTGAAACCGGGCCATGATGTCTTCGAATTGGCGAACCCAGTGTGCCCCGTCGTTCATCTGTGTTCATCACTCCCATGGTTTGTCCGTACTTATTTTAGCAACCAAACAATCCTAGAGGCAACCTCACCTTTCCATCCGGGGCATCAAAAGAAAAAACGCCGGCCCCAAACATGCCAAGGAGCCGGGTGCCTATTTCCAGTATGTCAGGCAAAAGCAACTCAATACCTGCAAGCTTTACTTAGGATTCAATTTCCGTGCCCGGGTAAGGGACTCGGTCTTAAATCCATTTCCGTCGACGAAACACCCGAAGCATGATCCAGGTGATCACAAACAAGCCGGCCGTGACCACGGCCGTGGCAATCCAACGCTTCTGAAACGGAATCGGGACGTTCATGCCAAAATATCCCGTGATAAGGGTCAAGGTCGCCGTGACCGTCGTGATCACGGTCAAGACGCGCATGGTTTCGTTTGTCTTGGCCGAAACCAGCGACGAATACGTATCCAAAGCGCCGGATACCAAATCGCGAAAGACCTCAATCGAATCGGAAATTCGCTCCAGATGATCCGTAAGGTCCATGTAATACGGGATGTTCTCCTCCTGCACGGCAAATGAATAAGCGGAACCAACATTTTGGAAGATCCGTTTCTTCGGTTGGACCACACGCCGAATTAAAACAATCGTTCGTTTCAAGGAAAGAAACTCTTCGGTGATCTCCATGGCCGGATGCTCATACATCTCGTCCTCAAGTTCATCAATACGAGCCGAAATACGTTCGATGATGGGAAAGTATTCGTCCGTGATGCCGTCGACGATGGAATAGAGTAAGAAATCCGGGCCCTTGTTCATATGAAACGGGTCCCGCAACGACCGGGATGCAATCCGCCCAATGGGTTGAACGGGATGCCGGTGTACGGTGACAATATAATTCTTGGCCAAAAATACGTTTAATTCCTCGGTGGTGACTTCGCGGTCGCTCTCTTCGTCGTATTTCAGTGCATGAAACGTGAAGAAATAGTACTCATCATATCGGTCAACCTTGGAGCGCGGCGAATCATGCAGGCAATCTTCAATCGCCAATGGGTGAAAGTCGAACTTGGCCGCAACCCATTTCAGCTCATCCAGGGTGCAATTATACAGGTCAATCCATAAAAGGCTCTGTTCATCGGCAAGCAAATCCTGCAGGCGCGATAGGTCCACATCATGATACATCCGTTGATCTTGATGATTGTAAAAATACGTCTTAATCATGGGCCTCGCCCCCTCGTATTTGCTGCCATTTCGACATTATATGCCGCCGGATTGTCAACCGTCAATTGAGCCCTGCAACTCCATTACGTTCGATAATCTGCGTTAATCCGCACATAATCGTAGCTGAGGTCGCATCCCCAGGCGGTGGCTTGTCCAGCGCCGTCTCTCAGCTCCACGTAAACCTGTACCTCATCGGCACTCAGAACACGTTCGGCCAACGCCTCGGAAAACGGCACCGGTTCTCCGTCCTCAAGCAATAGCACTTGGCCATACGGACTCACAAACTCCATGCGAACCTGATTTGGTTGAAAATCAGCGCCGCTATAACCCAAAGCCGCAACCACCCGGCCCCAATTCGCATCCCGGCCAAAAATGGCCGCCTTAACCAGGTTGGAGGATACGACCGACTTGGCGAGTCGACGTGCCGTTTCTCTATCGCGTGCACCGGTTACCTGAACTTCCAACAGCTTGGTCGCGCCTTCTCCATCGCGTGCAATCTGCTTCGCTAAGGAAACCATCACGGCGGTCAGAGCCTCGACAAACGTGTCATACAGACCGGACCCTCGACTTATCGGGCTGGCCCCGGCCTGTCCGTTGGCCAACAAAAACACGGTATCATTGGTGCTCGTATCCCCATCCACAGAAAGCATGTTGAACGATGCATCCGCCCCCCTACGCAGGGCGTCCTGTAAGTCCCCCGAGGCCAGACTGGCATCGGTCGTGATGACGGCCAACATCGTGGCCATGTTCGGATGAATCATTCCGGAGCCCTTGGCCATCCCGCCAATTGTGACCGGCACCCCGTCCAGCTCGATTCGCACCGCCGCTTGTTTGATGACCGTGTCCGTGGTACGGATCGCGTCGGCGGCTCGTGCATCGTGCTCCTGCCCCCGACCCAACCGACGATTCAAGCCACAGATTCCTGCCCGAATGCGTTCCATCGGCAGCGGCACGCCGATGACCCCGGTGGACGCAACCAGAACCTCTTCCGCCCCGACCCCGAGCTCTTCCGCCGCAGCGACGGCCATAATCCGCGTGTCCAACTCGCCCTGCCGGCCTGTACAGGCGTTCGCATTCCCGCTGTTGATCAGAACAGCTCGCACTGTTCCTTGCTGCTCGACAATCCGACGTGACCAGCGCACAGGCGCGGCCTGCACGACATTGGTTGTAAACACCCCGGCTGGCTGCGCGGGAACCTCGCTGACAACCAACGCGAGGTCATCCCCAGACGATTTCACTCCAGCCCGCCCAGAGGCAGCGACAAAGCCTCTCGCTGCGGTTACGCCGCCCAAAATCCACTCCATCGTCTCAACCACCATTCCGCAAGTGTAGTGCCATGTCCTGCATCGAGATCGCGCAAAGGCACGCCATGGACACACGTGTATAGGTTACTACCTACGCACGCATAGGTCGAGCAAAACTTCGTCGGCCCGATCAAACGGCACCTTTCGCCACAAACACCCATATCTTAATGACCGACGAGGGAGGTTTTACAATGTCGGGATTCCACGAAGGCTACGAAGGACCATGGGCTCGCCAACAGCCGATCCACCAACACGGTCCAGAAAGCTCAGCTGAGCGTCCGCCACGGCCGCAGCATATCGACTGGCACAGCCGTTATCCGGACCTCATCATCCTGCAGGGACCCGCTACGGAACGGGCGGTGGCGCTGACCTTTGACGATGGCCCAGACACGGAATGGACCCCACAAATCCTATCCATTCTCTCCAGCGAGCAGGTTAAGGCGACATTCTGTTGCGTGGGGCAACGCGTCCGCAGCAACCCGGATGTCTTGCGACGCATCACCCGCGAGGGGCATGTTGTCGCCAATCACAGCTACCATCATCCGAATTTGACAAAGATAACGCGGGAGCAGATTCGAACCGAGATTACGAGCACGAATCAAGCCATCGCGCAAATCATCCACCGTACGCCCAGGTTTATCCGTCCGCCGTACGGAGCCTTGAACCGGACCGTCATCGAGGTGGTTCAGGAACTCAACATGAAAATCTTGTTTTGGAACGTGGATAGCCTCGATTGGGCAGGGCTGACCGGACCCCAGGTGGCGGCCAACGTGCTCTCGCACGTCTCGCCTGGGTCCATCATCCTCATGCACTCGGCCGGAGGGCGCGGCGAGAGTCTCCAAGATACTGTGGACGCACTGCCGTATATCATTCATGTCTTGCGCCGGGAGGGGTATTCGTTCCGCACGGTGTCCGAACTGCTTGGTCAACCCGCGTACCAATGATGCCCGGCTGGGACGAACCATTTCCATTTCCGTCGGAGGCCAAAACTTTGGCTGAATCCGTACCCAGCACGCGGGCGCGGGCGAAACACAGAAGGGTAAACAGATAAACTTCCCCCGGAGGATGGCGGCATGGGTTGTCCATGCGCCATGTTTTTATAATAAAATAGGGATCGTTAAAATAGGGATCGTTCACAGCTGTGCTTGTGTTCTGCGGTAGCCTGAGCGGCTGCTGGACATGCACTACGTGCACGTCTGTATGCTAGGGAGGTCTGGAATGGAATATCAAGAAATTCTATATCAAGTCGATGGGGCGGTTGCAACCATCACCCTGAACCGTCCAGAGGCCTTAAACGCGCTTACGCGCACGATGCGCCGCGAACTGTTGGACGCATTGGAACGAGTGGCGCAAGACCGGCAGATTCGCGCGCTTCTCATCACCGGGGCTGGCCGGGCGTTCTGTGTCGGCCAGGATGTGCGTGAACTCGCTGATTATTATGAACAAAATGGACCTGAGCTGGGCCGCGTCGTGGACGAAGAGTACATACCCATTGTTCGGCGCCTGCGCTCCCTGCCAAAGCCTTGCGTGGTCTTGGTCAACGGCGCCGCGGTCGGCGGCGGATTGGCACTGGTTTTGGCTGCCGACTTTCGCATCCTGCATACTAAGTCCAACCTGTCCCCCGTGTTCGTGAAGGTAGGACTGGCTCCCGACACGGCTGTGAGCTTTTTGCTCTCCCGCGCCATTGGACACGCGCGAGCGACGAGCCTAACCCTGAGGGGAGGGACCTTGACGCCGGAAGAAGCGGTCGCATGCGGATTGGCCGCGAAAGTCAACTCCTCCATGGACGAAGCCTGGGAGGAAGCCCACGCCCTATTGGCCGAGTTGGCAGCCGGCCCCACGCGGGCATACGCCGAGATTCGCCGCTTGTATGATTTGGCGGCTGCCCATTCATTGGAGGAAACGCTTCAGTTTGAACGGGAAGCGCAAGACCGCTTGGCGCACACAGGGGACCATCAGGAAGCCGTGGCTGCGTTCTTGGAGAAACGCCAGCCGAAATTTTCTGGTCAATGAGGAAAGGAGAATCCACATGCATAAACCTATGTTGCCTGGAGATACGTTCCAAGGACAGACCGCGGTCATTACGGGCGGTGGCACCGGCATCGGTCTTGGCATCGCCAAGTACCTTTCGCAGCTCGGCGCCCGCGTCGTGTTGGCCAGCCGTAAGGCCGAAAACCTGGAAAAGGCGGTGGCGGAAATCACTGCGGCCGGCGGTGAAGCCTACGCCGTCCCGACCGATGTCCGCGATCCCGAACAGGTCGATCACCTCATGAACACCGCCGTCGAGAAGACCGGCCGACTCGACATCCTGGTCAACTCGGCCGCCGGCAACTTTATTGTGGACAGCGAGAAATTGTCCGTGAACGGTTGGAATGCGGTCGTCGGCTCTGTACTCAACGGCACCTTCTATTGCACCCGCGCGGCCGGCTTAAAAATGATTGAATCGAAAAACGGCGGCCGCATCCTGTCGATTGTCGCCAGCTACGCTTGGACAGGCGGCCCGCGCACCGTCCACTCCGTGGCGGCCAAGGCGGGGGTTGTGGCGATGACGCGGACCCTGGCCGTGGAGTGGGCCCACTACGGCATCCGAGTCAACGCGGTCTGCCCGGGTCCGACCGACACCGAAGGGGCGCGCCCGCTCTGGGCCGATCCGGCCGACGAAGCGCGCTTGAAGGCGAAAATCCCGGTTGGACGTTTTGCGGATGTCACCGAAATCGCCAATGCCGCCACCTATCTGCTGTCGCCTTACGCGGATTTCGTCAACGGGGAGATTTTCGTCATTGATGGCGGAGAATGGCTCGGAAAGGGTTTGACTTCATGAACGAGTTGTTGCACGGAAAGGTTGCTCTTATCACCGGAAGCTCACGGGGCATCGGCCGCGCCTCGGCGATCGCCATGGCGCAGGCCGGCGCCGACGTGGTGGTGCACTACAACCGGCAAGCCGATTTGGCGCAAGAGGTCGTCCGGGAGATTCAGGGCCTGGGCCGACGCAGCGTCGCGGTGCAAGCCAACCTCGAGTCGAGTGAAGACATCGAACGCATGTTTCAAGTAGTTGGTGAGACCTTTGGCCAGCTCGATATTTTCATGGCCAACGCCGCCGCCACGGCCTTTAAGCCAATTTTGCAGATGAAGCCTCACCACATCGACCGTACGTACAAGCTCCTGATTAACGCCCTGGTCGACGCGGTGCAACGCGCGGTTCCACTCATGCAGGGCCGAGCTGGGCGGATTATCACGGTCTCGGGACACGGCACCGACTTTACGCTTCCTTTGTACGGCTCTATCGGATCCGCCAAGGCTGCCGTGGAAGCCTTGACCCGGTATCTGTCCTATGAATTGGGGCCGCTTGGCATCACCTGCAACGCGATTGCGCCAGGTGTCGTCGCCACTGACTCGGCCCGTTTTTACATGGGGGATTCCTACGCCGAGTTTGAGCGTGAAGTCAGCCGTCATACCCCCCTCGGACGCTTAGCCACCCCCGAAGACGTCGCCGATGTGGCCGTCTTTCTGGCCAGCGACCTGTCACGCTTTATCACCGGCCAGGTGATTCGCGTCGACGGCGGGCTCACCCATACCTCCGGCCCGTTTGAAACCACCAAAGACCTGCGTCCGTAACGAATGCATCACCGGAGTGGCCGCCCAACGCAAGCCCGGGCGGCCGTTGCCAGCCAACGAAAATGGAGGTTCACACAACCTCTACAAAAACCAACAATGCTAAGGAAGGTGACCACTATTGGACAAGCGGATGACGGTTGACCAAGTCATCGCCGACATTCCGAACGGATCGACCGTGGCCATCGGCGGCTCTTCCCTCTCGCGCAAGCCCATGGCGCTCATCCGGGCGCTCGCGCGAAGCTCGGTCAAAGACCTCCGCCTCATCGTCGATGTCGGCGGGCCGGACGTCGACCTTTTATTAGGTACCGGTTCCGTCGCCGAAGTGATTTACGCATTCGTGGGTTTTGAAGTGCTCGGACTTGCCCCGCACTTCCGCCGCGCCCGTCAAAAAGGAACGGCCCGCTTCGAAGAGTGGACCGAATACACGGTCATGGCCGGTCTCGACGCGACCATCAAGCGCGTTCCCTTCCTCCCCACACACGCCGGGCTGGCCACCGATGTGTTGTCGGTCAACCACTCCTTTCGCCGCTTCAAAGACCCGTTCCACGGGGAAGAGCTGGTGGCTGTGCCCGCCCTGAAACCAGACGTGGCCTTGATTCACGTCAATTACGCGGATGCCAAGGGAAACGGCGTGATTCTCGGCGACGGGCATGTGGACGTCCTGTGCGCGAAAGCGGCCAGACGTACATACATGTCTTGTGAGCGGATTATCTCCTCGGACGAACTGCAGCGTTATGGACGTGACGTACAGGTCCTGCGTGTGCACACCACGGGTGTGGTGGAGCTACCATGGGGCGCCCACCCAACCGGCTGCGCGCCTGATTACCGTGCGGATCTGCGTCATCTGCAAGATTACTTGAAGTACTCCGCCAACGAGGACGCCTGGCGCGAGTACGCCGAACACTACATCTATACGGATCAATCCCGTTACCTGGAGCGACAAGGGGGCGTCGAGGCCTTAGTCGCGCGGTTGAAAGTCTGACAGAACGACACACACGGAAAGGAGAATCCGTATGCCACTGGATGAGACGTACGCGCTCGACGAGTTTCTCATCACCACGATGGCTCGCCAATTCAGCGGCGAAGTCATGGTCAGTTCCGTGACCGCCTTTGGGGCCCTGTCTGCGCTCCTGGCAAAGGCCCGTTACGCCCCCGACCTGGCGGTGTTGGCGACGCCTGAGTCCGGCATGGAAGTTACCCCGATGCCCACCCTCAGCTTGGGGCAATTCCTCACCGACGCGCAGCGGGGGATTCCGCTTACCATGGAGGAAATCTTCGACGCCATCTTCACAGATCACTTTCGCATTTGGATTAACCCAGCCCAGATTGATCGACATGGCAACACCAATATCAGCGTCATCGGCGACTGGCAAACACCCAAGGTCGCCATGGTGGGATCGCGCGGAATTCCGGAAGATACCAGCCATCTATCGCAGATCTTCTACTACGTCCTCAACCACAGCAAGCGCACCATTGTCGAGCAGGTCGATTTCCGCAGCGGCGCCGGCACGGGGCCGGAACGAGACGCCCTGCTCGGGCCGCACGGTTCGCCGACCGTGCTCGTGACCGACTTAGGGGTGTTTGACTTCACCGGACCAGGTGGAACCATGGCCATTCGTTCCCTGCATCCCGGAGTCACCCTGGAGGAAGTCCAGGAGAAGAGTGGCTTTGAGCTCTATGCACCAACCAGCATCCCGGTGACGGAGCCGCCCAGCCAAGAGGACATCGACATCATTCGGAAGGCCGATCCCCTCGAAGTTCGTAAGCTTGAACTCCTTTCTGGCCCAGAAGCTGCCGAACGCTTTGTCACCATTTATGAACGGGAGCGGCAAGCCCTGCATGCAGCCTGGCCGCGCTTGGGGAGAATCGGCTGATGGCAAACGGAAAGCGGGTGCTCATCACCGGCGGCGCTCAGGGCATCGGGTTGGCGACGGCGGAATTGTTCTTGGAACGCGGTTATGAGGTGGCGATTTGGGCTCTGCACGAGGACAGTGTCAACAAGGCTGTGTCAGCCCTAAACGGCCGCGTCTTCGGGCAGGCGGTGGATGTCGGGAACGAAGAGCGAGTACGCCAGGCGTACGCCGAGCTCACGTCTTCGTTTGGGCCCCTCAGCATCCTGGTCAACAATGCGGGATATACGTTGACGTCCCGCTTTCTCGACGAGGAGTCAAGCTATTGGCGGCGGGTGGTCGACACGAACCTGTGGGGAGTGATTTACACCACTCATGCGGTCTTGCGGGACATGGTGGCAGCCGAGACCGGCAGCATTGTCAATGTGGTCTCCGACGCTGGGCGTGTGGGGATGGCAGGGGAAGCGGTCTACGCAGCCAGCAAAGGCGGCGTAGTCGCGTTCTCCAAATCGATTGCCCAAGAGGTCGCGCGCCATCACATTCGCGTCAACTGCGTGTCGCCAGGTCCGACACGCACGCGTATCTTGGAGATGAACAGCGAGGCAGAGGACGCGCAAAAATTGATTGACAAAATGATTCGGCGCATCCCTTTGCGGCAAATTGCCGAACCCAGGGACGTGGCGGAAGCGGTCGTTTTTCTGGCCAGCGACGCGGCCGCGCAAATAACCGGCCAGGTACTCTCCGTCTCGGGCGGGCTGACCATGGTCTAGGAGCCCTACTCCTGGCAGCGAATGGAACCGGCGATAACCACAACATCCGGATACGAAAGGGCTGTCCCTCCCTCAGCTTATGATGGGTTCTGGGACAGCCCCTTCTTTATCATGCGAGCGACACAGTGTTCGTCCCATGGGTCCTATGTAAGTTGCAATAAGAGTCCGTGTTGAGGTCGTCTTATGCCTCGTATCGTTTCCACAACAGGACGCCGTTTTGGCCGCCAAAACCGAAAGAATTGCTCAAGGCGAAACGAATCGCCTGCGGACGCGCCTCGTGCACCAAATTCTTCGGCGTTCCCTCTTCCGGGTTCTCACAGTGGAGATTCGGCGGCAACCAGCCAGTCTCAATGGCCTTCACACAGGCCAAGCTTTCGACGCCACCGGCCGCGCCCAGCAGGTGCCCGATGGAACCCTTGATGGAACTGACGGGGATGTGGTCCAAAGACTCCCCAAACAACTGCGTCAAGGCTTTGATTTCCGCCGTATCGCCGGCCTTAGTCGAAGTGGCATGAGCGTTGATGTAATCGACCTCCGAGGGCTTGATGCCTGCTTGTGCGAGGGCCATCTTCATCGCGGCTACCGCGCCAGTGCCTTCCGGATGTGGGGCAATCTGATGAAACGCGTCATTGGAGGTCCCATAGCCAACCAACTCTGCATAGATGCGAGCGCCACGCGCCAGCGCACGTTCCAAGGGCTCAAGAACCAACACCGCAGCCCCTTCGCCCATGACCATGCCGGATCGGTCTACATCAAACGGCCTGGACCAGGTCGACAGGTCCTCCGGTCCGTGGCTGACAAGCGCACCGGAAGCCCGCAGCCCAGCTAACAACGTCGAAGCAAACAGGCAGTCGCTGCCTCCGGCCAATGCCACATCCAAGCGCCCGCTTTGCAGCCAAGTTGCCGCCTCCCCGATGGAGTTTGCGGAGGAGGCGCAGGCGGTCGTATACGTAAGTACGGGTCCTTCAATATCGAAATGAATCGCCACAGAACTTCCCGCCGCGTTTGGAATCGACTTCGAAACCAGCCGCGGCTCCACGCGTGCGTGGGCGTCTTTCGCTAAATCGGTCGCTGCGTCATCCATATTGCGAATGGACCCAAAGCTGGTGCCCATAAAAATCCCCGTTCGATCCGCACGAGTTTGCGGATTCCAGCCTTCCTCGGCGGCAAGACCTGCATCCCGTACCGCCTCCATAGCGGCGACCAAAGCCATCTGGCTAAAGCGAGCCGTATCCCGAACCGTCTTGCGGGCGAGAAAGTCGGATGGATTAAAGTCCGGCACATTGGCCACAACCGGCGCCCACGGCTGCAAAACCGGGTCCTCTGTGGCCCGAACAGCGGACCGATTTTCGATGATACCGCGCCAGAAAACGTCAACGCCGACGCCGTGCGGCGTCACAGCCCCCAATCCCGTAACCACAATTCTTGCCGATGATGTCAACGTATAACTCCCCTTACAATGATGAACCGTCAATTCGTAATCGACGTCGCGAAAATCACGCACAGCGTCATAATCCGTGCACAACGTCTACATTATACACCATCTGCAGACATTGGCGGGTCCAGCCAGGCGATATACTGCGGAGCGACGAACGGTGCCCGTCCGGCGAGCGCCCCTTTGTCCAGGAACACTGGTTTTCCGCTCATTCCCCAACAAAAAAGGAGGGCCATTGGCCCTCCCTTCTTCGCAGCTACACACAGCTACGTGCACGCTGGATTAATCCTGCCCCAAGTTTATGCCTGACTCCCGGCCTCGATTTCAATGGAGACCTGAACCTCATTGCCAATCAGGACACCGCCGGTCTCCAACGCCGCATTATACTTCAGTCCATACTCTTCGCGGTTAATGGAACCATGCCCACTAAACCCGACCTTCAGGTTCCCCCACGGGTCCTTTCCTTGCCCCTCGTAGGTAACCAGGAAGGTCTCCGGACGAGTCGTACCGCGGATGGTCAGGTCGCCGGTGACTTCATACTCGCCGTCGCTCTTCTTGATAATACGCGTGGACTGAAACGTGATTTTTGGATACTTCTCGACATCGAAGAAATCGGCGGACCGCAGGTGTTTATCGCGATCCTCATTGCGCGTGTCGATGCTGTTCACGTCAATCTCGAACCGAATATTCGCGGTCGTCAGGTCTTCTGGATCCGCCGTGATTTCGGCCGAAAACTGATGAAACGTCCCTTTCACCTTGGATACCATCATGTGACGAACCGAGAAGTCGATGCTGCTGTGCGCTACATCAACGTCCCACTTTCGCAGGGCCATGGGAAAACCTCCTTATCCAACACAACTTACTTGATGCAATCAGCTTAACTATGTAAAGCTATGTCGCATCTTTAGTATGCATGGCTGCTGCCCCGCTGTCAAGACGATTTTGTCGTCTTCTGAAAATCCGGATTCCGTCCTAAAAACCCTTGCCACATCGCACGCACTGCCGGTAATCAGAACCGTATTCTCAGATACCTGATGCCGGACGACTCCTTTCCGCCCTTAACACTTGCTGTAACCGCACGCCTCGCATTCGTAGCACCCACCTGTGCGCACCAAGGACAGCTGGTGGCAGTTCGGACAGAGGTCCTTGGCCACGCTGTAAGAGCGTAGCGATGCCGGCTCCGTCTCCGCCGTCGCCGTCTCTTGTCCAGACGCCCATTCTGCAAAGCCACTGCGCCGCATAGGGAACGTCTCCGCATGTTCAATCAATGCTTTGGCAATCGCATCGGGCACCGACGTGATGCGCTGGTCGCCAAACCCGACCGAATTGAAACCCCCGATGCCGGAAAAATGCTTCACGAGTTCCGCTTCTTTATTCGGATTGTTGGAATCCCGCAAGTACAACGTGATGGCCCGCCCCAAGGCTTCGTTGGCCGCATACACGTCACTTCCGGCCTTGCCGATGTTCACGAAGATCTCCAAGGCTACATGTTCATCCGGATCGTCATTAATCGTGATGTACGCTTTGCCAAGCGGAGTTTCTTTTTTGTACGTCGCGCCATACAACACATCCGGGCGGCGGCGCTTCACGTATCCAGCCCCAGCCGAACGGGCACTCGTCGGCTGCCCGGCGTTCGCCTTACGCGCTGCCTCTTCGCTGTCGGAATGGGACAAATCCTCTGCCTGATCCGCACTCTCGGAGCGCTCCTCGCTCTTCAAGGACAGCACCTGTTCTGAACGTGACCCATCGCGGTAGATGGTCACCCCTTTGCACCCCAGCTCATAGGCCAGGTCATACAGGCGCTTGGTGTCCTCCACTGTATACGAATTCGGCGCGTTGCAGGTTTTCGAAATGGAGCTGTCAATCCACTTCTGCAGCGCGGCCTGCACGCGGACGTGCTCCTCGGGCGTCAGGTCCATCGCCGTGACAAAGTACTCCGGCAACTGTTCCTCCCCTGGATGGGTATCGAAATACTCCTGCACGATGGCCGCGTTCTCCTCGAACATGCCCAGACGCGAGTTACGGAAGTACGACCAAGCGTAATATGGCTCACACCCGGTGGAACAGCCGACCATGGTGCCGGTGGTACCCGTGGGTGCAATCGTCATCGTGGTCACGTTGCGCACGCCGTACTTGCGCACCGCCTCCGCCACGTGCGGACGTTCCGCCGCCATCTGGCGCATGTAACCCGATTGCAGAAACTTTTCTGCGTCAAACCGCTCAAACGGCCCGTTTTCCTTGGCCAGCTCGACCGATTCCAGGTAACACCATTCCGCCATAAAGCCAAGCAGGACGTCGATGAGCCGCACCGATTCGTCCGATCCGTAGCGCACCCCGCAGTAGAGGAGCAGGTCATGCAACCCCATGATGCCGAGGCCGACGCGCCGCTCGCTCATCTGATTCCGACGGTTCTCTTCAAACGGGTAGTAGGTCGCGTCAATCACCGCGTCCTGGAAGCGCAAACCGGATCGGACGACGTCCTCCAACTCCTCCCAGCGGATGTGATGGAGGAAAAACTCCGCCTTCTCCTTGTCAAAGTGCTTTTCAAGCTGCTCGCGCACGGCCGCTTCTTTGTCCTTGTCCGTAAACTCGCAGACCTCGCCCGAGTCCTCGAAACCGCAGGCGAACTTGCTTAGGACCACGGCGCCAAGGTTGCAGATGCCGTATGCCGGCAGAGGTTGCTCACCGCACGGATTCGTCGCCACCAACGGGTTATAGTACCAGGAATTGGACATCTTATTCGCCCGGCCCAAAAACACGACGCCCGGCTCGGCCGATTTCCAGGCAGAGGTCACCAATTCATCCCACAGCTCGCGAGCCGTGAGCGTATCATACGTGACAAATTCACGCCCGCTCTGCTCCCACTTGTCAAAGTCACCGTCAAACTCGGTGACGTCTTCCGCGCGCACGAAGCCAATCGGCCAGGGCTCATCCGCCTCCTTGGCGGCCATGAACCGCTCCGAAACGCCCACCGAAATGTTGGCCCCCGTGATGACCCCGTCGACCTGTTTACAGCGGATGAACTTCAGAATGTCCGCATGGCGATCGCTCAAAATCAGCATCAGGGCCCCTCGGCGCGATCCGCCCTGAAGTGTTAATTGGCAACCGACGCTCATGATTTCGCCCACGCCGACCGGACCAAAGCCATCGCCGAATACCTGATTGCCCTTATCGTACAACTGCCCCCAGGAGTATGCGCCGGAACTTCTGCCGTTGACCCCGCGGACATAGCTGTACCGCGGCCGCAGGGAGGACAGGATGATGGATACCGTTTTGCCTTCTTGCATCCGTTCCCACATATCCGCGAGCGTGCTGGCAATAGTGCTCCGTTGATCGCCCGGGTAGAGAATCGTGCCAATCACATCCGAGAGGACCACCGCGCCACTGGACAAAATCTTTTCATATAGCTCCTTTGCCGATACGGGCTCGGACCGCGTGACCGGCCGGCCCTCGGCTAGCCAATCCTCAATCCGCCCGTTCCACAAGTCGTCGTAGTGTTCCACACTGGTATCGGGAAAGACAAACTGCCACTCTGCGTCTTCCTCGACCGCTCGCAAAAAGCTGCGGTTGACCCGCACCACCTTCGTGCTGTGCGGGTACTCCGCCTCCAGGAATTCCGGCAGGTCTGCATGCCAAACATCCAACACCAGGTTGAGGTACTGGTTACGCGGCTCGGACGACACAGGGACGACGGTGCCCTGTGGGGGAATACGAGAAAGGTTCATCCCCACGCCACCGCTGCGCGCCTGAATTTCCAGCGTCTGCCCGAAGGATTCGGCGTAGTCGCGCAGGGTCGGTCCGACACTGGGAATGACGAAACAGTTATAGCTGGTGGTTTGCATCCCCGACCCTAACGAGGCATTGACGCGGCCCCCTGGGACATAGCGCCAGCGGCTCTGCAGTTGATAAAACCTCTCCTCCCAGTAGGCCGGGTTGTTCGTCACCGCCGCGGCTCCGCGGGCCACGCGGCGCCACATTTGCCGCGGCGCGGTCTCCATCAGGACATCCACTTGGTGAAAGGGCAGAGTTTCCCGCACCCCGTCTTTCAACTCGACGGTGACTGTGTGTTCCTCCTCATGCACTTCCACGACCCGCGCCAACTCGTGATAGGCGCGCTTTTTATCGAGCACGGCCACCACCAAGGCGCCGGGACGGAGAGATTGTTTCGTCACATCTTTCAAAAGGTAACGGTCGGCGACAATCCGTTCCCCGGTGGAACTCAGGGCGTCTTCTGCCGTAAACGGCAGCATGCTTTGTTCAACCGTGCGACTCATGTGTTCAACCCCCACGTTATGTATGATTCAATTAAAGATTTTCAGGGCTCCGGTTCTCCAACTTCTCCCGTTCCGCTCTGCTTGCCTGGCGTCTGGATGCATCGCTCAAGAGTCCAAGCACCTCTTGCGCCAACGTTTCCACATCGCGAAACTCCCGATACACACTGGCAAAGCGAACATAGGCCACGCCGTCCAGTTGGCGCAGTTCCTCCATCACCCGCTCGCCAATGACGGAAGACGGCACCTCCCGCTCGTATTCCAACCGCAGGCTGCGCTCAATTCGGTGCACCACGTCCTCCACGGCATCGGCAGGAATCGGGCGTTTTTCGCACGCCTTCATCAGTCCCCGGTAGAGCTTGTCCGCTGAAAATTCCTCCCGCTTTGCGTCCTTCTTAATGACCATCAACGGACGCTGTTCCACGCGCTCGTACGTGGTGAACCGCCGCCCGCAAGACGGATTGCTGCACTCACGGCGCCTGCGAATGATACTCCCATCCTCGCCAGCCCGCGATTCGATGACGCGTGAATTGTCACTGCCGCAGTATGGACACCGCACCCCGTCTCC
The DNA here is from genome assembly GCF_000430585.1 of Alicyclobacillus herbarius DSM 13609. Lineage (GTDB taxonomy): Bacteria > Bacillota > Bacilli > Alicyclobacillales > Alicyclobacillaceae > Alicyclobacillus_G > Alicyclobacillus_G herbarius. The sequence continues at coordinate 124,770 of NZ_AUMH01000003.1, forward strand.
CTCCCGTCGACCGCGCATCGGTTGCCTATGCGTTGGTTTACATAAGCATCCCGGTTTGAACCCTATATCTAGTGCACATTGACCAGACAACAACGATTATACCCACTATATATATGGCAGGCAAGCGAAAGAAAAGTCCGCCCGCTGCCCATTCCTTCAGATATCGCCATTCGCCGCGAGATTTTTTCTGAACTCGCCCGTTTGCGGACAACTCTATCATCTAGACGGCCTCTAATCGATTTCAGCGACCGATGGAAATGTATATTCCGGATAAACATCCATCTCGTCAGCTGGGTACTGAACCCCGCTTTGTACCCAAACCGTGGTCAGACCGCATGCGCGTCCGGCTGCAATATCGGTACGCAGATTGTCTCCGACAATGAACGTCGCGCTGCGCGACAGTCCGTACCTCGATAAGGCGTAGTCAATGAACTCGGGGGCAGGTTTCCCGACAACCACCGGCTCGACCCCGCTCGCTTCCGCAATTAAGCGGCCAACCGCGCCGTTTCCCGGATAGAACCCGTGCCCAACCGGTAGACGAACATCCGGATTGGTCAAGACAAACCAGCCCAAATCCATCGCAAGCATCGCAAATGCCGCGTAGTCCAAATACCGTGCTTGCGTATCCAGTCCAAGCACAAGGGCGTCGACCTGCGGCAGCTGCGTTTCGGGCCACCCGCGCAGACCTACCGCAACCAACCCGACCGCCTCCAGCGCCTCCGTCACTCCAGCCGCACCAAGGAATCCTACGCGTCCCTTGCCAATCCGCCGCTTTACAAAGGCTGCGCTAGCCTCACTGGATGTCACCACTTCTTCAGCATGGGCACCAATCCCCATGCCCTTCAGTTTCTCTGCCGTCTGCCGCGGGGTTCGGACCGAATTGTTGGTGAGAAAGACCGGCTGAATTCCCCGGTCACGCAATCGCTGAACAAACTCCGCCGCCCCCGGAATGACCGCGTCGCCCCGGTATAAGGTTCCGTCCAAATCAATTAACGCCGCTTGCCAGGCGTGCTCCAGCAGTTTCGTCGGCATCGGTCATCCACCTCCGTCATGCCCTGTCTGCAAACTCGGTTGCCTGGCTACCAGAGTACTTTACTCTACTTCACGCCACGACGCTATGGGCAGTGGATGGAGAGTGTGTGTCTGGACCGTGAAAGCGGCCTACAGTTTGCGGTAGAATCAAAAGGAGATACAATCGTGACGCCAGGTCCTTACAAGTGCGCATCTGAACACGCACCGGATGATAGGTAGGAGGGCGCTTTATGCAGGCCGAGTACGCATGGACTCCGCAGCACGTGACGGATCATGTCTGGCAGATCCCCTTTCCCACACCCACGCTCCCGCCGCTAGATCACACCAATACATACCTCGTTACCAACAGGAACAGAGGCCTGGTGATTGATGTCGGGACGGATAACCCGGAACATCTGAACTGGCTGTCCACATTTCTGAAGAAAATAGGCGTCGCCCATCTGGAGCTCCTCGCCACGCATCACCATATCGACCACGTCGCCGGTCTGCCTAAGCTGGCCGCCGTTTGGCAGGCCCCGATATACATACATCCCGTTGATGCCAGACCGGCTTGTCGGCGACTGGGTCTGTCCCCGCTTTCCGTACACGCCCCGCCGACGGCGTTTGACCTGGCGGGCATCGCCGTCGAAGTGATGCATGCGCCCGGACACACCCACGGCCACCTCCACGTCAAGATTCCGCAAGACTGCATCCTCCTCGTCGGGGATAACCTCTCTGGAATCGGAACCGTCTGGGTTGGCCCACCAGACGGACATATGGAGGACTACCTGCGGACGCTTGACGCCGTCGCCGCGAATGACGGTCTGCTCGCTGGGCCGGGGCACGGGGACATCCTACCGGACGCCCGAGCGGCCGCCGAGGCGACGAAACAACGCCGCCTCCGTCGCGAGCAGGAGATCCTCTCCTTCATCCAGCAGCGCCCGTACACGGTGGCAGAACTAAGAGACCAGATTTACGGCCCCAGTCTGGCCCAAGGCGCACAGACCGTGGCCATACGTACACTCAAAGCCCATCTGCAACACCTGATGGAGAAGCGGCAGGCACGGCTGATATGGCGCGAGGGGAAATTTTACTACCAGGCCTGTCGCTAGGCCCCAGTGTCTGTGTATCCGTCCATCCGTTGCCGGCAGCGCCGGCACCAGGCCGCCTAGAGACCTTGGAGATTGAGGTTCCCATTCGCTTTCATGTCCGGATCAAAGACCGGAGAATCCAACCAATCCGGATCGATATACAGGTTGAACATGGATGGAGTAACGTTCCAATCCCCCATGTTGAACGCGCTGGCTAGTTTCGTCACCGAATGGGAGTCCCAGCCATTTTGCAGGTTCTGACCAAACCAAACGCCGGAATTATTGCTTTGCGCAGCGATTTTGATGCCGCCGAAGGCAATGAAAACGGCCATCTACCCGCCCCCTCACTCTTAGCTTAGATTATGCCAGAACCAAGAGGAGGGCGACTCGTTTCATCGATCCCTATTGGAGGGGAGGGATTTGTGATGCCAAGCTCGGCCTGCTGGGACTTTTGGTCAACCTGCTTCCGGATGGCCCGCCGACCTCGCACCGTCATTGATACCTTATCCCTGCCGCTGGCAGCGGCGGTCCGCCGCTGTCGTTGGGCCACCGCCTGGTCCGTGACTCTATTGGCACTGGCAACTTGGCTGGCAGATCCAGGCTGGCCGACGACGACCGTTCGTCACCTCCTGTCCGCTCCCTGGGTTGGCCCAGACATCGCCAATTTGGCCTACGTTACGGCCGCCCTGCTCACCATGCCCACCGGGTACGGGATGGTACGTCTGTATACGCTCATTCACCATACGCTGGCCGTCAATGTCTTTCACACCGCTGGTCTCCGATTGAAACTTCTGAACCTGGAGACAACCCTGCTGTCGCTCTCCTTCCCGTATGCCGTTTGTGAAGTGCTGGGGAAATGGATGCCGTGGATAGGCTCACTGGGATTCATTGTGGTGAGTGCCTTCGCCGTGTGGTTGGTCGGCGTGGGGTATGACATGATTTTCGTCCGGCGGCAACGACGCCGGTTGGGTCTGACAGGCGGAATCCTGCTGTGGATGGGCGCGACGGCACTGACGCTGTTTGTGCTTGTCGTCGGTGCCGCCACTGTGCTGGTTGCCTTGTCGGTTGTTGGTTTTTTTGTCGTGCTGGTGGCGCGCACGCAGCGGTTGTCCTGAACTTAATCGTCCTGAACTTAAAGGGATGTCCGGACACGTATCTAAATGGCGGGATGAACCTCCACTGCTTCAGAGGCCTGCGGCCAGACGAATTCCCCGGACATGACCTCCACCGCCTCGCCCGTCATCCATACCCGACCGTCCTGCACCTCAATGTCCAGGTCGCCGCCGAGCAGGTGGACACGCACGCAACTCGCAAGCCAGCCCTCGCGTACGCCGGCTGCCACGCTCGCACAGGCTCCCGTTCCGCAGGCGTACGTAATGCCAGACCCGCGCTCCCATACGCGAAAGTCCAGCTCATCCCGACCGCGCGGGCTGACAAATTCGACATTGATTCGCTGCGGGAAATCTGGGTGGCGCTCAATGTACGGCCCCGCCTCCGCCACCGGCGCGGCCGTCGCGTCGGCGCAACGAATCACAAAGTGCGGATTGCCCATGGAGACGAAACTCCCGACAAACTCCCCAGCCGGGGTTTGCACGCGGCCGCGGTACGGATCCTCCGCATCCGTGATACCCGTAAAACCGACCGCCGACGCGCCGAAGCTGGCCTCCCCCATGTCGATGGTGACGCGCTCCACGCGGCCGACGGACCGATGTACAGCTGCCCACACCACACCCGTCTTTACCTCGATGGGAAACTCCTCCGAATCGGTATACCCATGTTCGTACACGTACTTTGCCACGCAGCGCAGGCCGTTTCCACACGTTTCTGCTTCAGATCCGTCCGCGTTGAAGATCCGCATGCGCACTGCGGCCGTTTGGCTTGGGCCGATGACGATAAGCCCGTCCGACCCGATGCCCCGCCGCACATCGCTGACGGCTCGCGCCAGCATCGGTAGCTCCGAATCCTTGAGCGGCTCCTGAAACGCATCCACGTAAATGTAATTGTTGCCCAGAGCGTGCATTTTCGTAAAGCGCATTGGCTGTGCCCCCCAAACCACGATGCAATTTCAGTATAGCGCATTGGAGTCGGCACAGGACCGAATCAGACAAGCATCGGTACACGAAATTGGGCGTTTCCTCGAACCACGCATCGCCCTTCGGCGACATCGGCCCAGACCTCGCAGTCAATCACTTGCCATTTCTCTTCGATCGCGACCTTCTCAATCCGTCCCTGGCAAGTCACAACATCCCCCGGCCGCACCATATCGGTGAAGCGCACGGAAAAACGCAGCAAGTCCCCCGTTTCCCCGATGGCCTGGGTCAGCATTTCCCCGACAAACGCCATAGTCAGCATGCCGTGGGCGATGACACCGCCCAGGCCCGCTTCCCGCGCGTATTCCTCCACCGTATGAATCGGGTTGAAGTCCCCAGAAGCGCCGGAGTACTTGACCAACTGAATCTTGGTCACCGGGGGCATGCTCACTGGGCCGATAGTTTGGCCAATCGAAAACTCCGTTGCCACGCGCGTATCCCTCCTACCCCCTGCGAATCACCGTGGATTTGGACCTTTGCACCAGCTCGCCCCGGTCATTGACCACCTGATGCCGAAAGACAACGAACGTCATCCTTCCTGATTTTCCTTGCTTCTCCACGACGTCAGCCAATTCCATGGAACAGTACAGCACATCCCCAGCCAGAATCGGCAGGAAATACTCATACGCTTGCTCCCCATGAATTAAGCCAGCCCGTGGAAAATCGAGGTCTGGAATGGTCCCGTAGTCAAATGTCCGACTGAACGTCGGGGGAGCCACCAAGCGGCCAAAGCGGCTGCTTGCCGCGTATTCCTCGTCGAGGTATAACGGATTGGTCGATCCGATGGCCTGCGCGAACTTGCGGATGGCCCCTTTCTCGACTTCATTCCGCACTGGTGCGGAAGACCTGCCGATGAATGCCCGTAAATCCGGTGCCGTCATGTCCATTCCTCCCAGCTATGCGATAACCCCTTCATCAAGCCTCCAGCTTCCGCGAACATCGGACGAGCTTCGCCCCTGCTTCTGCGTAGCCCTGGGCAATCTGCGCCCCCAGTCCGCGCCCGCCGCCTGTAATCAGGGCCACCTTTCCATCCAAGCGAAACAAATCCAATACCATCACGCCGTCCACCCCGGCATTGCCGTGTCATAGAACCTGCCGCTGCCTTCGCTGCCCTTTCGAAGTCAGCCTTGCGGACGTGCCCCGTTGATGTAAATGACCTGTCCAGAAACATAGCTCGCCTCATCGCTCACCAGGAACGCAATCACGTTGGCCACGTCTTCCGGCTTCCCGGCTCTGCGCAGCGGAATCCGCTCTACGGCGGCACGCTCGAAATCTTCAAACGTCATGCCGACGCGCTCGGCAGTCGCTCGCGTCATATCAGTGACGATAAACCCCGGTGCCACTGCGTTTACGTTGATGTTAAACGGTCCAAGTTCGATGGCCAACGTACGCGTGAATCCTTGTAGCCCCGCTTTCGCCGCCGAATAGTTGGCCTGACCGCGGTTGCCCAAAGCCGATGTGCTGCTGGTATTGACAATCTTGCCGTAGCGCTGCTCGACCATATAGCGTTGAGCCGCCTTGCTGCACAGAAAGGTGCCCTTGAGATGCACGTTCATCACCGTGTCCCAATCATCCTCGCTCATCCGAAACAGCAGATTGTCACGAATCACTCCTGCATTGTTGACAAGAATGTCCAACCGGCCAAACGTGTTCACGGCGGTCTCCATCGCGTGCTCCACGGCCGCCGCGTTCGTCACATCGCAGCCAATCGCCAAAGCCTGCCCCCCAGCCTCCACAATCGCTTTCACCGTATCTTCACAGGCATCCTCCCGTACATCCAACACAGCCACCTTGGCCCCATCGGCCGCCAGCCGCTTGGCTGTGGCCGCGCCAATGCCGCGAGCCGCCCCGGTAACCACCGCAACCCGATCCTGCAAACGCCCCATAGCCATACCTCCAAATCTTTATTTCATAATTGAAACGGTATTACAAACTATCCATGTTCTGATCGTAGCGAAGAAAGGAAAGCGCTGTCAACCGTTGCTCTGGCGATTTTTGTGACAATCCGGTAGGATAGCGGACAGCGGGTCTTATGACGGAAAAAGTAGGTGTCCGGAAAGGAGATCGGTGCGACGCTCTGACCCCTTTCCAGACAACCTCGAATAAGGAGTGGAGATACGTGTCCGAACCCACCATTCTTTACGGCAAGCCGGTGGTGAATCAAATTCATGAAGACATCCGTCGGCGACTGGAAACCTTAAAGAACAACGGCGTGACCCCCTGCCTGGCCACCATCTTGGTCGGGGACGATCCGGCTTCCGCCACGTATGTACGCATGAAAGGCAACGCCTGTCGTAGACTCGGGCTGACATCGCGCCCGATTCACCTGCCCAGCAGCACCGATACCGAAACCCTCATCCGTACCATCCATGACCTAAATGACGATCCGTCTGTCCACGGCATCCTGTTGCAACACCCAGTTCCCGCAGGGATTGACGAACGAGCCGCGTTTGATGCCATTCGCCTTGATAAGGACGTGGACGGCGTGACCAGCGCTGGATTCGGACTGACCGCGTTCGACCGTCCCGGACACCGGTCGTGCACACCCGAGGGTATCCTGCACATCTTGGACTTTTATCACATCCCGTTGCGCGGGAAACACGCCGTCGTCCTCGGACGAAGCGCCATCCTAGGCAAACCGGTCGCGGCGATGCTGTTGAACCGCGACTGCACGGTGACCATCTGCCATTCCAAGACCGAGCAAGTGGCCGATCTCGTTCGCCAAGCGGACATCCTGATTGCGGCCGTTGGGCGGCCCCGATACGTGCAGGGAAGCTGGCTTAAACCGGGCGCAGTGGTCATTGACGCGGGTTACAACGAAGGGAATATTGGCGATGTCGATTTCGATTCCTGCCTACCCCGCGCCGGAGCCATTACACCGGTGCCCGGCGGCGTGGGTCCGGTGACCATCGCGACGTTGCTCCAACACACCGTCCATGCTGCCGAGCAGGCATCGTTGTCCACGGTATGACGAAGACAAGCAAATTCAGAGCGCAACGCACCGCTGGACTTTGCGAAAATGGGGCTTGCAAAACTATTCCGCGCCTGCTATAATTCCTTTTGTCGCCGCGCTAAGCGGAACAAAAGAGAATACGCGGTCGTGGCGGAATTGGCAGACGCGCAAGATTCAGGTTCTTGTGGGCGCAAGCTCGTGGAGGTTCAAGTCCTCTCGACCGCACCAACACAAACTGCACTTATGAGTGCAGTTTTTTGTTTACAGGCCTTTTGGTTACCTAGCGATAGATGAGCATGACGTCCCCACCTTACCCACGCTTCAGGTTACCCTTCGAAGCAGAAACTGGCGCGGAGAAACCTCTGCGCCAGTTTCTGTCGACATGCACACCCTTACGAAAGCTTTTCCACAATCGTACCGGTGAGATCGACAATGGTCAATGCCAGCTCGGTCGGCGCGGTGGCATCGGTCTCAACCATAATTCAGCCAGCGTTTATGCGCTTATCGTTGCGTATTCGTTCAGATGATGTACGAGGCCCAATCGGCACTTGAATCCCTGTTATTTCGTGTTATAATAAAGACCGTTCGTACTCACGCGAATGCAATTCAATCTATGCGGTCGTGGCGGAATTGGCAGACGCGCAAGATTCAGGTTCTTGTGGGCGCAAGCTCGTGGAGGTTCAAGTCCTCTCGACCGCACCAAAAAAAAGCCAAGGGATGGATGCTTCGTATCCCTTGGCTTCTATTTTTCTTGTTCTCGTGACACCGACCATGCTCTGAGACAAGGTATTTTGATCATGCGCGATTGGACCACTGGATCTGGGCTGCCGTCTCCAACCCTCGCCGCAGGACGTCAGCCGCGATTTGAAAAGCAAACTCGGGTGGCATGCCTTGCTGCATGCAACGGTCAATCAGGTCTGAAGTTCCAGAAACCAATTCCTCAAACCAAGGAGCCAGCTGGACGTGCAGGCGTTGCTCTGACGGACTCGAGGTGCTGTCCCCGAACGTTTCCGGTTCTGTGTCACGACGATTCGAGTCTGTCCTGCTCCCTTGATTCTCACCTTTCTTTCCGTCCCCCACCGAACAAATCCTCCTTCCACATGTCCCTAGGACAGCTTTGTCACCGAAACGGATGTAAGTTTCTGCCACAGCAAACCGGGTATGCTCGCGTTCTTCCACCCCCTGGTTCTATCTGTATGGTCAGAACCGAGGGAGGCATAGGCTGGAGCGGATAGGCGGATGAACTGTCCTCGCAGGACACGTAAGCTCTCCCCGCATCCGGCCCAAAAAACGTACGGATCAACCCACTTGCGACTGCTGCTCGAGGACTTTTTTATGGGACGGTAAGATGAAGGTTGTCACAAGGTTTGCAAGCGCGATGACAAATAACACCATAAAAATGTTGTGCATACTATGCGCTAATGCCTCATCATACAGGTGCAGAACACCTTGGGGAATCTGGGCCGCTTGCGCTCCCGATAGCATCGACGCCACGTTCCCGTGCCACTTCAATCCGTGAGCCGTCGCATAGGCGCTGAGTGAGTTGTTGAACCACGTGCCGAAAGCGGCAATTCCCACCGTCTGCCCCAATGAACGAACAAACGTGTTGGAGGCCGTTGCGGCTCCGCGCATGCGCCAGCCTACGGCTGATTGAATCAGTACGGTTGTCGGTGTCATCGCGTATCCCATCCCCAAGCCAATCACAATCATGACCCCGACGAAGTACCAATACGGGGAAGATAACGAGATGGCCAATAACCAAGCGCTTCCGGCGGCAATCAATATACCGCCAAACACAGTCGTCGCTTTCGATCCAATCCGATACATGTAGCGTCCGGCCACGGTTGCACCAATCGGCCAAGCAATGGACATCGGCATCAAGGTGAGACCGGAACTTGTCGCGGAATGGCCAAGAATCATCTGTATCCACATGGGAAGATACACGTTGGTACCGATAAGTACACAGCTGGCCAAAAAACCAATCACGTTGGAGACCGCAATGACCGGAATCCGAAACAACGTAAGCGGCACCAATGGCTGACTAACCCTGGTCTCGACCACGAGAAAGGCGGCAAGGCTCACGGCTGAAAGCAAAAATAGCCCGATGGCCTCCCAGGACCCCCATGTGAACCATTGGCCAGCCCCTAACAGGGCATACAGCAAGGCGGTGATGCCCAGCGTAAATAAAACGGCTCCCCCATAGTCAATCTGCTGCTCTTTCCGACTGAACGATTCATGCAGGAACAGCCAGACAAGGACAAGCGACACCAATCCAACCGGCAGGTTAATATAAAAGATCCAACGCCAGCTGATTTTATCCACGAAGAGTCCGCCAACCAGCGGCCCCAACAGCCCGGCTATGCCCCAAACCGAAGAAAACAGTCCCTGCATACGCGCTCGTTTTTCGCCCGGAAATAAATCGCCAATAATGGTAAACGTGACGGGCATGACCGCCCCTGCTCCGATACCTTGGAACGCCCGAAACCAAATCAGCTGTGTCATCGTTTGCGAAGCCCCGGACAGCATAGAACCAAGCACAAACAGAATCACGCCCACGGAAAAGACCATTTTGCGGCCAAACAAGTCCGCTAATTTCCCATAAATTGGTGTTGTGACACAAGTTGTCAAAGTATACACAGCGAATACCCAGCTGGTCATGCTCAGACCGCTTAGGTCCTCGACAATTTTCGGCATCGCCGTACTGACCACCGTCACGTCAATAGCCACCAGCAGAATGGCCACCAACATGGCAAGGGTGACCATGGAACGATTCGTTTCTCGTTGTCGATGTTGCACTCGTCCCACTCCATCCATTATATTAGACATTATTTCCTTATTATGCTGGACCTGGGCCACTTCCGTCCAGCACACACCGTCAAACGGATATGTGTATCCCCATCGTGACAATCCGTATCCTGGCCGTGACCGCATGTCTCGGGAGCCTGCGTAAAGCCTTCGTCGACCAGCGGCCTGCCCCGTGCCCATGTAAATCTATCCCCTACTAAACCAAATCTTGCACCCATTTGCAATCCGGACAACATCGGTAGAGTTTCTCATAACAGGGTGGAAAAATCGTCATACTGACCTTGGAAGGAGGACCAGCCCATGCGTGAATCACAGCGAGTCCCGGGTTACCGCATGCGAAACTTCGATGAGCGTGAGTTTGTGAAGGAGTATCAGCGCAATGTTCGGCGATATGAGGTTAAGGGTGGGGATTTAGCCGCAGAACCCAGACAGGCGCCGGCGGACGGCAAACATGAAAACCGGTTCGAAGGGGTGTCGAACGAGGCCGACGAATGACCGTATCAGCCAACGAAGTTCCGAGTCGGGATACACCCTCTCACTGGCCAATACGTCCCGCCGTTGTTAAGATGTAAGTATTGTTTGGCGCAGGGACAAGCCTGCTCGGCACAGCCACAGGCTTTCTCAGCGCCCGGCGTGAAATAACGGGGAGGGGAACGTTGTGCAACCTTTGGTCGGTGTCATCATGGGTAGCCACTCGGATTGGCAAACCATGCAGCATACGTGTCAAATTCTCGACGAATTCGACATTCCCTATGAAAAAAAGGTCGTCTCCGCCCACCGTACTCCCGACTGGATGTTCGAATACGCGGCATCGGCGGAAGGACGCGGTCTAAAGGTAATTGTCGCCGGCGCCGGCGGGGCGGCTCACTTGCCGGGCATGGTCGCGGCAAAAACAACGCTACCGGTCATCGGGGTTCCAGTACAAACTTCCAGCCTGTCCGGTTTAGACTCCCTGTTGTCGATTGTGCAAATGCCCGGCGGGGTGCCAGTCGCAACCGTAGCCATCGGGAAGGCAGGGGCCGTCAACGCCGGCTTACTGGCTGTTCAGATTCTGGGCCTTCTACAGCCGAGCGTACGGCAGCGGTTTATCGAACGCAGGCGACGGATCGAACAGGAAGTCTTGACAGGAGGGGATCCGGGTGAGCAATAATCCGCAGCACCCCCCAGTCATTTTGCCCGGGAGTACAGTCGGGATTTTAGGCGGCGGCCAGTTGGGCCGAATGATTGCAATTGCGGGCCGACGTATGGGATACCGATTTGTTTCGCTCGATCCAACCGAAGACGCTCCAGCCGGTCAGGTGAGCGACCGGCAGATTGTCGCCTCGTATTCGGACCTTATAGCGGCACGGCAACTGGCAGAACTCAGTGATGTCATCACGTACGAATTTGAGAACGTGGATGCAGGCGTGGCCGCCCTCCTAGAACGCGAAGCGTTCGTGCCACAAGGCAGTCAATTACTACGGATAACCCAGCACCGAGTCCGCGAAAAACGAGCCATTGAAGCCTGCGGCGCCCAGGTCGCCCCTTACCTGCCGGTACGCAGCCGCGAAGACCTGAAACAGGCTGGGGAGACCTTGGGCTATCCCTACGTACTCAAAACCTCTACCGGGGGATACGACGGGAAGGGTCAGTGGCTGTGTCGCAGTCAGTCCGAGTTGGACCACATTTGGCAGGAAGCGGAACACGCAGTACGGCATCATCTTCAAGATGAGGACGAGCCCTTGGTAGCCGAGAAGTACATTTCATTCACGAAAGAATTATCGGTCATTGTCGCACGGAGCCTGCGCGGTCAAATCCAATCATTTCCAGTGGCTGAAAACATTCACCGCGAACACATCTTGCATCTGTCAATTCTGCCGGCGCGCATCCCGGAAACAAAAGCGGCAGAAGCACAACGCTTGGCAGAAAAAGTCGCTACGGGATTGCAAATGGTCGGCCTCTTGGCGGTCGAAATGTTCTTGACGGAGGACGACCAACTCTACATCAACGAACTCGCGCCACGCCCCCACAATTCCGGGCATTACACGGACGACGCGTGTACGGTATCGCAGTTTGAGCAACATTTGCGGGCGATTTGCAACCTGCCTTTGGCCAACGCAAGGCTGACCACCCCCGTCGTTATGGTCAATGTTTTAGGTGAACACGTAGCTCCCCTCCTCAAAGCATTGCCCAACGTCGGTCCGGACATCAAAATTCATCTGTACGGAAAACATGAGGCGAAACCCAAGCGGAAAATGGGTCATCTCAACGTCCTCGCGCCGTTGCCGGAGGCCATACGGGCGCTCCGCCACCTGGAGGTTTGGCCACATGAAAGCTTAGAGGTCGGAAATTCCGACTAAGAGTTTCGGAAAGGGGTTCGAACTCCCCTTCCCGGACACCCGCATTCAGTCGACGGAATATCGTCACATTCCCCGCACACTTTGCGATATATCGACACGGCTGCCGTGCTACACTGAGAGTAGGAAACGAAACAGCGAGGTGTAGCGAGTGAAAGGCAACCGCGAACCCGACAATCCTTTAGTCACATTCGAGCGTTTTTGGAGGGTTGCAGAAAAAATCACCGTGGTCTGTTCGTTCGTACTTGTCATCGGTACGGCAGGGTATGTGTCCTTGCACGCTCTCGCCTGATTTTTGGAGATATCGCCTACCCTCTCCGCGGCCCCATTGGGCCGCGATTGTTTTTTTCCAAAGGATCTGTCTTCACTCATCCCCGCACTCTCTCCCACCGATAGTCCATGTCTGAAACCGCTTGCAAAAAATCGCTCCCTATGCGGTAATGAACGTGAGTCGTGAGTTTTCCGAGGGGAGGAGCGGATTTTGAATAAACTGTACGCTTCCGCCGCGGATGCTGTCCGTGATATTCCAGACGGAGCTACCTTGCTCGTCGGTGGGTTTGGCTTGGTGGGTATCCCCGAAAACCTGATTGAAGCGCTACGTAATCAGGGCACAAAAGGCCTCACCTGCGTGAGCAACAACTGCGGCGTGGATGACTGGGGACTCGGCTTGTTGTTGCAAACCCGCCAGATCCGAAAGATGGTCTCCTCCTATGTGGGCGAAAACAAGACCTTTGAGCGCCAGTTTCTCCAAGGAGATTTAGAAGTGGAGCTGGTCCCCCAAGGTACGCTCGCCGAGCGCATCCGGGCCGGAGGAGCCGGCATCCCCGCCTTCTACACCCCTACCGGTGTCGGTACTCCCGTGGCCGAAGGGAAAGAGACGCGTACGTTTGCTGGCCGAGAATACGTGTTGGAACGCGCGATTATCGGAGACTTTGCGCTGATTAAAGGTTGGAAAGCCGATACCTTGGGCAATGTGATCTACCGCAAAACGGCCCGGAACTTCAATCCGTTAATGGCTGCCGCCGGGCGCGTCACCATTGTCGAAGTCGAGGAGCTCGTAGCGCCCGGTGAGCTGGATCCGGACGCGATACACACCCCCAGCATCTACGTGCAGCGCATCGTCGTTGGCGCTCGCTATGAAAAACGGATTGAACGGCGCACCGTTCGCGCAAGTGGTACATGACGCTACGCAGCGTACGGATAGAAACTGGTCAAGAACAGGAGGAGACGTCAATGGCACTCACCCGCAATCAGATTGTCAGACGTGCCGCCGCCGAGTTAAGGGATGGCGACTATGTCAATCTCGGCATCGGCATGCCGACTTTGGTCGCCAACTACATCCCCGCGGACATTGAGGTGATTTTACACTCCGAGAACGGGTTGCTTGGCATCGGCCCTTATTCGGCCCCTGGCGAGGAAGACCCGGATCTGATTAATGCGGGCAAGGAGACGATCACTATTCGTAAAGGCGCTTGTTTCTTCGACAGCGCCGAATCCTTCGCCATGATTCGCGGCGGTCACATCGATGTTGCCATCCTCGGCGCAATGGAAGTGTCGGAACGCGGTGACTTAGCCAATTGGATGATCCCAGGAAAAATGGTGAAAGGCATGGGCGGTGCGATGGACTTAGTGCATGGGGCGAAACGAGTCATCGTCACGATGGAACACTGTAATAAACAAGGCGAACCGAAAATCCTGCGTCAATGCCGTCTTCCCTTGACCGGACAGCGAGTGGTCCAGCGTATCATCACCGACCTGGCCGTGATTGATGTCAAAGACTGCGGCTTGTTCTTGCGAGAGATTGCCCCTGGCCATTCAGTAGACGAAATCGTGGCAAAAACCGGTGCACCCCTCGCCGTCGCGCCAGAAGGCGTTCGTCCCATCGCCATCTGACGATCCGGTGATTTCCCTGTATTCTATGATACAATGGCCTTCATGGATGGCAGATTCCTGCACATCTGCGTATCTGCTGCGCGGCGTATTGCGCCAGAGGAGGTCAGCCAGAATGTCAGTTCAACCGGATACGTTTCGCCGCGTCTTGGCTCGCTTTGCCAGCGGTGTTACCGTTGTGACCATGTCCGATGGAATACTGGCCACCGGTCTAACCGTATCGGCCTTCTGTTCGGTTTCCCTGAATCCCCCTTACATCCTCGTTTGCATTAATAACACATCGACCGCTCTGGATCTGGTTCGGAAGAGCGGAGGCTTTGCAGTCCACATCCTGACGGAAGACCAAGCGGACTTATCCAAGCGTTTTGCCAGCCAGGGGACAGATAAGTTGGCCGGTCTGACATACCAAAGCGGGCTGTACGGCGCGCCTGTATTGGACGGTGTGCTCGCTCATCTGGAATGCTCGCTGGTTCAGGAGATTCCAGCAGGAGACCACTTTATCCTGATTGGCCAGGTGGAGCGTGGAGACGTCCACCGGGATGCCCAACCGCTCCTCTATTTTACAAGCCAATACCGCCAACTCGCGTCGACTCCGATTATGTAGACTTCACCTGGATACGGCCATCGCTCGTTTTCGTTCCGCCTGCTGCAAGGCGTGCTCGACGACCGCCCACGCGGCGTCGGGTCGCGCCAACCGCTGGCATGCCGCACGCATCTGTTCGCGCGTCCCAGGTTGTCGTAAAACCCGCAACGCCCGGACAAACTCCGCCGGCGATGCAACCGTCTTGGCCGCGCCGTGTCGGCTTAAGAATTCCGCATTATCCGATTCCTGGCCAGGCTGTGGCCGGAAAATCAACATGGGACACGTTGAGGCCAAGCATTCAGAGACCGTCACCCCGCCCGATTTCACCACGGAAAAGTCGGCTCCTTGCAGCCAATCGGCGACATGCTCGACAAACGGCAGCGGGTGAATGTGCGGCCACTCCTCTGACCAACGCGCCACCTGCTGGTACATCTTGGAATTCCGGCCGCACATCACGTACACCGCGTGATCCGGAAACAACCGCCCCGTCCACCGTAACGCGGTCAAGAGATGGGGAAACACACCCCGCCCCCCCGTGGCATACAGAATATACGGCCGCTCAGCCCGAAGCCGACTCTGTGTCCGACAGAACAGAAACTGTTGTCGGATAGGAATCCCGGAAACCACCAACTCCTGGCCAGGCTGCAAAAACTCTTCCATCCCACCCGCAAGAGATGCATTCGCGATGAAGTATGTATCAATGTTGTGATGGAACCACCGACCATGCACCGTGAAGTCTGTAATGACCTCGCCGATATACGGACGCCAGCGGCTTGCGGATAAGGACGCCAGCGCATGGTCTGGAAACAGCTGTAGCACAATGTCCGGTTTTTGCTCCTCCAACTGTTGGAGCACCATTTGCCGTGAAAAGGCCGATAGCATTTTCCAAAACGTGTGATCCGGTCCAAAGCGAGCGGTCACCCGATAACTCATGCCATACATATGAGGTGCAAACCGAGTGGTCCACTCATACGTTCGTTCGTTCAGTTTGGCAATCCGTGGGCTGGTCTCGCGATAAATGTCCAAGACAACGGTTTCGACACCGCGGGCGGTGAATGCGTCGTGCAAGGCGCGTGCCACCTGATGGTGGCCATCCCCGATGTGCGCGGTCAAGAGTAAAGCCTTCACCCTCGACACCTCACGTTCGATTCGGTTTATCGTCGGACGCAGCCTTGATGGACTGCGCATCAACACCCGGTTTCCCATGCATCAGAATCAATCGTTTTTTGCTCGTCGCCACGAGTTTCGGTACAAACGCGTCCGGGTGCGCCTCTAGCAGCCGATTCGCGTCCGGATTGAACGCCCGCAGGACCTGACGCAGATACCAACGGGTGAGCGGAGCCAGAACCCGGTTGCGAATCGGCAAGGCCTCGAACCCCAACCGCTCAATCCCCCGATGGATGAACGTAATTCCGTAGAGAACCTGTACGTCCGCAAATTCCGGATGCGCCACCCGCTCAGCCAGCGCCGGCAAAGACTTACGCGCCAGTTGCAACAGCTTGACCGTAGAAGCCAAGATGTTTTTTTCCTCTCTCAACACACGGGCGACCAGGGTATTGTTCACGTGCAACTCAACGACCGGCTGTCCGCGGACGACGCGTACCCCGTCAATCTCAAACGGTTTACCTAAATAATGAGTCTTCGATAGATAGAATAAATCTTCCACGTCGGGGCGGATCGGCTGGACCTTAAACAATTTTCGAAATCCAGCTTCCCAAAGGTCCCAGAATCGTCCTTTGGCGTCCATCAACGCCCCTCCTTTCCGTACCACTCATTGAGCGTGCGAAACGAATACCCGGCTTCTCGGGCGCGTCGGCCCAACTCGGGTATGAGGGCAATCACCTGTTCAGGGGCCCCCGTCTCGGCGCCCAACGTCTCATCGCTGTCGTGCAGGACGATGATGGCTCCTGGGTGTAGCCGGTTTACAATGCGCTCGAGCACCTGTCCGGGTCGCTGAACCCGCCAGTCACCCACCATAATGGACCACGTCACCAAGCGGTGTGTGCGTGGGGCCGTCAATAACGTAACCAGGTTCAACGCGCCCCAGGTTGGCCGATAGAACCGGGGACGTATGCCGAACCTCTGCACAAGGGCCGCGGTCGTTTTCCGGAATTGCC
Organism: Alicyclobacillus herbarius DSM 13609; assembly: GCF_000430585.1. Classification (GTDB taxonomy): domain Bacteria; phylum Bacillota; class Bacilli; order Alicyclobacillales; family Alicyclobacillaceae; genus Alicyclobacillus_G; species Alicyclobacillus_G herbarius. The sequence continues at coordinate 141,646 of NZ_AUMH01000003.1, forward strand.
GGACGGCGGCTGCGGGTGGGAGCAGCGGCACAAAGGAATGGGTCCAGCCGTGTATCTCCACCTGATGCCCGTCGGCCAACATGCGCAACACTAAGTCTGGATGCGCTAACGCTTTTCGGCCAATGACGAAAAACGTGGCTCGAATCTCGGCGTCCCGCAAAGCATCGAGCAGACGGTCCGTGTATTTCGGGTCTGGACCGTCGTCGAACGTCAGGGCCAGTTCGCGCCGCGTTGGCCCCTGACGAATGGCCCACAACCGAAACCCCCGGGTCAACAAGTTCGGAATCAGGGAATACAGGCAGAGCAACAGCAAGAGAATCAGGCAACCCCATCGCCACACTTCGCTCACTCCCAACCACCGGAGTCCCCGACCATCGGTAACGGATGGAGCGGCTTGTCCGCGAAGGTATGAATCAGCGTATCGGCGATACGCCCCGCCGCGCCCCGTCGATAAGCCGCCCGGGCCGCCGCCCGCATGGCGGCCAACGACTCCGGATGGGCCGCAAGACGGTTGAGTTCCTCGGCTGCGCCCTGAATGTCCTTAATCCATCGGGCAGCCCCGAGATCGACCACGTACTGCCCGTTACAGACCTCTTGGCCGGGAATGGGATGGTACAACAACATCGGCAGTTCCATCGCCAACGCCTCGGCGACGGTGATGCCACCCGGCTTGGTTACCACCACGTCTGCCATGGCCATCCACCGTTCCACTTCCGTAGTATAGCCGAGCACGCGAATCCGCTCCCCGTGCAACCCGTGCAGGCGTCGGTATAGTTTGTCGTTGCGGCCGCAAATCACGACAAACTGCAGGTCGCTGGCCTGCATGACCTCCTTCCAATCGGACACGTCCGCCACCAATCCCGCACCGCCGCCCATCAAAAGAACAAGCGGTCTCTCAGGGTCCAGTCTTTCCGCGCTGCGAAGCTCCCGACGGCGTGCCGCCGACTGTCGGCTTCCCGCCTGTTCAAAGCGAGACCGTATTGGCATACCGCTCACGACAATGCGCTCCATCGGCACACCTAACGCGTGCAGCTCCTGCCCAACCGTTTCCGTGGCGACAAAATAGAGGTCGGTATGCTCTTGAACCCACTGCCCATGGGCAGTGTAATCCGTCAAGACCCCAACAATCGGAATGCTTGTGAATCCCTGCTCGCGCAGCTGGGCCATCACACCGTTGGGGGTCGGAAATGTGCTGACGACGACATCCGGCGCATACGCCTTAAGGCAGCGCTTAAATTTCGCCATCCCCAAACGGTTAATGCGGCGCTGTAACGACGAATCGGGATCCAACCTCGACATGGACCTATAAAAGGCTTCATAAAGCGCCGGAGCTAACTGGACACCCTGAATCAGACTGAATTTCGCAAACGACCGCAGGGCCGGATTCAGCCATTCGGTGTAATCGACAAGCTTCACGGTCGCCCCACGACGACGCAAGGCTTCCCCGACCGCATTGGCCGCTTGTATGTGCCCGTCGCCAAAAGAGGCGCTCATGAGCAAGACTCTCACTGCAATCATCCTCGCTGCGTCATAAGAGTCGTACGGATTTCCGCAGGCAAACTGCACAGCGGAAGATACATGTACACAAGTACCAAAACAAGTATATCACCACCACCCACGATATACGATCCGCCTCACGCCAACTCCTCAGTCATTCGAACATATCGTGTCCAACACGCCCCTAGGCCCCTATTGCCGACCTGTGAAACGTATAATAAACTGAGAAGGTACGGACGATTCAACCAACACCGTTTGTTCCGTGAATGGGGGTTGAGCATGAAGCAACTATCACCTGCAGGCTTAACGGTCGTCGCTATCGGCGCTCTCGTGGCCATCGCGTTTTGGGTGGTCGGGTTTTTCGGTCTTCCGAACGACGTGACGCATCGTAACCTCGCGCAAAACCCCAAGTTGGCCGTTTCGGTTGCGACCACCAACGCGAACAAGGGTGGAGGCACTTCGCCCAGCAGTCCTTCATCCCAGTCCGGCGCCGGGCAAACGGCTCCCATCGCCAAACTGGACAAAGCCGCCAAGACCATCGATCTCAACATCACGACGGATCAAGACATGGCGTTTAACGGGTACAGCAAAGGCGCTCTGAAAATCGCCGTGCCCACGGGCTGGACGGTCAAGGTCAAGTTCAGCGATACCTCAAACATTCAACACAGTGTGGGCTTTACGGACTGGAGTCATCGTCAGGGGACGACGTTTCCCGCCGCGTTCTCCCATTCTCTCATGCCCGGCTTTCAAACGGGTATCACTTCGAGCCATCCCCCAGTCGCGTTCCAGTTCAAGGCCGACAAGGCGGGTAAATACGCCATGGTCTGTGGGATTCCAGGACACGCATCCATGGGTATGTGGGACGAATTCGACGTTTCGAACAACCTGTCGTCCCCAACCATCACTACGGATAAAGGGACACAAAAGGCCTCGTAGCCAACTGAGTCTCTGAACAAGGAGGCGCCGGGCGGAATGTCAACGGCCCTCATGGGAATGCATACAGGGGACGTGGGTCAAGAACTTGTGGGTCAGGAACTTTGGCCATCGGTCAACGCCAACTTAACCATATGGCGAAGGTCCTGGCCATTTAATTCGCCCGTTTTCATCCATACGACTTGGCCGTTATGGTCAACCAGAAACGTCGTGGGGGAACCTTCAATTTGATAGGCCTTAGCAAACGCGCCATCCGTGTCGGCCAGCAACAGGTATGGAATGTGATATTTCTTGGCGAAGCTGCGGGCGCTTGCCAGCTTGTCGTCAGCCGTCATGTTTATCCCGACCAACTGAATGCGGCCCCGATACTGCTCTGCCATCTGCACAAGCCGCGGCGTCTCCGCCGCACACGGTGGGCACCAGGACGCCCAGGCGTTGATGACCACTGGCTCGCCATGCTTGAGGAGATCCGCCAACGATACGGTCCGATTGGGGTCATCTAGGGTCCCTAAGGTGAAGGATGGCGCAGCGTGGCCAGGCCTGGGCGCGGCGTTTGCGGGACCACACCCTACGAGGATTGTGATTCCGACTAGAGCACCGCACCAGGCAACGGCTTGACGTACGTTCATGCCACCATCCCCCTCATCGACATTTGACCCCCTGGATAATCCAGTTACCTCCCTGGCCCATCCCGTCACGGATTCCACCGTACCAATCCCAAACTCTCACGGCCAATCCGTCATGCTCACGGCTGATTCCGCCACTTCGGCGAGAAAACCACGCACCGACTCTGCAAAGGCGGTGGGCTGCTCCAGGTGCACCGTGTGCCCTGCCCCGTTTACAACCTCGACGTTCAAAGCCGGGTTTCGCGTTCGCATTGCCTCGGCAATCGCTCGATACTTGGTGTCCCATGCCCCGACGATAAGCCGCGTCGGCATCCGGAGCCGCCCCAGCTGCGGCCAATACGAGCATTGGCATCCGGTTCCCATCCCGCGCAAGCTGGCAGCTAGGCCTGCAGTCGCCTGCGCTAGCCGAACGGATCGTTGCCGGGCCAATACCCCCGCATCCAGCCGCCTCTGCGTGGAAAATAGTGGAATGGATTCCCAGCGTTGTACAAACGCCTCGATTCCTTGCTGCTCGATGAACGAAGCTAGTTCCTCGTCTGTCTGTCTCCGCTGCGAACGCTCCGCGAACGCTGCGAGTCCGGGGGAGCTGCTTTCTAGGATAAGCCCCAGGAGCCGATGCGGCCGCGTCACCGCTAACGCCAAAGCCACGCGCCCCCCCATCGAATAGCCGAGGCAGGCAAACCGGGAATGTCCGAGTGCATCCATCACGTAAAGGAGGTCTTGCACCTGGTGCTCCATGGTGCACCGGCTAGGCGGCACCACCTGTGTATGCCCATGCCCGAGCAAATCCACCATTACTAGGCGCCACCCTGGCCACGCGGAGACAAACGGTTGCCACACCCGCCCGCTGCCGGTAAACCCATGCAGCAACAGCAGGGGCTTGCCTTCCCCCACTTCTTCCACATGATAGGTCACACCACGAACGGAGAGGGCCTGGGTGGTCATACGCCTCCCCCCTCGCGCGGGTACATCCCCAACGCTGCGGCCACGGTCCGTGCCTTGGTGACCGCTGCGGTGATGGCATCTTCGTGCACGCGATGGTTTTCATCCGCATCAAAGCGCGCTTCGACCACCGTGAGCCCACCCTGACGCAGGTGCCTCGCGACCGCCTCCCGCAGTGCCTCGGGGTTGTCTACCGTATCCCAATGACCGCCGTACATCCGGACCGCCTCCGCAAAATCGAGCCCATGCGGGGTACGGAAATGTTCAAATGTATCCAAATGACCGGCTTGGGGCAAAAACGAAAAAATACCGCCCCCATCATTATGGATAACGAGCACAAAAAGGTCCAGCCTATGCCGCCCGACAGCCAACAGACCATTTAAATCATGATAAAACGAGACATCGCCAATGCAAAGAGCGGTCATTCCTTTCCCGGCTGCTGCAGCGCCCACTGCGGTGGAAACCACCCCGTCAATGCCGCTCACACCACGGTTGGCCAAAAACCGAAGCGACTTATCCCCACCGGGAAAGAACGCATCCAAGTCGCGGATGGGCATGCTGTTGCCCACCACAATGGTCGATCCGTCTGGCACCGCGTCCACCAGTGCGAGCAGCGCGGACGCTTCCTGCCACTGGCTCTCGATCGCGCGAAACAAGGTATCTCCGCATGCCGCATCCAGGGTGCGCCACGCATTCAACCACGACACCCGCGTGGGAACGGCTTCATCACCCGCCGCCGTATGCTCCAGCAGGGCCTGTACGAACGGATCGACATCCGTTTCGATAGCCATGGCACCAGTGAAGAACGGATCGCGCCAAACCGGGGATTCGTCGATCACCACCGAGTTGGTATTCGCATGACGGGTCAGGTATCTCCCCAACGATTTGGAGGTCGGCGTCTGGCCCATGCGCAGCACGAAATCCGCGTCCAGGGCTGTGGCAATCGTATCATCGCGAAGAAACACATCGTAGTGGCAAATGGTTGTCTCGCCGCTTGCGGTGCGGACTTGGGAAAGGGGATCGGCCAAGACCGGAATCTTCTGTGCCTTGGCAAACTGACAGAGCGCGGCGACATTCCAGGGACGTTCCATCGGTCCGAGCACCAAGAGAGGTCGCTGGCTTTCACGCAACCACTTGGCCATGTCTTCCAGCGCTGCGGGATGGGGCAGGCGCTGGCTCGGAAACACCTGCGCCCGCACAATGGGGGACCTGCCGCACGTGAACTCGTCCCATGCGGGCGGAATTAAGGGTTCCCGGAGCGGCACGTTCAAGTGCACCGGACCGCGCGGGAGCGAAACGGCCGCCAGGACCGCGCGGCGCGCTGTGTCCGCCAGGTACCGCCGCAAGGTATCGTTGTCGTCCGGGACGGCCAGGTCGTGTTGCCACTTGACGAACGGCCCGTACATACCACTCTGGCGGACCGTTTGGTTGCTCCCCACGTCGTGCAGCTCCGGCGGCCGGTCTGCGGTAAGGACGAGCAGGGGCAAGCGGGCCGTGTGCGCCTCCATGACAGCCGGAAGGTAATTTCCAGCCGCCGTACCCGAAGTGCAAATGAGCGCTACTGGTTCTGCCGACGCGCGCGCGATGCCCACGGCAAAGAATCCGGATGACCGTTCATCCAACTGTGACCAGACCTGAAATCGCCCGCAACGGACGACGCTCATCGTGAGCGGAGTCGACCGTGAGCCCGGGGAAATCACGACGTGCCGAAGTCCCGCGTCACTGAGCGCAAGCATGAATTCGTAGAGTACAGACAGTGCAGGATTGATGCCACTCATTCTCTCACCTCCAACGCACGCAACATCGGCTGAAACTTCCACTCAGTCTCCGTCCATTCCGCATCCGCATCGGAATCCCCCATGATGCCAGCCCCGGCAAACAAAGTGGAGGTGGACGCAGAGAGTAAACCAGACCGCAGCGCCACCGCAAATTCCCCGTCGCCGGCTAAGGTCATCCATCCTACCGGTCCAGCGTACCAACCGCGGGAAAACCATTCCCGATGGGCAATCACGGACAAGGCCTTCGTTCTTGGAACCCCGGCCACTGCGGGAGTGGGATGAAGCCGTTCCACCAAATCAAGCACGTTCATATTCGCTCGCAGGTAGCCGGTCACCGGCGTATATAGATGTTGAACATTCGCCAAGCGGCGGATCTGCGGTTCACGGGGAATCTGCATTTCCGCGACCGCGTCAGCGATGCTGGTTGCAATCCAGTCCACGACCGCCCGGTGTTCTTGTCGGTTTTTGGCACTGGCCAACAATTCCGCCGCAAGTCGCCGGTCTTCGGCCTCGGTCTCGCCACGTGAGGTGGTCCCGGCCAGCCCATCGATGTGCACCTGACGTTCCCGTACCGAGACCAGGCGTTCCGGAGTGGCTCCAACAAACCATTCGCTTCCCTGCCGAACCGCGAACACATAAGCCTCGGGGTACATAGCCGAAAGCCGCTCGATGACCAAAGCCAGCTTTACAGCTCCGCCTTGAACGCGAACGGATCGGGCCAATACCGCCTTTTGGTACTCGCCGCTCTGGATCTCCAGAGCGGTCTGGGAGACGGCCGCCTGCCACTTGGCCAAGGCGTCGTCCTCATCCCAGATGACTCGACTCTCTGGACCGCCCGCCAGGTACACGGGCTGGACTGGCCTGTCGTTCTCCAGCCACCGGCTGAGTTCCCGAGCCAGTTGATGCTCCAAATCGAAACGAGACGCCTCTTCCGCCGTCAGGGTCAAGGTCAACCACACCCTCTCCCCGGACCGTTCTACGAGCCATCGGGGCAGGCGGAATTCACAGTCTGGCCATTCCCGCCAAGGTGCTCCATGCGGACCCGGGGCGAAGGAGAAGCCGCCCAACCAACGTGGCCGAGCATCGACCGTGAAGCCCAAATCCTGGATCACTCTCCGCAGTGAGGAACGGAGCCCCGCAAACCGTGTAGCGCCGTCTGCGCGCACGCGGACCGTGCGGCCGAAGCCCAGCAGCCCAAACTGGGCTTGGGGTTTCATGAAGAGAAAATCCGCCTCCGGAAGCGAAACCTGCCCGAAGCGGGCCAAGAATACGTCCCACTCCCATCCCCCCGTACAGGTGGCCGCGTACCAACCGGAATCCGGCTGATGGCATCGCGCCGTTTGAATGTCCTCCGTCAACCGCGCCACAATCTGTTGAATCGTCATTTTGCTTCCAGCCATTCCCGCAGTTTTCTTCGCAGCAGTTTCCCCGAAGCGTTTCGCGGCAACTCCGCCACGCGCTCGATTCGCCGCGGAATTTTATAGCCAGCCAAGGATTGGCGACAGAACTGGATGAGGTCTTCATCTTCGACGCTGCCGGAGAGAACGACACAAGCGACCGGGGACTGACCCCAGTAGGCATCCGCCACGCCGACCACCGCCACGTCCTCAACCGCCGGATGACGAAGCAGAACCGATTCCACCTCAGCCGGATAAATGTTCTCGCCGCCGCTGACAATCAGGTCCTTGCGCCGGTCCAATACAAACAAATAACCGTCTTCATCCACGTACCCGATGTCACCTGTATGCAGCCACCCATCAACAATCGTCTCCCGTGTGGCGTCGGGGCGATTGAGGTACCCGGCCATGACCGTGGGTCCGCGGACAATGATTTCCCCTTCCTCTCGAGGTTTGGCCCGACGTCCGTCGACCTCAATCGCAATTTCCGTCGGCATCAGGGGTTTCCCGGACGACCCCAGTTTGCGCAAGGCATCTTCCGGACGCAACGTGCAGACTTGGGTGTTTGCTTCCGTCAGCCCGTAACTCTGGGCCACCGGGGCGCCCAGGGCCAAGGCCCGCTCAAGAAGCGGCCGCGGCGCACCACTGCCGCCAAGAAGAATGCAACGCAGGCTGGGCGGGTACGGAACATCACCGCGGGCATCGACCATGCGCCGGAGCATCGTCGGCACCACCGACAAAAGGGTAACCCCCTCGTCATCGATGGCCTGGTGCACCGCGTCCACGTCGAATTTATCGTGCACCACGGCCGTGGTTCCATAGATGAGACTGCGCATGAGGACGGCCAGCCCGCCGACATGAAACAGCGGCATCGGCACCAGCCACCGGTCCGCCTCCGAGAGCCCAAGCTGCAGGGCGGATCCCATCGCGGACCACCAGTGATTGCCGTAGGTGATCATCGCCCCCTTCGGTTGTCCCGTAGTACCCGAAGTATAAATGATGGCATGTACGTCCTGAGTATGGATTTCCGTCCGTGCCAAAGGCCGAGCCTTTTCTCGTGCCAGATCCGTTAGCAGCACTACGTCCGTCGCGGTTGTCTGCAGGCGCCCTACCTGCTGGGCTAAATCCATCCCCGCCTCATCGCACAAAATCCAGCGTACACCCGCATCCTGGATCTGCCACGCGATTTCTGCGGCGGTTAAGCGCCAATTGATGGGGACCAATACGGCCTCGGCCTGCATGAGCGCGTGCACAGCAAGGGCAAACCATTCTCCATTAAAGGCAATCAAGGCTACCCGTTCACCCTTATCCACACCACGGCGCTGCAAGGCCCCCGCCATTTGTGTAGCCGCTTCGTAGAGTTCTTGGTATGACCAGGTGCGCTCCTGCGTCTTGAGCGCCGTCCGCTCGGCTCCGCTCGACACGCGCCGCCCCAGCCAATCGGGCAGCAATACGTCCGCGCCCGCCGTCATGAACTTCATCTCCCATTGGTAAGTTGACTGTCCCGTGCATGTTGCTTAGGACATCCACACAAGGAAGCGGCGATCCAACGCTCGCGTCGGAACGCCGCCCCATTTTGTAAATCGCCATTCGCTCAGTACACCGCACCTGTGGAATTCGTCTCGGGGCTCCACTAGATATTATGGAAGGCGACGGAACTGCTTAAAGTTCGGCTTGCGCTTCTCCACGAACGCCCGGCTGCCTTCCTTCGCCTCATCGGTCATGTAGTACAGCATCGTCGCATCGCCGGCGAGCATCTGCAGACCAGCCAAGCCATCCGTATCGGCGTTGAAGGCCATCTTCAGGAAACGAATGGCAATCGGACTCTTCTCCAAGATTTCCTTGGCCCATTTAATCGATTCCTCTTCGAGCTGATCCAACGGTACCACCGTGTTGACCAGCCCCATCTCCAAGGCCTCTTGGGCATTATATTGACGGCAGAGGAACCAAATCTCTTTAGCCTTCTTGTGACCGACAATGCGTCCCAGCAGGGCCGATCCGTACCCGGCATCGAAACTGCCTACGCGGGGACCAGCTTGTCCAAAAATCGCGTTGTCCGCCGCGATGGTCAGGTCGCAGCACACGTGCAGAACGTGCCCACCGCCAATCGCGTACCCGGCGACCACCGCAATCACGGGTTTCGGCAGGGCCCGAATCTGCCGCTGCAAATCCAGCACATTCAGGCGCGGCACATTGTCCTCACCAACGTAGCCGCCATGGCCACGGTGACGCTGGTCACCCCCCGAACAAAATGCCTTGTCGCCGGCGCCGCGCAGCAGGACAACCCCTGTTGTCTCGTCATCCCGGATGTGATTGAACGCGTCAATCATCTCCTTGACCGTTTCCGGCCGAAACGCGTTATGTACCTCGGGACGGTTGATGGTGACGCGCGCAATCCCTTCCGCCCGTTCATAAATAATGTCTTCGTATGGTTTAACAATTTCCCATTTCAAGGTCATGAGATGCTCCTCCTCCAATGGCTTAGCGACGACCCGGTTCACATCTCTTTCAGTATAACACTCGACCTGTACACACCCAAACCAACCGCAACCTCCCGTTGCCGCCATGTGGCGCGGTCTGCTATGATTTCGACTGGAATCGTATCCACTCCTGGCATTCGGACGACTGGAGTTCTACTTACGGCATTCTTCCAGAGAGGCAGGTGGTAACCCAGATGACCTGGAAACAACGGTTGGATATTGGTTGGCGGCTGGCCCGGCCGTTTACCCTGATGGCGTCTGTCGTCCCTGTCCTGGTGGGAACGGGTTTGGCGCTGACAAAGGCCAGCTTCCATACCTCCCTGTTTATCAGTTTCTTCCTGGCGTGTCTGCTGATTCAAGCGGCGACCAACATGTTCAATGAGTACTTTGATTTTCGCCGCGGCTTGGACTCAAAAGAGATGGTCGGCATTGCGGGCGCCATCGTCCGTGACGGAGTGCGCCCACGCACCGTATTGGGGTTAGCGTGGCTATTCATTCTCATCGCCACCGGTCTCGGCGTCTATATTTGTATGATGACCACATGGTGGATTGCAGTGGTTGGCGCTGCCTGCATTGGCGTCGCGTATTTTTATTCGGGAGGTCCCAAGCCGTTGGCTTATACCCCGTTCGGGGAGTTGGCTGCATCCGTGGCGATGGGTCCAGTGATTGTTCTGTTAGCCTACTACATTCAAACGGACGAGATCACAGCGCGAGCCACGATTGCCTCACTGCCCATTGGATTGTTGATTGGCGCACTGCTGCTTGGGAACAACATTCGCGACTTGGACCATGACATTGCGGGCGGACGTCGCACCATTGCCATCCTGCTGGGCAAAGCCGGTGGACGTATCCTGTTCGCGGTGGTCTATGCAATCACCTACCTGATTGTCCTCGCGTTGATTGCCATTGGACAACTGACCCCTTGGGCGCTGCTGGTCCTCCTCACCGTACCATCGGCATATTCCGTGGTGCGTCGTTGGTTTCAGAGCAGCGACGCCCAGCAAATGCAGCTCGCGTTTAAAGGAACGTCCATGCAGCTCCTGCGCTTCGGCGCGTTGATGTTCGTTGGGCTGTTAGTTTCGGTGTGGATACCGGTACGGTAGTAAGCAGGTGCATGCTCGCTTGAATAGAATACATTCGGAAGGGCTGTCCCCCGTCTCACGACGGGTTTGGGACAGCCCCTTCATTTTTGGATACCAACGCGATTGACTACTGACCGATCCGGTCGCCAAAATGGTGATGGGGTGGCTCACCACGTGGACGGCGAACTGTCGTACGGAACCAGTTTATAGTGTGAATTAATCGTGGTTTGCTTTGTCACGGCCTGATTCGATTTTGCACTCGAATTGTACTGTTGGACGCAATATTGCACTTGACTTGAGGTTTGGCTCGTTGCCACCACCCAGTCGCCCGCGTGCAGCCCGTTGCCAATGTTGGCCAGGTTCGCGTAGTCTTTCGTATCCGACGGATTCACCGTAGGCACGACACGATACACGTTTAGCAGGTGCAGAGCACGGGCATCAATCCAATACCCATTCACCTTCAACTCGTCCGTGACCTGTCCACCCGCAAAACCGATCCGCATCGCTTGAACATTGACAGTCGAATAAGGAGACATGAGTGCTTTCCAGGTGGCCGCATCACAGATACCGTCCGTGCGCAGTTGTACAGAATCGTGATTTTTATTGTAATTCTGTTGAAACTTCTGCAAGGCACCGGCTGTCGCGGGGCCAAAGACGCCGTCCGTCCCTTGACTACCTGTACCCCCAACATCATAATGCTGCATCATCAACAGCGCCTGTAGGACGCGTACATCGTTACCCGATATTCCCTGTTGGAGAGTCCTGTTCAGGTTGGTGACAGCCCACTGTGCCCTGGCGCCGCTGAAGACGTACTCCGGTTCTCCCTGCTCCTTCACGAATGATGCCGAAGGAACATTGGTATTGGCCGCAAAATGCACGTGCTCATCCGTCGTAAAATCGTCGACAATCGCCGCAATGTTCGGGGACCAATCGTGATCGCTCGCATAACTCTGATTCATTCCATCCAAATTCGGAGAGATGTAATGACTTGAAGATAAGCCGGTAATCGTCGGAGATTCTAAGTAACTCAAGCGTACCGTATAGGCTTGATAGTGAATGGCGTAATCCTCCGATGGAAATACACCGGCTAGATTCCCCGGGTCGCTGTCGTAAGCCCCGTACCCATAAATATTGTTTTTGGCCAATGCAATGGAACTCCGTCCGCCCGCACTCTCTTCGACCGCGTGCGCCATGAGATAAATCGCGTTAACGCCATATCCTTTCTGCGCATCCAACATGGAACTCCCGAGCCCCTGCAGCGCATAGCCGCGAGTCTTCAACCAGTTGTCTATCTGACCTGCCGTGACGGACGCGTTCGAACGCAGGTCGACGGTTCGAAACGGACTTTCCCAAGTCCCCATCTGTTGTCCACTGTAAATACGCACGGAACCTTGTTGGCTGGTGTGGTCACTCAAAAGGTAATAGTCCGCGTAGTGATGGAGAGAATGCGCACCGTCCGTCGCATAATAAAGCGCACCACTCTTCGCCCAGGACGGGGCCTTGCTGGCCTCCCAATACGTGTAGCCATTGACATACGCATACCATTGACCGTCCTGTTCAAAGTAATACCGTTTCGGCATATCGACGATGGCCTTGGTCGCAAGATCGACCACATAACCGCCTTCGGTATGATTCCGCACCGCCTGCGCGTTCAGCGTATCGTAGGCTGCATCCGCACTCGTCCGATCCGTAAACGATTGAGAGACAAGATTTCCATTCTGATCTGAAGAATAAAGCACGTATCGAGTCTTCTGAGTCGGTTTCGGCGCCGGATTCGTCGGCTTGCTCGCCTTCACAGCGTGACCAGAGAACAGTACACCCCACGTCTGCGGCCCGATAACACCGTCCGCGCCCAGGTGATTGGCACGTTGAAATGCCTTGACCGCGGCCAAGGTCTGCGGTCCGAAATCTCCATCGACCCCGTTCGCCGGCAGGTAACCCAGCTTGATTAACTGTTGCTGCGCCTGTTTGACGAGTGGACCCTTGTCGTTATATTGCAACATCACCTGGTTCGAGCTGCCGCTTGATTTTCCCGTCCCACTCGAGCCACTCGATCCGCTCGGTTTTTGTGGCTTTGACGGCGCCGTGTTGGGCTGGGTCACCTTGGTCGGCGGCGAGCCTCCGCGCGATGCCGGCGTATCCGCAGACTTGAGCGCCGCCTTCAGCGCCGCCCACGTTTTGCTGCCGACAATGCCGTCAGCGGTCAAGTGATGCTTCTTTTGAAAAGCTCGTACAGCACTCGCCGTGCGGCTCCCGAATACGCCGTCCGCTTTCCCGCACGCAAACCCCAACTGGTTCAACGCCGTTTGCAAGGTCTTTACAGACGCCCCACTGCTGCCTGTGCGCAGGGTTGGCGTCGACGCGATTTTCACGCTCGCCGACGTCCCCGAGGAGCGATTTGCCGGCGCTTTCGAAGATGATTTGGAGGACGTACGACTGGAGTGGCTCACAGGAGTAGAATGCGAGGAGCCCTTGGTCCCGTCCAACACGGTCCAAGTTTTTGGACCCACAATCCCGTCTACGATAAGGTGGTGAGCCTCTTGAAACTTCTTCACGGCGGCCAGGGTTTTCAATCCAAAAACCCCGTCGACCTTTCCGCACGCGTATCCGAGGGAATTCAGTTTGCGCTGCAAATCGGAAACCGAGGCGCCATGAGCACCCATACGGAGGGTTGCTTGGCTTGAAGACGCATAGGCGGTCGTCGGGGTCACCGCTGCCACCCCGGCCGATCCGAACAGGCCCGCCGCTGTCCAAATTGCCATAAATAATCTACGATTCAAATCAACCTTACCCCCTTGTTGGACAATCGGCGTTGCCCAACCCTGACAAGTCGTCCCTTTTCCCCGGAAGAAGCTACCGCCGCTACGAGCCCATCGCACCCCCGCCGTTACCAAACATGCATAAGACGAGACCCTTCATCCCGACATGCCACAGCATGCGGACAACGAACCGTTTCTAGCAGTGCCAATACGGATGAGATAAGAGATCTATGTATGTGAGGCGCGATGAAGATAAGAGTTCTACAAGATTTGCGGATTTCCTATCCAGTTCAACAAAAAATCTCGCTGGATTGGTCAGATAAACCAAACTTTGCGGATCGGAAAACGAGACTAACCCCCATGCCGCCGGATCGACACCATCCGAAAGATGAAAATGCTCGCCTATAGCTGTTTTTCAGGCATGAGGGTGATTGAAGAAACCGTGCCTGAGCACGGCCTTGCATGCTGTAGCAAGACCGCCTCAGGCACGACTAAGGCTCAGACGTGGCCGAGGAAGATTCAACGTGACAAGGTCGCGTCACTCCCTCCTGTCGAGAGCCTGGATAACCTGGTTGACGTCCGTCGTAGGGGCTTGACAGGCGTAATTTTGGCACAGGTAGAACGTGGGTTTGCCTTCTATCGGCTTATAGTCGGCCAGATAGGGGGCCAGGTTCTCCCATGGCCCGAGGGCGTGAAGCGGTCGTATCAAAACCACCGTATCTGGGAGAAATCGAGTTTTCAGCTCCCGCAATAACCGAGCCTCTTCGCTTCCGACTTTACCTGCGGATACATCCGGTGCATCGGTCAAGATGACGATCTCTCGACTTGGTTGGCTTGCATACTGAAACGCCATGGTGTAAAACGTGTACCCGGCCGGATATCGGGTGACCTCCCCTGCAAAGGCCTCTAAAAATTTCCGCCCGGCCGCTATCCACTCTTCATCAGCCAACAGCCGGCCAAGTCGGAAGAGGTTAAGTGCCGCCACTGAGTTGCCAGACGGAGTCGCTCCGTCGTAGATTTCCTTCGGACGCATAATGAGGGCTTCCGCATCTCGGCCATATAAGAAAAACCCTCCCTGGTCCGGATCCCAAAGCCGTTGCATCATTTGTCTTTGCCAATGCACGGCCTTCTTCAAGTAGATGGGGTCCCACGTGGCGTCGTACAACTCCAACAACGCCCAGATGAAAAACGCGTAGTCATCCACGTAGCCCACTTGACCGCGCTCGCCGTCGCGAAAACGAGCACACAGGCGCCCGGCCTCGTCTACCGAATACTGCTCCAAAAACAGCAAGGCCCGTTGCGCCGCGCCCAGGAATGTACCGTTGTCAAACACGCGCGCCGCCTTGGCCAGGGCGGCCATCATCAGCCCGTTCCACGCGGTGAGGATTTTATCGTCCCGATCCGGCCGTACGCGCTCTTCGCGTGCCTGTCGGAGGGTTTCGTTCCAGCCGCGCACCGTCTTCGCCGCGTCAGATTCGGGCCGTGCCCACAGCTCGTTAAGCTGCTCCTCGGGACACTGAAGAAGGTTGGGAATGCTGCGGCGGGCAAAGTTTCCTCCTTCAGATACGGCGTAAAGAAACCCCGCTTCCATTGATTCAGAGCAACCATAAATGCGGCGCCGACTCCTCCAAAACCGGAGGTAAATCCCGGTCACATTGTTGATGCTCCGTGGGCATCGCAGTCCTAGACCTCCCACAGCCCCTTGCCCATTCGTATCCGCTCAATTCCCTCCTCGCACACGCCATAGGCAAGCCAGGGACAAGTGGCACACAACCTAGGAATATCGTGAGCATGTAAAGACCTGGCCACTCTGGCCTCAACTTCCGACCAGGGCAAAACCTTGCCTGGGTGTAAGTCTAAAAACTCCAAAACCTGATCATCCCGCTCGTAGACCGTGCATCCGTCACAATGATAGGGTTGGTTGTCTGGAAACCATCTACACAAGTCGTCGGGTCCGCGGACAATTTGTATTAACGTTTGCCTGTGCCGCCGCAGTTGACGGTGTACCTTCGTCATGTTCGCGACGTACGCATCCGAGTAGCCCATGCCCCGGTACCCGAGCAGACATAATAAGTGATGCCCGCGCAGTCGGATGGGGCGCCGTGCCCAAGTCGACACTCCTTCTACTCCCCCTCACGTCCACGTCGACCGACTGCAGGCGAATGGGGCAGACTACTCGGCTATGCCAAAACTGGGCTACCTCTCCTATGCCGATCCGCCACCCGCATCGCCCGTATACGGCCTATACTCAGCCAACGAAACGATTATGCCAAGCATAACGCACCTGCGGCAACGGTTCACCCCTAAAATGGTTGGCCGGCCCCGAACCTTAAACACCGTCTTTCGGCCAGAAGCCGCCAATTAAATCCGGAAACTCCCCGGTATAAAGGCTGTTCCTAAGTCCACTGTAATCGATTTCGCCGGCGCGCAAGCGAAGAATAAAACGGCGAACAAGATCACGTTCCTCATCGTTGAGAGATTCAATCAATTCATGCAACGAATCCACACAGGTGCCCCCCTTGATCTCCCTTGTAGCGTACGGATCTCCCCACTGGGATATACCAGTCGGCCCGGGTTTGGTCCACGCTACCCACCTCAGATATCGTTAAAGCATCGAAACTTGTCGAAACGGATTGGCTTACAACAGAGAATCCCGTATACTGAGAGGAGCCATGAGACAAGGAGAGACATTCATGCAATCTGCCTTCTTCCGTCTCGCCGTGGCCATCTTGGTGTCCGGCGGACTCCTCACCGCCTGTGGCTCCACGGAATCCACAGGGACTTTGAGCCAGACCGATAGAAACAGTAGCTCCGCCGCACAAAGCGGGGAGACTTATGGCCATGCGGCGGGCGGCCAGAATGTCCCAGTCCACCAGTCGTTCCCACCGCGTTCGCCGGATGGAGCAGACGCTGCACATGCATCGCCCACTGCACCTGAGGCTTCGTCATCCGCCTCGACCACAGCAACCAAATCGCTTCCGGAAAAGGCGGTACAAAAGCCGGTCGTCCGATGGGACAAGCCTTCTGGTGGACCCTATCCCCACTTGCATCCGAATGAAGCGGTTTGGATTGACGTTTCCATTTCCAAGCAACGGATGTACATCAAGTCCGGTCAAAAAACGCTCTACACCATGGTCATTTCTTCTGGAATCGACGGAAGCAAGGCTACCTATACCCCACGTGGAACGTTTTACGTGCAGCCGGAACGCGGAACCTGGTTTTACACGCCACGCTTTCACGAAGGGGCCAAGTACTGGGTGTCGTGGATGAACCACGGACAGTATCTGTTTCACAGCATGCCAATGGACAAGAACGGGCACGTCATCCTAAAAGACGCCGAGAAGCTGGGCCGGGAAGACTCCCATGGATGCATTCACCTTACCGTCCCGGATGCAAAATGGGTCTATGAGCACATCCCGACTGGAACGAAAGTGGTCATCCACGACTGACCACCAAGGTTCACGTTGACAGGCGGGATTTCACGCAACACGGTGAGGGTTCTGTGTATTTTGAACTATTGATGAAGTAAGGATGGAATCAAGGCCAAGCCGCAAAGGTCATGCCCACGACCGCATAACAAGTCCGGGCAAAGGTAAGGTACCTCTCAGGCTTGGCCTTAGCTTAAAGGTCATTTAGGCGCGACGAGCGTAATGCCTTACCAACCTGTCTCCCAACATCTGCATGAATTGCACGATGACGACGAGAATCGCCGTCGTAACCAGCATAACCCCCGTCTCAAACCGCTCATACCCGTAACGCACAGCGAGATCGCCAAGACCGCCTCCCCCAATGACGCCGGACATGGCCGAATAACTGACCAAAGTAACCGCGGTAATTGTGATCCCGGCAATCAAGCCTGGGCGCGCTTCCGGGAGCAGTACACGGAAAACAATCTGCCAGACGGAGGCCCCCATCGCTTGCGCCGCTTCAATCACACCCGAGTCGACCTCGCGCAGCGCCGTTTCGGCCACCCGAGCGTAAAACGGCGCCGCTCCCACCGTAAGCGGTACGATGGCGGCGTTCACACCGATGGAGGTGCCCACAATCCATTCTGTCAACGGAATGATGGCAATGAGTAGGATGATGAACGGTACAGACCGCACGATGTTGACGACGACCGCCAACGCCTGATATGCCCAACGGGTAGGAATCAAGGTTCGCGTTGAGAACAAGACCAAAAACACGCCCATTGGCAGCCCCAAGACCACAGCTAAAAATGTCGAAACGCCCACCATGTAGAGTGTTTGCCAGGTTGCTTGCAGGATTTCCGGCCACGCGATGCCACTCATCCCTCATCCCCTCCTGCCGTTGGATAGGTCGAAACTGTTGCTTGATTCCGAGCCGCTGACGGATCGACACCGCGCCTGGCGTGGACATACTCGCCGCTTTGTGGCCCAGTCAGGATGTCCACCCGGCATCCGCGCTCCTCCAATGCGGCCACAGCTTCTGCCACCGCCAATTCATCCCCGTACCAATGAACAAGCAGCCGCCCATAGGGTACATCCTTAATCGCATCCACGGTTCCTTGCAGGATGCTGAAGCGACCTTGGGTTTGGGCCGCGACCTCAGCCAGGATGGGACGATACACAGCATCGCCGCTGAACACCACCCGCAGGCGCTGACCTGGCCCCGGTACGGACGCACTCGCGCCGACCGCCAACAACTCGCCACCCAGTTCACCCTCTCCATCCACAGCCAATAGGCGCTTTGTCAATGGATGCTGGGGTGACAAGAACGTCTCCACGACCGATCCGCTCTCCACAATGCGACCGTCATCCATCACCGCCACGCGGTCACACAGCTGCCGAACCACGGCCATTTCATGCGTCACCACGACCACGGTGACCCCCAATTCCCGGTTGACGCGCAGAATGAGTTCTAAGATTTGCCGCGTCGTCTCCGGATCCAGTGCGGAAGTGGCCTCGTCACAGAGCAAGATCTTCGGGCGTGTGGCGAGCGCCCGCGCGATGGCCACGCGCTGTTTCTGGCCGCCGGAAAGCTCGGATGGGTATTTGTGGGCGTGATCGTTCAAACCGACCCAGGCTAACAACTCCTCGACTCGGTTGCGTTCCGCGTCCCCACGGACCCCTGCCAGCCGCAGCGGAAACGCCACGTTCTCCGCTACGGTCGCCGAGGAGAGCAGATGAAAGTGTTGGAATATCATCCCGATTTGCCGTCGAACCGCCTGGAGTTGACGTTTGTTCATCCGGGTCAACTCTTGCCCATCGACCCAGACCTCCCCCGCCGTCGGCCGCTCCAACAGGTTGATGCAGCGCAAAAGGGTGCTCTTGCCTGCGCCCGAATAACCAATCAATCCGAAGATTTCTCCCGCTTTGACCTCTAGGTCAATTTCATCCAAGGCCACAACGGGCCGCTTGGGAGAACCATAATCCTTGCGAATGCCGTGCAACTCTATCGTCGCGGTTCCCTCCCCGTGCTCAGATGCCCGCAGCAAAAAACGCGCCCCGAGAAGGGCGCGCCGGTTGCGCACACACTTCTCATCTCTCGCAGACTTTAATCCGGTACAATCTGCGCAGGAATTGGCACCGAGTCGAACTCGGTTGCCGGGTTTCATCGGGCCCGTCCCTCAACCACTCTCGATGAGAATCATAGTCCGTGAATTTTCACGTCAAGCACTGTCCGATGACGGCTCGAGTCTCTATTCTAGTAAGATCCGCACCATTTGACAAGCTAAGATTTTGATGGTTGACAAGCATGGATGCGTCAAGTATAAAAGGATTTGCAAACTGCATCTGTCTAAACTCTTATCCAGAGTAGGCGGAGGGACTGGCCCTATGATGCCCGGCAACCGGCCACGTGCACGGTGCTAACTCCTGCGGATGATTCCGAGAGATAAGAGGTGCACACCGCCTCTTTTCGCTTGGAAAAGAGGTTTTTTTGTGCCGAAGTGAGGAACACCAACGGGGTCACACGTTGTGTCCGGACGCAACAGACAGAGAGAATCGATTGCTAGGAGGAGATTCCTATGAAAACTCGCAACATCCTTCGCTTCACTGCCGCTCTAGGCGTAGGCGCAGCCTTGGTTGCAGGCTGCGGTGGCAATCCCAATTCCGCGTCAGGGAACCAAACTGCCGGTTCTGGAAAGCAAGAGACGGTTCTGAAAGTGGGTGCCACGCCGGTCCCGCATGCCGAGATCTTGAACTACGTGAAGCCCATTTTGGCGAAAGAGGGCGTGGACCTAAAGGTCGTAGAATTTAATGACTATGTCCAGCCTAATCGCGCACTGGCTTCCGGTCAGCTGGACGCGAACTACTTCCAGCACGTTCCGTATTTGCAGCAATACAACGAGAAAAACCATACCCACCTGGTGCCCACAGTCATGGTGCACTTTGAGCCCCTGGGCCTGTATCCGGGCAAGAGCAAGTCGCTCAAAGCCATCCCGGACGGGGCCACCGTCGCGGTTCCCAACGATACGACGAATGAGGGACGGGCATTGCTGTTGTTGGCGGATAATGGACTTCTCAAGTTGAAGGACCCGAACAGTCTGGCGGAGACCCCGCAAGACATTGTCTCGAATCCGCATCACCTCAAGATTGAGGAACTGGATGCAGCGGCCATCCCCCGCGTCGTAAAGGATGTCAACTATGCGGTCATTAACGGCAACTACGCCATTCAGGCCGGATATCAGGTTTCGGACGCCTTGGCTGTGGAAAAGGCCGACTCCAAGGCGGCCAAGACCTATGCGAACGTGGTCGTCGTCCGGGACGGGGAACAAAATAATCCAGCCATTGAAAAGCTAGACAAGGCCCTTAACTCCCCGAGCGTGAAGAAGTTTATTGATCAGCACTATCACGGTTCCGTGGTTGCGGAATTTGGAAAACCAATCGCGACAAAGTAAGTTGACTACCCCATCAGGTTCTGTCCTCGATAAGGTTCATACCAAACCGAATCGAGTCGAACGAGCAATTTGACTCCGTGTTGGGCTGCCCCAAAGACCTGCTTGGGGCGGCCCCTTTTCTTGCCTCTGACTATTCCAAACTACGTCATCCGTTCACGCCGGTAGGCACGGCACGCATCCAGCCATCGGTGCACCACGGCAGGATTGGAACCAAAATGAACGTGTATGTACGTGGCCAACAGGCGCCCATGGGCGTAACCTTCACTCCACTCGCGCTGCCCTGCCCGTACGGTATAAATATCTTCACTGCGGGGCCAGTGGCAGTCCATACGCGAGTAATGAAACTCATGACCGCGTAGAGACTCCCCGCTCTTAAGCAGCAGACAATCTCGGCGCGCGATTAACTCCCGATAACCCATCGCCGTGAGTCGCCGGGTCATGGATACGACACCAGGGATAACACCCACCATCGGCCACACGTGTCCTTCATCGTCTACCATGGCTTCACTCAAATACATATAGCCCCCGCACTCCGCCAAGGTGGGCAGCCCCTCCTGAATGCGGCTGCGAATACTCGCTCTGACCGCGTCCGCCTGACTCAGTCGAGCCACAAATTCCTCCGGATAACCGCCCCCAAGGTACAACCCATCTGCCTCCTGAGGCACAGGTTCCCCTTCCAACGGGCGAAATTCCCGAATCTCCGCACCGGATCGACGAAGCATATCCAAATTGTCTTCATAGTAGAAGTTAAACGCCGCGTCCCTGGCCACTACCATCACAACACGATCCGACCGACAAGCCGCCCGGTCTTCTTCCGGTACCGCAACGAACCCAGACATCGCCGGCGTGGACTGAGCTATCCGAATGAGCGCATTCAGGTCAACCTGCGCCTCCATCACATCTGCCAAATGCGCCAACAAGGGTTCAATATTTCCGCGTTCCATGGCGGGAACAAGCCCGAGGTGACGCTCTGGCAGTTCAAGGTCCGCATCCTCCGGCAGCCAGCCAATAACCGGGATTCCGCAGGCCGACTCTACCGCCGAGCGGATGATTTCGTAATGGCCAAAACCGCCGGCCCGGTTGGCAATAACTGCGGCGATCCGCACGTCCTTGCGAAAGTTTCTTAGCCCGTGTACAATCGCTGCGGCGGTGCGGGCCATCCGCGAGACGTCGAGCACCAACAGAACCGGAGCTCCTAAGAGCGCCGCGACCTCCGCCGTACTTCCCGTGTCGGACTCCCCCACCACGCCGTCAAATAGCCCCATCACTCCTTCAATGAGGCAGATGTCTGCGTCTTGGGAAGCCCGATAAAACGTCTGCTGCACGAAATCTCGAGTGAGCATCCAGGTATCTAAATTCCTCGCGGATCGTCCAGTAACCGTCGAATGGTAACTCGTATCAATGTAGTCCGGCCCCACTTTGAAGCCCTGTACCTTCAGGCCTCGCCGCTTCAGCGCCGCCATCAGGCCTAAGGTTACGGTTGTCTTGCCACTGCCGCTCCAGGGCGCGGCGATGACCAAACGTGGTTTTATCGCAGCCACCTCCCGGATTTAATGGGCTTGTCCCCCCAGACGGCCGCCATCGCTATCGCCCGACGGGAGTACACCGCAAAATCTGTTCGGCCGTCTTCACGGTTACTCCGAGCCTTTTCTAATACCAAGCAAGCCGCAAGCGGGAACCCCCTTGCGGCCTGTTTGGCATCCTGGAACGCGACGATCGCGCTCCAAGATGACCAAGGCATGCCCTGTCGTCCATGTGTCTTAATACATAGCTCCCGGTGCCGCTGCGGCACCATCCATGCCATAGGCACCGTAGGCGCCTGGGACCAAGAGGAAGAACAACACGAAGATAATCAGAAACACAACCGCCCAACGGGTGTACCCTCCAAAGACTCCGTACAACGCACACACCCCCTCTTTAGAGATGATGTATGGTATGTATGGAGGGATGATGGAGTAAGGACAAATCACACGGCCTGATCGCCCGAAATCACCCTGAAATCACAAGGGTCCACCCTTGTTCAAACGAATAGACACCTGGACGCAAAAGCCCCAGATGACCTAGGTATGCCCCGAGAGCCCCGTTAGCTGTCCCGGTGTGCGGGTCTTCGAGGACACCGACAGCCGGGGCAAAGTCCCTTGTATGCACGTGTGAACCCGCCAGTATGGGGTCAAAACAAAACAGGTGGATGGTCGCGGCCCCCAAGGATTGACAGAGACGAGCCTGCCTGGATTCTCAATTCGTTGGCTATCGACAGAACATGGGCACAACTCTCACAATGATTCCATCGGGTAGGTATAGTATGCAGCACCATCTTAAAATTAGAAAGATCAGCGGGAGGCCGTTCGTCGATACACCCGCCACCCGATAAAGCAGATGACTAACACCCCAGCGACGACCAACACCAGGTATAAATGCCGGTCAACCCATACATGATACCGTGCCCACTCAAGGCCCAGAGTCCGCCCAAGGATGATAAACACGCCGGACCAAATGCACGCCCCCAGCACGTTATACATACTGAATCGGGGCATGGACATTCGCTCAATCCCCGCTACATACGGAACCAAGACCCGAATACCGGCAAGAAACTTCGAACCAAGCACAATCCATCCTTGATACCGGTTGAATTGCTCTCCAGCTGCATTCAAACGGTCTTGGGTGATGCCGACATAACGACCATAACGTAAAATGACCGGCCGACCCAGGTAACGGCCAAGCCCGTACGCTACACTTGACCCGACAATATTCCCTGCCGCCGCCGACGTCCATAGCGGCAACAGACGAAATACCCCGTGGGTCCACTCGATGCCAGCGACAGTAAGTGTCGTTTCGGCGGGAAAAGGGATGCCAATCGGCTCGAATAATAAGATGAAAAAGACCCCGAAATAGCCGTACTGGTGCAACCAGCCTTGAATATCAATGTGCACGTGAACTCTCCTGAAATTTTATCGCTTGGATGCAAAGCCCTTATCAGTCTGACGCGAAAACGGATAGGCCATACCTGAGCGGATAATTCTCGATTCTTCACCCATGCTAAGGGTGGCATGAGGTTCATGCCGCACAAACCAAAGGAGGGATTCAGATGCCACAACTCAGCGCACAGCAGCAACAGCAACTACAGCAGCTACAACAGGCGGTTCAACAGGCCCAACAAGCTGTCCAGCAGGCCCAGCAAAACACCAATCCGCAACAACTCCAACAGGCTCAGCAGCGGCTGCAACAAGCCCAGCAGGCAATGCAACAGGCGCAAGCGACGGCCAAGCAACAAAATCACATGTTTGAATAAATCGGTGACACGGTCACTTACTTTCATTTCAAAAACCGTTGAGCCGGAGGTGCTGCCGATGTCGCAGGGCAGACTCACGTCGCGGCTGTGCAGACCCCATTTGCATGAGACAGTCTGTGATCCGCCATGCTAAGACCCATACGTCCCTGTTCTAGAACAAGTGGACACCCGGAAATTATGAAGGAATCACCGAATACTCGTCGATCCGATGGCGACACCAAGAAACCCCGGCCATCCAAGCCTTCGATGGCCCCAGGAGATACGGACGCTTTAGAAGCGGACGCCACACGAGAAGAAGTGGTGCGCGGGAATTACACGCCGGTCACCAAACTGGTCTGGGACGAATACGATGAAAGCCCCCGCTAAATGGCTGCGGCTAGGCAGCTATGGTATCGGCAAAACACGGGTGCGCTAGTGGCGCACCCGTCCCGCCTGGTCCACCGGACACCACCTGCCGCCGATGAGGAAACCGCCGGTTTCCTCGATATACGACAAAAATTCGGGATGCTCCTCGCGAATCCGGTTCAATACATCGGCCTCAATGGTATACGAGTCCGACGTGCGAAAGGCCCCAAAACCGAAATCTTTGCGATGCCCATTATACAGAAGGTACCCTTGTCGAGGCACCTCCTCTACCCTTTCTCTGCCTTCGAAATCCGTGTCCACGAAATCCTTGAACTCAAAATGGACCAATTTCTCCAACACTTCCTGTGGGTCCTGCGCCTGCATCAGTACGCCGCCTCCTTGTTTGATCCCGGTCTGTTGGCACCCCCTATTGGACATTTGCCAACAACCCTGCATCCCACAGATGAATACCGTTGATGATATACACCTCTTGTGCTTGGTGTTCAGATCGACCGAGAAAGGTGGATAGAGATGAAACTGGACACCTTCATCAAATTGGGGTCACTCGCTTTCCATGTGGCACAAGACGAAAAGGTACGTGAGCTGGTGAAGATTGCTCACCAAGGAGCGAAGCGCCGCGGACTCTTTGCACCACCACCCCCTCCCCCTACGCCAGCACAACGCCCGCATATTCCGTTTGCGCCCATAAGCCTCCATGACCACTCCCTCTACTGGCGTCCTTAAACGAGGTGCCGGAAACAGAACGGGCCGTTAGACAGCCTACCCCTTAGCGGCCCGTCGTCGCAAACGCCTCGTCCGCAACTTCATCCAGCGTCCACCCCTTCCCCCGCACGTCTTTGTAGACCACGTAGTCAGGTCGGAACTCAGCCGGAAATTCCCGGTTCCACCCTCACCCCCATCCACCGTGATAAAATCGGGCCGCATCCCTGTAACAAGTACAATGTTCACGAAACGCCCACGCCTTATGCCTGGCTGTAAGGACTGACGGGGAACCTATGAGAAAATCCATGCGGGGTTTCGTGATAGAATGAAGCTCGACGATACCGACCAAGGGGAGAAAAGGATACGATGCCGATTATGCCCAGCGACGATTGGGAACTTCTGAATGTGACTGCAGCTCCGGCCGTGGAGTCCCTGGCAGCTCGCTTGGGATGGGCGTTCCGCCGTCAACAAACCGTCTCCCTGCTCCAGGCGGGCTGGGTGATTGGCCTTCGCCGCAACACCCAACTCCTGGCGACCGCAGCCGTCTTCCATTACGATGAAGCCTGGGCCTCCCTGGGTATGGTCATGGTCGATCCGGACGTACAAAGGCAGGGGATTGGTCGGCGTTTGGTCTCTGCATGCCTGGAACGGGTACGAGACCATACCCAGTGTATATCGCTGGTCTCCACGGCGGCCGGCTACCCGCTCTATCAATCCCTCGGGTTTGAAACGCTGGATACGGTGTATCGATACCAGCTGCGTCTGGAGAAGGTCACGGAGAACGGGGCTGGGTCTACCGCCCGTCACCGGCTCGGTACCGCACCCCATGCGGACCACGCACGCCACACGACTCGCTGTGTCTGTCTTCGTGAGGAACAGTGGACCGACTTGGTCGACCTCGACCGTATCGCAGTCGGCGCGAATCGGTCGCGCCTGTATATCTCGTCCATAGAGGCAACCCCTGATTCCACACCGACGCGGTCGCAGACGGCCCTCGGTTCCTTCGCTCCCGACGGCAGGCTCTCCGGAGTCGCACTCGTCACAGCCAAACCAGGCGCCCTGGCCGTTGGCCCGCTCATCGCCGCCTCCCTGCCCGAGGCCTTGGCCCTGCTGAGTGCGGTTCAGCGCGTGACCCATGGGGTGCTCCGCATCGACGTGCCCGGTAGTCAAACGGCGTTCCGACACGCGCTTGAACAGACTGGGTGGCAACTAGTCATGCACTCGCCCTTGATGACCTGGCATGGCACTCCCTTACCCGGACAGCGGCACCTGCTCTACGGATTGCTCGATCCCGCCCTCGGCTAGGCGGGCAGCCTGGAGCTTCTGCGGCAAACATATACGGATGCAAAACACCCGTTGCACAAAGGGTTGCGCGTTGGGACATGTTGTCGCGGTGATTACGGGAGAAATTGGGGATTACCCACGTATTCCTGCTCGAACAAACGCCGCAAATCCGGAACGTGGTGCCTGTCGGAGAGGATCAACAGATGGTCGTTCGCCTTAAGGCGGGTCGCCCCACGCGGAACAAGCACGCTCTCTCCCCGAACGACGGCATAGCAGAGGGTGTTCGGTGGAAATGGAACCTCGACCATCTTCTTGTTCACCAGCTGGGAATCCGGCGTAATCTCTACCGGCAGTACAATCGCGTTCTCACGGGCGATGGCGACGAGCTCAAACAGACCTTCGGAGGGAGACGGATCGAACAAATCCAGGCGCTTAGCAAACGGAACCACCGTCAAGCCCTGCACCAAGGTGGATGCTAGTACGACAAAGAAGACCGCATCGAACATCGTTTCCGGAGTATAGACCGGCGCCAGCATCGCGGTCAAGATGAGGACAATGGGCACCGCTCCGCGCAGGCCAGCCCAACTGAGGAACACCTTTTCCCGCCAATCGAGCCCCATGCCGAGCGTGGACAACCAGACTGCGGTGGGCCTTGCCACAAACAGCGCCCCGACCGCCAGACCCAATCCAGGCAGGACAATGTGCGCCACACCCGCTGGATGAAGCTGCAGGCCCAAAACGACAAACATCAGGATGTGCATGGTCCACGATACGCCTTCGTGGAAGCGGAGGATGCTGTAACGGTGCTCCAAACGGTGATTGGCCATCCAGACAGACGCCGCGTAGACGGCTAAAAAACCGCTGCCGTGGGCCAAATCGGCCACCGCGAAGGCCAGCAAGGCAAACGCTAAGGACAAGGTCGGATAGAGCCCACCCGTATCCAGTTTGATGCGCTGGTTGACGAACGAGCCCACATACCCCATCGCAATGCCAGCCGCTAAGCCCACCAGCATCTGCAAACTGAACAGGACGATGACGTGCAAGGTCGCCTGACCGACCGATCCGATGCCGCTTTCCGCCCATTGAATCAGGATGATGGTGAGAAAGAACGCCATCGGGTCGTTCGTACCCGATTCCACCTCCAGGATATCGACCAAACGGCGCCGGAGTGCCGCCCCGCCAAGAATCGAAAACACAGAGGCGGCGTCGGTCGAACTGACCGCAACCCCCACCAAGGCGGCGGCATAAAACGGCAGATGGAGCAAGCCTGCGGCCAGTACGGTCATAATGGCCGAGCTGATGATCACGCCCAGTGTCGCCAGCGAGAGGGACGGAGCCCAAGCATTACGGATACGGTTCCACGAGGTGTGCAGACCCCCCTCAAACAAGATGAGAATCAGTGCGACATAACCGAGGTACTGAGCGAGGTGTGCGCTAATCCGCGGGGCAATGTCGAATCCATGCGGACCGATGAGGACCCCAATCAACACGAAGCCAATCAACGCGGGAAACCCGATGCGCGCGTTCACGCGGGCTGAACATACGCCTGCAACCAGAACCAATGCCAAAACAAGTAATCCGACTTCCATATTCCACCTCCTCAAAGGCAGTGAACGCCACACCACGTCTAGATTGTCCAATTACGTCTACAACGGCAAGTCCCGATGTTTACCGTAAACATTGATAAATCAAGTCCATACGAATGTGTCTCCGCACCACCGCGGCCAGCCGATTCAGCGCCGCCTCCCGCGCCTCGTCGACCGTGACCGAGGCAGGGGTGTATGGGATACCCTGAGCAGCGCAGATTTCGCGCAGCCATGCCCGCCGAAACTCGTCGTTGTGCAGGATGCCGTGCAAATACGTGCCAATCACACGCCCATCCAGTGTGATGCAACCTTCCTCCTTGCGATGCGCATCGTCTCGAACCCACGTCTGGGCAAACGGCCGCACCGCCCCATCCCGAGTCTGGTTCGCTTCGTCGTCCACCTGGCTTTGACCCATATGAATCTCATACCCGCGCACCCGAATGCCGGCAAACCGCCCCAACAATTCCCCGGACACCTGCACGGTCCGCTTGCTTTGTCCGATTTGTGTCGTCATGGGGAGTACGCCGAGTCCCGGCTCACAAACCGTACCACCCTCGATGCGGTGCGGATCGGCCACTTGCGTCCCCAGCATTTGAAATCCACCGCAAATCCCCAGCAGCCATCCGCCCGCCTCGACATGACGCCGAAGCGCCGAGAAGAACCCCTGCTCGCGGAGCCAAGCCAAATCCAATAGCGTGCTCTTCGTTCCAGGTAACACCACCGCCGCCGCATCCGCCAATTCCGATGCGTGTCGGCAATAGCACACCTCCACCTGCGGTTCGAGAAACAAGGGGTCAAAGTCCGTAAAATTCGCGATGTGTGGAAGCTGGATGATGGCCACCCGTACACGCCTGACCCCATCCGTGGAGTCATCTCCCGTCTGGCTGCGATAGCGGGGTGAAGTCAAGGACACCGAATCCTCTTCATCAATGGTGAGGTCTTCGATGTAAGGGATAACGCCGACGACCGGGATGCCGGTGTGTTGTTCCAACCAGCGCACCCCCTCTTCAAATAAACCAGGGTTGCCGCGGAAACGGTTGATAAGGATGCCCTTCACCCGCGCACGCTCGGACGGGTCGAGCAGCTGTAGTGTCCCGACAATCGCGGCAAAGACGCCGCCGCGATCAATATCCGCCACCAACAGCACATCCGCATCCGCCATGGCGGCGGTGCGAAAGTTTGCGATGTCGCGCGACTTGAGATTGACTTCCACCGGACTCCCCGCGCCCTCAATGACAATCACCTGGTGGCGCTCGGCCAGGTACGCATAGCTCTCCTCTACGGCTTGCCACAAGGCGGTTTTCTCATCCGTGAAGTACGCCCGGGCGCTTACCGAGCCATAGACCTGTCCCTGCAGGACAATTTGGCTGGCCTGGCTTCCGGTCGGCTTGAGTAACACCGGGTTCATGTGTTCGTTGGCTGGGATGCCGCACGCCTCGGCCTGAACCGCCTGCGCCCTGCCGATTTCCCGCCCAGACGGGGTGACCGCCGAGTTGAGCGCCATGTTCTGCGCCTTGAAGGGAGCCACGTCCCAACCGTCCTGACGCAAAATCCGACACAGCGCCGTCGCCAATACACTCTTGCCGACGTTGGACGCGGTGCCGACCAACATCAGGCTCTTCGCTCGCCCTCGAGCAGGTTGGGCACTGGAAACGGTTTTGGGCTCTCGCAAACCATGCTCCAAGACACCCATCGCAGCCTGCCACAGGCGTTCATTGTCGTCACGCCTACGGATGGCGCTAAAGTCGATGATATCCTCGGGATGCAGCCCGGTTTGCTCAAGGTAGTCCAACAGGCGCCCCCCATGTTCATCCTGCATCTTCAGCCCTCCCCGGCCAACAGCGCCACTGCCATCAACCACAGAAGTGTTTCGGTGATTTCGTGTAGCGCACCGTATGTATCTCCCGTCATTCCGCCAAAGCGTCGGCGCATCCAGGCGCTGAACCCCGCGGCAATGAACAATGTCCATATGGCCGCCAACAACACCTGCCCTACGGGCAATACCGCCACACCCAAGGTCAACGTGCAGACACTCCCCAACAACAGCACCCCGATTGGCACGCGCCCGGCAAACACTGCGCCAAGGCCCTGACCTGGCTGAGCCGGTGGCGCCATACGCATCGACCAGATCATCCCTAGGCGCGAGAGCATGGGCGCCCAGCACAACCACGCCGCTTGAGACCAGGCCAACGGGTTATGAATGTGAAACGACGCGGGCACGGAACTGAGGCAGGTGAACTTTATGAGCAGCAAGCAGACCCCAAACACCACGCCAACGGCTCCCGATCGGCTGTCCTTCATGATGGCCAACGCCTCCTTCTGCGGACGGCGGGAGGCAAGACCATCCACCGTATCCATCCAGCCGTCGACGTGCAGAGCGCCGGTGCTTGCCGTGTACAAGGCGAGTGCCACGCCCGCACTGGGGCCTGTAGGCAGCCAGGCCTCTAAGCCCGCGTCGACCATCCAGAGGAACACACCGAGGACGAACCCAACCAAGGGTACAAACGCCATACTCCAGTGAATCTCGGTTTCCTGTACATCGCGAATGCGCGGTGCAGGCCAAACCGTGGCAAACTGCCAGGCAAGAATCAGACAGCGTAGAACCACCAACAGACTGCGCCCCCAAACATAACAAGGCCGCGAGCACATTCGTCGCCCCATCCAGATGCCGTAGTTGCCACCCACGCGTTTCCGGTCCATGGCCCTAGCGTGGCGCGTCCGTGGCCCCTTTGACGGGCACAGGGATGCCGGCGACCATCCAAACGACTTCATCCGCAACCGCAGCGACGTTTTGATTCAGCCAGCCTAGCCAATCTCGATACAACCGTGATAAGTGATCCCCGGGCACAATCCCTGCCCCCACCTCATTGCTAACCAAAATCGCCCTTCCTTCCCCACGCTTCAGTGCATCCGTCAACGCCGTCACTCTCTGCAGGTAGGTGTCTTCGCTGCAGCCGACGTAGAGCCAGTTGTTCAGGAGTAGCGAGAGGCAATCGACGAGAATCAAATCATGGGCTGTGGCGCGGGCTAACACAGGGGCTATATCCATCGGTTCCTCAAGGGTACGCCAGGCGGACGGTCGCGCCTCTCGGTGGCGACGAATCCGATCCGCCATCTCGTCATCGGTGACCTCTGCCGTCGCCACGTACGTAACCGAAAGCTCGTGAGTGGCCGCGAGTTGACGGGCCCGTGTTTCGGCGTAGCCGCTCTTGCCGCTGCGTGCCCCGCCGAGCACAAACACGGATTTCATACGCCCCCCCCTTTTGATATCCCGGCATTGACGCCAGACCGTGCGAAGTCCCCGGCCAGGGACCGGTGATAGGTGAAACGGAGATGCTGCGAATGCGGGTCGGCAAACACGTCGGCTTCCACGCGGAAGACGTCACGGAGAGCATCCGGGGTGAGGACCTCGATTGGATGCCCCGTCGCATACACACGCCCTTCCCATAAAATCATCAATTCCGTGCAATAGCGGGCTGCAAACTCCAGGTGATGAATGGCCAGGATGACGAGTCGCCCGTCTGCGGCCAATTCCCGCAGTCGCTCGAGCATATCCAGCTGGTAATACACGTCCAGATTGGAGATGGGTTCATCCAGCACAAGAATCGGGCTTTCCTGGGCCAGACAACGGGCCACGCCCGCCCGCTGCCGTTCCCCCCCGGACAGTCGAAAGAGCGGGACGCACTCGTATTCGGTGAGGCCCATGCGCTGGATGGATGCGTGGACGACTCGCCAGCCGTGCGCCCCCAAACCGCCAAACGGGCTGCGGTGGGCGTAGCGGCCCATCTCCACAAATTCACGCACCGTGAACGGACAGTCCTCCGGTTGCTGCTGCGGCAGGTAAGCCAAGTACCTGGCGCGCTCTTTGGCTGTGAATGTGGATAACGACCTGCCGTTCAAGACCACACCGCCCCTGGAAGCCGGCCAGATCCCTGCTAACAGCCGCAGCAGGGTGGACTTGCCGGCCCCGTTGGGGCCGACGATGCCAACCACCTGACCTCCCCGCCAAGTGGCCGATACACCGGAGAGCACCGGTTGAAAACCGAGGTTCTTCAGCTCCAGACGTACTTCCTGGTTCACTGTCTGGACCCCCGTTCAAACGCTTTATAGTGGCGGCGCAGCAGGTAAAGAAAAAACGGCGCCCCCAGACACGATGTCACCACGCCCACGTTCAATTCCACCGGCTGCAAGGCCATGCGTCCCAAAAGATCCGCCAGCGCCAGCAAAATTCCGCCGCCCAGGGCAGAGGCCGGCAAGAGCACGCGGTGCCGAGGTCCTACCCACATGCGGATTAAGTGCGGGACAATCAACCCGACAAACGCAATGACCCCGCTGACACTGACACACGCCCCGACGACCAGGGCGGACATCGCAAACAAAATCTGCTTGATGGTCTGAATGGGGACGCCAAGCCCTTCCGCTTGCTCTTCCCCGATGGAGAGAATATCGAGCGCCTGGGCCTGCCACCCGTAAACCGCGAGTCCAGCGAAGACGAACACGAGGACCATCCATACGCTCGTCCAGGTGGTGCCGTCCAGTCCCCCCATGAGCCAGAACATCATCTCCTGCATGGTTTGCAACGGAACTAGAGATAACAGCAGCATCACCATCGCGCTGCAGAATGAACTGACGGCCACCCCCGCCAACAGTAATGCGTAGATGGCCGTCCTTCCTTGCAGGGTCGCGAGACGATAGATGACATACACGACAACCAGCCCGCTGAGAAAGGCCCCAACGGGCGTCGCCCAGACGTTCAGCTTGGCCAGTCCGACTTGAATCGTCAACACGGCGCCCAGCGAAGCGCCGCTGGAGACCCCAATGACGGCCGGATCGGCCATCGAATTGCGAAACACCGCCTGCAGGACCGCGCCGGTCGAGGCGAGACCCGCCCCGACCAGTATCGCCACCAGGGCGCGCGGCCAGCGAATCGCGCCCATCACCACCGCGTCCCCGCTGCGAACCCCGTGCAAATAGGCGAGCGTATCCGGAATGAGCTTAGCGACCGGAATCGACATTGGCCCAATGGAAACCTCCATGGCTGTGGCTATCACCAAGGCGGCAGCCAGTGCGCACAAGGCCAGGCGGGTGGAAGGGTGCCTCATGGCGTCGGCAGCGTGACCTGGGGCAGGTTCGCGTCCGGATACATCGCGTGGGCCACGTCCCAAACCCCTTTCACCACGTATTGCGAAACACTCGAAAGGTCCGCCCCATTAATCGCGTACACACGATGATTTTTGACGGCCGAGACAGTCTGCAGCTTAGGATCGTGGAGAATTTTTTGTATGAACGCTTTATCATCCGAAGAGTCGATGATGACGTCCGGGTTCATCTTGACGATTTCTTCATCGGTCACTTTCGCCCACCCGTTCAGCTTCGCGGCCGCGTTGATGCCGCCGGCATCCACAATCATATCATTCACTGTGGTTTGGTTGCCCGCCGCAAAGCCGTAGGAGCTGTAGTCGAGTACACTGAGCTTCTTTTCGTTCTTAACCGCCTGGTGAATCCCGGACAAGTTCTGCTTCATCGCGCTGACCAAACGGTTGGCCTTCGCCGGCTCGCCGACCAGTTTGCCGACGACCCCAATGTTGCGCTCAATGTCGGCTATCGAATTGAAATTGTTAAATTCGTAGGCTGGAACGCTTGCTTGTTCAATCTGCTGGACCGCCCCCGGCTTCGTGTAAGAAGCCAACAGCACGAGGTCGGGCTTCGCCGCCAAAATCTTTTCCACGTCGCTCGCGGCATCGGAAATCGCCGGAATGCCTTTTACCTGCGCACGGACATTCGAGTAATTCGGATTGCTCGCCTGAGACGTCACCATCGCAATCCGCTTTTTCGGGACCAGTGCCGTCAGAATTTCATCCGTACCTTCGGTGGCGGAAACAATGTGCTGAGGCTGCTTGGCAAGGGTCAATTTATGTCCCGCATCGTCGGTCAAGGTGAGTGGATAATGGACCGTGGTCGATCCGCCCGTGGATGACGGAGTCGTTGGCTTCGCAGTGGAATGGTCTTTTGCGGTGTTGGATGCACTTTGCGTGCCGCACGCTGCGGTCAACAAGGCGACCGCCGTCACGGCAGAAATCCAAACCAGCTTTTGTTTCATTGTGGAACCCTCCATCCGTATCGTCTGGAGCGTCCCCTTCTGAGTCGTTTGCGAGTGGGCATAGAAAAACTCCGCCTCTCGGCAGAGTTCACGCACGAGGTCTACGAGACCCTGTCGGCGCACTCAACCTCTCCTCGAAGGTTCAGCTCGCATGCCCTTGGGCAGGTCTCCTGGCTTTCAGCAACCTACGGTGGACGCCTTCCCGCGAAACCATCGCAGTGGCGCCCACCCCATAACACTGATTACAGTGGCGGGACCGCACCGGACTTACACCGGTTTCCCTATTCTCCCTGCGTGATGGCAGGGCACCCAAGGCGCAAGGTGATAGTTTGTTCTTCGGAATTGTACCGAACCGGCCGATAAGGTGTCAATTCTCAGCTGCGGCGGAAGACGCGCCCCCTGGACCGGCCGATTTCTCGGACGGGGTGGCCGGTTTGTCGGTTGAACGCGCGGCCGATTTCTCGGGCGAATGGAAGACGTGTCCACTGTGCTCATACACCACATCCTGCACATGCCGTCTCGCATTGACCGCGCGCGCAAGGACAAACAGCAAATCGGAGAGCCGATTGAGGTAGCGGAGGGCAGGCTGATGAATCTCCTCCTGCTGCATGAGCGCGACTGCGCGGCGCTCCGCCCGGCGAACCACCGTGCAGGCCACATGCAAGGCGGCCGCGGCCGTGTCGCCGCCGCGAATGATAAACTGTGTGAGTTTTTCGGCCTCCGCTTGATAGTGGTCAATCGCAGGCTCCAAGTCAGCCGCCGCGGTATCCGGGGTCCGGTAGGCAAAACCCGCATCCGCAGGCGCCGCCAAGTCCGCTCCCACATCCCACAGACGCTGCTGCACCCCGGCCAAAAGATCGAGGATATCCTGCTCTTGCTCGGGCCGTAGATAGCTAGCGGCCAGGCCAAGAAAGGCACCCGCTTCATCGACGGCCCCGTAGGCCTCCACGCGCACGTCGGACTTGAACCGGCGCCTGCGGCCAATCAAGGTGGTCTGTCCCCTATCCCCACCGCGCGTGTAAATTCGCATGGGTGTGAAATCCTCCCGCTGTGTGGTGGGGTGTCAACCGCCGTAGAATAACCCCAACTCGCCGAGGGTCAACGGCTTGCCCTCGCGATGGACACCGGCGTCGATGACCTCCCCAACCACCAGGACATGATCTCCGCGGTCGTTATGATCGACCACCTTGCACTCAAACCAGGACAAGGCGTCCTTGAGGATGGGACTGCCGGTGGTCGCCGTATAAAACTCGATATCGCCAAACTTATTGCCCACGCGGGAAACCGGTTTGAAGAACGTGAACGCCAGGTCTTTCTGGCCACTCTCCAGCACATTGACCGAAAACACCCCGCTTTGCAGGATGCCATCGCATGAGCTGGTGCCCTTTTTCACGCCGAGAGCTACGAGCGGCGGAGTAAACGAGGTCTGGGTTAACCAGTTGCCCGTAAACGCATTCACATCATCGCCAACCTTCGTGCCAATCACGTACAATCCGTAGGTAATCCCTCGCAGGGCCGTCTTCTTGGCTTGCTCGTCCATACCTGATTCACCTTCTCCCAGTTTTTGAGCTGCAGAAAACCACATCCCCATCTTCGCGCGGATGCCGGAAAATTGCAAGCGCCGCCCGAAGCCCGGGTGGCGCCGCAACTGTAGACCACATCTCTCATGATAGCTCACGGTCCCAAGTCTTTCACGTGAATCGGCGGCTTTATATGCCTCTCACGAAATCAACCACTCAATCGTCAAACCCGTGTGGTTCCGGTTCCGTCGGACGCGGGGGACGGAACGACGCCACGAGAAACAGGACGCCGACAATGAGTACCAGCAAGCCCCACCAAAGATCCAGGTTCAGTGGAACATCTGCAAGTTTCGGATGCGCCACGAGACCGTAGACGGTGATGATGAGGCCATCGAACGTCAGGAGAACGCCAATCAGTCGACGTAAATCGAGAAACCCGGTCTGGGACGATTTCTCCATTCCCTGTCACCCCTTACCAGAAGATGATATCGAGCACGATGAACATCGCCAGCGAAATGCACCCCAGAACACCTGGGCGTTTATACCACGGGTAGCCCTTGTAGGAACGATACTTGGTGACCCCATAGACCAACCCTTTGAGTTCTTCCTCCGATTTGGGCTTCGTGATAAGGCTGACCAAGACGCAGACGACCGTCGTTACCACCCACACCCACCAGGCGCGCCAGAAGTTGCCGGCGTTCGGCGTGGCGAAGTGGAACGGCAGGAAGAAGTAAAAGATGAACGCGAACGCAATCCCGGACACCAAGCCCCAGAATGCACCCCATCCGGTTGTCCGTTTCCAGAACATGCCGAGCAAAAACACGCCAAAAATCGGGGCGTTAAAGAACGAGAACAAGGTCTGCATGTAGTCCATAATGCTCGGAAAACCAGCCGCGATGTACGAGGTGGCAATCGAAATCAGCACACCGGCGACCGTTGCCATACGCCCCATCCACAGATAGTGGGCGTCGGACGCGTCTTTCTTGAAGTAGGCCTGGTAGATGTCATAAGTCCAAACCGTGGAGAACGCCGTGATGTTACCGGCCTGACCACTCATAAAGCTGGCCATCATAGCCGTAATGCCAAGACCAATCATGCCCACCGGATAGTACTTCGCCATCAAGAGCGGGAAAGCCAGGTTATAGCTAGTCCCGTCGTGGCCAATGTGTGGGAAGACCGCCAAGGCAATCAGACCCACGACGACGCTGATGAACGGGATGAACATTTTGATGAACGACGCGTAAATCGGTGTCACCTGAGCGGCACGCATACTGTTGGCCGCAAATGTCCGTTGGACAACCAGAAAGTCGGTGGTCCAATAGGCAAACGAAGTGACGAAACCAAGCCCGAGCACGACCGCAACCCAGTTCGCACCCAAAGAGTTATGCGCGGTGCCAAGCCCTGCCCAGACGTGCGCAAAATCGCTCGGCACGCGCTGGACGATGCCGTTCCATCCGCCCAGGTTGTGCATGCCAATCAGCGTAACCGGTAACAGTCCTAAGACAATTAAGAAAAACTGCGTAACTTCGTTGAAAATCGAAGAGGTCAGGCCGCCGAGAAACACGTACACAAGGACAATCGCCGCGGATACCCAAATGCTTGTGTTGAGGGACCACCCAACCAGCGTCTGGAACAAAATCGCCATCGAATACAAACCGATACCAGAGACGAGAATCGTCATCACCGCGAAGGCGGCTGCGTTGACGCCCCGCGTAGCCTCGTTAAAGCGCAGCTTCAGGTATTCCGGCACCGAACGCGCGCGAGACGCGTAATAAAACGGCATCATGTACAGGCCCATGAAGACCATCGCCGGAATCGCACCAATCCAATAAAAGTGCGTCTGTGTCATCCCGTACTCGGCACCGCCGGCGCTCATGCCGATAATTTCGGTCGAGCCCAGGTTCGCAGACATAAACGCAATACCGGTAATCCATGCCGGCAGAGATCGTCCGGACAGAAAGAAGTCCTCGCCCGTAACCGTCTGTCGACGCAGTAAGAAGCCAACCGCAATCACAAAAACAAAGTAGGCCACGACGATAATGTAATCGATCCCGGATGGATGAAAGAGGGCGTGGCTCATCGTGTCATCACACTCCTATCTTCACTGGACATAGCTATCGAAGCGATTTGTACGTACATCCAATTAATACCCTTAACTCCATTTATAAGGATTTTTCCTCCTCCTTTTTCCAATAAACCATCGAAACATCGCGAAACAATTGTTATTGTAACGGATTCATCAACCGCTTTCAACATAAATCAACACGCCGGCTGCGAATTCAGTCGGCGCGCCTCTAATCTTCCTTAATTATTTGTACGTACATTTCCCAAGAAAGTTTGGTTTCACCACTCTACCGATGGCCCACTCACTCCGGCGCTGCTGAATGTGGCAGTGTTTCGAAACACGCTGAGCGCACTTTCGATGAGCGGCCAGGCCAACAGCCCACCTGAAGCCTCTCCCAGGCGCAGATTGAGGTCCAACAACGGTTCAATTCCGAGCCTCTGAAGAACGAGACGGTGTCCCGGCTCTGCGGAAACGTGGGATGCAATCAAATAATCCCGGGTATGTGGGGCGAGCCTGCAAGCCCATAACGCGGCCACACCGGTCATTAACCCATCCAACAGGATGGGCATGCGTTGGGCCGCGGCCGCCAGTATGGCGCCAGACAACGCGGCGATTTCGAACCCCCCAAAACAAGCCAGAATCTCCCACGGGTCGGAAGCCGACTGGTTGGCGGCAATCGCCCGCTCAATCACCTTAACCTTATGCGCGCGTTGCGCATCCGAGATGCCCGTACCGGCCCCCGTCACCTCTGCGGGCGTCCACTCCCCCAGCACAGCCGCCATTGCCGCTGCAGCGGTCGTATTGGCAATCCCCATCTCACCCACCAGCAGAAACCTTCTTCCCGCTTGGGAGGCCGCCATCACTCGCTCGATCCCTACCCGCACGGCTGCCTCCGCGTCGGCTTTCGTCATGGCAGGTCCATGGACAAAGTTGTTTGTTCCCGGGCGCACCTTGCACGACACCACGCGCGGATGTCGAATGGTTTGCTTGACCCCGACATCCACGACCTCCAGGGGAATGCCGTGCTGACGGGCCAAGACGCTACTTACCGCCCCGCCTTCAGCGATATTTATGACCATTTGCTCCGTGACCTCCTGTGGGTAGGCGGAGACCCCTTCGGCAGCCACCCCGTGGTCCGCTGCAAACAGCAGGCAGACCGGCGACAAATCGGCGACATCCAGCGACCCCATGACCGCAGCCAAGCGGATCGTCAGCGCCTCCAGTCGCCCCAGGCTGCCAGGCGGTTTGGTCAACAACTCCAGATGCGTCTCCACCCGCTGCGCCGCCGCCTCGGAACCTGGCGCAACAGCGGCCACCACGTCGGCGATTGCAAAGCTCATCTCTCTACCTCCAGGGACGCTCCTCACGCCTGCTTGAGCGCCAGCATTTCTTCGTGTAGTCCTTGATACATTTTGGCCTCCGATAAAGCAATCTCGCGGCCAACCTGGAACATCTCCCGCAGTTCCTCCGGCTCTTGGTACTGTACCAAGATGTCCCGACACAGCTGGTAGTGGCGTGGCTCATGCTCGTCGGCATGGATTTCCCAAAACCGTACATCAATTTTTCGATCCCGATTGTACACCGGATGGCTGAATCCCTCTCCGATGGCCTGCATCACACGCCCGGCAAACATCTCCGAACCGAGACCGACTGCGGCCATCGCCGCGAGCGGAGAAGCATCGCGAAAGAAGTCAATGAACG
Source organism: Alicyclobacillus herbarius DSM 13609 (assembly GCF_000430585.1). Classification (GTDB taxonomy): domain Bacteria; phylum Bacillota; class Bacilli; order Alicyclobacillales; family Alicyclobacillaceae; genus Alicyclobacillus_G; species Alicyclobacillus_G herbarius. The sequence goes on from NZ_AUMH01000003.1 coordinate 180,612, forward strand.
TATCGATGGCCCGTTTGACGACCGCCGACATCGGTTCCTGCGGGATGCCGCGCTCGTCCAAAGCGACGTCCGGATCGACCGAGAGCAAAAACGTCTTGTACAACTGCTCGTGGGAATGGCCTGGCCGCCCGCGTCCGGCTTCATCCCACAAGTTGTCTGCCAGCGGCACCCACCACGTGTCCAACGGCTCCATAGCCGAAATCGCGGCTCCCAGCACGCGTGGAAAATGGCGGGAGTAATAGCTGTATTGAATCGCGAAATGCCGAAGTTGATAGGAGTGGTAGCGCCCATCCCGCAGCCACGTCAAGAACGGCGCGGCAAAAAACGCCTCCGTCACCACGTCGTCGATTGCCTGTTCGACATCCTGATAGCTCGTCAAACGCTCGAGCACGCGTTCCACTTGCATTTCTCCTGTCACTCCCCATTCTTCGCCAAGCTTGATCCTTGCTGTGGGATAGATACGCTCCCCCCACCTCGTCCTTTACTCTACACCACGTAGACGGCGAGACACCAACGCGGGTGTAACGCCGGCATAATCTTAGGCGAATTGGGAAACATTTTCCTTACGAAAATCCAATTCTTGGCATGGAACTAGAAAACCCAAATGCCGTCCATCCGAATGGCGCAGATTGAGCAGTCCGCGTACATCCTGCCGAAGACGGCAGGATTTTGGCGTAGCAACGTCGAAATATCTTCTGTTTTCAAGCTCGAGACGATATCCTTGGTATCCCAGTTGCAGTTACAAGGGGAGTCATGGTGAATGAAGAAAAAGAGTTCGTTTCTCCGTTCCGGAGTCCTGACAGCGTTAGCTGCGTGCTTATTGACCGTCGGCCGCGGCGCCGCCAGCAAGCAGGGGACGAACGGAACCGGAGGCGCTGCATCCACCTTTCAGGTGGGGCTCGGGGCGGATACGGTCGGGCTGAACGTGTGGCGGTTGCGCTATCTCGGGGTCATCCTCCAGCGATGACGACAGAGCCGCTCATCCTCGCCCTCGTCGGCCCTCAGGGCAGTGGCAAGACACACCTCGCCGCCCAATTAATTGCGGCCTGGACACGCCGTGGTTTGCACGTGGTGGCCATCAAACACGATGGCCACCTGCAGCCCCGCGCGCCGGACGACTGGGAGAAGGCCGAATCCGATACGGCCACGTATGTTCAACACGGGGCCGTCGGGACGCTGTTGACCGGCGGCGGGCGCACGCTGTGGCGCGATATGCGCGATCCGGCCGCCGACGACCTGTGGTCGCTTTGTCGACGCCTCATCGCAAGGACGAGAGAGCACCGGCAGCCTCTGGATGTCATCCTGGTCGAAGGGTTTAAGTTCACACCGGTACCGAAAGTGGTGGTTTTACGTCGCCCGGCGGACGTCGACTGGTTCCGTGGCGTCTCCTTGGCCAATCTGCGGGCCATCGTGGCGCCGAATCATCTCAACCTCTCGGCCCTAGGGATAGGGGGACCTGTGTATCGCGACGGAGAAGCGGAAAAACTCGCCGCCGACGTCGTGTCCGGCCGTCTAGGCAACCTGCGGTTGTCTCGGGTTCTCGACACATTCGGAAACACGAATGAAGACGAAGGGGGGCTGCACCATGCCGAAGATGTTGACACTTGACGAGGCTTTTCTTCACTTGCGGGACATGGGTCGCCCCGTGTGCATAGAATCGGTTGCGATTGATCAAGCAATCGGGCGTGTCACCTCCCAAGCGGTGAGGGCGCGTACGTCGGTGCCCCCGTTTGCCCGCGCCATGATGGACGGATACGCCGTGAAGGCCGCGGACGCCGCTCGTCGTGGAAACCGTCTGCAGCGCATCGGTGTGGTCATGGCCGGACAAGGGGCAGATTTTGCATTGCAGGAGGGGCAGGCGGTACGCATTATGACCGGCGCTCCTCTGCCGCCAGGAGCAGACAGCGTGCTGCGGTTTGAATGGTGCGAAGAACAAGGGGACGTGATTACCGTCTTGCGCCCGATTGAAAAAGGAGAATCGGTGCAGCCGGCCGGGGACGATGCGGCCGCCGGCGAGGTCATCGTCCCCTCGGGCACGCGCCTAAGTGGCCGACACCTGGCCGCTTGCCGGGGCTTTGGGGTAACCACGGTGCCGGCCGCGGTTCCCCCGACCGTGGCCGTCCTTGTCACCGGGAGTGAACTGATGGATAACCCTCTGCAACCCCTGGGTCCCGGACAGATTTACTCGAGTAACGACGCCTTTCTGCGCGCTGCCCTTGCAGAGGACGGGGCCAAGGTCGTTTGGGTACGCACCATCCGGGACGATCCTCGTGTGCTAAAACAAGCCATTCAGGACGCGCTCGGAATCGACTACCTCGTGCTCAGCGGGGGTGTCTCCAAGGGAGACGCGGATTTTGTCCCGAATATCCTCGCCGAACTGGGACTCGAGCCCATCCTCGAGAAAGTCTGGATGCGCCCGGGCACCCCACTCGTGGCCGGACGACTTGAGAACACATGCGTATTTGCACTATCTGGAAACCCTGCCGCCTGCTTTATCCAATTCGAAGTCCTCGTCCGGCCTGCCATTCGCCACACCCTCGGCTGGGAGGATAGACCCTTCCCAGCATCCGGTATACTCACGCACCCACTTCACCTCAAACCGGTGAAACACACACGTGTCCTGCGGGCGCATGCCTGGATTGACGCTGGACGTGTGCAAGTCGATGCACAAACCGCACAGTCCCCGGGCGTCCTGTCCACCCTCGCCCAGGCCAACTGTCTCATCCGCATGGACGACGCAGACGCAGCCCCAGGAACCTGCGTTCCCCTACGCTGGCTCGATAGCCCAGTCCCAAGTCAAGCAAACGGTTACATTCATCCACTGTGTAAGGATTCCTGACAAAACCCCTTCTCATCTCGGACACCTCCGCCCATAATCATAATAAAGAAAAACCTGGAGGGTGGAGATGTCGATGGGGAACTCCTTGGTGATGGGCCTCAACACGGTCTGGGTTGTGCTGACCGCCTCCATGATTTTCTTCATGGAAGGCGGCTTTGCCCTCCTGGAAGCCGGACTGATTCGCTCCAAGAACCATGTATCCATCATCATGAAGGTCTTCGTCGACCTCATCTTCGGCGTACTCGCGTATTTTGTCGTCGGCTTCGGTCTAATGTTCGGCCGTGATGCGGCAGGACTCGTGGGCACCAGCGGATTCTCGCTCACCGGCACGCTGTTACACCTGCCGACAACCATTCCTCATGACACCTTTTGGCTGTTTCAAGCCGCGTTCGCCGTTGCCGCCGTCAGCATCGTCAGTGGCGCCGTCGCTGAACGCATGAATTTCAAAGCCTACCTCCTGCTTGCCGTCCTAATGACGGCGGTCATCTATCCGGTCTCCGGACACTGGGTCTGGGGAGCCGGGGGTTGGCTCAACCAACTGGGGATGCGCGACTTTGCCGGTTCGGCCACCATTCACGCTATGGCCGGGTGTTCCGCCCTCGTCGCGGCGCGCGCCATTGGCCCACGGGTCGGTAAGTTTGATGAACAGGGACGGGCGAATTCGTTCCACGCCAGCAGCATTCCGTTGGCCGCGATTGGCACGTTCGTCCTTTGGTTTGGCTGGTTTGGCTTTAACGCGGGCAGCACGTTAAACGCGGAGGCTTCCGATATCTCGCAGATTGCCGTCAACACCTTGCTCGCCTCCATCGCCGGGGGCGCCAGCGCTCTGTTGTACAGCCTGTTTGTATCCGACAAGGCGGACGTCCTCGCCACCATCAATGGTGTGCTCGCTGGGCTGGTCGCCATCACCGCTGGATGCGCCTACGTCGGATCCGGAGCGGCGCTGTTGATTGGCGGTTGTGCTGGCATCCTGATGCTCTGGGCCACCCAATGGGTCGATGGTCTCCATGTGGACGATCCGGTCGGTGCAGTCGCTGTTCATGGGGCCGGCGGAATCTTTGGCACGCTCATGGTGGGCTTGTTTGCAGAGCACGGCGGCTTGCTCTACGGCGGGGGATTGCGGCTGTTCGCGGTGCAAGCCCTTGGTGCGGCAGCGGTCTGCGTCTGGGGAGCCGTTTCCACCTTTGGCGCCTTAAAGCTTGTCGCGCGCGTCGTGCCGCTTCGAGTCAGCCTCGCGGAGGAAGAATTGGGACTCGACCTGAGTCATCACGGGATTTCCGCCACCCATGTCGACTGGGGCCATGCTGCGGCGCGGCAGGTCAAGGGCGGACCGAGGTCGTACGTGGCATCACCTGCGGCCCCCCTTGTCCATCCGGCAGGTAGGGAATCGTAATCCGCGGTGCCTGCCGAACGCGCGCAGCGCTCGCGCCGCGAGGTCATCCCCTCAACGATTCCCATGCACGCTGGCAGCCTCTAACGAATCCACGGGCGGATCGCGCCGGGCCACGCCCGTTTGTACCGCCGCCTCGGCAACCGCCTTGCGCACCGACTCAACCACATGCGGATTGAAAACGCTCGGGATAATGTACTGTTCGTTCAGCTGTTCCTCCGGCACACACGCCGCAATCGCACGCGCCGCAGCCAGTTTCATCTCCTCATTGATTTCCCGCGCCCGCACATCGAGCGCCCCGCGGAAAATCCCTGGAAAGCACAACACGTTGTTAATCTGATTCGGATAGTCCGATCTCCCTGTGGCCATCACCCGGACATACGGCTCGGCTTCTTCCGGCAGAATCTCAGGAATCGGATTGGCCATGGCAAAGACAATTGGGTTCTCGGCCATCGTCTTCAGGTGGTCCACCGTTAACACGCCCGGCCCGGACACCCCGATGAACACATCGGCTCCACGAATGGCGTCGGCCAAGGTGCCGGACATCCCCCGTCGGTTGGTATTTTCCGCGTACCACTGTTTGATGGGGTTGTCATAAGTGTGCCCGGGTTCAATGATGCCACTGCGATCGCAGCCAATGACGTCGCATACACCCGAGGCCAACAGAATCTTGGTACAGGCCACGCCAGCCGCACCCACCCCGCTCATCACCACGTGCAGGTCCGCCATCCGTTTTCCCACAATCTTCAGGGCGTTCAGCAGACCAGCCAGCATCACCACGGCCGTACCGTGTTGATCATCGTGAAAGACGGGAATATCGAGTTCCTGCCGCAGCCGTTCTTCGATTTCAAAACACCGCGGCGAGGAAATGTCCTCGAGGTTAATGCCTCCAAATACCGGAGCGATGCCTTTCACCATGCGGATAATTTCTTCCGTGTCCTGAGTATCCAGGCAAATCGGGAACGCGTCCACATCAGCAAACTGCTTGAACAGCATCGCCTTGCCTTCCATCACGGGCAGCGCCGCGCGTGGGCCAATATTGCCAAGCCCCAACACGGCCGATCCGTCCGTTACCACAGCGATGGTATTGCGTTTGATGGTGAGCTGGAACGCCTTGCTCGGGTCTTGGTGGATGGCTTGACAAACCCGTGCCACCCCCGGCGTGTAGACCATCGATAGGTCATCCCGGTTTTTCACCGGCACCTTCAGGTGCGTGCCGATTTTACCCCCAAGGTGAACCAGAAACGTCCGGTCGGAAGCGTGCACAATCTCGATTCCGTCCAGATCCCGTAAAGCCTGAATCACCCGCTGCCCATCCTCGTCGCTGCGGACGCTGACCGTAACATCTCGCACCGTATATTCTTTGGCCACGTGGTGAACGTCCATGGCGACAATGTCTCCGCCTGCCTCACTCATCGCCGTATAGGCGTCGCTGAAACGAACGCCCCGGGCGATGCGCAGGCGAAGCACAAGCCGCAACTCATTTCCGCCTGAATGAGCCACATCGTCCCCTCCCAGCATAACTATCTGAATTCTAATAATCCTTATACTACCATGGATTGATGAAGAAGTGTTATCCGGAGGGACAATGTATGTCAACGGACGGTGCAGTTTCTTTAGCCCTGTTAACGGGACGCAGCCCGGACCAGGGTGCGCAGCGTGGCCGCAGCGTCTTCCAGGACCTGCTGGACCAGCGCCCCCGCCGGATGGGACGCAGCCAAGGCATGTGCCTGTCCGGCCCATAACGACATAAATTCGACATTGCCGGTCTCCGCTGCAGCCCGGCGAATGTCCTGGGTCAGCGCGTTCTGTATCGGATACGGGGGAATCTCCCCGGGATACTGGGCCATTCGCTCCATAAAAGTGGTCCGCAGGCCGCGCGCCCACTTCCCTGAGTAGGCTCGCGTCAGCTCCGTCTCATCTTCATCGCTGGCTTGTAGCCGCTGTTTGTACGCCTGGTGCACCCCGCTCTCCAGACAGGTCAGGAACGCGGTTCCCATCTGGACCGCGCTGGCGCCGAGCGCCAAGGCCGCGACCAAGCCTCGCCCATCCATGATGCCACCAGACGCAATCACCGGGATTTGCACCTTATCGACAACTTGTGGGACCAAGGCCATGGTTCCGATGAGGGCCCGGTTTACGTCGTCCTCAGCAAATGTGCCGCGGTGCCCACCCGCTTCGCTTCCCTGCGCGACAACCGCATCCACTCCCGCCTGTTCCAGCAACACGGCTTCCCGAACCGTCGTCGCGGTTCCAATAATCACGGCGTGTTCTTTCAACCGCTGCAGGGTTTTTTCCCCCGGGATGCCAAACGTGAAGCTGAATACGGGGACCTTCTCCTCGACCACAACCTCGACCTGCTCCTCAAAATCCACCTCCACGGCGGGCGTCCCAGTCCGTTGCGACAGCCCCAAGTCTTCCCGAATCTCGTTGAGGTACGCGTTCATGTCCTCCACAACCGCCGCCTCGATGTCCGGGACGGTTTCCAGCGCAAACAAGTTGACGGCAAACGGCCTCTCCGTCAGTTCACGAACCCGGCGGATCTGGTCGCGAAGTGCATCCGGCCGCAGGTAACCGCCGCCGATGGTGCCCAAACCGCCTTGATTGGATACGGCGGCTACGAGCTCCGGCGTCGTCGGTCCGCCGGCCATCCCGGCCTGAATCAGCGGGTAGCGAATCTTCAGCAACTCGGTGATGCGCGTGTTCAACACCCGAATCTTCTCCTTTCCCAGAAACAAGGTCAGGCAGAGCCGGTCACAGTCAAGTCGCCCGAACCGGCCTGCCTGAACGAATCATCCAGATTATACCTTGGAGGCCCACTCCCCATGGCGGAGAACCGGCACCCACCGTCCGGACGCGTCCAACCCGTTAATATTCAACTCCGCTGAGCCAATCATGAAGTCCACGTGCATCAAGCTCGTGTTAAGTCCCCGCCTTTTCAACTCATCCCGGTTCATCCGTACCCCATCCTTGAGATTCAGGGGATAGGCCGACCCGATGGCCAGGTGGCAAGACGCGTTTTCATCGAACAAGGTATGATGGAACAGAACACCGGCCTGAGAGACAGGAGAACTGTTCGGAACCAGTGCCACTTCGCCAAGGTAATGGGAGCCTTCATCCGTTTCGATGATCGACGCGAGCACGTCCTCTCCGACGCGCGCTTTGTACTCGACGATACGGCCTTCCGAAAAGTGAAGCTCAAAGTCTTCAATCCGTTGGCCGGCGTGTAAGAGCGGACGCGTACTGCGGACCACCCCCTCGACACGGGTATACTGGGGTGCCGTGAAACACTCTTCCGTCGGTAGGTTAGGGACAAAGAACACCCCGTTCTGCGTGCTCGTTCCACCCCCAACCCACACATGATCCTCTGGCAGCCCGATGGTCAGATCCGTACCTGGTGCCGTATAGTGCAGTTGTTGAAACCGGGCCGCGTTGAGGGCAGCCACCCGCCGACCGAGCCCGTCCACATGGTCCTGCCACGCCTGCACCGGGTCTGGGGTATCGAGGCGAATCACTCGCGCCACCGTGTCCCACAAATGTTCCAGCCGCTGGTCGGGCGGATCGTCTGGATAGACCTCGGCCGCCCAGGCTTCGGTCGGCAGTGCGATGATGGACCAATTCACTTTCGCCGACTGGATGGCCTCCCGGTATGGATGCAACGCCTGTTGTGCAGCCCGAACGGCCAAGATGGAGCGCTCAACCGGCACGCCATCCATCAGTTTCGGGTCCGGCGCGATAACGGTCAGAAAGGCGGCTCCGGTCTCTGCCAACTCGATGTAGGGTTGGGCCTTCCACTGGGGATACTCCTTCAGCTGCGCCTCCGGCTCCGACAGCAACCGCGTTCGCTGCACGTGGTCGTCCTGCCACATCACGTGTACGGTCGCGGCCCCCACCTGGTAAGCCACTTCCACCACCTTGCGCACGAACGCATAGGCTTCAACCGGCGCGTGAATCACAAGCACCTGATTGGGCTGGAGGTGAATCCCCACTCGGATAGCCAAATCCGCGTACCGCTCCAGCCGTTCACTTTGTGAAATCATGGAAACCCCCCCATGTTTCAATCCACGTCCTGCCTTCATCCGTCCGCACCATCAGCCGCAAAGGTGCATGCATCGACACATCTGTGCTTCTGGGCTCAACACGGCCCGGCCCCCTCTTCCTCCACTCTAAGCATACAACCTGGCCGGATGCGCGCAAGCATCCGACCATTCCACTCGGTACGTTTCTTTTCCGGTGCGCGTCGACTTCGACTCATGGGTGAACGGTCCCTCAAGCTCAGGCCACGGGCTTGCCTCCATCGCTTATTGCGTCCCATGTCCCTACAGACCAAAGGATACAAACTTGGTCTCCAGAAACTCGTCCATGGCGTACCGGCCGCCCTCTCGGCCCAACCCGCTTTCCTTAAAGCCACCAAAGGGGGCCTGGATCTGGGTGGGCGCCCCGTCGTTGACGCCAACGATGCCATACTCGAGACTTTCGGCCAGACGGAACGAGCGGCTGACGTTCTGAGTATAAACGTAGGCGGCTAGTCCGTACGTCGAATCGTTCGCCATACGGATCGCCTCTTCCTCGTCTCGGAACGGAATCACCGGCACCACCGGACCAAATGTCTCCTCGGTGTAGATACGCATTTCTGGAGTCACTCCGACCAGCACTGTCGGCTCAACAAACCAACCTTTCGCGTAGTCGCCTTCCGTCAGCCGCCCACCGCCACAGACGAGGACCGCCCCTTTTTCCTTTGCATCCGCGATGTGCGACAAGACCTTTTCCATGCCCTGCTGATTGATGAGCGGACCAATCTCGACCGTCTTGTCGCGGCCGTCGCCGACTTTCGCCCGCACGAGCCGCTGTTTCAACTTGGCGACGAACGTGTCCAAGACCGATTCCTCGACGTATAGACGATTCGTGCAGATGCACATTTGCCCCGCATTGCGGTACTTACTCTCGAACAACCCCTCTACCGCCGCATCCAGGTCCGCATCCGCAAACACCAGGAATGGGGCGTGTCCACCCAACTCCAGACTGACCCGTTTCACCTGCTGGGCGGCACCCTGCATCAGCAGCTTACCGACCCGGGTCGATCCGGTAAAGGCAATTTTTCGCACCTTCGGATTATCGAGAAACTCGCGTCCCACGCGTTCCGGATTACCGATGACTAAGTTGGCGGTCCCGGCCGGGAACCCGGCCTCGGCAATGAGTTCAAACAAACGGACGGCAGACAAAGGCGTCGATTCGGCCGGCTTGAGCACGACCGTACACCCAGCCGCCAACGCCGGAGCAATCTTGCGCGCCACCATGTTCACCGGGAAATTCCACGGCGTAATCGCGGCTACGACACCGACCGGCTGGCGCATGACGACAATCCGCTTGTTCGGAAACGACGAAGGAACGGTGTCCCCGTACACGCGCTTGGCCTCTTCCGCATACCAGAGAAAATAGTCAGCAGAACCCACGACCTCCCCCTTCGCTTCTCGCAGGGGCTTGCCCATCTCGGTCGAAATCAACAACGCCAATTCATCTCGATGCTGATACACCAATTCATAGAGCCGATATAAGTACCGCGACCGCTCACGCGCCGTCAGCCTTGACCAGCTTGGGAACGCCCGGTGCGCGGCATCAATCGCCTTTTTTGCATCTCGTTCATCCCCAAACGTGGTTATCCCCACGAGTTCTTGCGTGGCCGGGTTGTGGACAGACAGCGTTTGCTGGCTTTCTGCGGTCACCCATTCTCCGTCAATATACATCTTGCGAATCTCCATCGCACTGGCCTCCTTACAGAGTGACCCGTTTGTCTCATGCCTTCCACATGAATATCTCCGCGTCTAATCCGCTCTCGATTAAAGCGCTTTCATCCAACTGAAACAAGCGCTTGCTTGCAGTATTAGGATATCACACGCTGCGGCCGGTCTGTCAAATGACAATTCGGCGGTTTTGTTGTCGGAAACCGGTGACGCTGTCTCACTTCGACAAACATCGCAACCGACTTGGTTTAGACTCGAGGTAAGATACGCGGCCACTCATTTCTGGGGAGGGATGCCTCGTGACGGTACGGGAAGCTGCTGAACTTCTGGGTTGTCATCCCAGCACCGTACGCCGTTGGATTCAAAGAGGAAAGTTAAAGGCCGAACAAGTCCAAGATACCTTCGGCCCCACCTACATCATCGATCCGGCGGAGCTCGCGGCGCTCGGCTTCAAAGACACACCCGGTGACGACAAAGGAACCACCAGTGTATCACCGGCCAATATCAGCGGCGGCGAATCGGCACACCTTGCCCATCAACTGGGCACCCTACAGACCAGCGTGGAGACCGTGTTGAAAGAACACGCGCAGCTACGAGCCACCCTGGACAAAATCCTGAAGATTCTTGAGCTCCAGGAAGACGCGCACCGCAAGAGTCGGGATCAACAACTGACGGCCGTTCTCAGGTCGATGCAGGAACACAAGCACACGCGTAGTTCGCGGCGCCTGATGTGGAGCCACTGACACACACAGACGAGGGGCGTTGCCCCTCGTCGGCATCTTCACTCATGGAACCGCCCGACTTTCTATCCGATTTCCTATCCAATCACTTCGCCCTCGCGACGGTTGAGTACGGTCGCGCTTCGCGAGGCTTTCGCGAGGCTTCAGTGTCAAGGAGAGACGGATCGTCAATGGAACGATTCGTTGGTTCTGGTACCAGCCAGCTCAAGGCCCAGCCAAGTCCAGAAAAAATGCACGTGATGATAAACGTGCCCCGTAACCCGAACGTATGCAGAATGACTGGAAAGAGAAAAACGCCGATGAATGCCCCTAGTTTGGCCACACCTGCGGACAAGCCGTGCCCAGTTGTACGGACGCTGACGGGAAACACTTCGGCGGCTAACACAAAGGTGGTCATGTTCGGACCAAACTCGGCAAAAAAGTAGCTGACTCCGTAAAGCACGAGAAACGGCAAGACCTGTTGCGTCATGCCGGGCACCGCACCCATAGCGAGAAAGGTGAGGCCCATCACGGCGAACCCTAGCATCTGCAGGCGACGGTGTCCGACCTTATCAATTTTCGCGACGGCTAGTGCGTACCCAGGCAAAGCCGCGATGGCAAACACAATGAGCGTCCAAGCTTCACTCTGTAACAAATCGGCATGTGGAGCCACCCACTGCATGATAAGCGGAGTCGAGATGGAATTTCCGTAGTAGGCATAGTCAAACAGGAACCACGTGCCGGCCGTACCGATTAAGACCTTCAGCATATGGCCATGGGTCAAAAACTCGCGCAACGTCATGCGCCGAGCCCGGCCCCCTTCCGCACGCGCCGTAGCCGCCACCTGTCCCTGGGTATACTCACCCAACGACTGGGCAGCGGTAGTCGCCCGTCCAAGTACCTGGGCCTGAAATCGCGGTGATTCGGGCATCCGGGATCGTGCATAAATGACACTGAGCGCAGGTATCGCGCCAAGTCCTAAGAGAATACGCCAGATGAGGTCATGCGGTAAACCACTGGCCAGCAAAGTAATAGCGACGATAGGGCCAGCAATCAAGCCGAGGGCCTGCATCGAAAAGACCATACCGACCAGCTTGCCGCGGTCTTTGACGTTGGCATACTCGCTCATGATGACCGCACTGATAGGATAATCGCCACCAATACCCAGTCCCAGGATAAACCGGAAGACAAGCAGCCAGGCTAAATTTGGAGCCAGGGCAGACAGGACAGCCCCGGCCGTCATGATGGCCGCGACCAACCCGTATAGCTTTTTCCGGCCTAAGATGTCAGCCAAACGCCCAAAGACAAGTGCCCCGACAAAGTTTGCAATCAGTGTGGTGCTTCCGACCAATCCGACCATTGAGGTCGACAGGTGCCATTCCCCACGAATCAGTACCAGAGCCGGTCCAATGATGAATAAGTCATATGCATCCGTAAAAAATCCGAGTCCGGCGATAAGTACGGCACGTAGGTGAAACAGACTGAGCGGCGCCTGATCGAGAGCTTGTGAAATGGAGTCGGAACCTCTCTCCAATTGGCGCTCCGACGATACCACCGTACTTGCACCATCCTTCCTGTACAATATAAAGTTCGTAATAAGGGTACATATAGATTGTTAAGTTTGTGTAAATGTCACATTAAATCTTTGTCATGATCCGTATCCAGAACGTGCCCAAATCTGTCTTGGGTGTACGCTAGTATGAGATGAGTCATACGGATGGGGATAGCGCAACTCTATACCAGGACCCTTGTCCGCCGCCCTTGCCATACAGCCTTGCATACCCGCTGAAGGGCATGGACTCTCATAAGCGGCGGAAATGGTTTATCGGGTGTCGTCGCGCTCAGTGAGAGAGGTCAGAAGTCGAGGAGGCTTGCCATAGCGGTTTGGCGATGGGCGAACGATAGGCTTTGAGCTTTTCCATCAGGTCTTGTGCGTCGTTGCCAAGTACAAGGAGTTGTTCGGAGGCCTTACGCACGAATCCGGCTTGGACCGCGTGATGAACCAAATCCATTAAGGGAACGTAATAATCCGCCACGTTTAACAAACCAATCGGTTTGTGGTGAATACCCAATTGGGCCCAACTAACCACCTCAAACAGTTCTTCGAACGTGCCATACCCTCCTGGTAGGGCCACAAAAGCGTCTGAGAGGTTCCCCATCGTGGCCTTGCGTTCATGCATATCTTTCACTTCAATGAGCTGGGACAATCCTGTGTGGACCACCTCACCGCGGAACAGCCCAGTAGGCATGACTCCAATCACCGTTCCGCCAGCATCAAGGACCGCGTTAGCCACTTCCCCCATCAATCCGGATTTCGATCCGCCATAGACGAGTTCCCATCCATTGGCCGCGATAACCTGGCCAAGCTCACGCGCGTGGAGCTGGTATTTCGGATGTGCACCGAGGTTTGAACCGGCAAATACACAGATTCGTTTCATCCGCAGTCTCCTCTCCGACAAATCACCCATACCCTATTGTATGCCTTTCCGCTCTTGTCCGCGCCACCTTTCTGGCCAGGCGAACTCCAGGCCAATAGAATTCCTATGGGAAAGCTGTCTAATCAGCGAACATCCTTCGCCAGTTCAATCTCGTCATGGATCTCTATCCCATCATCGCCCACGAGTGGAATGGTTGGTTTGAGCCGGCGCGCTTCGTCGATGGCCCCCTGGTGTACAGCCACGAAGCGGTATCCACGGCGCAGGTAAAAGCGCATCGCAGCCAAGTTATCGTTGCTCGTAATCAGCCAGACACGGGTACACCGCTTTTGTTTGGCGAATCGCTCAACCTCGCGGAGAAGCCCGGTTCCCACCCCGCTGCCCGATTGAACGGCATTGAGGCTCATCAGTTCACAACCGTTCTCCTCGTCGAATCGATAGGTGGCCGCCCCTACGGGCTGGCCATCCGCCTTGGCGATGATCGCCTGTAAATCGGCCAGACGGTAGACATGCCCTCGGCTAACCATCATGTCTCCGCCCCACTCTGCCTGCCAAAGGGCAGTTAGCCATTGTACGTCTTGCTCTGTCTGCAGAGGTTGGATATCGAGGTCCATGAACCACGCTCCTCCTTTCATGGCCGGGATAGCGGCAAAAAAATCGGGTGTTTTCGTAGTATAACACACGCCATAATCTTGCGGTCTTATTCTCTCGTCCTACCTCTTTGTACCTGAGTCAGCTATACTGAAACTGTCTCTTGTCGAAGATTATTTTCCGAAGTGATGGAACTTCTTGAACGCTGAATAGACTGGGGGGTGAACGCCCATGTCAAGATTGATCTATTGGGGACGAATGAACTACCGCTGTCATGAGTTGTTCATCGCTGCAACCGATGCTGGTCTGTGCGCCATCACCCTGCCCAACGAATCGTGGGACAATTTTGCGGATTGGGCGAAAAACACAGCTAGGACTCAGGCCCTGCTGGAGGAACCGAGTCGCGTAGAATCGTACGCCCTGCAATTGCAGGAGTACTTTGCTGGACGCCGGCAAACCTTCACCCTTCCACTGGACCTTTTCGGAACGGCCTTTCAAAAATCAGTCTGGGAAGAATTGCAGCGTATCCCCTATGGATGCACGGTTTCCTATTCGGACGTAGCGGAGCGCATCGGTCGACCGAAGGCAGTGCGAGCGGTCGCCGGCGCCATCGCCGCCAACCCGATTCCGTTCGTCATCCCATGCCATCGAGTGATTGGCAAAGACGGGCGCCTGGTGGGTTATGCGGGCGGGCTCGAGTTGAAGGCTGAACTCTTGCAAATGGAGTGTGGGATACAGGTGTGATGACCTGTTTGCCCGCGCCCCCATGATATCCTGAGCATGACGAACTTGGGATAAGAAGAGAATACGGAACGGAGGATCCTGATGATTAAGATTAAGTTTTGCACGATCCCGGTCGCCGACCAGGACCGGGCCCTTAAATTTTACACTGAGAAATTAGGGTGCGAAGTCTTAACCGACCAACCGTTTGGAAACGGATCTCGCTGGATAGAGGTGGCCTGGCCGGGACGTGAGACTGCGTTCGTGCTGTTTACGCCGCCAGGTATGAGCGATCGCGTCGGAGGATTTGCCATGGCGTCCCTCAGTACGGACAACATTGACGAAGTGTATAAGGAGTTTACCGCTCGCGGTGTCGAATTTGTCGAACCCCCAACCGACCAACCGTGGGGAAGGCAAGCCATCTTCAAGGACAGCGAGGGCAACTCGTTCGTCCTTGTTCAGGAGCGGAGTTAAGCCTCTTGGGGGCTCACGAAAACTGGCCCAGTTTCCTTGCTGTAGCTGGGCCAGTTGTTCCAACCTCTTATTGCCCAACCGGAGTCAGAGAACCCCACTCATACATGTACCACTGCCATTTATTCCCCAAACCATCTGTATACACAATCCAATAGCACAGATCATCGCTAATCCGATTAGCTGGCTTCTGTAGAGTGATAGTCGAAATCCCCGCCTGAACCGTCTGGGGTTTGGGGGCCACGACTTCCTGACCCGAGAGATCATAGGCCGAAAGGGCCACCTGTATCGGATGGTTCAGGTCCACCGTTAGGTTCAATGCATCGTGTTCCCATGGATATGCATCATCAGGGATAAGCTGTACAGATTGCGAATTGAGCCAACCTGGATGCGGGTTTGCACTCAGAGTCCCTTGGATCTGACTCACGTTCCCAGCTTCACTGACCGTGCGAATCCGATACGTAAACGTACCCGACCACACATCGCAAATAAATCCGTCGTTATCATTTCCATCCCACGTGAAGAAGTGAATGCCAGCGGACTGACGCTGACTTGACGCAATCGTCCGAACCACTTGCCCACTCTCATCCAACACCTGAATGGTTGTTTGGGCCGGCTTGTCCAAACGATAGTAAACCTTGGCATAGACATTGTCGCCAAACATGGTCCCCGAGGCGTCCAGTTGGGCCACGTCCGGAGCCACAATGTTCACCTTCGCCCGATCCACGTGAATCGTGCCCTTTGCCACCGTTTGCTGTGCGTGGTGATCGCGCAGTACAACCCTGTACGTGTAATCCCCGTCAGGCAGGTGTTGGCCCGAATTACTCTGCAAATTCCAAGTAAACGTATGGCTCCCCGCCGATTCGTTCTGATTCGTCACGGGTTCAGCCACGGTCTGTGAACCTTGCTGAATCGCGACGCTCACCTGTCCAGGTTTGTTCAGGGAGTAGGTGACCGACAGGGGGAATTTGGTGCTCGTGTTCACCTTGATATCCGCAGGCGCTGTCACCACCGGTGGACGCCAATCCTCGAGCGTAAACCGTGACGTCGTCAGGGTCTTCTGATTACCAGCGACATCCTGGAAGGTAATAGTGAACTGATACGCACCTTCGGGCGCCAGGTGGCCGCTGTTTGTGCTGCCGTTCCAGGCAAGCTGGGCGGTCCCCTTACGCAGGGTACGATGGGTCCATAACGTCTTGATCAAATGACCATGCGCGTCGAGCACGCCCGCGGTGGCTGACACGGTTTCACCCACCGTGACGACACTGGTCACCTGATTCTTACCGGTGGCCCGAAAGCGTTGCGTTGTGGCCTTTGCCGATGCATCGACACGGGTGTCCAGCGTTATTGTCATCGACCGCTCTGCCCCATGGCGCTTATTTGCGGCCTGGCTGTCCAGGTGCAAGCGATAACTACCCTCCATCAATCGTTTGCCCCTAGGCCCCGCCCCATTCCACGTCAGATGTTGATTCCCAGCCGAGAAGTTTTTGTCTGCAATGGTTTCAAGGTATTTCCCATTGGATGCATAGAGTTTGGCTGTGACCCGGGCCGACTTATCAAGGTGAAACGGGATTTGCACCGTGTGCTGCACAGACGGCGAAAAATCGAGCGAAGACTTACCGAGCGTGAGTATAGGCGGCGTATCATCCGTCACCTTGACCGTTTTGTGCTTGTACATTGTCTGATGCCCATTGGTGAGTTTGGCAATCAGGGTATAGGTTCCGCTTCCCACCCGCTTATGTTGATCCGTCAAGCCATCCCAAGACGTTCGGATGGTGCCGCCTGAGCAAAGTTTATTTGATAGGAGTCTGCGCACCACATGGTGATGGCTGTCCTCCACATATACAGAGACAATACTGTATCCGGTGGTGTGAAACGACAGCGGCAGGCGGTTTGTCCCCTTCATGACATACCCCGTCGAGGCGGAAATGTCCGATACGGGAGACGGCGTGTCACGCAGGGCCCGATAAGCGTCGACGCGACCGTAGCCATAGTACTTGTCCCATCTGCGTGCCCCAAGGTCGATGGCCGATTTCTTCAGGATGGAAAACACTTGGTTCGGGCTGAGGAATGGATTCTTCGACAACACTAGAGCGGCGGTGCCAGTGACCACTGGGGCCGCCATAGAAGTCCCATCCGCCCATGCGAATCCGCCGACCACTGTGGACAGTATATCCTGACCAGGCGCTGCCAAATCCACGTACGATCCGTAGTTGGAGAAGCTGGTCAGCTTGTCCGACTCGTTAGTGGCGCTGACCCCTATCACACCAGGCAGTGCGGCTGGGTATTCTGCGGCCGAGGTGTGGTCGTTGCCCGCAGCCGCGACCACTAACACCCCGTGCTCCTCGGCATAGTTCACCGCGTAACTGAGAACCTCGGAAGCGGTTGGCCCGCCGAGACTGAGGTTGATGATGTCCGCGCCTTCGTTCACCGCATACACGATTCCCCTGGCCACGTCCATATCGTCCGCCTCTTCCCCTACAAAAACATTGACCGGCAGGATACGGACATTGGGTGCAACGCCGACGGTACCGTGGCCGTTCATCGACGCAGCAATGATACCCGCAACGTGCGTAGCGTGATCGCCGGGGATGTAATCAGGCATATCGTCCACCACGTCATACGGATTCACGATGCGACCACGAAATTCAGAGTTGCTGACATCGACACCATCATCCACCACGGCAACCGTTACGGATGAAGACCCGCGCGTGATATCCCACGCTTTCGGGGCTTCAATCTTTCTGAGGTACCATTGTTTCGAATAATATGTATCATGAGGAGTCCATTCGCTGTGCAGCGTGTGATTGAGCGAAACCGACACGACCTGCGGGGTCTGCAGAAGACGACTCTGAGCAGAGAGCAACTGACTATCGGAGGAAAAATCAAAGACATAGAAGTCACCCACCGGCAGGTGGTCACCAACACGCGCCCCCACCTCGGCCGCTACTTGTCGCACTTCAGTTTCCGCAACCCCTGCACGAACTTGAACCACCAATTCATGGGGAACGTAATCCTGCTTCGCCATATCACCAAGGAGATTCATCCGCGCCACAAACGAAGACTTGGACGATGAACTAGGCGGCGTCTGGCTGGCCCATACCATTGCGTCCCCACTCCAAAGCCAGCCAACACACACGACACCAGCCACCCCAAGCCACATTTTTCGTTTTTTCATCTCGTCCACCCTTAACCCTTGATCGCGAAACTATACATATTCTAGCAACTTTTATCTGAAAGAGGTAGAGGAATCTTTTTTCATCTTGGTGGCGGCTGTTTGAATCGTGGCGCCGGCAAAACATATATTCGCCCTTAGCCGAGCCGCCCCGCTCTCGAGGCTGCCCTGTCTTTGTCCCGACAACTGGCCTTGCTCCGGATTCTTTGGCAGCACGAGCAAACCAAGCAAAGTCAATTTATCATCATTCTTCAGGAACTCTTTCAGGAGGATGAGTCCTCGACGTAAGACCCGCATCTATCGCAAACTAAGTAAGGCCATGCGGACACTGTGGGCCATAGAGCCTCAACTGTGGAACAGGCACTGCTCAAAGAGGCAAGCTCTATCTGGCTGCCGCGGGCTGGCGCGCCAATATGACCACAGTGGCAAGAATGCACGCCCCTCCCAGCATGGCAAGTACGCCCATGTGCACATGCAAACACGCAACCGCAATGATGGCAGCAGACAGCGGTTCACCACACGACAGGACGCTTGCTTCAGAAGCGGAGATATATTTCAGGCTCGCGATATAGACGTAAAACGCAATCAGGGTTCCAAACACCACGACAAAACCAACGAGACCCCAGATGCCCAGTGAACTCTGGCCGGTAAAATACCAAGGTGGCGCAATAAAGGACATCCCGATGCCACCAATGAACATCGCCCAGCCCACAACCGTCGCTGCACCGTATCTGTGCAACAAAGGCTGCGGGTACAGCGAATAGAAGGCCAGCGTAATGGCGGACACCACTCCCCATAGGACAGCCAAAGGAGCCACCGAAAAGCTGTGGATATCGCCATTGGTGACCAGAAAAAAGGCACCAATAAGCGCGAGAACGACCGACAACACCTGCGGGCCACTCGGCATGCGCCGCGTGCGCCATGCGACGTACACGGTGATGAACATGGGACCCATGTACTGAAGTATCGTTCCCGTGGCGGCATTACCATAGGAAATGGACGCAAAATAGGAGTACTGTACCCCCAGCAAACCGACAATCCCGAAGAGGACCAGCTTTCCAGCGTCTCGTTTATCCTTCCACACCGCCAGTACCTGCCTGGGACCGGATCTGATGGCACTCGCCGCCAAAAGCAGTAGGCCCGCTACACTCATGCGCACCGTAACCAACCAACCGGGCGTGAACCCGTACCGCTGAAACAACACTTGGGCAATCGTCCCCGACACCCCCCAAAGCACAGCCCCCAGAAGCACCATGGAAAGCCCCTTGAAACGGTCGAATTTCATACCCATCACTGCAGTCGATGGCGTTTCATCCGGAGCTGGCGATAGAGAATCCGCAAAGTTCAGTTTCGATTCGGTGTATTCCAACTCAGTCCCACCTTTTATCTAGAGGTTTCATCCGATCCGTCCGTACCGCGGTTTTTCGTCGGGATCGGACTCGACCGAAAATGACTCAGTCTCCTTATACGCATGCGCACTCTCCAGATAGCCGCACGTCTGAAAACCACACTTTTTATAGATCCGCTTGGCAACGTCATCGATAGGAAAAACCCATAATGAAGCGCAACCGCGAATCTTCGCCTCTTCCTGCACCCGTCGCAACAAGGGTCTGACAAATCCGCGTCCGCGAAACGCCTCCACAATGCCGACAGACTCGACTCGAGCGTGGCGACCGTGCATGAACAGACAGGCCACTCCTGCGGGAATTGTTCTCGTTCCAGTACAAATACCCCCAGTCCTGCGACTTGGCGTGCGCAAACGAACTCTTGTAGGCATGCTCCATTTCAACGATGATTGCAGTATCCACAATCGACACTCCCGACGTCACTCCAGAATGTGAGATGCTACACTATCGCGCGGTCTAAGAGTTATTTCGAACACCTGCAGCCTTCGGTTGGAGATCTATCCGAAATCGAGGTGAGGGACTCCCATTCTTCTCGGAGGACTCCCATCCGAATCGAGTCATAATACTGTCCCTGATAGTACCTACACTTTCGCAAACGTCCTTCCAGTTTCATACCCAGCTTTTCCGCACACCGCATCATTCGTTGGTTGCCCGACCAGGTAGTCAGTCCAATTCTCGGCAGCGACGGCATCGACTCAAACAAGTGACCTATCCACAGCCGCAGCGCCCGTGTTCCAATCCCTCCGCTCCAATAAGCCGGATCGTAAATGACAATGCCCACTTCCAGCCAATTCGACGCTCTGTGTTCCCAATAATAAGAAACCGTGCCAATCAATTTTCCATAGACCTCAAGCGCGCACCGCGACGGAACCTCGTCGTCCCTAGACAATTCCTGTTTGAGCTCGTTGCAAAACGAATCAAAGTCTTGATACTCGAGGGGGAAATATGGTGCATCCCACTTTTTCCATTCCGGAGTGGGTTCTCCGTATATGTACTGCCATAAGGTTACGTAGTCACGGTCTTCAATCGAGCGAATCGTAATCTCGCCGTCCGTCAGGCATGTTTGCGTCGGTCTTACATGATCGGTCATAACGAATCCCCCTTCCCCCGCGGCAAGCTTGTTAGCCGACGGGATGCATCTTCACTTTCGTTCTTCAAAAACCTGCGTGAGACTCCCCAACCGATGAGCCCAAGTGTCACAGGATACAAGCACGCCCATCCGCTGAATGGATACAGACCGCGCTGCTCAAAAGTGCAATCCATGCCATGATTCTCGCACCGGGCTTGGAACGACCGACCAATTTTAGTGCGGACGCCATGGCAATCATGTACAGGACTAAGAACAAGACGCTGGGCCACGGAACGAGCGCACCGACACTCACATGACAGACCATGTAGAGGGTGAGTACCACGACAAAGTCGATTCCCAAAGCATACAGGACAATGGTGGGAGTGTGGAACCGAGAATGTAACCGAGCGAAGATGTCAGGAAACACCCCATCACGTGCTTGACTGTACACCATTCGGGAAAAGCCGCCCACATTCCCGTGGATGGCGACTATCGTAATGAAAAGCGCGGCCACCCCAGTCACAATGCTGCCGAATCTCCCCAAACCCACCGTGACCAGCTGGCTGAGCGGGGCTGCCACTTCCTTGCTTCCGTATGCGTGCGTCCCCACCGTCACGACGGATAAAGCGATATATAACCCGGCCACGAGAAGCGGCGCCGTTAGAAAGGTTCGCCGCAAGTCCCGCTCGGGGTTTTGAAACTCCTCAGCCAGGTGGACAATCATCTCCCATCCAACATAGCACCAGAAGATCTCCACAGCGGACGAGAATATCGGTCGAAAGCCGTAGGGAACCAGCGGATGAAAGTTGGCCCATTTCATGTGCGGAGCCGCCGCCACAATGGCCGTGAACATCAACAAGACAATCATCGCAAGAAATAGCACTTGTGTCCACGCTGCCAACCCAATTCCCCGCCGATGCAAGTAGAGGGACCCTCCCAGCATGAGGGCGGCCAACCCGAGTGCGGTCCAATGCGGGAATTGGCACACCGCGGCCACATAGTCGGCTCCGACCAAAGCAATGATGGGTACCCCAATCGGAATCGTCCCGAGGCAAAGCCAGGCTGTGATTCGGCCGGCTGTCGATCCGAATGCCACACGGGCATATTCGACGATTCCTCCGGCATGAGGATAGCTCGCTCCCAAGGTCCCGATGACCCAGGCAACCGGAAAAGATAAAAGGGAAACGAAGATCCATGCCAGGATAGACGCTGGGCCAGCTTGTTGTGCGGTCATGGCCGGCAAGATAAGAACACCGGACCCGAGTACGGCGCCAATCGCCAGAGCGCTGCCCTCCACCCACGTCAGACGCCGGTGAAGCTGTAAATCGCTCATGAAACAAGTGCCTCCTATCGCCTTATCTTCCCTATCCACCTTACCGCCGTGGTATCATCTTGTCATACGATAGTTCAGATACGGTTTATCGATTGGATCGATAGGAGGAGTTCCAGTGGAACTTCGGCACCTTCGCACGTTCAAGACCCTGGCGGAAGAGCTGAGTTACACACGGACGGCGGAACGACTCAGCTACGCTCAATCCAGTGTAACCGCTCAAATCCAGACTTTAGAACGCGAATTTGGAGTGCAGCTCATCGAGCGAATCGGCAAGCGAATCCGCCTGACAGAGGCGGGAGAGCGGCTGTTGCGATACGCGGATGACATCTTGCGGCTGACCGAAGAGGCATTTACGGTCGTGCCGGGGGATACGGATCCACGAGGCACGCTCACCATCGGGGTCGTTGAGAGCCTGTGCACGTACCGTCTGGCACCGGTATTCATGGCGTTTCGAGCTCAGTACCCACAAGTGGAGCTTTTATTTCGTACCGGCATCTGCGCTGATCTTCGCAAACAGGTGGCCCAGGGGCATTTAGACCTAGCGTTCACGTTGGAAGAGTGTTGCGAAGACGATCGACTTTCCTGTGAAGCACTGAAAACGGAGCCGATGCTGCTTCTGGCCCATCCGGATCACCAGCTTGTCGAGACAAAGTCCGTATCGCCTTGTGACCTTGACGGGGAAACCATCCTGGTCACAGAACCTGGCTGCAGCTACCGCTTGATGTGGGAGCAGTCGTTGGCAGCGGCTGGGTGTACGAATCCAAAGATTGAATTTGCAAGTGTGGAAGCGATAAAGCAGTTTGCCATCGCGGGCCTTGGTGTGACCTTGTTACCCGCGATGGCCGTAAAGTCAGAGGTAGAAAGCGGCCTGCTCCGACCACTTGCCTGGCGTGGCCCCGAGTTCCCGGTGGTTACCCAAATGTGCTGGCGCAAGGACAAATGGCTTACGCCTGCACAACGTGCCTTCATGGATTTTACAAGAGAAGCCCTGCTAGACTATGGCAGCACATTTCCTGCCGCACGGTAGATCTCGTACCACTCTTCCCGCGTCAGATAGATGTCGCTTGCCTTACAGCAATCCCTCAACCGCTGTATATTCATCGTGCCAATGACGGGTTGCATCTTTGCGGGATGGCGCAACAGCCACGCAATCGCGATGGTCGTGTTGCTCACGTCATACTTGTTGGCGATCTCGTCAATCTTCCGGTTCAATTCCGGAAACTTGTCGTTATCGAGGAACACACCCTCGAAGAAGCCGTATTGGAAAGGTGACCAAGGTTGGATGGTAATGTCGTGGAGTCGGCAGTAATCGAGTACACTGCCGTCCCGGTCTACCGCAGAATCGTTCTCCATATTCACATTGATGCCATTGGAGATCATGGTGGCGTTCGTGATGCTCAGTTGCAGTTGGTTGGCGACGATGGGCTGCTTGACCCATCGTTTCAGCAACTCAATCTGCATTGGTTTCTGATTGGACACACCGAAGTACCGAACTTTTCCCGAGCTCTCGAGAATGTCGAAAGCCTCGGCCACCTCTTCCGGCTCCACGAGCGCATCCGGACGGTGCAGCAGCAGGACATCCAGATAATCGGTCTTCAACCGCTTCAGGCTCCCGTTGACCGCCTCCAGGATATGCTCTTTCGAAAAGTCGAACATGCCCTTGCGAATGCCGCACTTGGACTGCAGGATAACCTTTTCACGAATGTCGTCGTTCATATGGATGGCGTCCGCGAACATCTCCTCGCACGCACCGCCGCCGTAAATGTCGGCGTGATCGAAGAAATTCGCGCCTTCTTCGAGCGCGGTTTGGACAAAACGCTCAGCCTCAGCCTTGTTCAGCGATTGAATGCGCATACAACCGACGGCAACGACCGGCACCTCTAAGGTGCTGGTTCCAAGTTTCATCGTTCTCACGGTTTGTCTCCTCCTTCTCTCCGACTAGGCGCTTAAACTCAAAGGCCAAAGTGCACTGACTCTATATTACCTTAAGAAAGAGCCAGAATAGAATTTTGGGAACGATGCTGGCACACGCACACATGATTTACTTCTTATCGACATCACCCTCAGTAACCATCGTGACCACGCCCGGTTTTAACCCCTCGGCAAAGGCGGTCACATGGATGGTACCCGGATTCCCATTCGCGCGAACGATGACCAAGCACCTTCCCGCATGTGCCCTTCTCCGATTTCCTTTGTATGATTCGTCACTCGTAAGGTCCCCGTTGTCTATACCAAGAATCGCGCCTTCTCCGCGCAAATCGAACGTAATCTCGTTCTCTGCGTCCGGGACGACCAACCCTTTTTTATCTGTACTCGTCACTTCGACGTGGATGTCATTTTCATCCTTCGCGAGAGCGGGCCGATCCGCTCGCAAGCTGAGGCCGTACGGTTTCCCCGCGGTGGCCATTTCATGCGAACAGGCGATGATCCCGCCGTTTTTCCCGACCGCCCGTATCGTCCCAGGGACATAGGGAACATACCATGTCATCATATGATCGGGAAAGTCGGACAAAGACTTCTCCCCCATCGACTCGTCGTTCACAAACAGCTCTACGCTTTCGCAGTTGGTAAACGTCACCATCCGCACGAAATCCCCTTCAAAATGAGGGAGTGTCCAAATCGCCATGGATGATGACAGGTTTACCCTCCAGCATACGCTTCGCGACCTGCCACGTCCCCCTTCTTCCATGCAGACTGACCGGGATAGCACGGTCATCGTATGTGTTGTGCACGATAGGCTTTCCGAACTTAATTGTCACAATCGTACTGTTCTACACTACGCACCTTTCAGGACTCAAACTGGCGGATTGTAAATAACTACCTTCGCGGTGTCGCTCGCACAGATCTTTCCTGGTCGTTCCACGACGCAGATAATCCCACGTCGACCAAGCGCATGTCGGACGAATCGGGACGAGAGCTTGGAAACGTCCGGATAGTTGGCCTGTACCATGTTACCGGCTTGGGTGCACGGTAGGTTTTCCCCTTCACACACAAGTCCAGCGCCGCTTGGAAAGAAAATCCGGCTACCAACGGGCAGCTTCGTTAGATTCGGGAATCCGCGAAGAGCGATGTTAGCCCCGAGCCATTGGGGCAGGACCTCAGGGACGCCAAGTTCTTCGGCAATCAACGCACACTCTTCCATCGATACGACTGTGACCTGCCGCCGATTGAAAATTTCTGTACCACGTGGATACATCGGTTCCCGCACGCCAGCCCTCTTGGTGAGGCCGAAATGGAGGTCACCTGGAATGCCACCGTAATCCACTTGGATATTCGAAACACTCCTCGTTACGAAGGTGTTCTGTTGGTCGGCAATATAAACGGATTCAACGATTACACTTCGAGACTTCCACATAGGCGTCACCTCTATTACTAGGGCGTATAAATGAACTGCAGCAAAGGGAGCGGCCTTCGAACCCCCCCTTCTTACTTCTCTAAAATACGAGCCAATAATCCTGTATATTTCGTCAAGTCTAACGAAGTGGGAAACAGCGACCTGCTACCAACCCATTCGCTGTCGAAAGAATGTAATTTGAGCCGTGTGATGTCGATCATGCCAGGAATATAAACCGAGGGCTTTGTCTAACGTCCACACGCCACTTACAGGGTGAACATAGGTACGAGAGAAGTCATCGCTCCTTAGCCCCTCAAGCAAAGCCACCCACCGTGCATGAATGAGGTTGAATAGTTGCAAAGACTCCTCGACGGGTACATTCCGATCCGGTAAATCTGCCCATAAACCTTCTAAAGCGGGTCTGATTTGTGGATTGTCTTCTGTTAGCGCAAATTTGAATCGGACATAGACAAGCATGTCATTTTCGGCCAAATGGTGGACAATTTGACGTACAGTCCATCCACCAGTCCGATACGGTGTGTCCAACTGCTCTAACGTCAGCCCATCTACGGCACGTTCTAAACTCGAAGGTGCTTCAGCAAGTTCGGTAATCCAAGCATTCCGTTGATCCAAAGAAACATTTGCTACCGGTTCAAACTTCCCGATTGGGTAGCGGACATCATCCATCTCTTTCAGCCTCCTCGTATGATGGTAGTAGAAGTTCTCCTTCGTCGAATTTCCAGTAGGTCCGGAACTGCTGGAACAGCGCTGGAGAATTTCCAGAGCCGGCTCAAGACCCATCCGAATGAGACAGCTGCTCAGGAGGATGGGAAGTGGTTGATGGGGCTTCCCCATCCAAACAATCTCGCAGTATCGCAATACCCGTTTTCACCCATGGATGGGGAGGTTCCCATCGACCCATGGATGATTGTTATCGGTTGAGTCACCGGAGTCGCTTGACGGCTACTCCGCTTCTTTGTCATGCGCTTGTTCCTTGAAAACTTTATATCCGTCCGCATCTGGTTGGGGGATGCCCCCAACGCCTTC
>NZ_AUMH01000004.1 GCF_000430585.1 Alicyclobacillus herbarius DSM 13609
GGCTACGCATCGTCGCCTTGGTGGGCCGTTACCCCGCCAACCAGCTAATGCGCCGCGGGCTCCTCCATCAGCAGCGCCTTAGCGCCTTTCCCATCCCAGGGATGCCCCCAAGATGCCTATCCGGCATTAGCACCCGTTTCCGAGTGTTATTCCCGACTGATGGGCAGATTGCCCACGTGTTCCTCACCCGTCCGCCGCTGACGTCCGGGAGCAAGCTCCCTTCCGTCCGCTCGACTTGCATGTATTAGGCACGCCGCCAGCGTTCGTCCTGAGCCAGGATCAAACTCTCAACAAAAGTTCGCCTCCCGGAGTCCAGCGCCCCAAAGGGAGCGCTTGCACCCCGGTCCTTGGCTCTTATTGCGAATCACATCCGTGTTCGCAAGACTCTCTGTGCGTGTTTAGTTTTCAAGGAACCTCATTGACTTGCTTCACCTGTTCCCGCAGTGACCGGGCTATCCGGTCGCAAGCGGCATCGTTCATCGTATCACCCACGCGCCCTAATGGCAAGCGGTAGATGATGGATGCCGATGTTTTGCGGTTTTCAGGGTCGCCGGTCGATTGGCGACGCTGACTAATATAGCACGGATTGAAAGAGAGATCAAATGGAATCTTATGGAGCAAGATGCTTGCTGGGGAGCAGCATTCAACTCAGGAGTCGCAACGAAACTAGAGACATCATAACAACATGGATTAAAGAAGGCGCTGCCCCCTCCCCCATCTTACGATGAGTTGTGGAACAGCCCCGTTTTCTAGCCACGGAGTGATGAGATCATAAAGTCATTCTACATAAATCATTTTGCGCGTCATGCCCCCATCGAGCACCAGGTTCACCCCGGTCAGGAAATCATTCTCGGGATCCGTCAGGTAGAAGCAGGCACGTGCCACGTCCTCGGGCCGACCCACACGGCCCGCCGGGTGTTGGGCGTGATCGGCCTGGGTTAACGCCCCATAATCGCCCGTCTCAATCCAGCCCGGGCTGATGCAATTGACGCGAATGCGCTTATCTCCGAGGGAGACAGCCAGGGCGTGGGTGAGGGCCACAATCCCCCCTTTGGAAGCAGCATATGCCTCGCTGTTGGGTTCGGACATGAGCGCCCGCGTCGAAGCGATGTTGACAATACATCCGCCCTCAGGCATCTCCTTCGCCACTTCGCGGGCGCATAAAAACGCCCCGCGCAGGTTCGTATTGAGCACCGAATCCCACTCGTCTACCGTGAGTTCCAACGGCGATTTCCAAATCCCAATGCCGGCATTGTTGATGACGATGTCGATCCGCCCGAAGCGCTGCACGGCGGTATTGACCATCTGCACCACCTGGTCGGGTACGCGCAGGTCGCATACCACCGAGGCGATAGACGCGTTGTGCAGGGATGCGGTGGCCTCAGCCAGCAGATTGGCGTCCTTGTCTGCGAAAACGACGTACGCGCCGGCTTCCACATACGCTGTGGCCACCACCCGGCCGATGCCGCGACCGGCCCCCGTAACCAAAACGACTCGATTTGCAAAACGGTCTTTCGTCATAAGAATTCGTCCCTCCGTTCCGGAATCGTAGAACGATTAAGTGATGATTCGGGCCCGATGAACGGAGCTTGCGGATTGTCGGCCGGTCGAAAACCAGGCCACCCCCGCCACTAGGAGTAAGAGCCCACCCGTGCACCAAAACAAGCTGTGAATGGAATAGGCGCCGCCAATCCAACCACCGACCAGCGGGCCAAGCGTGTTTCCAATCTGATTGGCGGTCTGGTTCAGACCAAATGCGCGGCCGCGAAACTCGGGCGTCGTGCAGCGGACGACTAGACCGTTAATGGCCGGAAACACCGCGCAGAAGAACGCCCCATAGATAAAACGCACCAGGGCAAATGTCCACACTTGATGAAACGGGATCTGCGCCAAGGTCCACACCCCGCCGCCCACCAAGCCAATCAGCAGTACACGGCGAAACGTCGTTTTGTCCGCCAGTTTTCCCCACATCGGAGCAAACACCACGCTCGCGATGCCTGCCAGCGAGAAAACGACGCCGGACAGGAGCGACGCATCGCGCATCGATCCGGACAATTGCGCTACATAAAGCGTCAAAACGGGCTCCACGGTCATAATCGAAAAGGCGGTCAGTGCATTCAACCCGAGCGCGGAAAGGAGTGGTTTGTTCTGCCACGCGTCACGAAACGCGCCAAACACGGATGTACGCTGCTTGGTCGGCTCAAATTTTTCCTCGCGGACCCAGAAGATAACCAGCAGCGTCGAACAAAAGACCAACAGACCCGCGCTAGCAAACGCGATACGGTTGCCGAGCAAATGCGCGATGCCTCCACCAATCAAAGGGCCAATAATGCCTCCCGTCGCCGTAGCAGCAGAAATCATGGAGAGAGCATACCCCACCTTGTTCTCCGGTGTATTGGTGCCCACGAGCGCGATCGAACCGGGGATATATCCAGACAAGAGACCCTGCAGAATGCGCAGGCCCAAAACTTCGTATGGATTGGTCGTGAATGCCGTGAGGGTGTAGACCACAAACAACACAAACCCCGCTCGGACAATCATCGGTTTGCGCCCGTATTTATCGGCCATCGATCCCCAAAACGGAGACGAGATGGCCCCCGCCACAAACGCCACGCTGTACAACAGGCCAGACCACATTTCCGTGTGCGTATGCACGCCAATCTGAATCAGGAACAAAGGTAAAAATGGAACGACCATCGAAAAGCTCGCCGAAGTGACCAAACAGCCAATCCATAACACTGCCAGGTTGCGCCGCCACGTCTCCATGCTGCTTCGCCTCTTTACCCTGTATCTTCTTTCACTCATTCTACAAGGTTTTTCAGACGGAAGCATCTTACATGTTACGCGACATGAAAATTCCGCGGGTTGAAGGATAGGCGGACGATCCGCCCGTGAGGCCACGTTCTTAACGCGACCAAAGGTCCAAATGAAGAAACTCCTGCGCCTCCAACATCAAGAAGAAAATGACTGCCAGCAGGATGACGATCGCGGCCACATGCTTTGTTTTCATGAATACCGGTCTCCTCACAATAAGATGAGGATAGGATACCCAAATGATGGACGGTTCATAAAGGAGGTCGATGTAATTTGACATAACAGGTTTTCGTACGGATCGGGCCAGTTTTCGACCTACCAGTGGCGCCCCAACAAGAGACTCCGGTTATTCATCCAGGTCTTCCGACTCGTTTTCTGCGAGCAATTCCGCCTGTTGAATCACGAGGTCAATGGCCATTTTCTCAAGGTCGGGTGGATACCCGTATTTCTTTAGTAGCCTTTTGACGGTGACCCGCATCTGCGCACGTACATTTTCACGCAAAGTCCAATCCACGGTGATGTTCTTCTTGATGGCTTGGGTTAACTCGTGCGCGATTTGCTTGAGTACTAAGTCACCCATCAACTCCTTGGCCGAATCGTTCGCAGATAAGGCCTCGTAGAACGCGGCTTCTTCCTTCACGAGACCAAGGTCTTCGCCGCGCTTGACGGCCTCGTTCATCTCTTTGGCCATCTGAATCAATTCTTCAATCACTTGCGTCGTTTCAATCGTACGGTTGTTGTACTTGCGAATGGCTTGCTCGAGCATCTCGGAGAACTTCCGGGATTGCACGATGCTGGTGCGCGAGACCGCCTTCACCTTGCCTTGCAGGAGCCTGCGCAGCAATTCCACCGCGAGGTTCTTCTGCTTTAAGCCCCGGACGTGCTCTAAGAACTCATCCGACAGGATGGCGATGTTTGGCTTTTGCAACCCGACGGCGTCGAGGATGTCCACAACTTCCTCGGAGACGATAGACTTGGAGATCAGCTGATTGAGCTGGGCATCCAGCTCGCGGGTTGTTTTCTTCTTGTTCTCCGTTGTGATGAGTTTGACGATGCCAGATTTGACGGCCTTGAAGAAGCTGATCTCCAGATTGACCTCTTCGGCAGCGGCTGTGGTCGCACACAAGGCGTACGCCCGGGCCAGCTCCGTCGTCCAGTTGAGGAAGTTCTGCTTGCCCTCCTCTCCAAGGCCAAGGACATAGTCCACCGTTTCCACAATGGCTTTCATCCTGTCCGCTGCCCTCTCCGAAGTGAACCTGCTGTAGTCGTGCCCGTGCAGCAGCTCGCGAATGAGTTGCAGCTTCTCCAGCATAAAGTCCACTGCGGCGTCTGTGTCGATGCCGGCCGTTTTCCGGTCGTTTTCCGTGTACTGCTGCAGCGCCGACTTCAGCATGTCCGCAATCCCGATGTAATCCACAATCAGGCCACCCGGCTTATCCCGAAAGACTCGGTTGACGCGCGCAATCGCCTGCATCAGGTTATGGCCTTTCATCGGCTTGTCGATGTACATGGTGTTCAGGCACGGCACGTCAAACCCAGTCAGCCACATGTCACGGACTATCACAATCTGGAGCGGATCGTCCACATCTTTCATCCGCTTCGCCAAGTACTCGCGGCGGCGCTTGGTGCCAATGTAAGGTTGCCATTCCTCCGGATCGCTCGAGTTGCCGGTCATGACGATTTTGATTTTGCCCTCGCTGTCGTCGTCGCTGTGCCACTGCGGGCGTAGCGCGACGATGGCCTTGTATAGGTCGATGGCAATGCGACGAGACATCACGACAATCATCACCTTGCCGAACATAGCCGCCTGGCGCTGCTCAAAGTGCTCCACGATGTCTTTCGCGATCTGTTTGACCCGTTTTTCCGATCCCGCTAGTGCCTCCAACCTGGCCCACTTGGACTTGAGACGCTCACGCTGGGTGTATTCCTGGTACTCCGTAATCTCCTCGTACTCGTCGTCGATGACTGGCCGCTCCGCCTCGGACAGCTCCAACCGGGCGATGCGGCTCTCGTAATAGATCTTAACCGTGGTCCCGTCCTCCACCGCGCGTGTCATGTCATACACGTCGATGTAGTCGCCGAAGACCGCCGGCGTATTCTTGTCGGTCAACTCGACGGGCGTCCCCGTGAACCCGATGTACGATGCGTTGGGCAGGGCGTCCCGCATGTACTTGGCGTAGCCGTATGTAATTTCCGCCCCGTTCTGACGCGCGACGATTTCCGCCTGAAATCCGTACTGGCTGCGGTGCGCTTCGTCTGCGATGACGATGACATTTTTTCGGTCGGTTAGAACAGGGAGCGTGTCCTCATCATCGTCTGGCGCAAACTTTTGCACGGTCGTGAAGATGATGCCGCCTGATTCCACGGACAGCAATTCGCGTAGATGTGCACGGCTCTCAGCCTGTTGGGGCATCTGTCGAAGCAAGTCCTGTGATTTACTGAAAGTGGTAAACAATTGGTCATCGAGATCGTTCCTGTCCGTCACCACGACGATGGTGGGATTGTCGAGCGTGAGTACCAGCTTTCCCGTATAGAAGACCATGGACAGGCTTTTTCCCGACCCTTGCGTGTGCCAGACGACGCCAATCTTCCTATCCCCTTCGTCCATGGTAGCGCGCAGGGTGCTCTCGATGGCCTTGTTGGTCGCATGGTACTGGTGGTAGCCGGCCAGAATCTTGATGAGGTTTTCTCCGTCCGTCTGAAACAGGACAAAGTGCTTCATGATGTCGAGCAAGCGCCGCTTCTCGAACATCCCCTTAATTAGCACTTCGAGCTGAGGCAGCGAAGACGGCGCGACGTCGTCGCCATCCACCGTGCGCCACATCATGAAACGGTCTTCGTCGGCTGTTAGCGTGCCAGCGCGAGCGTTGACCCCGTCGCTGATGACGAGGAACGAGTTATACGTAAACAGTGACGGAATCGCGCTTTTGTAGGTTTGCACTTGGTTGTACGCGTCGCTGATGCCGACTTCCTCGTTGGAAGCGTTTTTCAGCTCCACCACCGCAATCGGGAGCCCGTTCACGAACACAACGATATCTGGCCGCTTCTCCTGATTCTCCACCACAGTAAACTGATTGACCACTAGAAAGTCGTTGTTCTCCACGCGATCCGGATCTGTCTCGAACACCCAGACCTTTTCGGTCCGGTACTCACCGTTACCTGCGGGAACCTGCACGTCGATGCCGTCCGTGATCATCTTTTGAAACGCCCGGTTATTGATGAGCAGGCTGGGACTCTGTGGCACCTCGATGAGGCGAATCGCCTCTTCGATGGCTTCCTGAGGCACGCGTCGGTTGATGCGCTGCAAAGCCTCACGCAGTCGATCTTTCAAAATCACGTCGTGATAGGATTCCCGCTCTGGGTATTCGCCGCCCGGCGAGATTTCCGGACCGTATGCCCGGTCGTAGTTTAATTCCTCGAACCACTCCAACGCAGCCTGTTCGAGGTCGCTCTCGTTATAGGATGGGTGGTACACTGCGGCGCGTTCGGACATCAGCGCATCTCCTCTAGCTCTGCCTCTTCTATTGGCACACGGATTTCCCCGGACATGAGTTTGGGGAGCAGGGCGTCGCGGATTTCGGCAAGTTTATGGGCTTGTGCCCCCAACAACTGTATAGTCCTATATAACTCGTGAAACATGCTTGCATATTGCCTGGCGACTTCTATCGTCGGAATGGCCACGCGATGGACATTGAGCAAACTCGTGATGTCAAGGTTCTTGATCCCTGTCGTACCGTTCTCATATTGAAAAAGGATACCTTCTTGGTACAAATAGGACAGGTAGCTGTAGAGATAATCACCGTAATCAGATAACGGTTTAATGACTCGACAAAAGTTGGTGCATATCAATGGCGCTTCAAATTTCTGTAGGATTTCGTCCACAATCAGCACCGCTCTCCCCGTCGACTGTGTTGGGCTACCTCCTGAAATCTCAATCACGATGTCGCCATGCGATAGAACTTTCCTTGAAACATTCTTAGGTAGGATGAAACGGCGTGGAACCTTTCCAAGTGCACCCTTTCTAAGTTCGGGGATGTCTGCTCCACGGATACAAGATACTTCGTGCACGTGATTTCCTTGCGGACTGTCTTTCCCCCAATCTCCACCTGATATTGCGATAATTAAGTCTTGGATACTCCCAACCTGCCATCCCTTCGGGATGGGACCCAACTCACTTTCCTCAAACTCGCCGCCACTCGCCTTGTACGGATCTCCATCCTCATTCGGAAACTCAAAGTCGACGAACCAGCGCTTAAAGAGGGCCTGGGCTATTTCCTCGAGGTTCTTGTTGATGGCGTTGTTAAGTTCTATTTTGTCGTCCAGAGACGACAATATGGATGTAATTGCGATTTGATCAGCTAACTTGGGCGCTTTAATCTCCAAATTAGCCATTATTTTCGTATTTAACGAAGGCATGGTAGCCCCGACTGCAATATTGCGAACGTGCTCCTTAAAAGTTTCAAGCCCAAAATAATAGGATAGATACCTGGGATATATTCGCTTGGTATCGATCACACGTACACGTAAACACCGACCAGAAAACAGCCATCCATCTTCCTTTCGAGAAACGTATGCCCGCCTATCAACAGAACCGACCCTGCTGAATACAATGTCGCCCTCTCTGAGGGTATATTTGTTTAGCCGAGTTGCGTCTTCGTCGGATACAAATGGAGTATTCTCATGGATTATCCTATTCTCACCCAGATGTTCAACGGTAATAATAGGAGTCCCGCTCTCTACATAGTCTTCCTTGTGCAGCTGGCTTCCAAAAGGCCCCGTCTGTACATTGGCGATATCGCCAATTTTGAATGTTTCCCACTCAAAACTCAAACCCAATCCCCCCCAATCGCTTGCGAATTTCATCTTCCAATTGCCGCGACTTCGCGAACTGCTCAGCCAGTTCTGCCGTCAAGCGAGCCATTTTCTCCTCAAACGGTTCGCCATCTTCCTCGACCTCTTCGATACCGACATACCGGCCCGGGGTCAAAATGTACTCGTGCTCCTGGACTTCAGCAAGCTTGGCCGCATAGCAGAATCCCTTCACATCCTCGTACGTCCCGGCTTCACTCTGCCCGCGCCACGCGTGATATGTATCGGCAATCTTGCGGATGTCGTCCGGTGTCAGCTCGCGATGCGTGCGGTCCACCATCTGCCCCATCTTGCGGGCATCGATGAACAGGATTTCGTTACGGCGATCCCGCAACCCCTTCGGCGCTTTGTTCTTCGCGATGAACCACAGGCATACCGGGATTTGCGTCGAGTAGAAGAGCTGTCCGGGCAACGTGACGATGCAGTCCACAAGCCCCGCCTCGACAAGATTTTTCCGAATCTCGAACTCGGCGGTCGTGCTGGTCGACATCGATCCGTTCGCTAACACAAACCCGGCCACGCCGCTCGGAGCCAATTTGTTCACGATGTGCTGAATCCACGCGTAGTTGGCGTTCCCGGCTGGAGGCACACCGTACGTCCAGCGAGCGTCTTCGGTAAGCCGTTCACCGCCCCAGTCGCTCACGTTAAACGGCGGATTGGCAAGGATGAAGTCGGCCTTCAGGTGCTTGTGCAGGTCGTTGTGAAACGTGTCTGCATTGTGTGGGCCCAAGTTGCCGTCAATCCCGCGAATGGCCAGGTTCATTTTGCACAGCCGCCAGGTGGTGGGATTGGACTCCTGACCGTACACCGCAATGTCGCCGATTTTCCCCTGATGCTCTTCCACAAATTTTTCACTTTGGACAAACATACCGCCCGATCCGCAGCAGGGATCGTACACACGCCCCTTAAACGGCTGAATCATCTCTACGAGCAGTCGCACCACGCAGGTAGGGGTGTAGAATTCGCCGCCGTTTTTCCCTTCGGCGCTGGCGAATTTGCTCAGGAAGTACTCGTATACCCGTCCCAACACATCCTTGGCGCGGCTCTCCCGGTCGCCCACCTTGAACGAAAACAGGTCAATCACTCCGCCGAGCCGCGTCTTGTCGAGCGCCGGCCGCGCGTAATCCTTCGGCAGTACACCCTTGAGTGACGGGTTTTCCTTTTCAATCGCAATCATCGCGTTGTCGATGATTTGGCCAATCTCCGGCTTCTTTGCGTTGGCCTGAATGTGACTCCAACGCGCCTCTTTTGGCACCCAGAAAATGTTTGCCGCAGTGTATTCGTCACGGTCTTCCGGATCGGCATAGGGCTCATGCTTTAACGCCTCGTACTTTTCCTCAAAGGCGTCTGAGACGTACTTTAAAAACAACAGTCCAAGCACGACGTGTTTGTATTCCGCCGCGTCCATGCTGCCACGGAGCTTGTCGGCCATACTCCACAGCTTTTCTTCAAATCCGATATTTGCCGTCGCCACGGTCTATGTCCTCCTTAGTACAACTCACAGTAGAGTTGGTTTTTGACCTGCTCCCACCGGGTGGTCGCGTCCCGAATGGCAGATAAATAGCGTTCTTTCTCTTTTAAATAGCGTTCAATGATGCTGCGCTGTTGCTCTTCCGAAATCAAAGGCACCTCGATGTCCCCGACGTCGGCCGCGTTTAAGTTCATCACCGTTGTTCCCCTCTGGAAACGCTGAATCAGCGCTGTACCCGTCGGGCTTTCGAGGAATATTTTTGCGAAATGGCTCAAAATAGCCTTCTTAAATCGCAGAACCAGAATATTGGCGGACGCGATGACCATGCCGTCGGTCTCCGGAAAGACGGCAAGTTTTGTCACAGTCCCACGGCATGTTATGACCAAATCCCCAGGTAGAATCTCGTAGCGCTTCACTTTGCGCTCTTCCTCATCGATGGTGTCCAATCCACGCAAGTCTACCTCTCCATCCTGGAGATTCGATATGTTCAACACACGTATATTTCCAGCCTTTATGTCCTGCTTCAAAATGGACTTGCCACGGAAGATATCCGCCACATCCCGCAGCTTCACCTTAGGAGTCGCAGCTTGTTGGTAATCACGGAGTACATCCTCATTGACATCAAGTAATACGTCAATCCGCCAATTATCCAGCAGCCGAAACTTGTCCGGATGAACGGAAACCTGTTGTTCCGGGACCAGCTTCGTACTTTCCAGTGCAAACCGTCCAAGAACAACCTCGTCAGGAGGGGTGTTTCCAAATTCAACCTGATACGTTTTCACAGACGTAAAAGGACGGAACAACCCTTCGGGTAGTGCATAAATCGAGTGTACTGGAGCTTGTTCATTCGTTTTTTGCCGCCAAGCGGCGATATCTCCAGATTGGAAAACCACGCGCGCAGGAAGGGTGGTACTGAGTCGACCGCCCCCCCGCAGCAACGGTAGGAGATGATTTATCGCGACAGCCTCAGCTTCCCTGGTCGTGGTTTCGAGGCCCTCGCTCACCTTTGTGCCGAAGTCCGGGATCGTCAAAATGGCGTCAAATCTAGTCTCAAGCGGCAGCGGCTGATAAATGGAGCCTTGAATTACGGTGACATTGGGGAACGGATCGAAATACGTTTTCAACAACCGCCCGAGGACATAGTTTTGCGTCAGCAACGTCATCGAGAACGGCTGTAGATAACACTTGGTTTCCATCAAACCCCATATGTATTTCTCCGCCTCACAGAACAGCAAGGACTGATACCGTCGTTTCCGACACGTTTCAATAAATCGCTCGACGATTCCAGGATGAACCATGACGGTCCCCGTCACTCTATCGCGTCGCAGGGTTTCGCAGGCGTACTCCAGTAAGTCTAAATCCTTGCCGGCGTGGTACAACTTGAAGAATAAGTCCTGGTCACCAGGAAAGTGGCCAAATTCCCGTTCCCCGACTCCTTCCTTCATAAAGCGAAAGAGTTGCTCCGGATTCGAAGAGATCTCTTCTCCATTCTCGGTCTGCTCTAATTCTTGTTTGGTCCGTCCGACGCGAGCGGCTTCCCGGAGCAGTTGATCCCGAGAGGTTATTTCATGCAACAGGCAGATGTTCCAAAACGAATCCTTCACCTGGCTCACTCATTTCGCTTTCGGTTCTTGCATGAATTATACATACTCAGATTTAGTATCGCAATACTAATCGCAGTGGTCATCGGGCATTCTAAGTGGGGGAGACGAATTTATTCATTTCCGGCGTATTCATACCAGTTTAGTATGCTATAATGGGCACGAGGCTCAGAAATCTGAACCCGGAGCAACGGAAGGAAGGTTGAGATTATGTCCGAGTCGCTTAAAATCCCTCCTCGTCCGAAAATTGCCCGCAACATCACGGAACTGATTGGCCACACCCCTTTGGTTCGGCTCAACCAGATTAGCGATGCCAGCGGAGCAGAAGTTTTGGCCAAGCTGGAGTATTTCAATCCGCTGGGCAGCGTCAAAGACCGTATTGGGTATGCGATGATTGCCGCGGCTGAGGCGGAAGGCCGCATCAACAAGGATACCGTCATCATCGAGCCGACCAGCGGTAACACCGGCATTGCTTTGGCGTTTGTCTGTGCCGCGAAAGGGTATCGGTGCATCCTTTGCATGCCGGAAACCATGAGCATCGAACGTCGTAAGCTGTTAAAGGCGCTCGGCGCGGAGCTGGTTCTGACCGAAGGCCCCAAGGGTATGAAGGGTGCCATCGCCAAGGCCGAAGAACTCGCCAAGGAGACCCCGAACTCCTTCATCCCTCAGCAGTTTTCAAACCCGGCTAACCCGGAAATCCACCGCAAGACAACCGCTGAGGAGATTTGGGCGGATACCGATGGCAAGGTCGACATCCTCATCAGCGGCATCGGTACCGGTGGAACCATTACGGGCATTGCGGAAGTCATCAAACAACGCAAGCCTTCCTTCAAGGCGATTGCCGTGGAGCCGACCGATTCGCCAGTACTCTCCGGCGGACAGCCTGGCCCGCATAAGATTCAGGGGATTGGCGCTGGATTTATCCCTGATGTTCTGAATACGGAAATCTACGATGAAGTCGTTCAGGTTTCCAACGACGAAGCGTTCCAGGCTGCGCGCAAGTTGGCCCGTGAAGAAGGCGTCCTCGTCGGCATCTCGTCAGGCGCAGCACTGCATGCGGCAGCGACCGTCGCCAATCGGCCAGAAAACCGTGGCAAGACGATTGTCGCCATCCTGCCGGACACCGGCGAGCGGTATTTGTCGACAGCTTTGTTTGAGGAGTAAGTCCGGTATTCTTGTTGTGGTTGCGAGTCAAAGCACGAAGATAATCGTGAGCGGGGAGTTGTGAGTCTCCCCGCTCTTTGTATGAACGATTAAACAGCCAGGTTCCCGACCCTATCTTATGACAGTGCCATGCCGGGTTTTTGTTCAACGTACCCTCTCAGGCAGATTATCACGACACGCAACCGTTGAAGGCGGTTGAGACAACTTGGGTAAGCTCACTTCACGGCGGTTCTGCTACGCCATTACATAAAACGGTATTCCTTTAGTTTACGATATAATGTGGTACGCGACATACCGAGATACTGTGCGGTTCGACTGATGTTCCCGCCGAATTCGTTCAGATAGTATTGAATCTTATCTCGCTCGGATGCTATATTGAGGTTTC
Organism: Alicyclobacillus herbarius DSM 13609; assembly: GCF_000430585.1. GTDB lineage: Bacteria > Bacillota > Bacilli > Alicyclobacillales > Alicyclobacillaceae > Alicyclobacillus_G > Alicyclobacillus_G herbarius. The sequence continues at coordinate 12,305 of NZ_AUMH01000004.1, forward strand.
GTATCTCATATAAGTTTGACAGCCGGGACCGAATACCCCTCCGTTCTAAACTCTCATGGCGCACATGACCCGCGTTATTCACATAAAGATGCTCTGGCAGATGATTAAGCTGTAACTGTTTGGATTCTCCGGCTAGATAAAACGCACGTTCTATAACGTTTTGCAATTCACGGACGTTCCCGGGCCAGCTATAGCTCAGAAAAATTTTCATTACATCTTTCGAGATTGTTTTTCTTGGTAATTTAGAACGCTCACTTAATCGTTGTATAAAATGATATGTGAGTTCAGGAATATCCTCTTTTCTGTTACGCAAAGGCACAAGCTCGATTGAAAAAACATTGAGTCGATAGTACAGATCCCCCCGAAACGTCCCTCCAGCGACTTCCTGGGTGAGATCACGATGTGTGGCTGCAATCACACGTACGTCCACACAAATCGGTTGGTTATCCCCAACTCTTACGACTTCCTTTTCCTGTAACACCCTCAATAGCACGGCCTGCTGTTCGGCAGGCATGTCTCCAATCTCATCAAGAAACAACGTCCCGCCACTAGCGGCTTCAAATTTACCTTTGCTGCCTCCCTTTCTAGCCCCCGTAAATGCGCCTTCCACATAACCAAACAACTCTGCAGTCAAGAGATCTCCGGACAACGCAGCGCAATTAACAGGGATAAACGGTCCATTCCTTCGTGAACTCAGCTGGTGGATGGTTTTCGCAAACAGTTCTTTCCCAGTCCCACTCTCGCCAAGAATGAGCACGTTCGCATCAATCTTCGAGGCCAAGTGGGCGAGTTCGAGATTCCGCACGAAAGCAGGACTGTGACCAATCAGTATCGGCTCTTCAACCGATGTTGTAGCTACCTTTCGGCTAGCAACTGTGCGACACACGAGATGGAGAAACTCCCCGTCTCGATGACTCTCAACTTGGACTACATGGTTGTCGATGGTGTCCAGTCGGAAAGATATATCATATTTTTCTTTCGACAGGCGCGACAGAATCCGAGGGAGCAAGGAACAATCCTTTTCTACCAAACGCCTCCCAGTCTGATTCGCGATTAGCAACTCACCACTTTTCACCAACAGATGAGGTTCTTGATCCTGTTCAAGCACCGACTGGAGCATTTCCTCCGCCTGCGCGAGTTTATCTTTTGTCTGTTCCAATCGCATAATAGTGTCCAATACCGTCCGCCCTGCATCTCGCAAAGTATCTATAGCCTCCCGTGACATGGCTCGAAGCGGAACGAACACGCCAACGATTGCTCGTAGATCGCCGCCAGGAAGACGTATAGGGAGACCAATACTTACCCAATCCCGAAGTTCTTCTCGTGTATGCGAAGATCCCCACACCGTGGTATCACTGCGGCTCTTGAGGGCTAACACAAGACCGCAAGTGCCAATCAATTCCTCTCGGACATAGATCCCTGGTTGCAGAAATGCAGGGAGTTCAGGCACCGAGGCATCGCTACGTACAGAGCGTACAACCAATCCATCTGCTGTACAGAATACAAGATGCCCATGAAACAGCGTGATCAGTCGCTCGACGTCATTCACAAACGACTGCATGTGATCCAACTGCTTCCTTAACTCATCACTGGACGCCACTGTACGAACAGGAGTTGCTTCCAAACTGCTTACAGTGTTTACGTCGTTCAGAAATGGAATCGGGCGAATTGGTCGCTCTGACGCCCACACGATTTCAAATCGTCCCTGTCTATTGATCCTTCCAATTCGTGAATACAGCCACATGTGCTGGTTGTCCGGGTCAACCTTTATTGTCCCTTGTGGAGCCGAGAACGTCATACCTCGAAGGGTCGATCTCAGTGTGTCCGTGTTGGTCGTCCCGGATTTCTCAATTGCCTGTGCCAACAAGTAAACACTGTAGTAAGCGCTTTCCATAACAAAACTTAATACGTCAGTTCCATAGACCATCTGATAGTTGTGGACGAAAGCCTCATTCTCTCGTGTCTTTACACTCGAGAAATACGGAAATGAGGTATAGTGTCCAACCGCATATTCTGCCCCTATGGCAGCAACCTCGGTCTCTGCCGTAATGCCACTCGCAATCGGTATGCCTATTTGCGCGTGATAGAATTGCTGATAAAAGGCGACGGCGCTATCTCCGACTAACGTAGAAAAAACGACACTCGGTTTACGGGAACGTAGTTCATCCAGTACATGTTGAAACTTCTGGTTTCCCAACTGGACATACGTCTCCCCGCATACCCTGCCATGCTGTACACGAAGGAGACGGCGAACGTGTTTGTTCGTTTCACGTGGATAAACATAATCAGAGCCAATCAAATAGAAATCTCGCCCGCATTTTTCAATCAACCACGGAATAAAATATTCTAGCTGCTGATTGGGTACCGGTCCGCAATAAAACACATATGGTGAGAACTCCTCTCCCTCATAGAGGGCCGGATAGAAAAGTAGTCGATTATACTTTTCTAGTACAGGGATAACAACTTTCCGACATGCGGACGTATACAGGCCGACCAAAGCCGCGACCTTATCCTCACGTATCAATTTCTCTGCCTTGCGAGCGGCGGTCACCGGATCTGATCCGATGTCCTCCGTAACCGGTATAATCCTTCGACCTAGAGGCCCGCCTCCCTGATTGATTTCACGAACGGCCAGCAAGGCAGCTTGATACTGCCCCCGCTCTGTGACACTTGTTGTACCAGTCAGAGAAAATAATAGCCCCAATTTGATGGCCTGGTTCTCCGACATTACACCTCATCCTCCCCGTAACATCCCGACGCTACGTCATATTCGAGAAGGAATACACACCAAATCGAAGGCATTTTGGCTTAATTTTCTGGCGCGTAAACGAACGCTTCCCCCGCTCTTTTCCATGTGAATTAAGAGGTGTTGTAGTTAAAAACCCCATTCGACGTGTACACCGACAGGGAGTGGTGCCGCGTTACCCTTATACGAGGATTCGATGAAGCTGCAGAAACTCCTCCTATCTAGCCCTTAATGGCCTCTTCGTCATTTCAAGTGGGTAGGTCGAGCTCCAGTTTGCCGAGCAACAAGTAGATGATAGTGATAAAGTTGTCTACATTTCTGTACCCTCTGGCCCTGCGCTTTGCGGCTTGAATCAAACCGTTTAAGTTTTCAAGGAGTGCGTTTGTGACATACGTGTCGAACCAGGACAGAATGCCCTCTTGGTGTCGACGAATGGTCTTCGCTGCTTGAATCATCGGCTGTAAACCTCTTAAGCCCCGTAATCGAGTTGGACAATCTCCCTAATCCATGAGACCATTAGGTCAGGAGGTTGTTCACGTGGAACGTCGGAAATTTACTCCAGAGTTCAAACGCCAAGTTGTCGAACAGGCGATCGCCGCCGGGAACAATTCCGTTGTGGCTCGGAAGTACGATATCCGTCCGAATCTTGTTAGCCGATGGGTCCGCCAGTATAAAGCTGGCCAATCCATGCAGGGCAGCAGTCCGAAAGGAAACGCTACCCATGTCACCCAGCAGGAACATGCTCAACTCGTCGCAGAGAACCGTGAATTGGACAAGCAAAATGCCCATCTCAAACAGCTTCTGGGCGAGAAAGACCTTGAAATTGCCATTTTGCGTGACCTGCTAAAAAAACAGAGCCCTCACTTGCGGATAAAGTAGCCATTGCGCACAAGTGGATCACAGCCGGGTATAACGCTACTCTCGTGCTGCGCATAGTGGGGGTCTCTCGATCCACTTATTACTATCAGTTAACACACGAGCCAAAACCGCACACTACCTCGGGTGGGCGCCCGATTCCTGGGTACTCACTAACTGCGGAGGGCCGCAAGGTCAGCGATGAGCAGATCAAGGAATGGATTATGGAGTCCATTGCCGGAGATGGTTACGCCTACGGGTACCGCAAGCTGACCCACATGCTCAGACAAGACCATGGACTCGTGATCAACGAGAAAAAGGTGTACCGCCTGTGTAAGGAACTGGATATCCTGCGGCCGCAACGGAAACTCCGTCATACACACCCGAGGAAGCTGGCACAGAACCGTACCATCACGGCACCAAACCAGCTCTGGGAGGTGGACGTCAAGTACGGGTACATCGCAGGAGAGGACCGCTTCTTCTTCGTACTGTCGTACATCAACGTGTATGACAGGCAGATTGTGGGATACCATATCGGTTTAACCTGCGAAGCCAGACATGCCGTCGAGACGTTTCGAGCAGCACTGTGGAAGCGTCAGATTCTTCAGTGTCATATACCGTTGCCCACCGTCCGTTCGGATAACGGCCCGCAGTTCGTGAGCAATTTATTTGAATCGGAGTGTGAACGATGGAATGTCGTACACGAGCGTATACCACCCAAAACGCCAAATATGAACGCCTACATCGAGTCGTATCACAGGCTCCTGGAGGATGAGTGCTTGTCAATGTACGAGTTTCAGACCTACGCAGAGGCGTATCAGGCGGTCGTCGAATTCGTGACCCGATACAACAACCGCCGGCTGCACTCGAGCCTGCATTACCTGTCCCCGTCGGAGTTCTACCGCCGTCATATCGAGACAGGGCTCGAGCCTAGACGCCCTGTGAGGGTGTGACGCACGTCGGTGTGTATCCCGGACCTTTGCCCCTAACTGCCCAAAGGCCAGAGGGCGGAGGGGCGGTCAAGGGGAACCGAAGGTTCAGCGACAGCGGCCCTTGACGGACCGACGACCGATGGCAATTTGTGGCCCAGGGCAAAGGCCAAAAGAAAAACTGTGATTGAGCTCAATATCGGGAGCATGTGTCCAATCTACGGGTGTTAATCCGTAAACGTGAATGGGTGGCCCAGAAATACCATTTGTCCAGAAACGGTTTGGCCAGAACTTTCGGTTGCTGCCATAATTCTTTGAAGTTCATTTGCAAGTGGTACGCCCGCACGGTTTTGAGATTCTGTTTACTCAGCGTCGAAAGCATTTTGGATTGAGCTGCCGTCAGCTTGTTTGGATTCTTGAGCCAAACATAGCGGGAACGTTTCAGTTCCGGATGTTTGCGTTGCTCGTCCCTACGAACCGCGTCCACTGCCTCGGATAGAACCTTGACCACATGGAACTTGTCAAACGTAATCGTGGCATTCGGGAACACTTGCTTGGTACCCGTAATAAAGGCTGGAGACATATCGCAGGAGACGGTCGTTACATTCTCGGGATGTCCCTTATGGCTCCGAAAGTCCTTGGCAAAAGCCTCTACAGTCGCGGCATCCTTGCCTGGTGTGACAAACAAAACCTTTCGCTCATCAATATCGGCAACAACGGTGACGTACTGATGTCCGCGTGCCACAGAGGTTTCATCGATGGAAATGCGGCTGACGTTGGAGAAATCCTCTTTGTCACGGGCCTTTTGAACGTAATGCTGGATGATACGCCAGATTCGTTTATCTCGTTCACCAACAAGTCGGCCGACGGAACTGACAGACATCTCCCTGGCCAATTGAATCACGTATGCCTCAAACAACTTGGTGAAATGACTGGACTTTCTCGACCATGGAACGTTTACCAGCCTGACACCGTTGCTACTTTCACTTGAGCAGTCATGACACCACACACGTGGTACTCGGGCATGCAAGTGTGTTTGATGCTCAAAATAGTTGACATGACGCCATGTGTGCTCCTTCCGGTCATAAATGTCTGTGTTTGTTCCACCGCATTCAGAACAGGGGAATTTTGCGCCTTTGCGATAATCAAGCTGGATATCCAGGCGTTTTTGCGCTCGACTAAACTCTACGGAAGAGACGTACCATGGTTCGTCGATGCCAAGCGACTCCGTGAACAAAGCCAGAACTGGATCATGCATGTGAATCGGCTCCTAGAGGTCAAGAGACCGTGGAATACCGAAGCGAAGCGAGGATATGCCGCGAAAGCTCTTGACCGATAGTTCTTGGGCAAAATCTGATTCAGAGAAGGGCCGACTATAGGGAGGCCTTCTCCTAACCCTCCTGCCTCAATCTCTTTCTATCCACATGCTTGACATCTTCAACCCATTTCAACCGACGAAGCGCCCCTTAATGCCCTTATAGACCATCGGCACACGTGTGAGAAGAATGGATAGTCCCGTCCCGCAGGCTTTATCCCATTGTTATTACATTATGTCCCAATGTGTTAGAAAGCTGTCCGATGGTGTTCCACGTCTCTTCCTACGCTACGCCTCATAAAACACTATCGCATATTCAATGACAAAGGTGAACACGTATGAACACCCACAAGTAACGCCGTCCCTGATTCCATATGTGACCGCTCGCCCTGTCTATTTGTGTCCAAATGGCTGCAATAAAGGTCTTAATCACCTGTAACCCTTCAGTAGAAAACCGTCTTATGTCTTAATGGCACGATAATTGCATTCAAAATTGAGCGACAGCAAAATCCCAATGAAGGAGTGTTACACGTATGCGACATGGGGACATATCGAGCAGTCCGGATACTGTAGGCGTAGCAGTAGTCAACTACAAAATGCCCCGACTCCATTCTCGGGAAGAAGTCATTGAAAACGCACACAAGATTGCCGATATGGTGGTTGGCATGAAGCAAGGACTGCCTGGGATGGACCTAGTTGTATTTCCGGAGTACAGCACGCAAGGAATTATGTATGACCCGAAGGAAATGTTCGAAACAGCATCTCTTATCCCCGGCGAAGAAACAGAAATTTTTGGGGAGGCGTGCAGACAGGCGAATACGTGGGGTGTCTTCTCACTGACTGGTGAACGCCATGAGGAGCATCCGAAAAAATGGCCCTACAACACGTTAGTCCTTATTAATAATAAAGGAGAGATAGTACAAAAATATCGAAAGATACTTCCGTGGAACCCTATTGAGGGATGGTATCCTGGCGACAAGACATATGTGTCTGAAGGACCTAAGGGGCTTAAGATCAGCCTCATTATCTGCGATGATGGAAACTACCCCGAAATCTGGCGCGACTGCGCTATGAAGGGAGCAGAGCTCATCGTACGTCCGCAGGGCTATATGTATCCGGCTAAGGAACAGCAGATTATGATGTCCAAGGTCATGGCTTGGGCCAACAACTGCTATGTGGCTGTTGCCAATGCTACAGGCTTCGATGGTGTTTACTCCTACTTCGGACACTCTGCCATCATCGGATTCGATGGCCGTACATTGGGTGAGTGCGGCGAAGAGGAATACGGAATTCAGTACGCCGAGCTTTCGCTGTCGCAAATTCGCGACGCACGTGCGAACTGGCAGTCCCAGAACCAATTGTTCAAGCTGCTGCACCGTGGATATACGGGAATCTTCAACTCCGGAGACGGAGATAAAGGTGTTGCAGACTGTCCGTTCGATTTCTATCGTACGTGGGTTCTGGATGCCGAAAGGGCTCGTGAAAACGTCGAGAAGATCACTCGTGCCACGGTAGGTGTGGCTTGTTGCCCAGTCGGCAATCTGCCGAGACCAGAGCGGGAAATGGAAGAGACCCGATGAAACGTCTGCAACAAGCAAGGGCCGGAATATACCCCGGCTCTTGCTATCGGTGAATTCGATGGACATTGGTGCTAGCGAAAGGAGCCTAATTGCATGCCTTTCATTAACGAGATGGTCGACAGTTTTTCGAACCGCAGTAGAGAAAATAGGGGACAGACGTCTAACGAACCCGCTACGGAAGAGAATCTCAGGCCCGCGACGGTTACCCGGATGGTCACTCGGTTTCGATTTGACCCGCAACAGGTTTTGCGATATTTGCGTGACCGTCTCGCGGGTCAGGACGAAGCCCTAACTGCCATATACTCGATGCTGCGATTGATCCGTGTTGATATCACTGACCCTTCTCGCCCACTGTATGTTGCATTACTACTAGGTCCGACCGGCGTGGGCAAGACAGAATTGGTTCGTGTGCTGGCCGAAGCCATCCATGGTCGGAGAGACGCCTTATGCCGAATCGACATGAACACGTTGTCACAAGAACATTACGCTGCATCACTTACGGGGGCACCACCAGGTTATGTGGGTAGTAAAGAGGGAATAACATTGCTGGAAAAGGAAAAGATTGAAGGTTCCTTTAGTGCCCCGGGCATTGTATTGTTTGATGAGGTCGAAAAGGCAAGTGAAACTGTACTACAGACCCTCTTAAACGTTTTTGACAATGGTCTCATGACAGTTGCATCTGGTCAACAAACGATCAATTTTCGTAACAGCATCATCTTTATGACGAGTAACGTCGCGGCTCGTGAACTCCAGCAATACGCCAAGGAACAAAAGGCGGACACAAACAAGCATCCGCATTCGGACGACGAAAATGATTCATATCGTAACACTCGTGGGCTCTCCATTTTGGGAACTGTAAAAAACGAAACTCGACAAATCGTTGAAAAGAGGTTAGAAGAGGTATTCTCACCAGAGTTCCTCAATCGAATCGATGACATCATTACATTCAACTGGCTGGACGAGCATACGATAGATTCGATTATTCAAATGGAGCTGTCTCGGTTAAACCAACGGCTCACAAAGCATGGGTATCAGGTCAGTTTAGACGAATCGGCCATCTCTTTACTGAGAGAAATCGGATTCGACACACGCTTCGGAGCGCGTTCCCTCAAGCGGTGTCTAAGAAGATACGTGGAGCTGCCGCTCGCAGATTTTCTGTTTGACCACGAAAACCAACTGAACCAACAAAGAGAGGAGGCTGAGATTGAACAGCAGCTGCCTTTGGAACGAGCGATTGTTCTCATAGGTTCCCGATCCGGAGACACCGTCTACTTTCATCTGTAATATGAATTCCCAGATTGGGGGTGAGCATATGAGCAATGTCGGACTCATGTATGTTGGAGCCGTGCTGTTCATCAACGCACTGATGCTACTGAACAAAATCGATAATAAGAGTGCAGGAGTGTTCAACCTGTTTGTTGGTAGTTTGCAAGTATTGACACCTATCTACATAATATTTAGCACTCAAGATTCCTGGACCATATGGTCCGCCTCTGGAATTTTTCTATTTGGATTCACCTATCTGTATGTGGGCCTCACAAACCTCTGTAAACTTAGCACCACAGGCCTAGGCTGGTATTGCCTGTGGGTTTGCATCCTCGCTATCGGTTATTCGATCGTAAATTTTGTACATTTCCACGACTTGAAATTTGGTATTATCTGGATGATGTGGTCATTCCTTTGGGGGCTCTTCTATCTACTGCTCGCGCAAAATCGTGACATCGCCCTGTTCACGGGCTGGGTGACGTTCATCGAGGCGTGGGTTACGTGCACAATCCCCGCTTTCCTGTCCATGGTAGGACTGTGGAAAGCCATCGGCCCCACTCTCGTGTGGATTTCTACTGCCATTATAATAGTTTCCTTCGCCGTCGTATTTATTCGTACACACTCACCCAGTGAACGCCACCCTACAGCGTCCGCGCCTTAACCTGCTTCACGAAAAAAATCTTACCAAGGCGTTTTAGCAATGTAGAGAGTGATCCAAACCCAGCAGGTATAACGCATATTACGAAGCAGTGCGCGTCGATTTGGCTACTAGAAACAAAACGGGAACCTCGCAAACTAACTCGCGAGATTCCCTATGCCATTTGGCTTTCGATCTTCCGTGGTGTCGAGGACGGGACTTGAACCCGTACGGGTTTCCCCACACGCCCCTCAAACGTGCGCGTCTGCCGATTCCGCCACCTCGACATGGATGAAGTGGGTACCACCTAATGCCCAATACCATTCAATCGACAGACTTTATTATACGGACGGGATGAGCGTTTGTCAACCTTATGTGGGCATTTTCCATGCCGCGTCCGATCCGTAGATCCGCTTGTACAGCATATAATTATAAAAGACTCGGTCCACAAAGTGCCGTGTCTCGCCCACCGGAATCTGCTGTACGTCGGCCAGTTGACCGTTCCAAGTGCCGTCCTTCAGCCAGGTGCTGACGCGCCGGGGACCGGCGTTATACGCCGCAATGGCGGCGGTTTGGTTGCCGTGGAAGGCAGCCATGAGATAGTGAATATACCAACTGCCGATTCGGATGTTGGTGCGTGGATTGTGTAGGTCAAGCTGGCCTTCTAGCACCGGATCCTGGTCTCCGTGCTGGCGCATCTGAACGCGAATCCACTGGGCGGTGCCGGGCATCAATTGCATGAGTCCGACGGCGCCAGCATGTGAAACATCGTTTGTATTAAACTTACTCTCCACGCGGATGACACTCGCGACCAGGAGCGGATCGACATGAGCCGCGCGGGCCGCCTGCTGAATCTCCGCAGTATACCCGATGGGATATATCCACTGCCAAAACCGGTTGGAACTCATCAACCCAATCAAAGCCACAAGCAAAATCAGGCTGATGAGAATGCGTCGGTTTACGATGAAAATCCGCAGCCGGCCGCCTCGCTGCGAATGCTGTTCCATATCCGTTCAACCTGCTCTCTGGTAAGGTCTAGGGTTCCCGTATTATCAATGACGTAATCGGCCAGGCGTCGTTTCTCCTCGATGGACATCTGCGCGCGGATGCGGGCTTTCGCTTCCGCCTCCGAATAGCCGTTGCGGGCCATCAGACGGGCGAGTTGGGTGGCTTCGTCGGTGTAGACGACAATCGTACGCTGGACTAGGTGGCGTGTTTCCCCTTCAAAAAGGAGCGGTACATCCCAAACGACGGGGTTGCCCGGATGCTCGGACAGGTACGCTTTGGTCTCGGCCATCATTCCGCTCCGCACACGCGGATGCGTGATGGCGTTCAACCGCTGCCTGGCCGCCTCGTCCTGAAAGACGATGGCCGCCAGAGCGCCCCGGTCCAGGCTCCCATCGGATCGCAAGATGCGGTCCCCGAACGCCGCCACCACCTCGCGCAGCCCCTCGGACCCCGGTTCCACCACCTTGCGTGCCCAAACGTCCGCATCCACGACATACGCGCCCAGCTCCCGCAGCATGCCTGTAACGGTACTCTTGCCGGTGGCGATGCCACCGGTCAACCCGACGATGAGCCCGTTCATGTGCCGATCCCCTCATCTTCCTTTGTTCGTCTAGGGCTTTTCCGGCTTGCCGCAGCACGTTTCTTCGCGGGCCGGGGCGGGCGCTGGCAGTTCGGACAAAAGTGCGTACCGCGGCCGGCCACCCGCGTCTTGACGATGGTCGACTGACATACGCGGCAGGCCTGCCCTTCGCGAGCGTAGACGTTCAGCTCCATTTGGAAACCACCATGCCGTCCATATCCATCCACGTACGTGCTGACGGACGATCCGCCCGCGGCGATGGCGCGGGTCAGCACATCCCGCACGGCGTCCAACAGTTCGCTGCATTGGCGACGGGTGAGTTTTTCCGCCGCACGCTCCGGATGAATGCGGGCGAGGAACAACGCCTCGTCCACATAGATGTTGCCCAGACCGGCCAGGCACGTCTGATCCAACAATACCGCCTTGATGGGCGCCCGACGTCCGTGAATGCGCCGATAGAGGGCGGCCCCATCCAAGTCTTCCGCAAACGGTTCGGGCCCCAGACTGGTGAGTCCCTTCGGCAGGGGTTCGCCCATGCCGACGAGGTCCATCGTGCCAAACTGGCGCACGTCACGATACCGCAACTCGGTTCCGTCGGTGAAGTGAAAGATGACGTGGGTGTGCGGGCGCTCTGCGTCTCCGTGCGGATGCAGCCGATACTGTCCCTCCATACGCAGGTGGGACACGAGCTGATACGGCGGCACCCGGAAAATGAGATACTTTCCTCGTCGATCCACCCCCTCAATGCGACAGCCTGCTAACTCCGCGGCAAACCGCTCTGCGTCATCGGGGGTACGCACGATACGCGGCAATCGAACCTCCACACGTTCAATGGTCTTCCCGACGACAAGTGTCTCGAGGCTGCGGCGGACGTTCTCCACCTCGGGCAGTTCGGGCACGGCTCATCCCCCTTTCTCGCGTGTCAATCATGGTTGCTTCACTCGTTAAATCGCGGCGCGTCACTTGTTACACCACGCTGGCTTTACTTATGGAACAGGCCCGTTGCGTCACTGTCGCTCGTTGCGTCACTTGGCTTCGTACCACGTCTTCCCGGCGTGGACATCCACTTTTAAAGGTACGCTAAGCACCATCGCGTTCTCCATCTTCTCCTCGACCAAATCACGCAGGGCGTCAAGCTCGTCGTCGGGACACTCGAAGATCAGCTCGTCATGCACCTGCAGCAGCATGCGGGCCTTGAGGCCGGAGTTGTGTAGGGCCTCGTCGATGCGCACCATCGCCAACTTGATGATGTCGGCGGCGGTCCCCTGAATCGGCGTGTTCATGGCGGTGCGTTCGGCGAAACTCCGCAGATTGTAGTTGCGGCTCCGGATATCCGGCAGGTAGCGACGGCGGTTGAGCAGAGTGGTCACGTACCCTTGCTGTTTGGCCGTCTCGACGATCTCGTCCATGTACCGTTTCACGCCAGGGAACTTGGCGAAATACCCTTCGATAAATTCGGCCGCCTGTTTGCGCGGGATGCCGAGGTTCTGCGACAGACCGTAGTCGCTAATACCATAGACGATGCCAAAGTTAACCGCCTTGGCCTGTCGGCGCATCAGTGGCGTGACCTCGTCCGGGCTGACTTCAAACACGTCGGCGGCGGTGCGGGTATGGATGTCCATGCCCTGCCGGAACGCCTCTATCAATGCCTCGTCTCCAGAGAGGTGGGCGAGAATGCGTAATTCAATCTGCGAGTAATCGGCCGACAGAATCGACCAATCCTCGTAGCTGGCGGCAAACGCTTGACGTAAGCGACGCCCCTCTTCCATCCGAATTGGGATGTTCTGCAGGTTCGGATCGCTGCTGGATAGCCGTCCCGTAGCCGTCAAGGTCTGGTGAAAGCGGGTGTGGACGCGGCCGGTCTCGGGGCGGATGACCTTGAGCAGGCCATCCACGTACGTGGATTGCAGCTTGCCCAACTGGCGAAACTCCAAAATCCGCTCCACGACTTCGTGATACGGAGCCAGTTTCTCTAACACATCCGCGCTGGTGGAATAGCCGGTTTTGGTCTTTTTCATCGCCGGTAGGCCCAGCTTGTCAAATAATACGTCCCCCAGCTGCTTAGGCGAATTGATGTTGAACTCGCAGCCCGCCAGCCGGTAGATCTCCTGTTCCAGTGCCGCAATCCGTCCGGTCAGCTCTTTGCCATAGTCGCGCAGCCAGTCAGCATTGACAGAAAAGCCCAAGGCTTCCATGCGAGCCAACACCAAGGCGAGCGGCAGCTCGACGTCTCGGTATAACCCATCGAGGTCTTGAGCCGAAAGGGCGTCCTGAATGTGTTCATTCAGTTGGAGCAAAAGCGACGCGATGCGGGCGGCCGCCTCTGCCGCCTGCTCCTCGGCATCCGTAGCCTGACCCTCGCTTGCCGTCTTTTTGTCTCGCCCTCCGGCCATGATGGCCGTACGGCCTGTCACCTTGGCGCCCGCCGCGCGGCGCAACGTACCATCCAAGCGCACCTGCAGTTCCCGTTCCAGAATGTCCGCCAGTGACGGCTCACCGTCGGACGGGTTGAGCAGATAACTGCCAATCATTGTATCGTCCCACGTGTCGTCCAATGTTAACGTGTGGCCGTGACTATCGAGCGCGACCGCCAGGGCCTTGATGTCAAACACGACCTTATCCACGTCATCGCTCCACAGCCGCTCCACGTCTGCCACGCCCAGGTCACCGGCAAACGAAATGTAGTACCCCTTATCACGCAGGCCGATGGCGATACCGCGGATGTCCGCCGTCTGATAATCGCCCTCCGCAAAATCGATCAGCACGCCACAAGGACTGCGCAGCGAGTCCCAAAAGGCGGTCAGCTGTTCGGAATGGGTGATAACGTCCACCGGCAAATCCGCTGCGGCTGCCCTTCGGTCCTCCTCTATAACGCCCGTCTCGTCCGGATTGTCAATTTCCCCGGAAATCCTGTCGACCAGTGACTGAAATCCCAAATCGAGAAAAACACGGCGGACGGCGGACGGATCGTACCCTGAATACTTCAACTCATCCAGTGTGACGTCAATCGGCGCCTCACGGCAAATGGTAGCCAGTTGCTTGGAGAGCAGGGCCTCCTCGCGGTGTTCCTTGAGGCGTTCCTGAAGCTTCTTCCCAGAAACTTCTTCGATATGGTTGAGGACGTTCTCCACCGTCTCATACTGTTTCAGCAGCTTGATCGCCGTCTTCTCCCCGACCCCAGGCACCCCCGGAATGTTATCCGAACTATCCCCCATCAGTCCCTTTAGATCGACAATTTGTGCGGGCGACAGCTCAAAACGGGCGCGCACCGCCTCGACGTCGTACCTATCCATTTCCGTGATGCCTTTGCGGGTGACGGCGGCGTGTACGGTATCGCTGACGAGTTGAAGGAGATCCCTGTCCCCAGAGACGACCAGGGTATATAGGCCCTGGGCCTCCGCGATGCGGGATAAGGTGCCAATGAGGTCGTCCGCCTCATAGTTTTCCAACTCGATGATGGGGATGCGAAACGCTTTTAGCACCTCGCGAACGAGCGGAAACTGTTCTGACAGTTCGCTGGGAGTCTTCTGGCGTGTTCCTTTGTATGCGTCAAACACCTGGTGACGAAACGTGGTCTTGCCTACGTCGAACGCCACGGCGATGTGTGTCGGTTGTTCATCTTGGAGCAATCGCAACAGCATCTGTGTGAAGCCAAACACCGCATTCGTAAACTGTCCCCGCGCGTTGGACAACGACGGCAGCGCGAAAAACGCACGATACGTGATGCTGTTTCCGTCAATCAGGACCAGTTTCGATGATGGGCTGGTCATATGGGCACCTCACACTCCCAAACGGGGCCGAATCCTCGGCATACTTTTTTCATTGTACCATACCCCCATCCCCGGGTTGCGCCAACCGCGCATGCGGTATAAGGTATCTGGAATGTCGTAGGGTGGATTTGTATCACCGGTCATGGGGATGAACACGGATGGCCAACAAAAGAGCCCGCACGAAACGCGCGGGCTTGCGAATGCTTTTGTGAGTCTTTTGGCGGCCGTCGAGTTATCGCTTCGTCTTCACCACATTAATGACGTTGCGAACCGACTGAGCCGACTTATCGAGGGCCTCCTTCTCTTCGGGCAGCAGGTCAACCTCGATAATCTTCTCAAGGCCATTGCCACCGAGAATAGTCGGCACACCCAAGAACAGATCCTGATATCCATACTCGCCCTCAAGGTAGGCGATGGCAGGCAACAGACGCCGCTTGTCCTTCAGAATGGCTTCGGCCATTTGAGCCAGCGAAGCGGCTGGCGCGTAATACGCGCTGCCGTTGCCAAGCAGGTTCACGATTTCACCGCCGCCTTTACGGGTCCGCTCGACGATGGCATCAATCTTGTCCTTCGAGAGCAGCTTCTCCAGCGGGACACCGCCGACATAGGAGTAGCGAATGAGCGGAACCATGTCGTCCCCGTGGACACCCAAGACAAATCCCGACACATCCTCGACCGACACCCCCACTTCCTCCGCCACGAAGGTGCGGAAACGAGCGGTGTCAAGCACACCGGCCTGGCCGATGACGCGGTTCTTCGGAAAGCCGGAGGTCTTGTACGCCACGTAAGTCATGGCGTCTACCGGGTTGCTCAGCACGATGATGATGCAGTCGGGCGAAAACTTGACCACCTGCTCCGTCACCGACCGAACGATGCCCGCGTTGGTTGCGACGAGATCGTCGCGGCTCATGCCGGGCTTACGGGCAACACCTGCGGTAATAATCACCAGGTCCGATCCGGCCGTGTCTTCGTAGCTCGAGGTGCCGATGACGTGGACGTCCTTGCCGACTACCGGCAACGCCTCGGCCATATCCAGGGCCTTGCCGCGCGTCGGGTTTTCCAACTGAGGAATGTCCACGAGGATGACGTCGCCCAATTCCTTCAATGCCAACATGAAGGCCGTTGTTGACCCCGTGAACCCAGCGCCAATCACGGAAATCTTTTTCCGCTTCAACATTTTCAATTCCTCCTTGAATGCCATGCCTCGCAGTCCCTTCCGCGGCCTTGCCCATACTAGACCGAGTTACAGATTGGCAATCAGTGCATCGCCAAACTCAGACGTCTTGACTTCCTTGGCGCCTTCCATCAGGCGAGCAAAGTCGTACGTGACCACTTTTTGTTCAATCGTCTTCTCCAGGGCCTTCGTGATGGCGTCTGCCACCTCTTGCCAGCCCAAGTATTCAAACATCATCACGCCAGACAAAATGACGGAACCAGGATTGACCTTGTCCAAACCGGCGTACTTAGGCGCGGTGCCATGGGTGGCTTCAAACACGGCGTGCCCGGAGTCGTAGTTAATATTGGCTCCCGGCGCGATTCCAATGCCGCCAACCTGTGCCGCCAACGCATCGGAGATGTAGTCCCCGTTCAGGTTGAGGGTCGCGATGACATCGTACTCTGCCGGACGCAACAGGATTTGCTGTAGGAAGGCGTCGGCAATGACGTCCTTGACAATCAATTTCCCGGCGGCAACGGCGTCGGCCTGCGCTTTGTCTGCCGCCTCCTTGCCCTGTTCCGCTTTAATGCGGTCATACTGTGCCCAGGTGAAGACCTTGTCCGCGTACTCTCGCTCGGCCACCTCGTAGCCCCAGTTCTTGAACGCGCCTTCAGTGAACTTCATGATGTTGCCTTTGTGCACCAACGTCACGCTCTTGCGGCCGTGCGCCAGCGCGTAGTCAATGGCCGCGCGAACCAGCCGTTCCGTGCCCTCGCGGGAAACCGGTTTGACCCCGATGCCCGACGTTTCTGGGAAGCGGATTTTGCTGACCTTCATCTCATTGCGCAAGAAGTCAATTACCTTTTTGACTTCCTCGGTTCCTTCCGCCCATTCCACGCCAGCGTAGATGTCTTCGGAGTTCTCCCGGAAGATGACCATATCGACCAGTTCGGGGTGCTTAACCGGGGAAGGGACACCAGAGAACCAGCGAACCGGGCGCTGACAGACGTACAGGTCGAGTTCCTGCCGCAGCGCCACGTTAAGAGAGCGGATGCCGCCGCCGACGGGAGTGGTCAGCGGTCCTTTGATGCCCACCAAATACGTGGACAGCGCTGTGAGCGTATCCTCCGGCAGCCATTCGCCAAACTTGTTGAAGGCCTTTTCACCGGCGTAAACCTCATACCAGGCAATGCGCCGCTTGCCGCCATACACCTTAGCTACTGCGGCATCAAACACACGCTGAGAGGCTCTCCAGATATCAGGGCCTGTCCCGTCGCCCTCGATAAACGGAATGATGGGTACATCCGGAACCTGCAACTTACCCGCTTGCTTTGTAATCGGTTCTCCTTCAACCGGAGGTTGATAGGTCTTGAACGCCATTGCCGCTGCCTCCCTTTGCACGCGTGGTTTGTCTCCTATGAATCTTACCACAGGCAATTTTCAAAGAAAAATCACATATTGTTCAGAAGAAATCCTTGTATTGACAAGAAATGTTTACAGGAAGAAACCTTTCCACAGATTCAACCCAACTGCTTATCCTGCCGCAGGTGCGGCACGCGCACTTCCGTCCGCACCAAGTGCTGAGCGACTTCAATCCGAAATTCTCCGCCCATCGTCTTGGCCAGACGACGCACGATGTGCAGACCAAACCCGTGTGTCCCTCCCGTGTCCGCGACGGACCCGAGAGCCTGCGACTCGTTTTCGACGCGGAAGACAACTTCGCCCTCCTCAGGGGCGAGACGCCAGGTGGCACGACTGCCTGGTCGGGCGTGATCGACCACGTTTTTGAGCAGGGTGCTGATTAAACGCCGCCATTCGTCCGGAACAGCCAACACGTACAGCCCTTGCACCGCCGACCCAGTCAGATTGATTCCTTGCCGATGCGCCAGCCACCCGATTTGGTCGGCAACTTCCTCGGTCAAATCGGAGACGGCGACCGGCTCTGGTTCCTGGCGCGGCATCCCCTCCAGGCGGGACAAGTAGAGGATGTCGCTGACCAAGTCAGACGCGCGGTGGATTTCCCGCATCAGCCGACGCCGCACGTCCAAATCACGGACCTGACCGGCCGCCAAAGCGTTCATGGTGGCCAAGGGAGTCTGTAATTCGTGCGACAACTCCACGATCATCCTCTGCTGAGCCTGCCAAGACTCCCGGGCTGGGCGCAGGACAAGCCGACTCAACCAGAGATAGAACAGACAAGCGAGAATAGCGCCGAGGGAGCCGGACAGGATAATCAGGCGCAAGGCATGACGCAAAACCTGGCGCTCATTGGCAATCGACTGATATAGGTACAGCTTGTACACCTGGCCGTGGTAGTGCCAGGCGGTGGCAACGAGGCGATATGGCTCGCGGTGGTATTCAATCACGCGATACGCCAGTTCGTCTTCCTCCGCCGGGATGACACTGCGCAAACGAGCGCTCGGAATTGGCGGGTGGTATGATTCAATGCGTAGGGAGCCGCGTTTAAACACGGCGAAATACAGGTGCTGGCCACGGTCGTCCGCCAGATCGGACCTGACCGGGACGCTTTTTTCCGAGGTGGGTGACAACGAGGTAATGAGCGCCTGCAGTTCGGTGAGGTCGGTCTGCAGGTCCCCTTCGGCGTCTTTGGCCATTTGCACCTTCAGCTCGATGTATACAATCGATCCGACCAGCAACAAGATGGTCAACATGCTGCCGGTCAAGATGGTCACTATCTGGAGATACATACGGCGGAATATACGTTGACCGGTAAAAGTAAGTGGAGTATCAGACGGTTTCAATCCGATACCCCTGCCCGCGCACGGTGTGGATGAAGTTCTTAAGCCCCAACCGTGCCAATTTTCGGCGGAGAAAATAGACGTACGTGTCCAAAGCACTGTCTGCTACCTCCGCGTCCGGACCCCATAGGTGCATCACCAGCTGCTCCCGGGTCAATACCTGGCCCGGGTGGCGCATCAGGTACTCCATCAAGAGAAACTCCTTGCTGGAGAGCTCCACCGACTTCTGGTTGACCTCGAGTGTCCGTGAGGCACGCCAGAGGATGGCTGGGCCCCATGTCAGGCAATCCACCTTTTGGTCACGGGCGGATCGCCGAACGAGGGCATGGATGCGGGCAATCAGCTCCTCTAGGTGAAACGGTTTGCCGAGGTAATCGTCGGCCCCGGCGTTGAGCCCACGCACCCGGTCCACGGTTTCGTTCAGCACGGTCAACATCAAAATCGGGGTAGCGCAGTCCGCCTCGCGCAGATCCCGGACCAAATCGACGCCGCTCCCGTCCGGAAGCATCACATCGATCACCAGACAGTCGTAGGCGCCAGAGACCGCTTTGTCAAACCCATCCTCCACGGTAGCAGCCCAGTCTACCACCATCTGCTGGGCGCTGAGCGCCTCTTGCACCGCCCTGGCCAGGCTCGCCTCATCTTCGACCATCAACACCCTCACGGGTCTTCTCTCCCCTCGTGCTGGGAGCCATTTAAACCAAAAAACCGATGCGCTGTTTCACCATACGCAACGTCTCTTCACACTTGGCGGCAGCCCGCTCGGCACCGTCCCGAAGAATCGCATCCAGTTCCGGCGAATCGAGGATTTCCTGGTAACGTTCCTGAATCGGCGAAAGGCCCGCTACGACGGCCTCAGCCAGGTCCTTTTTGAATGGCCCATAACCCTGCCCTTGGTATTGTTTCTCCAATTCGGCCACAGATTTGCCCGAGAACAACGAGTAGATGGTCAGCAGGTTGCTGATGGCCGGTTTGTTTTCCACATCATACCGCACCTCCCGCTCCGAGTCGGTCACGGCGCGGGAAATTTTCTTGCGGATGACGTCAGGCGTATCCAGCATGGAGATATAGGCCCCGGCGGACGCGTCGCTCTTACTCATCTTCTTCAGTGGGTCTTCGAGGCTCATGATGCGCGCGCCGATTTTGGCAATCATCGGCTCAGGGATGGTGAACGTCTCACCGTAGCGCTTGTTGAACCGCTCGGCCAAGTCACGGGTTAGCTCCAGGTGCTGCTTTTGGTCTTCGCCCACTGGCACCCAATCGGTTTGGTAGAGCAAGATGTCGGCCGCCATCAAGGCTGGGTACGTGAATAGCCCAGCTGTGACCACGTCAGCCTTCTCGGATTTGTCCTTGAATTGCGTCATGCGGCCCAGTTCACCATAGTGGACGATGCACTGCAGCAGCCAACCGAGTTCGGCATGCGCGGGAACGTGTGACTGGACAAACAGAATGGACTTCCGAGGGTCAATCCCAGCGGCCAGATACAGGGCGGCAAGGCTGCGCGTGTTCCGCAGCAGTTCCTCGGGGTCCTGAGGCACAGTGATGGCGTGCATGTCGACGACGCAGAATAGACAATCTGCCTCATCCTGTAGGGCGACGAAGTGACGCATGGCCCCTAGGTAATTCCCGATGGTGAGTGTCCCGCTGGGCTGGATGCCCGAAAAAACTCGTTTCATCACAAGCTCCTCCTTTGACACCAGTTCAGCTGGGGAGACAGTCCGGCCCCGGGACGGAGAGCCGCCCCTGCCATGGATGCCTGGCCCCAGATACGTTGTCGGGTGTGACATACCGGCACGAATCGTCCGACCGGAAAATAAAAATCCGCCCCATATGGGACGGATAAACCGCGGTACCACCCACGTTCGCCGGCCATAGACCGGCGCGCTCAAGCCGGATACCGGGGGCTAACCGGGTGCACCTACGCAGCGTCGCAAGACCCCCTGAACGTGCTGCGCGATGGACAGACCACAGGTTCAGGGTGATACGTGCGCGACGCCTTCAGCGCACCAGCTCACGGGCCCATTCCGGGCATTTCCCCAACCGGGATTCCAGCCCCCCCGGCTCTCTGGATGGCGAAACCTGCCCGTACTCTTCCCGATCAACACTGTGTTCGCGCGATTCAACGCTTTTTTGGCGGGATGTGGCGTGTGCCCCATCCCGTTCATCCATGATGCGCCTCCATCATAGCGGAGTGCGGGGATGCCTGCAAGTGCGTTTCAGAGGTTGTCCAGACAACCTAGCACTCGCGCCCGGCCGTCAGCGGAACGTCCGTAGCATACTCTGCACTCACCTGGACGGCGAATTCCAGGCCGCGCACGATGTCCGACAGGCTCATGCTCGGGGCCTCGCGCTGGACCGTCTGCTCCGGCAAAAACGGGATGTGAATAAAGCCACCGCGCACCCCTGGAAACTCGGTGGCCAGAAGGTGCATCAAGCCGTAGAACAAGTGGTTGCAAACGTAAGTCCCCGCCGTGTTGGAGACTGCGGCCGGGATGCCGGCCTCGCGCAGCGTCTGGACGATCCGTTTGATAGGGAGGCGGCTAAAGTAAGCCGCGGGCCCATCGGGGACGATGGGCTCATCCACCGGCTGTTGACCCTCGTTGTCGGGGATACGCGCATCGTCTACATTGATAGCCACTCGCTCCGGGGTGATGGCGTATCGTCCACCGGCCTGCCCCACCGCCACCACAACGTCCGGCCGATGGCGGACTATCGCCTGCCGGAGCACCTGAATCGATTTATGGAAGACCGTCGGTATGGGCTCGGACTGAATCGAAACGGTGCGAGGGCCAACCTGCAGACGTCGACCGTGCAGCTGTTTCGCCGCCTCTAGGGCCGGATTGACCGCATCGCCGTCAAATGGTTCAAACCCGGTGACAAGGACGCGCGTTTCCGTCATCGGTTTCATCTCCTCTCGACGTTTCGTGCGTGTCCGTGACGTAATAATATTATCGCACGAATAGTCATTGTAAGCACGGCCATGCCGGGCGCACAAAAGCGAGCCGCCCTGTGGGGGCGGCTTGCGCGAACCAAAGCGTGTCCCAAAACGGTTCAGGAACGAACTCGACGCAGTAGGTCTTGTAGGGTGCGTATGACAATCAAAGCGGCTGCGACATAGTACCAGGCCCGCATAATGATGTGGGTGGGGTCAACGATCGTCAGCCAGGACAACAGGATGAGCGGCAAGGCGTCCAGCAAGATGGGGCGCGTTACCGCCTGCGCCAGATTTGGCCAGTTCACCGATTGGCGCAGGTCCATGGCACCGATGACGAGAATGCGAATGGCGATGAGGGCAAGAACGACTTGCAGGGCGACCAACATGCCAGCGTGTCCTAAAAGGGTGCTCATGAGTCCAACCTCCTCAGTCTGGAATGAAGGATGATTTCCCTTCACCAGTATGGCGGCGCCATGCGGTCGGACTCCGATAAACGCCCAGCATCCGGCCTATTTTCATTGCAAAACGGCAGCCCGAACCTTCAGGCTGCCGCTTGGCGAAAGTGTCGTTCCATTCAATAAGCGGCCCCGTAGGGAACCAGAAGGATGAACAGTACGAAGATGATCAGAAACACTACGGCCCAACGGGTGTAGGCACCGAACACTCCGTCCATTGCCACCCCTCCCTTCGTCGGAAGCTAAGAAAGTATATGTCTTCTTGTCCTCCGACGTATGGGCGGGTGACTACACCTCCGGCTCTCTGTGGCGAGCGCAATTTCCGCCGCTCAGAGCACCTGTGCACGCCCGCGGTAGACCAGACCGCGCGCCGGATCGACCGTGATGACCTCTCCGTCCTGAATGCGACGGGTTGCCTCGTGGGCACCGACAATGACCGGTTTGCCTAGGCTCAGACCGACCACCGCCGGGTGCGAAGTCAAACCGCCTTCCTCCGTGATGATGGCAGCCGCTCGTTCCATGGCCGGCACTGCGTCCGCATCCGTCGCGGTGGTGATAAGGATGTCCCCTTCCTGGACACGCTGCAGCAGCTCTTCCGTGCGCGTAGCGACGACCGCTCGGCCGCTGACCGCCTTTTGGCCAAGCCCCTGCCCCTGCGCGACCACTTCACCGATGGTGTGCACCTTGATGAGGTTGGTGGTACCCTGTTGGCCGACCGGCACACCGGCGATGATAATCACCATGTCGCCGGGCTCGACGTATCCGGCCGACAGCGCCCCGTCGACGGCCGTCTCCAGCACCTCGTCGGTCGTCTGCGCCTGTTCTACAACCACAGGACGCACTCCAAACGACACCGCCAACCGACGCGCCACCTTATCCGACGGAGTGGCCGCGATAATCTGCGCGTTGGGGCGGTGCTTCGAGATCATGCGGGCCGTGTGACCGGACGTGGTGGCCGTGACCACCGCGCGCACGCCGAGATCGGCCGCCATCGTCTCGACCGCGTGGCCAATCACATCTGTCACCGTCTTCTCCACCCCGGTCCGGTGGCGGGTGGCCACCTCATCCTCTGCCAACGCCCGCTCGGCCCGTTCCGCAATCTGCGCCATCGTTCGCACAGCTTCCAGAGGATAGCGACCAGCCGCCGTTTCCCCACTAAGCATAATCGCGTCCGTGCCGTCGAAGATGGCGTTGGCCACATCACTCGCCTCGGCTCGAGTGGGACGGGGGTTGCGCTGCATCGAATCGAGCATCTGCGTGGCCGTGATGACCGGCTTGCCGGCCTGATTGCACAGGCGAATCATCCGTTTTTGTGCCAACGGCACTTCCTCAGTCGGTATTTCTACCCCCAGGTCGCCGCGGGCCACCATGATGCCGTCGGAGACTGCGATGATTTCCTCCAACCGGTCCAAGCCTTCCTGGGTTTCAATCTTGGAGATGATGTCCGCCTGATAGTTCTGTTCCTCTAGCAGCCGCCGCACCTCGAGCACGTCGGCCGCCTTACGGACAAACGAGGCGGCAATCAGGTCGACCCCCTGCTCAATACCAAACCGAATGTCTGCCACGTCTTTTTCGGTGACCCCCGGAATGCGCAGAGTCACGCCGGGAACATTGATGCCTTTGCGGTCTTTGAGCACTCCTCCGTTAGTCACGCGGCAGAGGATGTCGTGACCCTCGACCTTTTCCACCACTAGGCCAATCAATCCGTCGTCAATCCGAATCGGCGCGCCAGGATAGACGTCTTCGACCAAGCCCTTGTAAGAAATCTCCACGCGATCCGCCGTGCCGTATTCGACCGGGTCAATCGTCAAGGTGATGAGGGCTCCGTCGACCAACTCCACTTGGCCGCCTTGAATTTTCCCGGTGCGAATCTTCGGCCCTTTGATGTCCAACATGATGGCAACGTGCTTGCCGACCGTCGCCGCGGCTTCCCGAATGCGGCGGATACGCTCCGCATGCTCCTCGTGCGAGCCATGTGAAAAGTTGAGCCGCGCCACGTCCATTCCGGCCGCGATGAGAGACTGGAGCACCTCCGGCGATTCGCTGGCAGGTCCTATGGTACAAACAATTTTTGTCTTGCGCATGATTTTCCTCCTCAACTAAATGGAAAGCATCTCTGCCAGGTCGTGCAGGCTCAACTCCGGCTGTCTGGGGGTCGTGAATACCGTCTCAAAATCGACGGCGTGCAGCTCGCCATGACGCGTGGCGACCATCTTTCCACCGACCCCTTGCTTGAGCAGCTGCACCGCGTACGCCCCAAGGCGACTGGCCAAAACCCGATCACGGGCACTGGGAGCCCCTCCGCGCTGAATGTGTCCAAGCACGGTAACGCGTACA
Organism: Alicyclobacillus herbarius DSM 13609; assembly: GCF_000430585.1. Classification (GTDB taxonomy): domain Bacteria; phylum Bacillota; class Bacilli; order Alicyclobacillales; family Alicyclobacillaceae; genus Alicyclobacillus_G; species Alicyclobacillus_G herbarius. The sequence goes on from NZ_AUMH01000004.1 coordinate 36,633, forward strand.
TCAAAACCAGTGTGCTCTTTCAAGTATTTCCCAATCTCAATACCGCTGCCCGCACCTTCAGCAACAATGATGATGGAGTGCTTCTTACCCCGCGCCACACCGCGTTCGAGTTTGCGAATGACGTCATCCATATCAAACGGGACTTCCGGAATGAGCACGGATTCAGCCCCTCCAGCAAGCCCCACCTGAATGGCGATATCGCCCGCGTGTCGGCCCATCACCTCGACGACATACGTCCGTTCATGCGAAGTGGCCGTATCGCGGATTTTATCAATGGCCTCTATCGCCGTGTTCACCGCAGTATCGTAGCCAACGGTAGCGTCACAGCACGGTAGGTCATTGTCGATGGTGCCCGGAATGCCGATAGTCGGAATCCCTCGCTTCCAAAGTTCCAAAGCCCCATGGAACGATCCGTCCCCACCGATGACCACCAGGCCGTCAACGCCAGCCTCGCGCAGGCGCTGGGCGCCCTTGTCCTGCCCCTCGGGCGTCCTGAACTCATCGCAGCGAGCCGTGAATAGAATCGTGCCACCGCGTTGGATGATATCCGCCACCGACCCCAGAGACATATCGCTCCATTCGCCGTTCATCAATCCTTGATACCCGCGCCGAATTCCGACCACTTCCAGCCCTTCGTAAATGGCGGTGCGCACGACCGCGCGAATCGCCGCGTTCATTCCCGGCGCATCCCCACCGCTGGTCAATACCGCAATCCTTTGCACTCGTCGCCACCCCCGCGTGTGCTATCTGCCCAACCTGGGCACTGCGGATTTACCGTCTTAAACCTCGACGCCGTCCCTCGAAACGGTACCGGACGGCTATCACCGGAACGATTTTCGTCCCGGAGGGACGTAAAGTGTCCCTTCAGAACAATACACCTCTTCGTCGCAATGGTTTGAGATGGGCCTCTCGTCCATGAGACGACAAGAACCGAGCGGATTGTAGACCTCATCCACAGCCCAACCTGGCATTCCCTGGTTCTGGACCCGTAAAAGCGGGGCGGCCTTTTGCGCTGTATGCCGCCCCGTCTCCCGGACCGTTGTCGTGCTCTGAGTCACCTCGCCGCGCGAGATGCATACCGATTCCGACAAATCCTCATGACTCCGAATAAACACCCATCTGGCGATATTTATCATAGCGCTCCGCCAACAGCTGTTCAAGCGGCTTTGCGACCAATTCTCGCAAGGCGGCCACAGCTTTATCCGCTACGCGGGCAATCATCTCTTGAGGATTTTTTTGCGCCCCGCCGAGGGGTTCCGGGATGACCTCGTCTGCTACCCCTAATTCGACCAAATTCCGGGCGCCGATGCGCATCATCTCGGCTGCGCGGGGTCCCAGCGCACTGTCTTTCCATAGGATGGCGGCCGCCGACTCGGGGGCAATCACCGAATACCAGGCGTATTCCAGCACGTAGATCCGGTCAGTGAGTCCCAGCCCTAATGCGCCGCCGCTACCGCCTTCACCCGTGACAAAACAGATGGTCGGCACGCGCAGGCCAGACATTTCCACCAGGTTGCGCGCAATCGCCTCACTCTGCCCGCGCTCTTCCGCCGACATGCCAGGATATGCCCCTGCTGTATCAATAAATAGGACCACAGGGCGATGAAATTTCTCCGCCTGCTTCATCAGGCGTAACGCCTTGCGGTACCCTTCCGGATTGGCCATACCAAAGTTACGATAGACGTTTTCCTTCGTGTCGCGCCCCTTCTGGGTTCCGATGACAGTCACGGGCTGGTCATCGATCAGACCAATGCCCCCAATCACGGCCGGATCATCCCGGTAGTTGCGGTCCCCGTGCAGTTCGATAAACTCGCTGCACAACCCACGTATGTAGTCGAGCGTCGTCGGGCGGCCAGGTTGGCGCGCGATTTGCACACGTTGCCACGGTGTCAATTCTCCGTATACCTTGGCGGTGACCTGTTCCAATTCGGCCTCTAAGCGGGCGACCTCCTCCGACAGGTCAATGCCGTGCTGGTGCATGAACGCCCGGACTTCGGACAGCTTCTTGGTCAGCTCCTCAATGGGGCGCTCAAACTCCAACTGCCCCGCCATCTCGCCACCCCCTTGCCGCGTGGATGCGCAGGATGGCTGAGAGCGTTTCGCGCATCTGTTTGCGGTGCACCACCTTATCAATCATTCCGTGCTTGAGCATGAATTCGGCGGTCTGAAAGTCGTCTGGGAGCTTCTGGCGGATGGTCTGCTCAATCACCCGCCGACCGGCAAAACCAAACAGAGCCCCCGGTTCAGCCAGGATGATGTCGCCGACACTGGCAAAGCTGGCACTGACCCCGCCTGTGGTCGGGTGGGTAATGACACTGACATAGAGGATTCCGGCCTCGTGCATGCGGTGAAGCGCTGCACTCGTCTTGGCCATTTGCATCAGCGACAAAATGCCTTCCTGCATGCGGGCGCCGCCCGAAGCCGTGAACAGCACCAGCGGGCAGCGCCGCTTGAGGGCCTCCTCCATGGCGCGGGTGAGCTTTTCGCCCACGGCTGACCCCATGCTGCCCATGATAAACCGAGAGTCCATGACGCCGACCACGAGAGGTTGGCCTTCAATGCGGCCCGCCCCGGTCACGACTCCCTCTGCCAGGTTGGTCGCCTGCTTGGCCTTCTCGACCTTTTCCAAGTAACCTGGAAATCCCAACGGGTCTTTCGACGTGAGAGACGCGTCAAACTCCTCAAACGATCCGTCGTCCAAAAGAAGCGTCAGTCTGTCCGGAGCGCCGATAGGAAAGTGATAGTCGCATTGTGGACAGGTATACGCGTGTTTTTGCAGTTCTCGGGCCATCAAGAGTGCGCCGCAGCCTTTGCACTTCTCGACGAGTCCCTTGGGCACGTCACGCGGCGGGACCTCATCCGGAATCTCCGGCCGTGGGCGCCGGTCCGTCTGGGCCACCGTCGCGTAACGGTGTCGTTTCTTATAAAACAAGTCCTTCAGCACCTTCTCACCTCGGTCGTTGCCGGTTGCGAAGACGCCCCCACAGAGCGGGGCGGTCCCGTGCCCCGGACTGGGCCGCTTACGGATTCGAGGCGTGCAGGATGTCGTTCAGCACCTCTTGCACCTCGTCCAATTCCGCCTCAGGAACGACGATTTCAAACTGCTGCCGGGACACGCGGGTCTGTCGAACCTTCGCCAGAAAGCCCTCTGCGGCCAGTCGGTCGACAATCTGCCGAGCCTGTTTTTCGGATTGCGCGATGTAGATGACCGTCCACATACACATCGCCCCTGTCAGCATCGATAACTCCATGAATTATACCATGTCCAGCAGACAATCGGAAAAGCAGGGAGTTATACGTTCACGTCACCTGCGTCGTACGACTGCGCCCGGTGGTGGTGCGCAATCCGCGCCGCAGCTGAAGCCGCCACACTCGCCACCAAATCGTCGAGAAAGACATGGATGCGGCCGGAGTGATTGTTCAAAACACCGATGACCCCCAGCTTCGTCTTGTCGAGGTAGCCGAAGTTCGTCAGTCCGATGGATCCGTACACGTTGGTGATGGACAAAGCAAGGATTTCATCCACGCCGTACAGGGGCTCATCCTCCTCCATGATCCGCTGGAGGGGCGAGGGCAAGGCTTTGGCTTCCGCCAGCATGTCGAGCGCCACACCCGTGAATATGGCGTGCTGTACCTCGCGTTTGGCGAGCACGTGTAGAACGCTCTCCTGGCAATCTGTGAGTGTCAAGTCGGGATGATAAGGCCGTTGTAAATCATAGACGATTTGCGCAATCTGGTTCACTTCCACGCCCCGCTCCTGCAGCAGTGCGACGACTTTCTCGACCACGGGCATCCAGTCCTTTCGTCAAGGTGACGCTGGGCTCTGCCGCTTTGGCAGCCGTCCCACGCGGGCGTTACCAAGCCCTACAACTTCCTCCAGCGCCCCAATTAAATCGGGGGACAGCGCCACCGACCACGACTCTGGCAACAGCCGTGCGCGCCGTCTCTTTTCATCATATAATGCAACCCGCAGATTGCCCGGGTGGGACCGGAGCACCTCGCGCACAGCCTCCAGTCCGTTTCCGGGAAGCCTCTCGGCGTGGTAGCGAACAAACAAGACCTGACCTTCGGCGGCGTCGTCCACTCGGGAACGCCGGTGAAGCAGGTCTGGTTCGGCAGCCGGCTCGGAGGGTACGGCCGGCCCTTGCGCCCCATTCCGTGCAGGTCCCGCACTCAGCACCGGATCGAACGTGAGACCGAGCCCCGTCGTCTTTCCACCCTGGCCCGACTCGAGATAGGCCTCTTCGAGAATCTGCCGTTTGGCCTCCGGGGAAGCTTGACTCGGCAGGAACACGTCCAGCGCCCCCGCATCACACAGGCTTTCCATCGCTTTCCGATTGCAACGGCGCGGGTGAACGCGCGTCACGACGTCCACCAGCGAAGTGAACGGCTTCTCCTTGCGCGCCTCCAGAATTGCCTCGACGGCACCTCGGCCTACGTTGCGTACGGATAACAGCCCTGTCCGGATCTGCCGCTCCCCGGCCACGGTATACAGGGGCCCGCTGTCCTGAACGGAAGGCGGGAGGACCTCGATGCCAAGGCGCCGCGCGTCGCGCAGGTATTCCGCGTGCTTGGCCGGATTGCCCGCATCCAAGGAGAGGAGCGCGGCCAAAAAGTCGGCCGGGAAATGCGCCCGCAGATACGCGGTCCGGTAGCAGAGCACCGCATACGCGGCCGCATGGCTGCGATTAAAGCCGTAATCGGCGAAGCGGACAATCAAGTCGTATACCTCGTGAGCCGTCGCCTCCGCATAGCCGCGGGCCACACAACCTTCGACAAACCGCGTGCGCTGCTGGTCCAGCACGTCCCGCTTCTTCTTGCTTACAGCGCGCCGCAATAAATCCGCCTGACCGAGCGAAAACCCGGCCATCCGCGCCGCAATCTGCATGATTTGTTCCTGATAAACGATGACTCCGTACGTGTCGCGAAGAATCGGCTCCAAATCAGGGTGTGGATACGTGATGGCGGCTTTCCCCTGTCGAGCCGCCAAAAACGTCGGGATGTTCTCCATCGGACCCGGTCGATACAATGAGATGACCGCAATCAGGTCCTCCAGACGACTTGGCCGCATCTGGCGCAAAATTCGCCGCACGCCGGACGACTCCAGTTGAAAACAGCCGTTGGTTTCACCACGCCCGAGCATGGCGAACGTCGCCTCATCGCCATCGGGCAGCCGGCGGACATCTAGATCTTGGCCGGTGCGGCGCTTTACGCTATCCACACACGTGTCAATGAGAGTCAATGTGCGCAGCCCGAGAAAGTCCATCTTCATCAGCCCGAGGCGTTCCACGTCCTCCATGGCGTACTGTGTGACCGCCACGCCATCCGGCCCCGGTTGCGTCGGAACGAGAGAAGACAGGGGCACTGGAGAAATGACCACACCCGCGGCATGAATCGAAGTATGGCGGGGTAACCCTTCAATGGCGGCTGCCGCTTGCCACAACGGACGCAGACGCGGCTCTTCCGCCAACAGCTCGGAAATCGCCGGCACCTCCTGTTGCGCCCGGGCCAACGTCATCCCCGGTCCAGAAGGAATCCGCCGCGCCAGTTTGTCCACGAGGGGCAGCGGGGTCCCCAGCGCCCGTCCAGCGTCGCGTACGGCAGCCCGAGCTGCGAGCGTCCCAAACGTGCCAATCTGTGCGACATGGTCTGCGCCGTACCGCTCCACTACATACCGAATGACCTCCCCGCGCCGCTCGTACTCAAAGTCGGTGTCGATATCCGGCCAACTGACCCGTTCCGGGTTAAGGAAGCGTTCGAACAACAGGTGATTGGCAAGCGGATCGACATCGGTGATACGTAAACAGTAGGCAACGAGGCTACCGGCGGCCGAGCCGCGGCCGGGGCCGGTCGAAATGCCTTGCTTATGGGCAAAGCGGATGAAGTCGGCGACCACCAGGAAATAATCTGCGAAGCCTAACTGCTCAATGATGCCAAGTTCGTATTCAAGCCGCTGGGAAACCTCGTTTGTAAGCTGCCCATAGCGCTGCCGGGCCCCCGCCGTCGCTGCTTGACGCAGTACCCGCGCGGCGGTTTCCCCGGGCGGTACCGGGTAGCGCGGCTGGCGCAGTTGTCCCAGGGGTAACTCAACGCGGCAACGCTCGGCAATGGCCAGGGTGTTGGCCAGCGCGTCCGGCAGGGCGGCAAAACGCCGCGCCATTTCGGCCGGATCGGCAAATCCGTAGGTGTCGGCCTGCAATGGGCGATGCTCCGAACCCGCGTCGATGTTCGCCAGCAGGCGCTGCACCGGGGCATCCGCGGCATCCAAATAATGGACGTCATTGGTCGCGACCAAATCGAGACCGTAGCGGCGGGCCGCATAGAGGAGTCCAGCCAAGCCCCGCCTTTCTTCGGGCACCCCATGATCTTGCACATCGAGAAACAGGCTGCCTTTAGGTATAACCGCCGCCCAAGCGTTCAGCCAGGTCTGTCCAGACGCCTCGTCGCCAGTGGCAAACAGGCGGAGCAAGGCCGACTCCCCACCCCCGACGAGGGCAATCAAGCCGTCAGACCGCTCGCCAATCTCCGCCATGGTCACAGCCACCAAGCGCGGCCGCGAGTGAGCCCGTGTCACCAGGTCCACGAGGTGCGCATACCCGGTCAGGTTCTCTGCCAAAAGCACCGCAGTATCCATCGCCTCGGCCGGTGGTCGACCTGGCTGTTCAAACACTGCGGCATCCTGGACCACCGACAACTGCGCCCCGAGAATCGGCTGAATCCCCGCCTTTTGTGCCAGCGTGTAGAAAGAAACCGCCCCGTAGAGGGCGTTCGTGTCCGTCACAGCCACGGCGGGCATCCCGAGTTGGGCCGCCCGCTCCACCAATTGCGTCAAACGCAGCGGGGCCTGACGCAGCGAATATTCGCTGTGCACGTGCAGATGGACAAAGGTATCCATCCCTCTCCCCCTTTCTCACCCCCGATTTCCGATTCTATCCAACGTCTGCGCGGTCAGCAGGGCTTTGGCCATGCACTCCCCTTGCTCGTAAACCTCGACATCCACCTTCGCAAACCGGCGACCGCTATCGAGAATCCTGGACCGAACTTCCACGCGCGCGTCGACCGAGATCGGCCGGAGGAAATATAACGTAACGTTCTCTACCCGCATGTCCCCGTGCCGGTTCCGCTCTAGGCAAAGCATGGCACCGTGTTCAATCAGGGTCATCAGCGGCCCTGTTGCCAGGGTTCCGACCGAGTTGGTCATCTGCGGAGTGACATCCCCGATTAAACAGGTCGATCCGTCCCCTGCCCGCTCCTCCCGGAAGCCACGCAGGGCCATGTCGGTTAGGGTTTCTGCCACTTGCGGCTGGCGGTTCATCAGCTGCAGGGCCTTAATGACGTCCTGGCGGCTGACCACCCCCACGAGGCGCCTTTGTTCTACCACCGGCAATAGCTCAATCCCCTCCCACACCATGCGGTGTGCAGCCGAGGCTACCGTGGCGTTGGGAGACACGGAGAACGGGTGGCGGCGCATGTACTCCTCCACGCGCGCCTCCGGTTTCGCCTCCGCGACATCGCGGGCGGTCAAAATGCCGACCAGGCGTCGGTGTTCGTCAATCACCGGGATGCGGGCGTGTCCGGTCGATTCGACCAGGCTCAAGTAGTCACGGACCGTCTGCTCCGGCCTAAGGGTGGCCAGGGAACGACGAACGACAATGTCCTTCACATAAAGAATATCCTTCTTAATCAAGCGGTCGTAAATAGCCCGGTTGATGAGCGAGGCCGTCGTGAAAGTGTCGTAGGAACAGGAGAGAAGCGGTAGCTTGCGCTCGTTGGCGAGCCGCTGCACCTCTTCGGAAGCCTCAAATCCCCCGGTGATGAGCACCGCCGCCCCGTGTTCGAGAGACAGACGCTGCACCTGTTCACGGTTGCCGACCAACATCAGGCTGCCCGGGGTAATGTAGCGGACAATGTCTGGGAGCTGCATCGCCCCAATCACAAACTTCTGCAGTGTCTTGTGCAGCCCGTCGCGCCCGCCCAGGACGGTGCCCTCGACAATGCCGACCACCTCTGCAAAAGTGAGCCGCTCGATATCTCGCCGTTCCTGGCGGTCGATACGCACCGTGCCAATGCGGTCGATGGAGCTGACCCATCCGCGCAGCTCCGCTTCCTTAATGGCCCGATACGCTGTACCTTCGCTGACGCCGAGTTCGCGGGCGATACCTCGTACAGAGATGCGCTCACCCACCTGTAAATTCTGTATATACTCTAGGATCTGCTCGTGTTTTGTCGTCATCGCGCAACCTCCGGCCCGCTGGTTATGACCAATTCCATATGTCCATTATATACAGACATAAGTCTTCACCAATTTGCCATCAACCGTACGCTCCCGTCGCGAGAGAATCATATACACTCTTGCTTGTGGCACACTAGAGAACACGATTAGCACCGTGCCTCCGTCGTGCCCCACTTGATTTGCGGAGAGGAAGGGTTTGTGCATGGTTGAGCAAGCCATCACACAGTCGCGCCCGATGAAAAAACTGAGGCAATCCAAGGGATACCCGGTCTGGGCTACCTTGGCCCGCCTTGTGGTCATCTTGTTTGCCGACCTGTTAGCCGCCGTTTCACTCGAAAACTTCCTCGTCCCAGCCAACATCCTGTCCGGTGGTATCACCGGCGTGACCCAGCTCATTTATCACTTGACCGGCTGGCCCATCGGGATTCTCTATCTCTTGTTCAATGTGCCCCTGTTTATCTTGGGTTACAAGTACCTTGGGAAGCGGTTCATCCTGCTCACTGGGGTGGGGATTGTCGGCTTTTCCCTGATGACCGACTGGGTACACTTGAATCTCAATCTTCCTCTTCAGGACCCGCTCATCATCAGCCTGTACGGCGGTGTACTCGCCGGATTGGCCTCTGGATTGGTCATTCGCGTGGGCGGATCGCTCGGCGGGACCGATATCCTCAGTCTAGTCATCAACCGAGTGACCGGGAAAAGCGTTGGCGGCGTGTCGTTTGCCGTCAACGTCGTGGTGGTTCTGTTATCGCTGGGGGTATTCGGAATCAAGGCCGGCATGTACACGCTGGTCTCAATGTTTGCGGCCGCGCGTGTGGTGAACGCCCTGCTCCACTTTCAAGCACGCAAGACCGCCCTTATCATCTCTCCCAAATCGGCAGAGATCTCCGAAGCCATCACCAAGCGGCTGAACCGGGGCAGCACCTTTATTCAAGGCCACGGGACGTATACGAAAGCCGATTTGGGCGTTTTGGTCTGTGTCCTGACACACCTCGAATTGCCGGAACTGCGCGCGTTGGCCACCGAGATCGATCCGAACGTGTTTATCACCGTCCTCGACACGGGCGAAGTGGTCGGCCACTTTCGCCGCCTGCCCATCTAGCTGACCCCTCCCTCTCAAGTATTTAAAACGGCAAAAAAGTGCATTCCCATATGTCTATCCGGTTTATTTTCTTGCGAACTGGGTGATAACGTAACTAGACCCGGCCGGCTCTGGGCGGCCACTGGCCTGTCCCGGGACCGGCGAGACTTGGCAAGGAGTGAACCGGATGAAACAAGTACCTTTAACCCTCGTCCTGATGGCGGTCTGCCTGGTCGCTGTCAATTGGCCATCGATACAAACGTGGGCGACGGCGAACATGATTCACCACTACCTGGCACACGGTCTGTACCTCATCGCAGGAGCTTGTTTGGGGCTGCAAACCAGCCGCTGGTTGACCTCCACACGTAGCGACGTGATTTCCGAAGACCCGGGGGTGAGTTCATGAAACGCCGCTCGACCAACGCTGCGCTGGCAGCCTACTTCGGTGCACTGCTGATTGTTATCTGCTTCTATCCGGACCTAGACAGCGTGCTCAATCAGCACTTGTTCTTGCATGCGCTCTGGCACATCTCGATTTTCACGGGTGCTACGCTGCTCGTCTATGGACTGGAAAGCCTGCGTACGTACGCGCGACAATCGCGTCGCATAACGAGCATGTAAGCACATTGATGAATTTCCGGAGCCCACGCGTCCCGTCCGTCTCGGTGGAAGGTATGCGTGGGCTCATATTTTGTCGGTTTCTTATCGGTTTTGCAAAAGCTACCCTCAATCCTCTTCCCATTGCCACGCATCTACACGAATCTATGAATTACAAACCGGTCGATGAATGAGGAGGCGAATATGACAGGTCGATTCTGGAGCCACTGGAGCATGAAGCTGATGACTGGGGCGAGCAGCAGTCAACAATGCGGTTGCCGCGGCGAAATCCGTTTTGGCCCAGCTCCAATCTGCGAAGAAAGCCCAGGCTCTGACAACTGCGGCTCAACACCTGCAGGCTTTAGTGGAAACCTGAACCAGGCATTGGCTGATACATCCAGCCCGGCATCCACGGGAACAGACAATTCCGCTGGACAAGCTTCCGGTTTAGGACAGGTGACGGTTTCGGTGACAGACACTACGAGTAACTGAAACTCCATCTGCGGTTAACACAGCCGAGCCCCCAGCCAGGTTATGTTGGGACTATGCACCCACACCGTCCAGCATGAATCGCACCGGAGACGTAGAACACAGTTCGTTTATGTATTTCATCTTATCTCCTGCATGTCTCCCCCGCTAGAAAATAGAACGCGGTACACATTCTCTATACATCTTCCATAAACAATGCCAGGAGCTCCGCCGTGGCGACGTCCGGTTGAGGGGCGCTCATGACGGCCGAGACCACGGCCAGGCCATCGGCGCCATGGCGCAGCACGTCCGAGGCGTTACCGCGATGAATTCCCCCAATGGCCACGACCGGGATGTGGACTGCCTCGACAATTTCCTTCAGTCCAGACAAGCCGGTGTAGCCTGCGTCGGGCTTGGATTGCGTGGGGAAAACGGCACCCACGCCTAGGTAGTCGGCACCATCCGCTTCCGCCTGGCGCGCCTCAGTCACGGTCTCCGCCGACACCCCAATCACCTTGTCCGGTCCCAAAAGACGCCTGGCGTCCCGGCACGAGATGTCGTCCTGGCCGATGTGCACGCCGTCCGCGTCCACCACCATCGCGACGTCGACCCGGTCATTGATGAAAAAGAGCGCCCCGTGGTCATGGGCAAGCTGGCGTAAAGCCCGCCCCAGTTCAACAAATCGGCGGCCGAGCTCCTGTTTGCGGCGGAGCTGAATGGCGGTAGCCCCGCCCGCCAAGGCCAGCCGCACCGTATCAACCAGCGTCTCTGCATCTGGACGCTCGTCCGTCACCACATACACCCGCAATCGCCTGGCCAGCTCGCATGACACACTCATGCGCCCTCGCCTCCCCAAATCCGGATGTGCGCCCGGGCCGCCACGACTTCTGGCCGCAAGTGATACAAGGCATCAAATAGAGCCGCCTGGAACGTGCCGGGGCCCTCTGCGCGCTGTGCCGCCAGCTCCCCGGCCACGTTGTACGCCGTCAGCGCGGCCACTGTGGCGTGCGCCAGCTCAGTGGGCCCGGCATGACGTCCCGCTGTCGCCGCAAAAGCGCCGAGAATCCCCGTCGCCATACACCCCGAACCGGTGATGGCCGCGAGCAGCGAGTGTCCGTTTTGAAGCGCCCAGACCGTCTCCCCGTCGGTGACATAATCGGTTTCCCCGGTGGCTACGACCACCATCTGATGCGTCTTTGCGTACCGTTGCATCACAGCCGGCAAACGGTCACTGGCACCGGCCGCGTCGACACCCTTGACCTCGCCTCCGGCGCCGAGGAGCACACCCATCTCCCCCGCGTTCCCGCGCAAGATGTCGACCTTGACATCTGACAGCACCTTGTCCGCCGCCTGATTTCGGAACCCGGTCGCACCGACGCCGACCGGATCGAACACGACCGGTACACCGACCTCGTTTGCCGCCTGCCCGGCCAAACAAATCGCCGTCAGCACCGCGCTGTCAAGCGTCCCCATATTCAACGCCAAGCCGCCCGCAATCCGGGCCATATCCGCCACCTCTTCTTGAGCATAAGCCATCACCGGGGACGCCCCCACTGCCAGCAGCGCATTGGCGACGATATTCGTCACCACCCAATTGGTGATATTGTGCACCAGCGGGCGTTCTTGCCGCACCTTCTCCAGCCACGTGGCCACATCGATGGACGAGGTTCTGTCCATACCCAAGCCTCCCCCTCCTCAGGTTTCCCCTATCGCTTGCCAACGGTCATCCTGCCAGACATACACGTACCCAGGCTCTAGACCCCGAAAGCCCTGCACAGGAGCGGAGTGATCCGTCGGTCCATGGCCGTGTCCGACATCCCAGTCCTGGGCCCTCCGGATGGCTCGGTCAATGAACACCTTGGCGCTGGCCACCGCGTCCGTCACATTGGCGCCCAGAGCCATGGCAGCGGCGGCAGCCGAGGAGAACGTGCAACCTGTGCCATGAGTCTTTTCAGTCTCCGTCCGCTCGCAGGCCAGAATCGTATAATGAGTGCCGTCGTAGAGGACGTCCGCCGCCATCTGCTGGGTCAACTGGGGCCAGGGCGAATCCATCCACAGCGCGTCGGCGGCGTGGCCGCCTTTGAGGATGACCGCCTTCGCCCCTTTACCTACGAGCTCGGCGCACACGTCCAAGGCGTTTTGCCAGGTGCGGATTTCGCGTCCATAGAGCACCTCGGCTTCCGGCAGGTTTGGAGTCACCAGTGCCGCCAAGGGCAGCAGCTTGTCCACCAGGGTGGCCACCGCATCCTCATCCATCAGCCGGGCACCCCCCTTGGCCACCATCACCGGATCGAGCACAATCGGAACCGATACCTTGGTCAACTCCGCAGCCACGGTCCCCATAATCTGGACGCTGCCAAGCATCCCCAACTTGATTGCATCCGTGCCCAAATCCTCCAGGACCGAGCGAATCTGTGCCCGGACGACACCCTCGTCCAGGTATTCGACCGCTTGTACCCCGAGCGTGTTTTGCGCCGTGACCGCCGTGATGGCCGACATGCCAAACACCCCGTAGGCGGCAAACGTCTTCAAATCCGCCTGGATGCCGGCTCCACCGCCGCTATCCGATCCCGCGATGGTCAGCGCCCGCACGACGTGTCCGGTGGCTGTTTTCCTCATCCCGATTCCCCTTTCACGGACGATCAGGCAAATAAATCGGAGGACAGGTACCGCTCCCCCGTATCCGGCGCGAGGAACAGGACCCGTTGGTCTTTGTTCATCTCTGCCGCAATCTTGACCGCAAAGTACGCGGACGCTGCGGCCGAAGCTCCGACAAAGATACCTTCCTCGCGCGCCAGTCGCCGGGCCATCTCCTGCGCGTCCTCGTCCTCGATGTGCAGCAGGTCATCGTAGATGTTTCGGTTTAAGATTTTCGGGATAAATCCGGGGCCTGTACCGGGAATCTTGTGTGGTCCTGGTTGTCCCCCCGCCAATACGGGCGATCCGGCCGGCTCCACGACGTAAATGCGAAGGCCCGGAATTTTCTCCTTGAGGACCTCCCCGGTTCCGGTCACGGTGCCGCCGGTACCCGCGGTCAACACGAATACGTCAAGTTTTCCACCGAAATCCTCGTAGATTTCGATGGCGGTCGTCGTCCGATGGGCATCCGGGTTGGCCGGATTCTCAAACTGCATGGGGATGAAGCTGTCCGGAATTTCGGCCGCAAGTTTATTGGCGGCATCGATGGCCCCCTGCATACGCAGTGCAGCCGGAGTCAGGTGAACTTCCGCTCCATAGGCCTTGAGAATTTTCACCCGCTCTGCGGTCGCATTGTCCGGCATCGTGATGATGCATCGGTACCCTTTGGCCGCACACACCATGGCCAAACCGATACCGGTGTTACCCGATGTCGGTTCGATAATCGTGCTTTGGCCGGGTCGAATCTGCCCGGCACGCTCGGCAGCCTCAATCATATTCAAGGCCGGGCGGTCTTTGACGCTCCCCCCGGGGTTGAAGGATTCGAGCTTGACATACACCTGTGCCCCATTGGGGTCAGGAATCCGATTCAACTTGACCGTCGGCGTCCTTCCGACCAGGTCTAACACAGAGTTATACAACGACATGCCATTCTCCTCTTTCCATTCAAATCTTGGATGCTGGTCAAGTCTTCGGGAGTATCGTCTGGATGGGGTTTATCCGTATATCGAAGACCAAGGCGCCTCATCAAGTCAAATCGTTCTCCAGACGGATGGCTGACGCTTCGTCCTGACAGATGAGCAGGAGCGTATCGTCACCAGCGATGGTCCCAATCAGCCCCTCAATCGAAACCGCGTCAATCATCGCCGCAATCGCGTGGGCGTTGCCCGGCATCACCTTGAGCACCAATAGGTTCTGTGCCCGTCCGAGCGAGACGAATACGTCCGCCAACCGCCGTCTCAACGCATCCAGGTTGACTGGCGGAGAGACCGCAGGAATGGCATATTTATAACGGCCGTTGCTGCCGATCACTTTAATCAATTGCAGCTCCTTGATGTCTCGGGATACGGTGGCCTGAGTGACATTGAATCCCGACTCCTCAAGGTGGCGAATGAGCTCTTCCTGGGTTTCGATGTCATATTGGCTGACGATTTCGCGAATCCGCATCTGGCGTTTGTCTTTCACTCACGCGACCTCCTGCCTGCTGCGCGGCATCAGTGAATGGTATGCGCCTTCCCCAGCGGCCAGATGACCATATCTGCCCGTCCGATGATGGCCGACCTGGCGACGTAGCGGTGCTGCCAGAACCGACTGTCATCGGAGACGTTGCGATTGTCACCCATCATGAAGTATTCACCGGCTGGGACTTTATACGGTCCATAATCGCCTTTCGTGCCGCCGGGAGCCACGTACGGTTCATACAACTCTTTGCCGTTGCGATAGACGTGTCCATCGTGCACGACAATGGTATCCCCCGGCATGCCGATTATACGCTTGACGAAAATCTTGGAGGGGTCATCCGGCCAGTGAAACAACACGACCTCTCCCTCGTAGGGGGCGTGAAACTCCGTCGCCAAATGGTCCACGAGGACGTAACACGGATTGTTGATGGTTGGATACATCGATTCGGAAGGGACCATCGCCACGCCGAAAATCCATTTCTGAATACCCCAGGCGACCAGACATCCGAGGGCGATGGGCCACACCCACTCCCATACCGTCCGCCAAAGCGGGGACCGACGGTTCGACTCACGTTCGGACAGCTCCATGAAGTCACCTCGTCCACTTACATCATCCCGTGTTCAGTGCCTTGGCTTGAGAGCCGCACTGGGATGGCAACAAGTTAAGTATGACGGAAAATCCATCGAGATGCCAGCGAGTCCCCGATGCTAGACGCGCGGTGCGAACGGGGCTGGTGGCGTAGCCGCAGGCGTTCCCAAGCGGCCGCCCATCCGGGCGCCATCAGCGAGACAGACACCGCTAAAGCGGCACCTGTCAGGTCGTCCGTAAAGTAGTGCATGCGCAGGTACAGCGTTGAAAAGATGATGAGTGCCGCAAATGGGCTATAAAACCACGCCCACCGCCGCCGAAAGCGCCACACGTAAATAACCATCACCAAGGAAATCGCCGTGTGCAAACTCGGAAAGCAGTCGCGTGGGATAGTCAGGCGGTGGGTCGTAAAGACGGGCGCAATGTCGCCCACCGTATGCGAGAAATGCATCGTATATCCCGGCCCCACAACCGGCACCAGGATATAGCAGACGTACCCCATGTAAAACGCGGCCAGCGAGGTAAGGACATACTCGGCGGCCGCCCGACGCGAGTGCGTGAGCATCAACAGGATGGTCAAAAACAATAGCCAAAACCACGACACGTAACAGACGGTCATCAGGTGCGTCAACCAGGGCCGAACCAGCGGATCGAGCCACTGACTGCCAACGCGCCCAAAGAGAAGTGCCTTGTCCATCGTTTGTATGACCGGATCGCGCAGGCCCGGATGGAGAACGGGCACATAGAAATTGATGATCCGAAACACAACCAGCAAGGCGCAATAGGAGAGGAAGATTCGCAGCCCGTAGCGAAACCGTGCCAACGCCTGCCTCCCGCCGACACGCAGCCACCAGGCAGCCAGTGCGGTCAGCAGACCTCCAACGAGCAACGCCCAGGGAATAAACCGCCCGTAGATGGAGAGGATTTGCAGCACCACTTGCCAGTGGTAGCCACGCGAACCCTCCAACTGGTCTAAGGCGGCACCCTTGACAAAAAACAGACAGAGCGCAGGGATGGACGCCACGAGACCGATGACTTCATATAGTTCTAGAGAAA
This sequence comes from Alicyclobacillus herbarius DSM 13609, assembly GCF_000430585.1. Classification (GTDB taxonomy): domain Bacteria; phylum Bacillota; class Bacilli; order Alicyclobacillales; family Alicyclobacillaceae; genus Alicyclobacillus_G; species Alicyclobacillus_G herbarius. The sequence goes on from NZ_AUMH01000004.1 coordinate 52,754, forward strand.
GTAGCGCTGAAATGAGACGCGCCACGCCCCCCCGCTCCTTTCTTATGCTGAAACGCTTTAAGCGCAACTTCGATGCATGCAACCTATGATTATACAACAAACGCCCGATTGCACGGAAAGGCACCCCGGTCGCTGGTACACAAGGCTTGGACACTTCGCGCTGCGATGATAACCATCGAACCTTGAAATTTCCCCAAAAGGGACGCTCGATGAGTGCACGTGACGAGGTGAACACGGGGCGAAGTTGGAGCACACAAAGAGAACATGTGTTCCCACCGCCTCAGCGTGGTACAATCAGACCAGCAAAACTTCTTGTAGCCGGCAGTTTCTGAGCTTGGAGGCATTCGACGTGGTTGAACGGGACATCCTCCACATCGACATGAACGCGTTCTACTGCTCGTGCCATGCAGCGGCCCATCCGGCCCGCTACCGCGGCAAGCCGACTGCGGTCGCGGGCAGTCCGGAAACGCGGCACGGCGTGGTCGTTACGGCCAGCTACGAGGCGCGGAGGCTCGGGGTGCGGGCCACGATGACCGTCCCAGAGGCGCTGCGCGCCTGTCCGTCCCTCATCCTGATTCAGCCTGACTTCTCGCTCTACCGTAGATACTCGCGCAAAGTCATGGACATCGTACGCGAATACACCCCACTGGTCGAGGTGTTCAGCATCGACGAATGCTTTGCGGACGTGAGCGGAAGCCATCGTCTGGGGAATGCACGGGAGATGGCTAAAAACATCCAAGACCGCCTCTACCAGGAACTCCAGCTGCCGTGTTCGGTCGGCATCGGATCAAACAAGTTTCTGGCCAAAATGGCGAGCGACCGAAAGAAGCCGCTTGGAATCACGGAAATCCGGCGAGCGGATATCCGCACCGAGCTCTGGCCTCTGCCACTGAGCGAGATGTTCGGCGTGGGGCGGCGGACCGCTGACCGCTTAGCAACACTTGGGATAACCCGCATCGGGGACCTCGCCGCCGCTAATCCGCTGCGCATGGAACGCCTTTTGGGCAAGCGTGGCGTCGAGCTGTGGCAGTTGGCAAACGGCAAAGACGACCGCCCCGTCTCACCGACAAGGCCGCCGAACAAGAGCGTCGGTCATTCCATCACGATGCCCCGCGACGTAGTGCAGTTTGACGAGATTCAAACCGTGCTCTTGAACCTGGCGGATCAAGTCGGGCGGCGCCTGCGCAGGCACGGCGCGCGAGCCCGGAGCGTACAAGTGACGATCCGCTATTCCAACCGGCAGACCATCACCCGCGCCAAGACCCTGGTACATGCGAGCGATGTGACGGAGGACCTGTATACGGCGGCCGTCGAGCTGGCGCGAGTGCACTGGGAACGGGGGCGGCCCGTGCGGCTTTTGGGGATAAGCGCCCAGCAGCTTTCCTACGACTTAAATCCGTCCTCCCCCACCGTGCAGCTCAGCTTGTTTTCGGATGCCGACGGGGCTGTGATGGCGGACGAGGGCAAAGCGAGAGAACGGTGGCAGCGACTGGACCGGGTCACCGATAGACTGCGTGACAAATACGGGGAAAACATCATCTTGCGGGGACGAATGTTGACCGCGCATGCGAGTGCAGAGCTCAGGGATCACGGCAAGCGCGGTACGTCCCTGCAAAAGGACATCCTAGACAATGCGGAATGGAACGGTGAAGAAGGCGGCTTCGGCGAAGATGGCTTTTGAGATTCGGGAGGCGAAAGCATGCAAGTGTTTGGCGGAGCGCTGGCGCCGATTCTGACGATACTAACGTGCCTGCTGGCGGCCGGCCTGTTCGTTCTGCGTGCGCGACGGTGAGAGGTTGACGTAAGCTGACGTAAGATGACGCAGGGCGCCCATAAGCCTTTGGCAGCCGGATGGGGACTCCCCCCCTCCGGCCACTTTATCAAAGCAGGCCGCGTTGGGGCGCAGCGCGCGGCGTCTCTCCGGGCTCCGGGTGCGTGTCCATTTCTTCCAACATGCGGCTTCGCTCTTTATCGGCTCCGAACACGAAGTACAAATTGGCCGCGACACCCAGCCCCAAAAATAAGATCCACAAAAGCGCAAACGTGCCCGCCAGTCCGGGTTGCAAGCTCGGCAAGCGCGGAATCCCGTAGGCACCAAGCGCGATGAGCGCCGTAGCATACACCAGCGCCCGCCGTCGACTGTAACTATCCGGTCGTGTGTGCCTGCGCATGGAACGACCTCCCCTTCGCATCTTGTCCGTCGCTACATGACTATGCTGTGCGGTGGTCCCTTATACCAGGCGGCCCGCTCTGGGCTGGGCGCACCTTTGCATACTTGGGCGCAAATTGCGGCACGCTGTCAGGTGAACCGAAATGTCATGAACTAGGAGGGAAACCGCATGGACGTTCTCGAGAATTTCGAGCGATGGAAAGAGTTTCTCGGGGAACAAGTCAATAAGGCGCACGCCATGGGCATGTCGGAAGACCAGGTCGCATCCGTGGCGAAAAAAATGGGTGATTACCTGGCGAATAAGGTCGATCCGAAAAACGAACAAGAGCGCCTGCTGAAACAGATGTGGGACGTGGGTGACGAGCAGGATCGGCACGCGTTGGCTAAGATGATGATCCGCATGTCGGAGCAAAAGGTGCACTGACGCGGGCATCCCTCGCCCTGCGGCCATTCTTGTGACCGGCCGGCCGCAGGGCTTTGCCTGCTTTCGAAGCGAGACCTCTCAGCGCTTACCGTGCTTAGACCTCAATGGTCTCGCCCGGTTTGACGACCGTTCCGCGCAGTCCCTTGTCCGCCAACGCGCGCACAAAGGCGTCCGCGTCCTGGCGAATCAAGTCAAACGTGTTATAGTGTATCGGTATCACCCGCCCGGCCTTTAACCACTCTGCGGCCAACAGCGCATCTTCGGGGCCCATGGTGAAATTGTCGCCGATGGGCAGCGCCGCAACGTCGATGTGATTGAGCTCGCCGAGCAGCTTCATATCGCCAAACAAAGCCGTATCACCAGCATGATAGAACGTCTTGCCGCCCATGGTAATCAGAAAGCCGCATGGATTGCCGGCGTACAGCAGGTTGTTCCCATCTTCGAAGGCCGACCCGTGAAAGGCGATGGTCAGTTTCACTCGCCCAAACGGGAAGGTACGGGCTCCGCCCAGGTGCATCGGATGCACTTTGCAACCCCGTTGCCCATAGATCATGGCCAGCTCGTTGGGAGCGATGATAAGCGCGTCATTCGCCTTGGCAATCGCCTCCGCGTCCGCCACATGGTCGCTGTGACCGTGGGTTAAGAGCACCGCTTCGCAGCGGATGTCTTCCGGTTTCGCCACCGCCGTAGGGTTTCCCGTCAGGAACGGATCGATCACAATCGTATGACCATCGGCTTCGACGACAAAACACGCTTGTCCATGAAACGTCAGTTTCACGTTCAATCCCCCTATCCTTATTCGTTTTCCTTGGTATCGCCAAGCCCCGGATGAGGCAGGAGCGCGTCCTCAACGACTTTGGAAAGGATGTCCTGAATGTCCATCAGCATGACGGTCAGTTGCCGCTCCGCTTCCAGGTATTCGCTCACATCGCGGTTTAGGCGCACAATCTCCGCCAGCCGCGCAAGATTATCCTGCTCCTCCTGAGAGAGTTCCTGACCGTCGATGATTTTTGTCTGCAACTCCCACTCGCGAAGCCGGAAATCCTGCAGCATATGTAGAGTCGATGGGTCCTGCTCAATACGCTCGCGGGCGTCCTTGACCCTTTGGAATACGTCAGAGCTGCGGATTTCCTTGGCCAATTCATGCGCCCTGTCGTACGGATTCATAGCTGACCTCCCATTTGACTCGCTGCCTGCCTGTTGGCAGGACCGACGCATCTGGTTTCAGTATAGCGGATTTGTGAGGCCAGAACCATTCGATATACTATGGAATAGGAACAGAGCTTAACCGCTGTCGGCCTAACAAGCAGGGGTTGTCCAGAAAGAGGGGCCCCCAGGGCTATCGTCGGCCTCTACGCTCACTTTCCGGACACAAAATATATCAGGCTGTGCGCAGAAAAGGAGCATGTCCCATGCGAGGAATTCCCAGTCCCGCAATCATCTATGAAATGGTTGGCGGTGCCGACACGATTCGTGAGCTGGTCAACCACTTTTATAACTACGTGGCAAAAGACCCGGACCTACGGCCGATATTTCCGGAGGATTTCACCGAGATTCGAGAAAAGCAATACGCGTTTTTGACGCAATTCTTTGGTGGCCCGCCGCTCTACAGCCAGACGTATGGCCCCCCGATGATGCGGGCGCGACACCTGCCGCACCCGATTACCCCGCGGCGAGCAGAGGCCTGGCTGCGCTGCATGCAGCGCGCCATGGATGATACGGGGATTGAGGGTGAGGTGCGTCAATTCATGCTGCAACGGCTAACGTTGACAGCTCACCATATGGTCAATACCCCAGACGATGAGACCCCAGACGGTGAGTCAGAGTAAGCAATAACCGGTTATCAAACAGACAAGGAGGACCACGATGCCGCTGAGACTGGCCGAGTGGCGTAAACAAAAAGGATGGACGCAGGCTCGCCTGGCGAAAGAGACGGGGATGTCGGCGAGTGCCATCGCCATGTACGAGACCGGGCGGCGAACGCCCGACACAGGAGCGTTGGCGCGGCTGGCTGCCGCCCTTGGCGTCTCGATGGCCGATTTACAGGCCTCACCGGTTGAGTCGAAGAGCGAATCGGACCCAGTGCATCCTCCTCAAGATGCGCCCAGCGTCCCCCGAGACACAGGTGTAACACCGACGGAAGTCCAGGAGACGGCTGCCCCGTTCGAAACTCGCCCTGCCGGAAATAAAAACCCCGTTTCGTCTTTAGCAGCCAGTTCCTCGCCGTCGCCCGCCGCATCGCAGGGTTGGTCACCAGCGACGGCCATCCCGCTCTCGGCGGATGAAGCGCGTATCGTGCTGTTCCTCCGCCTCCACCCAGAAGCGCTGTCCTTTCTCACGGAATACGTTCAATCCCCGCCGGAGCGGCGCGAACAGCTACAAAAGACCTGGGATATGATTCGCCAATTCCCGATATAGTACGCGCGGGGAAACGTCGGACAGGGCTTTCTGTCTACTCAGAGGGAACGCACCTTCCTTAGGCGCGGGGAACGGGACAGATCGGCCGGAGAGGGAAAGCGCACCTCGGGACATAAATCCACACCCACAAAACGATAGGCCTCACACCACAGAGTTGAGCAGATGCGCTTCCGAGGCGGTTCTTGAAATGGTAATATCAGATTAAAAAGATAGCGAATACCCTCCCACGCAATGAGCCAATAGTCGTAATCATAGCCATACTCACGCAGGACGTAGTCGCGGATGCCGGCGCGCTGATGGTCATCCAGCTCATCGCACGTGTACAAATCGGCCTTCCCCGCGTAGGTAGACATCGGCAGGTATCCCACGCGCCGCGACGCCCGCGCCTCCATTAACTGACCGGGAAACACCACACCGGCCACATGGCTGTACGGACTGTGCGTGACCCGTTCAATCACCCTATCGAATAGGTGCACTCCGCGTAAAAAAACAAGGTCCGCGATACGATAATCCAATCCGGCATTCCCCCTCAGCCCGTCCCGCCGGACGGGGATAGAGCTTTCCCTCCCATTTGAACCACTTCACGGACGGAAAGCCGCGCTCAAGGGTTTAGTTTTACCGGGATAAGACCATCCGCATGCAGACCTAGAAGTTATCCGGACGCGACCCTTTTCGGACGCGCATTCTACGCGTGCGGCGTGTGCGCCCCAACGTGAACCGGCTCAATCAACGCGCGCGATTGCGATAAGGAATCGGGTCGGTATAGCCGGCCTCGGCAAAACCTTTCAGGCGCAGTCGACAGCTGTCACACTCCCCACACGCCTCCTCCTGGCCGTTGTAGCAGGAGGTCGTGAGGTGATAGGGAACACCCAGTTTCATGCCAGCCGTAATGATCTCTGCTTTGGTTAGGTGCAGGAGCGGCGTCTCGATACGAATCGGGTGACCTTCGACGCCCGCCTTGGTGCCCACCTTGAGCACCTGCTGAACCGCCTCAACGAACGCGGGACGGCAGTCTGGGTATCCGCTGTAATCCAGCGCATTGACGCCAATATAGATGGCTTTAGCACCCCGTGCCTCGGCGTAGGAGGCAGCGATGGAGAGAAAGAGCAGGTTGCGCCCCGGCACATACGTGACCGGGATTTCCTCCTCCGGCCCCACGCCTCCCGTCGGCACCGCCAGCGAGAGATCGGTCAGAGCGCTGCCGCCAAATTGGCCCAAAAAGTCGAGCCGAATCACGCGATGCTCCACCACACCGTAATAGGCTGCCACCGCCTTGGCCTTTTCCAGTTCAATCCGGTGGCGTTGACCGTAGTCAAACGTGATGGGAAGCAGCTCATAACCGGCCGCTTGCGCCATCCCCATACACGTGGTGCTGTCCAATCCGCCGCTGAGGATGACTACTGCCTGTGCGATGACGAATCCCCCCTTTAAGGTTCTCCGGACTCCCCTTTTCGGACACGCACGTTCAACCCGTCCTCGTTATCCCTGCGCCGAGTTGGTGGTCGAGGTTGTTTCGTTTGCCCCCGCGCTTGTATTCCCCGAAGCGGAGTGGCCGGGGCTGTTTTTCTCGGATTGCCCGGCCGTTCCGCCCTTCACCTGGGGAGACGATCCGCCGGTGGCACCGCCGCCTCCTTCGGTATTCCCCGTCCCCGCCGGTCCGGTCGGGACGGTCTGGTTACCCGTGGCGTTCGTGGGCGGGGCGGTGTTTGTTGTCCCGTTGTTGGCCGGGGTGTTTCCCGTTGTGTTGTTCATGCCATTGTTTGGCGTCCCCGGGGTGACGGGGGGCGTGGAGTTTCCCTGACCAGCCCCGTTCCCCACCGAGTTGTCCGGGTTAGCCGGCGCCGCCACCTGGACCGTCAACGAAGCCGGGGCCCCCACTTTCGATCCGCTCGTCGGATCGACCGCCTGCACGGTATAGGTGTAGGTTTGGCCCGCGCTGACATTGGCGTCGTAGAAGTTTAGGCTCGCGGTTTCGCCAATCTGGGCCGGACTAGGACTGCCGCCGCCTTGGCGCGTGATGACGAAGTTCACCTGCCCGGTGAGGTCGGACTGCCACGCAAGTTCGACACTGCCGCGGTTCGCGTCCCAAGACGCGTGCAGTCCCTTGACGGCCGTCTTGGTCTGAGTTTGTGCGTGCGTTTGCGTCTGGGTCTGAGAACTCGTCTGGGACAGATGGAACTGTTCTGGCGCTCGCCCTTGTTCCGCCAGACGAATCACGTCGCCAAAGATCTCCGAGCACATATATGACGGCTGATCCACACTCAACATGTGGTACTCCGGCCCTTGGCCATCATAGTTCCAACCCATGTAGATGCTACCGACCATATTTGGCGTGTAGCCGTCAAACCAGGCCAAGCGGACCCAGTCTTTGTGCGATCCGTTAAGGGATGTGTCGTACTGTACGGTCCCCGTCTTGCCCGCGACACCCCAGCCCGGAAGCCTGGCGCCTGTGCCGGTACCATAGGCGACCACGTCCGTCATCAGGTCGGTCATCACCTGGGCTGTCTGCGTGCTCATCACCCGCTTGGCCGCCGGAGCAAAATCGTAAATCTCGTCCCCCGACTGGTTGACAATCCGTGTGATGAGGTGCGCTTGTTCCTCCACACCGTCGTTGTCGAAAGCCGTATAAGCCTGCGCCATCTGCAGCGGCGTAACCCCTTTTTGCATACCTCCGATGGCGATGCCAAGATGGGTATGGTCCGTCTTTGTAAACTGCAGCCCCATGTTCTCGGCAAACTCAATGCCGTTGTCGATGCCAATCATCTGCAGCACCGTACAGGCAGCCACGTTGGCCGAGTGTGCCAGCGCCCATCGCACCGTCACCCGCGCCGGCATCGGTTCGTCGTTCTGCGGGTAGAAGCCATTTCCGAAATCGTGCGGCTGGTTATCGAGCACGGTGTTCGGGGTAATCTTGCCTTCCTCGATGGCCGGCGCATAGTCGAGAACCGGCTTGATGGACGAACCCGGCTGACCGTACTCGTAGACGCGGTCGTAACTGTAGATGGAATTCTTCCCGTGCCCCGTGGCCACGCCCAGGATGCCGCCGGTCTTCGGATCGACAAACACGGCTGCCGCCGGAACCGGCTGACCGTTTACCGCTGGTTCAAAGTGGTTGTTGTAGTTAGCGCTCTCGTAGAATACCTGATTGAGAGCCGACTGCACCTGTGGATCGACAGTCGTATAGACCTTTAGTCCCCCTTGCGACAGCAGGTCTTTATCGATGCCGTTTTTGTCGGCATAGTCAAACAGAAACTTGGCCAACATCGGGTTCTGATCCCAAATATCGCCCGGCAAGTTATGGAAGCTGGCCGGAATCTTCTCGGCCTCCACCTGCTTCGCGGTCGCCTCGCTGATATACCCGTACTTGACCATGTTCTCCAGCACCTGATTGCGCCGCTTTACCGCCGCATCCATGTGCAAAATCGGGTCGTAGGCGCTGGGTGCCTGGAGAAGACCAGCTAAGGTCGCCGCTTCGTTAAGGGTTAACTCATTTGGGTGTTTGGCCAGGTCCACCCCGAAGTAGCGGATGGCTGCCTCGCGAATCCCGGTCGCCCCCTCGCCGAAGTACGCCCGGTTTAAGTACATCGCGAGAATTTCCTGCTTGGTGAAGTGCCGGTCTATCTGAACGCCCAAGACAATCTGCTGAAACTTGCGGGAAAACGTCTTTTTATCGGTCAAGTATACAATTTTCGCCAATTGTTCTTCAATCGTACTGCCGCCTTGGGCCATGCTGCCCGACCACAAGTCGACGAACGCAGCACGGAGCAGCCCCTTCACATCGATACTGCCGCTCTTCCAAAAATTATGGTCTTCCGTCGCCACCACCGCGTTCTGCAGGTTTTTTGGGATGTCCTGATAGGAGACATCGTTGCTACCTGGGGCATTGATGGTTGCGATTCGATGACCGTCTCTGTCATAAACCACCGTCGGCCTCGAATTGAGCTCCAACTTCGACGTGTCGAATGGCATCAATTCAAGTAAAGCCACGAACACGCCAGCAAAGATGACAACGACCGCCACGAAGGCGATCAGGCTGCGTGCGATATACTTTCCTTTCACCCGTCCTCCGTCTCCTTCCCAGCCAGGTTTATTCCCCGTGGCGAAGACTCCCTTTCCGAGGTGATCCGAAATCCCACAATCTTACCTAACCCCTTGTCGGACACCCGCTTTCCCTGTCGGACGGCCTAGGGACTCTATGATAGAGTAACGTGGACCGAGAAGAAAAGTCGAGGGTCGCCCACCGGAAAAAGCGACCGTTTATCGACATTTCCGTCTCACCCCCTTGGGCGGATCGCCATCCAATACAACCAGACGGCCAAGAGCAGGTAGAGGACAAAGGCCACCCAGGGGCCAAAATGAGTGGTTTGCGGGAGGGGTACCTTGGCCGTGACCAGCCCGGCAATCAAGATGCCGACCAGGGACTCGCCGGCAATCAGGCCGGACGCGATGAGGATGCCCCGCTCTCCGGCCTCGTCTTGGCCGTTTGCGGTGGCGGCGCGCTGACGATGGCGGGCACTTAGCCAACGCAGGAGCCCGCCGAGGAAAATCGGTATCGAGGTGTGTATCGGCAAGTACACGCCGACCGCAAACGGCAGGGATTCCACCCCCAACAATTCCACAGCCACCGCGGTTGCGGCGCCGATGAACACCAGGTCCCAGGGCATGTTGGCATTCATGATGCCTTCGACAATCAGCTTCATCAAGACCGCCTTGGGGGCAGGCAGGTCTTTCGAGCCAAACCCGTACGCGTTATTGAGGAGTAAAAGCACCCAGCCGATGCACACCCCGGACGCAAGCACGCCGAGCAGCATCGCCAGCTGCTGTTTGCGCGGGGTGGCGCCGACCAGGAAGCCGGTCTTTAGGTCCTGTGAGATGTCTCCGGCAATCGCCAGGGCCGTGCAGATGATGGCGCCGACCACCAAGGAGAGGACCATCCCACCGAGCCCCGTGTGCCCGGTGAGGCGGTACACGGTCGCCACAATCAGAAGCGTCGCAATCGTCATTCCGGAGACCGGATCGGACGATGAACCCACAATGCCGACGATGCGTGACGATACTGTGACAAACAGGAACCCGATGACAAGAATGCCAATGGCGCCGATGAGGGTCACCTGTAGCCCGGGCAGGAACGCGATAACGAGCAGAATCACAATCGCGGCTGGGATGGTCCAATGGCTGGGGAGGTCCTGTTCCGTGCGCAAGCTGCGGTCGACTTCCGCCTCGCCCATTTCGTAGCTCTGCGCGCTCGCCCACATCCCGACGAGTGACCGCCATAAGGTTGGCAGGGTGCGGATTAGGCTGATGATGCCACCGGCCGCCACCGCGCCCGCGCCGATGTAGCGAATGTAGTTGTCCCAAATCGCGAAGGCGTCCATGGTCCCGGGCGAACTACTCGCCGGCGCGATGGCCCCTGCCCCTTGGCCGAAGTAGGCAATCATTGGGATGAAGACCAACCAGCCGAGCACCCCACCCGCCACCATCAGGCCGCCGATGCGCGGCCCGACGATAAAGCCGACCCCGAGCAAGGACGGCAGGGTATCCATCCCGACCAGACCCTGCCGGAGCCCGGCCACAGCCGTCGAGATTTCCGACGGAAACAGTTTGAGGGCGTCCATGACCGCCTTGAACACCCCACCTACGAAGAGGCCCAAGAAGACCAACTTCGCGCGCGATCCGCCCTCTTCCCCGGCCATCAGCACGCGGGCGCACGCGGTGCCTTCCGGGTACGGCAGATTCCCGTGCTCTTTCACGACCAAGATTCGCCGCAACGGAATCATGAACAACACACCCAAGAAACCGCCCGTGAGCACAATCAGGGTGATTTTGTACAGGCTTGGGTTCGCCTTCCACAAAAACAGAGCCGGTAAGGTGAAGATGGCGCCTGACGCCAGCGCCTCGCCGGCGGTTGTCATCGTCTGTACGATGTTGTTTTCGAGAATGGAGTTGCGGCGGAGGATGCCGCGGATGATAGCCATGGAGATGACCGCCGCAGGAATTGAAGCGCTGATGGTCATGCCGATAATCAAACCGAGATACGCATTGGCGGCGCCGAACACAATCGCGAGGATAATCCCGATGACGGCGGCCGTGAAGGTGAACTCAGGCGGCCGCTCGTCCGGGGAAACAAACGGTTTCAAGGAATTCGACGGACGCTCTTGACCCATACACTTCCACTCCTGCCAGTTCATATCTCGAGTTAGCCTACCCGAGTTGAAGGGTGGGTATCCGACAAGAGTGTCCGTCCTTTTTCACAATCCACAGAGGCCCACGTATAGTGGCTCCTTGCAGCGAGTGAAGCAAACCGGTACGAGTCAGGCGGCCGGCGCCTGACGACGCAGACTTTTGTCGCTCGGCAGGAGCGCAAACAGGACCGCTGCCAGGGCGGGCAAAATAACGTACAGGTGGATGATAAACTGCACCCCGTAGCGATCCGCCAGGTTTCCCATCAGAGCTGCCCCGATGCCCGCTGCGCCGATGCCCAGACCGATGATGAGCCCCGACGCTAGACCGATGCGCCCTGGCAGCAGCATCTGTCCGTAGACGACGGTGACCGCGAAGGTTGCCAGCATGCAGAAACCGAGGAGGATGAGGTCAATGGCAGCCCAGATGCCGCGCGTATGCGGCAGCAGCCAGGCAAACGGGACAGCCAACAGCGTCGTTCCGACCATCAGCCACTTGCGGCCAAACCGGTCGGATAACGGACCGCCGAGCAAGGTGGCGACCGCCCCGGCTCCGAGGAACAAGAAGCTGTAGACCTCCCCCTGCTGCAGCGACATGTGCTGTTCCACATAGAAAAACGGTAAAAACGCCGGAATACCGACCTGGGCAAAGCCGCGTGCAATTATCGCGATGGTCAAAAGTCCCATGGCCCACGGCCGATTGCGACCTTCTCGAACCTGGCTTTTCCCCGCCTTGCCGCGAGCGTTTGCCTTGTACCAGGGCACCAGGCGAACGGTTAACAGGAAGGCAATCACGCCCACCAGCAGGAACCACAGCAAACCGTGAATCCCGGTGTGCGAGAGCAAGAGCGGAATCGCTAAGGGGCCAAGCGCCTGCCCGGTGTTGCCGCCAACCTGAAAAATGGACTGGGCGGTCCCTTTCGCGCCGCCGGCAGCCATGTGCGCGCCGCGCGAGGCTTCGGGATGAAATACCCCAGAACCAAGGCCCGATAATGCGACAGCGACCAGCAACCAAGGATACGAGGGGACAATACCGGACAGGGACAGGCCCACGCCGACCAAAAGGAGTCCAAACGGCAAAAGCCACGCCTGCGGCCGACGATCCGATAGGATCCCAAACAACGGCTGCGAAACGGAAGACGTCAGATACGACACCAGAACGACCAGCCCGGCCTGTGTGTACGACAGATGAAAGGCCGATTTATACAAGGGCATCAGGGCCGGCACGATACCGCTCGTCATCAGGTCGTTCAACATATGCGCACCGCTCAGCGTCCATACCCGCCGCTTTTGCAGCGAGCTGGATGACAGCGCGGCCGACGACATCGACATATCAATCCCCCCTCCCGGCCAATGGCTCGTTTGACCTTCCCAAGGCCACTTTTTTGGTATACTTTGATGCAGGTCTCCAGTACGAAACCTATTCTAAGGGGTCTATTCGAGTTGCGAAAGGTTTTCGCGGTAATTTTGGCGTCTGGTACCGGGCAGCGCATGGGTTCCGATGTCCCGAAACAGTTTCTCCGTTTGGGTGGGCGGACGATTCTTGAACACACCTTGCGTGCGTTCGACGACAGTGCCTATGTAGACCACCTGATTCTGGTGGTACACCCGGCAACAAGGCCGCGAGTTCTGGATATATTGGAGGATGGCGGATACCATAAGCCGCTCATCGTGGTCGACGGTGGGGCCACGCGTCAAGAGAGCGCCAAAGCAGGCATTGAGGCCATCCAGGTCAACCCCGAACAAGAACAAGAAACCTGGGTCCTGATTCACGATGCTGCGCGGCCGCTGGTCAGCGAGGCGGTGATTGCCCGCTGCGTTGAAGCGCTGGCTTCCTATAAAGCCGTATCGGCCGCCGTCCCGGCGACCGATACCGTCTTCCAAGTAGATGACGTCGGCCAGATTGAAACGATTCCGAACCGCGCAAAATTGTGGCAGGCGCAAACCCCGCAAGGGTTTCACCTCGAGATTCTGCGCCAGGCTCATCACCTGGCCGAAGCTGCTGCCGACCCTTCCGGTCCAGCGACCGATGATTGCGGACTCGTTCTGCGTTATGGGCTGGCCCCCGTTCACGTGGTGAAAGGGGACGTGTGCAACCTAAAAATCACCTATCCAACCGACCTGGCCATCGCCGAACAGCTGCTCAAGCTGCAGAAAGCCCTGGCCGCTCCGAAACCGGAGACCTGAACCCTCTCGCTGTTGAGCGTCGTCCGTGATGCGGGTCAGGAGGCCATGGCCTCCGACTGGTCCTCATCCGTCGAAGCGGGTGCAATAGCCACACCAATTTTCGAGTCGGCCATACCGTAATAGAGAAACCAGAACCCGTTGTGTTGAACCAGGCCTTCCACAAAGACGACATTGTCAACCTGGCCGATGCACTCCTCCTTCGTGCCCGGCGTCAAGAACGGCGCGTCTGTCCGCTTTAGCACCTGTGTCGGGTCGTCCTTCGCCAAGAGAACCTGTCCACACGAATAATACAACCTGCCGTGGTTGGGACTGGACGGATCGACAGTCCGTCGTGCCGCGTTATAGAGGAGCAAAATTCCCTCGTCGGTCAGCAGCGGCTGTGGGCCCGGTTCAATCAAGGCGCTGTCAAAGGCGCTTGGGTTGGCAGATGGACGGACCACCGGCTCGGGTACGGGCGTCCAGTGAATCAGGTCCTCCGAATAGGCCGCCCAGATGCAGGTATCGCCAAAATACATGACGTAGCGCCCCTGAATCGGCGTCGCCAAGATGGCGCCCGATTTCGACCAGACCTTATCCGAGCCTTCCCGCCAATCCGGGAACAGGATGCCGTGCTTTTCCCAGTTATAAAGGTCCTTCGATGTGGCCAGACACAAATACGCGCTGTTCCCGTCAAAGGCGGTGTAAGTCATATAATACGTATCACCAATCTGAGTCACGCGCGGGTCCTCGCAGCCACCAGGCAGCTCATAGCTCTCTGTTGGCACGAACACCGGCTCCGGATGTCGTTGAAAACGGATACCATCCTCACTGAAAGCAAGACCGATGCGCGAGGTTCCGTTCCAGCTCCCGCTGCCGGTGTGGTCCTCGGCGCGATAGAGAAGATAGACTTTCCCGTCCTTCACGACCGCGGTTGGGTTGAACAGGTCCTTGGCCTCCCATCCATCCCCTTGCGGTCCCAGAATCGGGTTGAGTTCATATTTTATAAACGGTCCCATCGGGAACGTGATTGGCTTGGAAGTCAAGTGATTCAACCTCCCACCACAATGGTGCTTGGTGCTGTCATTGTACTGTGCGGATTTCCGGCGTGCCAGCCCAATTTATGCCGCAACTGGCGAATGAAGCTTTGCTGTAGCATCGATTTATGCTACAATTACGCGTGAATTTCCGGCGTAGCGCGCCGGATAGCCGAATCGCAAAGACGGATGAACAAAGACCGATGAAAAGGATGAGTAACCAGTATTTGGATTCCACAGAGAGTGGGAGACGGTGGGAACCCACGAATCCAGCCTGGCGAATATCCCCTTTGAGGTGCCAGCTGAACTTCACCTGCGCATAGTCGTCCAGCGCGTGAGACCGCGGGGTGAACAGTAAGCTGAGCCGGGTTTCTCCCGTTATCGAGACCAGATGGAGCGGCAGGCTCTGTACACATACGTTTTGTGCAGACCATAAACCGGACAGGCATGTGCATGAAACCAAGCCGCTAACTTGGGTGGTACAGCGGGACAATCTCTCGCCCCAAAAGGGGGCGGGAGTTTTTTGTTATCTGGATCTGGCTAGGAGGTTGAATGATGTATCGCAAGGTAGATGCGAAAGAACCGGCGAAAGCCCGCGAGGAACGGGTGCTCTCCTTTTGGAAGGAAAACGACGTGTTTCTGGAAAGCGAGCGGCAGCGCGAGGGGGGCCCGGAGTTTGTCTTCTATGAGGGGCCGCCGACCGCCAACGGCCGGCCCCACCCTGGGCATGTGCTGACGCGCGTGATGAAAGACGTCTACCCCCGCTACCGGACGATGAAAGGGTACCACGTCACGCGCAAGGCGGGTTGGGACACACACGGACTGCCGGTGGAAATTGAGGTGGAAAAGAAGTTCGGCATCAGCGGTAAAAAGCAGATTCAGGAATTTGGCGTGGAGCGGTTCATCCAGGAGTGTAAGAACAGCGTCTTCACGTATGAACAGACATGGCGCGAACTGTCTGAACGCCTGGGCTACTGGGTAGACCTTGATCACCCATATATGACGCTCAGCGACGACTATATCGAGTCGGTGTGGTACCTACTCCAAACCATCTATAAGAAAGGACTGCTTTATCAGGGCCACCGTGTCAGTCCGTACTGCCCGCACTGCGAAACCACCCTCTCCAGCCACGAGGTGGCCCAGGGCTACAAGGACGTCAAAGACCTGTCGGTGACCGCCAAGTTCCGGCTTATCGACACTTTCGTCTCCACCGACGAACTGGCACAGGCGGGCGTCCCTATCGATACGCCCACGTTCATCCTGGCCTGGACGACCACACCCTGGACGCTGCCGAGTAACGTGGCGCTGGCGGTCAATCCAGACTTCACCTATGTCTTACTGCATGACGAAGCAGCGCGGGAGAACTACTGGGTGGCCGAGGGACTGAAAGACCGCTTCCTGACGGAACAGCGGCGAGTCGTCGCCCGCAAAACCGGTCACGAGCTGGCCGGGTTGCGCTATGAACCGGTGTTCCCCTACGTCACCGTAGAAGGAAAAAAGCACATCGTCGTCACCTCCCAGCACGTAACCGACGAATCGGGTACCGGCATCGTCCACATGGCCCCCGCCTTCGGTGAGGACGACTACCGCGTCTGCCAGGAAAACGGCGTGGTATTCGTGAACTTTGTCGATCTCGGTGGCCACTTTACCGACGCGGTCACGGATTTCGCCGGCCGCTTTGTCAAAGATGAACAGACGAACGTAGACATCGTTAAGAACCTCGCCGCGCGCGGCCTCGTCTTCGACAAAGGCAAACACGAGCACGCCTACCCGCACTGCTGGCGCTGCGATACGCCACTGTTGTACTACGCGATTGACAGCTGGTTCATCCGCATGACCGCCATCAAGGACGAGGTTATCGCCAATTCGCAAGGGGTGAACTGGATTCCGGAACACATCCGTGATGGACGGATGGGCAACTTCCTGGAAAACCTGGTTGATTGGAACCTTTCGCGTAGCCGCTATTGGGGCACCCCCTTGCCCGTCTGGGTTTGCGATGCCTGCGGGGAAACGGAGTGCATCGGATCGAAAGCCGAGCTGTTGGAACGGGCCGGTCGGCTCCCCCAGGAGCTGCACAAACCGTACATCGACGACATCACCTGGACGTGTTCGTGCGGCGGCCGGAAACGGCGGGTTCCCGAGGTCATTGACGTCTGGTTTGACTCGGGCAGCATGCCGTTTGCGCAATGGCACTATCCGTTCGAGAACCAGGAGGTGTTCCATCGGCTCTATCCGGCCGATTACATCTGCGAAGCGATTG
The DNA here is from genome assembly GCF_000430585.1 of Alicyclobacillus herbarius DSM 13609. Classification (GTDB taxonomy): domain Bacteria; phylum Bacillota; class Bacilli; order Alicyclobacillales; family Alicyclobacillaceae; genus Alicyclobacillus_G; species Alicyclobacillus_G herbarius. The sequence continues at coordinate 69,405 of NZ_AUMH01000004.1, forward strand.
ACCAGACGCGCGGCTGGTTCTACAGCCTGCTCGCCATCTCGTCGGCCGTCAAGGGCATGGCGCCGTATAAAAACGTGCTCGTGCTCGGCCACGTGGTCGACGAAGACGGGAAGAAGATGTCTAAGTCCAAAGGGAACGTGATCGATCCGTTCGAGGCGTTCGACATGCACGGGGCGGACGCGTTGCGCTTCTACTTTTTGGTCAACACGCAGCCGTGGAACTCGCAGCGATTCTATCACCGGGCGGTGGCCGAGGCAAAGGCGAAGTTTATCGACCTCCTGCAGAACGTGCACGCGTTTTACGCCCTCTACGCAGGCATCGACCAGTTCCGGCCGGATGAGCACCACGTGCCGGTGGCAGAGCGGCCGCTCTTGGACCGCTGGATTTTGGCCCGCCTGCATGACACCATCCGCAAGGTGGACAAGGCGCTCGACGGGTATGACGCGACCACGGCCGCGCGACAGCTGCAAAGTCTCATTACCGACGTCTCGACCTGGTACGTGCGCCGCAATCGCGATCGCTTTTGGGCAGGCGGCATGGAGCAGGACAAGGCGGCCGCCTTCCTCACCCTGTACGAGGTGCTGTCGACGTTTGCCCGCCTGATTGCGCCACTCACGCCGTTTATCGCGGAGGAACTGTACCAAAACGTGGTCCGTACCTGGGATGAGACTGCGCCCGTCAGCGTCCACCTGTGCGATTTTCCGACGGCGGATGAAAGCCTGATTGACGAAGGCCTCCTGCGGGAGATGGATTTGGTGCTCTGGGCTGTGGAGACCGCACGCCACCTGCGCAACGAGAGCAAACGCAAGACGCGCCAGCCCCTCTCCACCCTCTACCTGCCGCGAGCACTGGAGGACGTGCTGGGCAAGTTCACCGATGTGCTGGCAGATGAGTTGAACGTCAAGGAGATTGTCTTCACGGAGCTGGCCGACATTGCGCGCCCGGAACTGTTCCTTAACCTCAAGGAGGTCGGCAAGGCGTACGGCAAGCAGGTGCCCGCCATTAACCAGGCGGCCAAGGCGGCAACCCAGGAGCAGATTTCCACCTTTGCAGAAGCAGGTCAAGTCGAACTGGCTGGAGCGACCATCACCCGTGAGATGGCGGAGATTCGCTATCACGCCAGCTTTCCTGGGCTCATCGAGGTGTCGGCGCAAGGATTCGTGGGACTGAACACCGAGCTGACCCCCGAACTGATTGAGGAAGGGCTGGTCCGCGAAATCATCTCCAAGATGCAGATGATGCGCAAGGAAGTGGACTACGGGGTCACAGAGAAGGTCACGTTTGCAGCCAGCGGCGACGATGAAGTCTTACGCGTGCTGCGAGACCATCAAGCGCGCATCGCCGACACGGTGCTCATCCGAGAACTGCACTTTGGCTCGATGGAAGGCGACCTGACGAAGGATTGGGACATCAACGGAAAGCCGCTCACGCTCACGGTGAAAGGCTGAAAGACCCCGATTGTGTTTCCCCGTCTGGCTTCACCGGGCGGGGTTTTTTGTTTTCCCCCTGCACACAGAGCGTCAGGCATGATACAATCAACCTTATCGAATTCTTCGACAGAAGCAGACAGAGATCAACTCGGTTCGATACGTTGGCTTCCATCCACCAATCTGGGCTGATTATGTCGGAAACCAAGTGGCCCCGCGTGGTAGAGCGTTGGCAAACTGCTTACTTGGGGGGATAGGCATGTTTTGTTCAAGGTGTGGGACAGCGAACGCAGAAGATGCAAAGTTTTGTGCATCGTGCGGATCGGCTTTGGGGGGATTCGCAGCCTAAACGGGTCACTCGAGCTGGAACACGGATGTAAACAAAGCGCAAACAAGCCCTGCATGACTTCATTGCCTCGACTTTCGTCGTCCGGCGCACTTCTTGCGTTTCCGCACTGCTGGAGCGACCGCGCTTCTTGAATGTATGAGTAAGAATCCGTCTTGGCAGAATATAGGAAGAACAACCTGTCGACAAGGTCGTGACCATGAAGCCAAAACGGATTCCCAAGCCGCTTAAACCACTCCATTCTCCTGCCCATCAGGAGTCGGATTTGCAGCCCGCATCCCAAATCTCAAACGAGCAACCGAAAAACGAGCAAGCTTTACGTCGCAGTTTATCCGAAAATGAGGACGCGTTGCGAAAGGTGTTTACCCATTGTTCCGATGTTGTCTTTCGCTCAGTGTCTATGGACCAAACTCGCCACGTGCTCATCGTTTATGTGGACGGATTGGTGGACACGCGCTTAGTGGACGACGCAGTGCTGCAGCCCTTATTGTTCGAACAGCCAGCCGGCGAAGCGCCTGCAAACTCGCTTAAGACGCTTGAGGATAAGCTATTGCCAGTGGCGCAACTAGAGACGATTTCATCGCTGGACGGGGTCATCGCCTGTATCCTGCGCGCACAGTTGGCCATTTTGGTGGACGGTGAGGACAAGGCACTGATGGCCGACCTGAAGCAGTGGGAAAAACGGTCCGTCTCGGAACCGAGTGCGGAAATTGTGGTTCGCGGTCCACGCGAAGGGTTTACAGAGACGCTACGTGTCAACACCGCCATGATTCGCCGCCGGATTCGTAGCCCCCAGCTCAAAATCGAAGCCCTGACGATTGGCCAGTTTACGCAGACGGATGTCGCCATCGTCTATCTTTCTGAAGTGGCATCCGAACGTGTCTTGGAGGAGGTTCGCCAGCGCATCCGCCGGATTCATATCGATGGGGTCTTGGAATCCGGCTATATCGAAGAGTTTATTGAAGATAGCCCTTGGTCCCCTTTCCCTCAAATTCAAAACACCGAACGCCCGGATGTGGTTGCCGCCAGCCTGTTGGAAGGCAAGGTCGCCATTTTCGTCGACAATACCCCGTTTGTCCTCGTTGTGCCGATGACCTTTTGGACGGGTTTACAGGCGGCCGAAGACTATTATGAGCGGTCACTATACACAACCGCAGTCCGCTTCGTTCGTTACGGGTTATTCATTATCTCCCTGCTGCTGCCATCCTTATATGTCGCAGCGACAACCTATCATCCACAGCTGATTCCGACCAACCTGCTCATCAGCATTATGGCGGCAAGAGAAGCGATTCCATTTCCAACGGCGGTCGAGGTATTGATTATGGAAGTCATGTTTGAGGCGTTGCGGGAAGCAGGTATACGGTTGCCACAGCCAATCGGATCGGCTGTGAGTATCGTGGGCGCGCTCGTGATTGGCGAAGCGGCGGTACAAGCCGGCATCGTGTCCGCACCGACGGTCATTGTGGTGGCGGCCACCGGCATTTCATCCTTTGCGATTCCGAGGTACAACCTCGGAATCGCTCATCGGTTACTACGCTTTCCATTGCTGCTTTTAGCGGCTACCTTAGGTTTGTACGGCGTCATGTTCGGAGTGGTGGCGATTATCATTCATCTGGTCAACCTTCGGTCTTTCGGGGTCCCTTATTTCTCTCCGGTTGCGCCGCAGCTTCCGGCCGACCTTAAAGATGTCCTGATTCGTGCCCCAAGGTGGGCCCTGCATGGCAGGCCCAAGTTCCTCTTTGGACACAACAGGCGGTGTCTAGACCTCCGACGGGCGGAGGGAGGACAGGAAGGATGAATCGATTCGTCTTCGTCACGCTCCTCTTGGGCTTATCCAGCGGATTTTTGACGGGCTGCTGGGACCGAGTGGAATTAAATGACCGAGCGATGGTTATGGCCTGGGGAATGGACGTTGTGAAAAACCAAGGATATACCGCCAGCGCCCAGATTGCCGTCCCTTCGAAATTAGGGATCTCAGCGCAAGGCGGCGGCGGCAAAGGTGACGGATTCCTGGTGGTGACAGCCACCGGAAAGAGTGTTACTGACGCAGCGCAAAACATGCAAGCCAAACTGTCGCGCCAAGTCCTCCTAAGCCACCGCCGTGTCCTTGTTGTAGGTGAACGATTAGCCCTTCAAGGGCTTGGCCCAATTTTAGACGAATACAGCCGCAACCCGGACGTCCGTCTTAGAACGGATATGTTTATCGTCAAGGGTGAGGAGGCGCAGAATCTGCTGAGGCAATCTTATCCTCTCGAAAACCTCCCTGCCCTCGCGGCGCTAAAGACACATCAACAGGTGGGTGGCATGGGGAATGCGGCGCTCCTAGATTTTCTCATGGCGGCGAACACACGCGGTAGAACCCCAACCCTGCCGGCCATTGCGTTCAACCCGGAGACGTCGACGCCCGCCCCCGAGTCCGAAAATGGTACGAAACTCGGCTTTGAAATGGTCGGCACGGCCCTGTTTGACCACCACCTTCGCTTGCTTGGGTATCTTGACATGGAGGACGCCAGAAACCTTCAGTGGGTGCGTGGAACCCTGCAAAAGCTCACGCTGACTGCCACCATTCCAGGCACTGGCGGTAAGGTCAGCCTCGATTGTACAAAGCTCACAAGTTCCATTCGCCCCACGATGCAGGGTCAAAACATTCGCATCGATGTAACCCTCAGAGCCTGGGGCATCGTTCGCGAGAACAGTACGCGCTTGGATCTTTCGCAAACAGCAATTCTGGCGCGCATTCAACGTGACTTGGCGCAGGCTGCCGCAAACAACGTGAGCCAGACGATACACAAGGTGCAGAGCCAATATCGGTGCGACGCATTTGGGTTTGGCGAAGCGGTTCATCGTGCGTACCCGTATCGATGGAAATCACTTCAATCCGATTGGGCACAGCGATTCCCAGATGTCCGTGTTCGTGTCCGTGCCACGGTGAAGGTGCAGCGAGTTGGCTTTACCGGTCGACCCCTGCAATTTGCAGAAAGTGAGAGTGCGTCGTGAAGGTTTCAGGAATACAGATTTTTTGGATGATGTTTACCATGGAAATCGGTATGACGATTCTCACGACCCTGACCGCCCCCGCTCAGGTGGCAAAACAGGATGCGTGGATGTCCTGTATCCTCGCATCACTAATTGGGCTCTTCGTCACGTTTCTGGCTGTGAAACTGAGCCTCCTCTACCCCAACCAGTCGATGATAGAGTATAGTCAGGCGATTCTCGGGCGATGGCTGGGGAAAATCGTCGTCTTGCCGTACTTTGTCATGTGGTTATCCGTGTTACCTATCATCTTGCGGCAATCGGCCGAGTTTGTGCACCTGGTGCTGTTCAACAGAACCCCGCTCGTTGTTCTCGTCGTCTTAATGCTCATACTCGTGGTCTATAACACATATCTCGGTGGAATTGAGTCCATCGCCCGCTGCAGTGAAATTTTTGGCCCGCTCGTCTTTGTGGCCGTCGCAGGCACACTTTTTCTCAGCCTGTTCCATGCGCACGTCATCAACCTGCTGCCGGTGTACGCTGACTCCGGTTCATTCGCCATTATCAAAGCGGCCGCCCAACCCGCGTCATTTCTCGGCGAGTCCATCATGCTGACGATGTTAACCTGGTTGACCCGGGAACCCCGATGGACGCTCGCACCCGCCCTCTGGGGCGTCGGATTGGCAGCCTTCCTGGTTACCAGCGCGATGGGGTTGACCTTGGCCACCTTTGGACCGGCCATTACCGCCAATTTTCCCTTTCCCTATTTCGGTCCGCTTCATCTCCGTTATGGCGTTCATACAGAATATCGACGCCTTCGTCGTGATGATTTGGACCTTGAGCATCTTCATCAAATTGTGTCTCTACCTGTTCATCTCCTGCTATGGCATCTCGCAGTGGTTGGGGCTAAAACATTGGCGCCGCCCAATCTGGGTGATTGTGCCCACGAGCCTCGTGGGGGCCATGTTCCCCCCGAATTTTGATGTCTCCTTGGTCGATTACCCGGAAAAAGTATGGATTCCTTATCTGGCGCCAACGACCATGCTGGCGATTCCGCTTTTATTGTGGTTCATTGGGGCAATCCGTAAGGCCAGTAAGGCCAAGTCGTGAATTGCAAAACATGGATGCCAGGGTGATTGGAAACGATATGAAGGAGAACCACAGGATATATGGGAGGCAGGACAATGGCTCAAACCACATCATTCCCAAAGGTGTTCCCGGCCCAGCATCAGGACCGGCAGCCGGGGCTTGAATCGATGATGAATCCCCTTCCGGTGGCGGAAGACCCTAACTACAAGGCGGCCGGAAAACTGACCGGGCGGGTGGCGTTAATAACCGGGGGCGACAGTGGTATTGGTCGCGCGGTCGCCATTGCGTTTGCCAAAGAAGGGGCGGACGTGGGCATTGTCTATTTGGATGAACAAGAGGACGCGCAGGCGACAAAGGCGCGCATCGAACAGCTTGGACGCCGCTGCGTCCTGGAGGCTGGCGACGTGGGGCAGGAATCGTTTTGCCAGAATGCGGTCAATCGCATCGTCAAGGCACTGGGTCGTTTGGATGTGTTGGTCAACAACGCGGCCGAACAACACCCCCAGGATGGCATTGAAAAGATTTCTGCGGAGCAGCTGGAGCGCACGTTTCGCACCAACATCTTCTCGTACTTTTATATGACGAAGGCCTCCCTGCCCTATCTAGGGGCGGGCAGCTCCATCATCAACACGACCTCGGTGACCGCTTATGAAGGCAACGCGGGGTTGATAGATTACTCATCCACCAAGGGTGCCATTGTCACCTTCACTCGGTCTTTGTCCCTATCCCTTGCGGGACGCGGCATCCGTGTCAACGGCGTGGCCCCCGGCCCCATCTGGACGCCGCTCATCCCGTCTACCAGCCCGACGGAGCAGGTTCCGCATTTTGGCAGCAACACCCCCATGCAGCGGGCCGGGCAGCCGTGTGAGCTGGCGCCGGCATACGTCTACCTGGCCTCTAACGACTCGTCCTACGTCTCTGGTCAGGTCCTGCACGTAAACGGGGGCACCGTGGTCAATGGATGACACACAGCTCGTTTATCTGCCTGGACTCAACGGTGTAAGGCCGAGTCTGCCACCGTCGCCGCACAGCTGAGGCGGAGTACTGACGCTCCCACTTCACCGCCTTTCACCGCTCGTATCCAGCCGGGTGCGCACTGTGCCAGCGCCAAGCCGAAGCGACAATCTCGCGCAGGTCCGTATACTCAGGACGCCAGCCCAGGACCTGCCGCGCCTTGTCCGAGGAAGCAACAAGGACAGCCGGATCGCCCCCGCGGCGCGGTCCCACCACCGCTGGGATGGGGTGGCCGGTCACCTCTCGGGCCACGTCAATCACCTGTTTCACCGAAAAACCAGCGCCGTTCCCGAGGTTGAACGCCTCAGTCACCGCCTGCCCCGCCTCGGCCAACAGGCGCAGGCGCGACACCGCCAGACGGTGGGCGGACGCCAGATCCATCACGTGAATGTAGTCGCGGATGCAGGTTCCGTCTGCCGTCGGGTAGTCGTCCCCGAAAATCGACACCTCGGCACGCTGCCCGAGGGCGACCTGCAGGATGATGGGAATCAGGTGCGTTTCCGGGTTATGATGCTCCCCAATCGGCAGCGTCGGGTGCGCGCCCGCGGCATTGAAGTAGCGCAGGCTGATGGAGGACAACCCATACGCCTGCCGGCACCAGTGAAACATCCGCTCAATGGCCAGCTTCGTCTCGCCGTACGGATTGGTCGGGACGGTGGCGTCGTCCTCGTGAATCGGGGTGCGCTCCGGCTCCCCGTAGACCGCCGCCGTCGAAGAGAAGACAATCCGCTTGACATCCGCGTCCAGCATCGCGCGCAGCAGCTGACCGGTAGCCGCGACGTTGTTCTCGTAATACTTCAGCGGGTTCTGCACACTCTCGCCGACCAGTGAATTAGCGGCAAAGTGGACGACGGTGTCCACCTCGTGCTCGCGCAGGATTTTGACGATTTGGTCGTAATCGCGAATATCGGTTTCATACAGGGGGGCATCCAGCACCGATGCGGCGTGGCCGGTGCCCAGGTTGTCCACCACGACAACCTGTTCGCCATGCGCCAACAGTTCCGCCACCGTGTGGCTGCCGATGTATCCAGCGCCTCCCGTTACCAAGATGGACATTCTGCCTTGACCTCCTCGGTGACCTCGCGCGCCCCTGGGCCGATGTCGGTGACATAGAACGAAGGGGCAATCCCGGTCGCTTGTTGGTAATGTGCCTGAACGTGTGCTTGGAACGCGGATACCTGGTCTTCTTGTACCAGACTGACGGTGCAGCCGCCAAAGCCGGCCCCCGTCATGCGTGAACCCAGGCAACCGGGCGCCGACCAGGCGGCTTCCGCCAGCGCGTCGAGGGCAAACCCGGTGACCTCATAATCGTCGCGTAGGGACTGGTGGGACTCGTTGAGGAGTCGACCAAACTCCTGCAACTTACCCGCGCGCAGAGCCGCGATGGCGGCGTTGACACGACCGTTTTCGGTCACCACGTGGCGCGCGCGGCGCTTAAGTGTCGCATCCGGGATGAGCGGTGCAAATTCCTGCCAACGTTCGGCTGGAATGTCCGCCAGGTGCCGAATCTCCGGGTGCACCGCCTGCACCTGCGCCAGCGCCTGTTCACATTCGGATCGACGCTCATTGTATTTGGAGTCCGCCAGGCCGCGGCGCTGATTCGTGTTGGTGATGACCAACCTGCAGCCGCTCATACGGGCCGGGACCAACTCGAAGTCTAGGGTGGCACAGTTGAGGGCAATCGCGGCGTCCGCCGCCCCGGCCGCCACCGCGAACTGATCCATGATGCCGCAATTGACACCGACAAACTGGTTTTCCGCCCGCTGTGTCAACTGGGCAATTTCGACCGCGGAGAGGTCCGCCTGCAGGATGCGCGAGACGGCCACTGCGGTCGCCACCTCGACCGAGGCGGAGCTGGACAGACCGGCCCCGTACGGCAGGTTGCCATGGAAGTAGAAGTCCCCGCCCGAAAGAGCCAGCCCACGCTCGGCCAAGACCCACAACACGCCCTTCGGGTAGTTGGCAAAGTCATCCTCCGGGCGGTAGGTAAACGCCTGTGGCGGACCGTGGACCTCCACGGTCTTCGCAAAGGAGCTGGACGCAAAGCGAAACACACCGTCGGTACGCGGGCGGACAAAAAGCCAGGTGCCCAAGGTCAGGGCTGCGGGAAAGACCCGCCCGCCGTTGTAATCGATGTGTTCCCCAATCAGATTCACGCGGCCAGGAGCAAAAAACACGCGCACCGAATCGTTCGTCGCCTCTCCAGCGACCGGAGAGAACCGCAAAAACGCAGCATAAGCTTGGCGCACATCCGTCATCCTCGACGCCCCTTTCTCGCCTGTGCGATGGCCGCCCGAAGTCTTGGCGCCGTCTCCTCGACCGCCGTCGGATTGCAGGGCGCCCAGGCACCGGTTTCCGAGGAGGCGAGGTACTTGATTTTATCGCGATCACGTAAGGGCGGATAAAACTCGATGTGAAAGTGGTAGTACACCCCCGTCTCCAGGGCATGGACCGGCCGCTGGTGCAGGACCATCATGTATGGAAACTCGCGGTCGAACAGGGCGTCCATGCCGGCGGTCACCGATTTGAGGATGTCCGCCAAATCATCCCGCTCCGTATCGTCGAAGTCGGTGATGGCGGACTTATGCCGGCGACTGGCGATAAAGACGCCGTACGGATAATCCGTAAAGAACGGAATATAGGCGACAAACGAATCGTTTTCGGCGACAATGCGGCGCTCAATGCGCAGCTCCTCGTTCGTGATGTCGCAAATCAGGCAATGACCGGTGGCGCCATGATGGTTGCGGCACGACTCCAACTCCACGCGAATCTTTTGCGGCACGTAGGGATAGGCGTAGATCTGGCCGTGTGGGTGCGGCATCGTCACCCCGACTTCCGGACCGCGATTTTCAAAAATGAGAACGTATTGGTGGCGCGGGTCAGACCCTAAGGCCGAATACCGGTCTGCCCACAGGTCGACCAGTTTACGAATGTGCGCTACGGGCAGTTGCGGCAACGTGGTCGTGTGCTCCGGCGAATACAACACCACCTCGCACTTGCCATACGCCTCGGCCACCCGATACAACGGAGTCGCCACGTCGTCCGGCTGCGGCGGATTCGGTGAGAGAGCCGGAAAATCGTTGTCATAGATGAGGACATCATACGTATCCGGAACCTTGCCCGACCCCGGACAAAACGGGCAATAATCCTTGGGCATATTCGGCCGCTTTTGGCGGTTGGACGCAACCATCGTCCAATCCCCCAGCAGCGGGTTATAGCGGAGTTCAGCCAATTCTTTCACCTCGGTGACTTCTCAGACCTTGCTTCGCAAACCGTCCTTGGTCGAAAGCCGACGCGGTTATTGTTCGTTCAATTCTGCCATATGGTCTCGAGTTCCTATGGGGCAAAAGTGTTTTGTTATCCCTTTGTCGCCCCTTAGGCGGCGTGAGTCGAACGTGTCCTGTACCAGTATAACAAATCCGCCCCCGGGGAGACGACTCCCGAGAGCGGTTCTCCAATCAAAAAACGCGTCAGTTGGCCGCACTGGCCAATTTCTCGGCCGTGGTGGCAATGTGCGCAAAGGCCGAATTCAATTCCTCAATGTTAGCCGCATGCTCCTGGGTCACGCTGCTCATGGACTGAGTTGCCTGGCTCATGCGACTCACCGCCTCGACGATGGCTTCCAGCTGCTGCTGGATATCCTGCACCGCGTTTTTGCTCTTTTCGGCCATCTTGCGAATCTCGCCCGCAACAACAGAAAACCCACGTCCCGCCTCACCGGCGCGCGCCGCCTCAATGGCTGCGTTGAGCCCAAGCATATGCGATTGGGTCGCCACCCCTTTGACAAAGTCGAGCACGGAGTAAATCTTCGTGATGTTTTCGGAAACTGTATGGGACTCTCCTGCCAGGCCCTGTATAGTCTCTGCCATCTGTGCTGACGCCTGGGCAATTTCGTCGGCGCTGGCCGACATTTCTTCAACCAACGCAGACAACTCGTTTGCCCCGTCCCGGAGCGTCCCTAACCGCTCCTGAGTCAGGAGTGTGGTCACGCAACCGACCACCTCGCCGTCCTCAAAGAGTGGGACAGCAATAGCCATGTACGGGAACCCCAACACGGACGCATCGCGCTCCTCGCGCAAGACTTTGCCTGACTGCATCGCACCCCACGTGACAGTACCCTGCATCTCCGTCAAGGGCGTTCCAATCGCAAACGCCGGTTTTACCTTTTCACCGGAAATCTGAGCAATGACCTTCTCCGTGTCCAATACGACGATGCTGGCGTCTTCAGAATGCGACTGCTGAATCACATCAAGACACGCAACAATCGCGTCCAGTTTTTTTGACATCCGTTGCCCTCCCGAGGCCAAATCTACCAACTATATGTAGTTTAATCCGAGAAGGGAAGGATAGCAATCCGATTTCGACAAAGTTCGATCCCGCCCGCCGAACATGGACAGGCGGTGTCCGTTTCCGCCCCGCTCGCTTTCGGTCTCCGTTTGCTCCTCAGGCCGTTCCCTACCGCTGTCTTCCGTCTTGACCTAGTCCCTCAGGCTACGGGTTAAATTGGCCATCTCGATGGCCGACATGGCCGCGTCCCAGCCTTTGTTGCCCGCCTTCGTGCCGGCTCGCTCAATCGCCTGTTCAATCGTATCCGTGGTGAGCACCCCGAAGATCACCGGGCAATTGGACTGCAGTGACACCTGGGCCACCCCTTTGGCCACTTCGCCCGCCACATAGTCAAAGTGCGGAGTGGCGCCGCGAATCACCGCGCCCAGGGCGACGACCGCGTCATACCGCCCTGACTGCGCCAGCTGCTTGGCGATAAACGGAATTTCAAACGCGCCGGGCACCCAGGCCACGTCAATGTTCGATTCGTCGACGCCGTGGCGTTTCCAGGCGTCGATGGCTCCTCCCAGCAAGCGCTGCGTGATGAATTCGTTAAAGCGGCTAATAACTACTGCAAACTTCAGGCCTTGTCCGGTCAGGTGTCCTTCAAAGGTACGAACGTTCATGCTGTCTCCTCCTGCCTTATAGGTGCAACAGGTGCCCCAATTTTTCGCGCTTCGTGTACAAATAGCGCTCATTGTACGGATTGCGATCGACTTCGAGCGGGACCCGCTCCACCACCGTCAATCCGTGTCCCTCAATGCCGCGGATTTTCCGTGGGTTATTCGTCAACAGGCGCATCTTGCGTACGCCCAGGTCGTATAAAATCTGCGCTCCGATGCCATAGTCCCGTAGGTCGTCGGGAAAGCCCAGGCGGTGGTTGGCCTCTACCGTGTCCGCCCCCTGGTCTTGCAGGGCGTAGGCGCGGATTTTGTTCAACAGGCCGATTCCCCGGCCTTCTTGACGCAGGTATAACAAGACGCCCTTACCAGCCTCGGCAATCTGCTGCATCGCCGCGTGCAGCTGGGGACCGCAATCACACCGCAGCGATCCAAACGCGTCCCCCGTCAGGCACTCCGAATGGACACGCACCAACGTCGGTTCGCCGTCCATCTCGCCCATGACCAAGGCGATGTGTTCCTTATCATCCAACTGATTCGTATAGACGATGGCCTGAAACTCGCCATAGGTGGTCGGCAGCTTGGCGCTGGCGCGGCGCTCCACCAACCTTTCCGAACGCTTGCGGTAAGCGATTAAATCCGCGATGGAGATAATCTTCAGGCCGTGGTGAGCAGCCAGCTCCTCGAGTTGCGGCAGGCGCGCCATCGTCCCGTCCTTGTTGAGGATTTCGCAGATGACTCCCACCGGGGCCGCGCCGGCGAGACGGGCGAGATCGACCGCAGCCTCGGTGTGACCCGCCCGACGTAGAACCCCACCTTCTTTAGCAATCAGTGGGAAAATGTGACCCGGCTTGCGAAAATCCTCTGGCCGAGCGTCCTCGCGCACGAGAGCCGCCACCGTCTGCGCGCGTTCAAAGGCAGAGATACCGGTGTGCGTGTGCGCCTCATCGACCGAGACCGTGAACGCCGTCCCGTAGGCATCCGTGTTCTGTTCGACCATCGCGCGAAAGCCTAGGCGCAAGGCCCGGTCTTGCGTGATTGGCACGCAGACGAGCCCCCGGCCGTGCGTAATCATGAAGTTGATGATCTCGGGAGTCGCCTTTACACCCAGGGCAACGAAATCACCCTCGTTTTCCCGGTCTTCATCGTCGACCACAATCACCACGCGACCTTCCCGCAGATCCGCAATGGCCTCTTCAATCCGGTTGAGCATCCGGCTCGCCTTCCTTCTCTATCCTTCCTCTGAGTCCGTTCGCAAGCACCTGTCGATAAGTAACACCCACACCCGTGATTTAGGCATATCCATGCTGACGCAAGAAATCCAAGCTTAGCCCCGGATCTCCAGCGACTCCCGGTGGCCCCGCCGTTTCCTCCGCGGAGGCTGGAGACCGCTGGAGATGAGGTAAAGCCAGCTTTTCCAGGTACTTGGCTAACACATCCACTTCGAGATTGACCACCTGGCCCAGCTTGGCGTCCAGCAGCGTCGTGTGCGCCCCGGTATGTGGAATGATGGACACCCGGAATCCGGCATCGTCCACATCCATCACCGTCAAGCTGACACCGTCCACGCAGATAGACCCTTTTTCCACCACGTAGCGCAATACGGAGGGAGGAGCGGAGATGGTGAGCACCGTGGCCACCCCTTCCTGCGTACGGGCCGTCAATGTGCCCACGGCATCGACATGGCCCGCGACAATATGGCCACCGAGCCGGTCGCCCAGGCGAAGCGCCCGTTCCACGTTGACGCGGCTGCCCGGTCGCAGCCGACCGAGGTTGGAGCGGCGCAGCGTTTCTTTGACCGCATCGGCGGTAAACGTGTGTTCGTCAAACGCCACCACCGTCAGGCAGACCCCATTGACCGCGATGCTGTCGCCCAAGCGGACCCCTTCCAACACCCGTTTTGCCGCGAGTCGAATCCGTACACTCTCCGCTCGCGGTTCCAGGGCGACGACCCGCGCCACCTCTTCAACCAATCCGGTGAACATGCTCCCCCTCCTCCTGTTGTTCTGGATAGACGATGCGCCCCTCGACCCGAACATCGGGCCCGACTTGGCTCACCTGGACATCCGTCAGGGTCAGTGCCTCATCCATCCGCGCCGGAGAGAGGCCGGCTAGGGCCGGCAGCCCGCCGCCCAAGAGCTTCGGTGCCAGGTAGTAGACCACTTTATCCAGCAGCCGCTCTCTCGCCAAGGCGGACACCAGCTGTGCGCCGCCCTCGACCAGGACACTGTTACAGCCGCGGCGGGCGAGATCCACAAGAGCCTCCCGCAACGGTACGCGCCCATCCGCCTGGCTCGACAGGACCACCACATCCAGCGGGCTGGCCGCCGCCTCCTGCAGCACCTTTACCCGCTCCTGGGGCGCTCGCTCCGTGGTATAGACAACGGTGCGACCGGATTCGTGAAGCAGCCGGGCAGACGGAGGCAAGCGCAGCATCGAATCGAACACCACCCGCAGCGGCTGTCTGATGGCCCCGTCTGGAGCAATCCGCACGGTCAATTGCGGATCGTCCGCGAGTGCGGTGCCCACCCCCACCGCGATGGCGGGATGCAGGCGGCGCAGCCACTGGACCTGCTGCCGCGCCTCTCTACTGGTCACATAGCGGCTGTGGCCGGTCGTGGCGGCAATGTAGCCGTCGAGGGTGGCGGCGGTCTTCCAAACCACCAGGGGCCGACCGTGGGTCATGGTGTGGAAGAACGCCTCGTGCAGCCGCTTCGCCGCCGCCGCTTCCACCCCGACCACCACCTCGATGCCGGCTTCGCGCAGGCGGGCGATGCCCCGCCCTGCCACCTGCGGATTCACATCGGGACACGCGATGACCACCCGGCGGACACCGGCGGCAATCAGCGCATCTGCACACGGGGGAGTGCGGCCATGGTGGCTGCATGGCTCCAACGTCACATAAACGGTCGATCCGTTCGCCGCCTCGCCTGCCATTCGCAGTGCGTGCACTTCTGCGTGCGGCCCGCCCGCCTTCAGGTGGGCCCCCTGACCGACCACCTCGCCGTCGCGGACGATGACCGCACCGACCGACGGGTTTGGGCTCGACTGCGCCAGGCCGAGTTCCCCCAAGGAAATAGCCAGGCGCATAAAGTGCGCGTCCCAATCCGGTTCGAACTCGCCGATTGTCCCCGTTGCCACAATGACTCCTCCCCGCGACCACTGCCTTCTGGGGCCAAACGAAGGAAAGCCCCCTGGCATCCTTCCAGGGGGCGGATCGATAGATTGATGGACCGGTTGTCGGCATCTTTTCCGAGGCGCTGGTGCGCGCATGCCCCGCGGGTCAAAGAACCCGTGGGGCGTTTTGGCCAAGCCAGGACGATGCCCTGCGTTCAAGCCTCGGATACAATGCATCCACCGGCATCCTTCTTTCATCCGGACTATACCGTCGGTACTGGACTTTCACCAGTTCGTGCGCTACCGGCCTTGGCAGCCATCAGCTGCAGAACCGTCGCGCTCGTGGACTTCGCGTACGCGTCACCACCGATCGGGAATTGGCGCGGCCCAAGGCCATCGCCTCACCCTGCCCCGAAGGATTACCGTATATCCAGTTGTCGCAAACCCATCATACCTTTAACAGAGCTGCGGAGCAAATCCACACATGAACAGTACCATGTGGATACTCCGGTTGAGGATCATCATAGAACAAGCGTCCAGAAATCGCAACCAAAGCCGCAATTTGGTGCGTAATTTTTCGATTCCGTTCGCGCGTCCCCGCGCGTTTCGAAAAAAACCGTAAAGCGCGTCATTGAATCCGTTTTCATGCGCTGTTTTCCGGTTTGCAGATAGGTCATCACATCTAGTAGAGTCGTTGCGACAAGCCGTACTTAATGACTATGAATGGGTGCAAAAAGAACCCGAATTTTTTCCGCGACGACGGGAGAAGTGAACCATGGTTGCGACTTTGAAGCGCCTGCTTGTCGGGCGACCACTGAAAACCCGAGAGAGTCAGCAAGCCCGCATCGGTGTCTTGCAAGGCATGGCCTTGCTCACACCGGATGCGCTGTCCAGTGTGGCCTACGCGACCGACCAGATGGAATCGGTGCTGGCCGTGTTGATTGCGGCTGGGGCAAGCCAGCAATACGTATCGAACGTCCTCGGGTTTTCCATGCTTGGCACTGGTTTAATTATTATCCTGGCATTCCTGCTGTATTTGGCATACCGAAACATCATACGTCACTATCCCTTGGGGGGTGGCGCGTACGCCATCGGGCTCAATGACCTGGGCCGCTACTGGGGCCTGTCCGCGGCCGCCACGCTGATTATCGGTTACACGTTGACGGTCGCCGTCTCGATTGCGGCTGGAGTCGATGCCATCGGCCCTGAAATCCCGTGGGTCAGCCAGCACAAGCTGCTGTGCAACATCCTTTTGACACTGTTCATCATGCTGCTCAACCTGCGCGGGGTCGGGGAGTCGGCCACCGTCTTGGTGCCCTTTACGTATGCGTTCATCGCCTGTATCGCCTTGGTCGGTGGCGCGGCCGTCGTGGAGGCAATTCGACACCCGGCCTCAGTGACGTTGCCGACCACCGCCGGCATGCACGCGGTTACCGGAATGAGTCTGTTCCTGTTTCTGCGTATGTTCGCCAGCGGCTGCAGCGCCTTGACGGGGGTGGAGGCAGTTTCCAACTCGGTCCCGGTGTTTCGTAATCCGTCCACCAAGCGGGCCACGTTGACACTGTTATCCCTGATTGTCACGCTCTCGATACTGTTTCTCATCGTCTCCGGTGTGGCCACCCTGCACGGCCTACAGTACAACCCGAACGTTCCACTGATTAACCAGGAAGCACACGTGGTGTTCGGGGAGTCCCCGGCCGGGAAGGTCATGACCATCGTGGTCTCCCTTGCGACGATGTGTATCCTGGTCATCGCGGCCAACACCGCCTTCGCTGGCTGTCCAGCGCTGTGGTCCTCCATGGCGCGGGACGGGTTTATGCCAAGGTGGATGCAGCATAAAGGAGACCGGTTGGTCTACAGCAACGGCATTGTCTTTCTGACCATCATCTCGCTCGCCTTGACCATCGTCTTCAAAGCGCGTGTCGAGCGGCTTATTCCACTGTACGCGGTGAGCGTGTTCTACACGTTTTCCGTCTCGCAGCTGGGCATGCTCGTGCGACAAGTTCGCTATAGGCAAAAGAATTGGCTGTGGCCGACGATTGGCACAGGCTTTGGCTTCATCATGACAGCGGCCGCCTGCCTGGTGTTCTGTATCACCCGGTTTCTGGACGGAGCCTGGCTGGTCTTGGTCTGTGTGCCGCTGTTGGTGATGATGTTTTCCAAGATTAAGGCGCACTACGACCAAGTGAAGTGTGAGCTGCGCTACGACTTCTCCCAGCCGTTCACGTCCAAAGGGGACAGCATTACCATCGTCCCCATTGCGTCCGTGAACAAGGCATCCGTGCAGGCATTGCGCTACGCGGTCGATAATTTCAAGCATGTCATTGCCGTAACCGTCATCGCCAACGACTCCGAGGAAGAGATGCGGCGGGCGACCGAAAAGATACAGGCGGACTGGGATCGCCTCCAGAGCGGGGTGCCACTGGTGGTCATCCATTCCCAGTACCGGAACGTCGCCAAACGCCTGCAGCGTTTTGTCGAGTTTGAACTGCACAAGTACAACCCGGACAACATCACTGTGGTCATCCCGCAGTTCATCACCAACCGCTGGTGGCACAAACTGCTGCACAACAAGACCGGTGGGTTGTTGATGGCCTGGCTGGTCTTGGGCAAGTCCGTCAAGGTGGTATCCGTCCCCTATCGGCTGTCGCGTTAATTCCCGTTCGGCCAGCTTTCTATTCGGCCAGCGTCGACCATGCGGCGCTGGCCGAATTTCGTTTATCGGCAAAAAAAAGCGGCGCATCCGAACGGTTGCGCCTTCCTAGGGGAAAAGGGTTGTCTACAATATAACATCGCCAACCCGGCAATTCATCGGACTTTTGCCCAATGGTTTGTCGAACTTTTGTCCTATGTCGATTTTTGTAGAAACCCCACCTTATCCCTCGCGCCGCAGCACACGCACCCCGTATGCTGGCAGGTCCAGACACGTGTTGACCGTCTCGCCGGACAGGACATCCACAAGGCCATTTCCAATCGGGCTCAGATCCACCTTTTGTTCCTCTGCCCGGTGGTTGAGCACGAACAAGAAGGCCGCGCCATTCGCCTGCTTACGCCAGACGGCCTCAATGCCAGCCGGGGCCGTCAGGGCGGGACGGACTCCTGCGGTCTCGGCCAACGCGGTGACCAATTGGGCCAAAGCGGACTCGCTCGGACGGGTGCCTACGTAGACGGCCAGACCCTCGTCGAAAGCGTGAGCGGTCACGGCCGGTTGGCCGGCGTAAAAGTCGGCCCCATACGTGGCCAGCGGCACGGCACCCTCAAGGTGAATCACATCGGCCCACAAATCCGCCGTGAACTCAGCCGGCAGGACAGGGGTCGCCAGGCTCGCTGGACTTCTGGGCGCTGCGCCCTGCGCAGAACCCGTCAAGGCAGCACTCGCCTTCAAAGAAGCCCTCGCCAATGAAGCCCCCGTCCACCGGCAGGGCACCGTTTGACCGGGGAGGAACGGATCGAACTCTTCCACGTACATTCCCAGCACATCCCGCAGGGGGGCCGGGTAACCGCCTAGGTGAACGCGATCGTTTTCATCCACGATGCCCGAGAAAAACGTGGTGATAAAGACACCACCTTGGCGCACGTAGCGACGAATGTTTTCCGCGGCCCGCTCGGTCAACATGTAGAGGTTGGGCGCGAGAACGAGCTTGTACCGTGACAGGTCCCCTTCCGGCTGGATAAAGTCGACGGCGATGTTGTGTTCAAACAGCGGCCGGTACCAACGCAGCAACTCGTCAAGGTAGCGGATGTCCCGGCTTGGCTTAGAGTCCAGTTCCAACGCCCACCAGTTCGCCCAGTCAAACAGGATAGCCACCTCAGCCTCCACGCGGCTGTCCACCACAGCCGACAGCGCCCTGAGCTCTTGGCCGAGCTCGGTCACCTCGCGAAAGACGCGGGTGTTCGCACCGGCGTGAGGCACCATGGCGCCGTGGAACTTTTCCGCCCCGGCTCGCGACGCCCGCCACTGGAAGAACATGACCCCGTCGCCCCCATGAGCCACCGTCTGATAACTCCACAGCCGCATGACGCCCGGCCGCTTGAGGGGATTTTGGGGCCGCCAGTTGACCTGACTGGTGGTCTGCTCCATGAGGACGAAGGGCTGCCCCTGCTTCAAACTGCGCATCAGGTCGTGGGACATGGCCGCCAAGAGGGGGACGCCAGCCGTAGGCTCTGGGTAGCTGTCCCAGGTGACCAGGTCCATGTGGCTGGCCAGTTTGAAATAGTCAATCGGCTTAAAAAAGCCCATCAGGTTGGTCATCACCGGAACGTCCGGGGTAACCTCCTTCAGGATATCCCGTTCCGCTACGAAAAGGTTAATCAGACTATCGGACATGAAGCGCGCATAGTCCAGCTGCTGACCCGGATTGGCAAAGGTCGGGGTCTTGCCCGGGAGTGGTACCTCATCCCAGTCACTGTAGGTCTGACTCCAAAAGGCGGTACCCCAACGGTCGTTCAACTCGTCCAGCGTCCCGTAGCGGGCCTTCAACCAGTTTCGGAATGCGGCCTCACAGCGAGGGCAATAACAGCGGGAGACGTGACAGCCATACTCGTTGTTGACGTGCCACATCGCCAAAGCCGGATGATCCCGATAATGTTCTGCTAGCCGACGTACCAAACGCTGGCTGAACTCGCGGTACTCTGGGCTGTTTGGGCAATAGTGTTGGCGCGATCCGTGCGAATACCGCGCCCCGTTCTCGTCCACCGGCAGGACCTCAGGATGGCGCTTGACCAACCACGCGGGCGGAGACGCCGTGGCTGTAGCTAGGTCTACGGCAATGCCATTCTGCCAGAGGAGATTGACGATTTCGTCCAGCCAAGAGAAGTCGTACCGTCCCGGTGTAGGTTCCAGTTTGGCCCAGCTAAAGATGCCGAGGCTGACCATGTTCACGCCCGCCTCGCGCATCAAGCGGACATCTTCATGCCAAACCTCTTTGGGCCACTGCTCGGGGTTGTAGTCGCCGCCGTAAAAGATCTGCGTACCGTGGGAAATGGCCAATGTATTCCGCATCCTTTCACTCTAAGCTGTCATAGCTTTATCGTCATTGCTTCATCGAAGCATCCCGCATCGCAATAATGGGATTCGCAAAAATATTGATAGATGGCAGGGCATGTCCCTGAAAATCAAACAAAGTCATATTGTCATTGGGTGTGCCAGACCCGGGCTCCCAACCAACACCCGGGAGCCATTCGGGTTCCCAATAAAACACGCCAGCTCCATGGTGGTCAGGAACCCTTGCTAAAATCGAGACCAAGTCGTTGACAAACGATAACTGTCCAACGGGTGAAGCAGGATAGCCTGGGGAGAGTTGACTTGTTGACCAGACGAAATTGTCAGTATCGTCCCCATTTTGTAGTGTCCAAGGATACTGAGTTTCGGTGACGATGATATCCTTGTGATAGCGCTGAGCCAGGTTATCGAGGTTGTTCCGCAAGTCCGACAAGGAGCCATGCCAAAAGGGATAATACGAGAGACCAATGACATCAAACGGAACCCCTTCTTGGACCATATGATCAAAAAACTGTTGACATACCAGAGAGTTGCCGCCTTGGTCAACGTGTAGCATGATACGGGGGCGGAAACCGAGGGGAGAGCCCTCGTAAACACCGCGAATTCCTGCCTTCAGTAGAGCCGTAAAGTTGTCCCACCCCTGATCACCGTTTACTTTGCCATACGGCCACAACATCCCATTTGTAACCTCGTTGCCGATAGCGACCATGTCGACTGGGGTGCCCTGCCGGGCAAACGCAGCCACTACGCTCGTTGTGTAGTTTTCGACCGTCTCCTCAAGCTGTGATAAATCCTCCCCCTGCCAGGCGGCCGGGATCGCCTGCGTTCCGGGATCTGCCCAAAAATCCGAGTAATGGATGTCCAGGAGAATCTTCATCCCGTCTCGTTTAATGCGTTTGGCCATTTCCAAGTCGCTGGCGAGGTCATCGTATCCGCCCGGCGGATTAACCCAAAGCCGCAGCCGGACGTAATTAGTGCCATGACGACGGACGATTTGGTCGGCCGACAGAACTTGTCCGTCCAAATCCGTAAATGAGTGTCCCGTTTGCTCCTCTGCCAGTTCAAACGAGAGGTCGTCCCCCAACGCCATGCTGCGAGTCGCAGGGTCCTTACCATATAACCTCAGCTCCCCAATCGCAGGGGCCTGGTCCCCACTCCCCTGAATAAGCACCCGAACGAAACGGATATTTGTATAGCGGGCCGGGAGTGACCACGCAACCGGCTGACCAGGCGTCAAAGGTTTGTTCTGCAAAGTGGGCACAGTCTCCCAGTGTCCAGGGATATCAGCGACCTGAAAGGAGACGGTGGCAGGTACACTACTTTGGCCCACGGTGATGCCGACACCGCCGAGGTGTCGAACACGGTGTAGATCAGCCACCAGCTGTCCCTTCTCTCCCACCGGCATCCAGGTGGTGGCCGCATCCCCATCCGCAGCATTTACACCTGAATGCCCGGTTTGAGAGCTGGAAACCGAAATTGTCCCGGTGGGCGTGAGATTGACGAGTAGATCCTGCCGGTCCGCCTGCGCGTGCGCTGACGTCGTTGCGCGGTCCTGAGCCCAGACCGACATCGGGGTGAGACCCGCAGTGACCGCAAGGGCAGCCATCCCGACAGCCACCTTGCGTACACCCCCCGACTTTCTGGGAACAGGCGAGATATCACTCATCCTTTTACCGCACCTCCATAAATGCCAGAGATAAAATATTTTTGAAAAACCAAGAACAGGATGAGAATCGGCAGAATCCCTATCGCGGCCCCCGTTAACACTTGTCCGTAGTGCACCACCTGACCTGGGGTGACCAGTAGGGATAGGAATACAGGGAGTGTAGTGCTCGTCTGGCTCTGAAGAATGACCAATGGCCACAAGAAGTTGCCCCACTGTTGAATAAAGCTAAGGATGGTCAATGCGGACAGGGCCGGATAAACCGTCGGCAGAATGATGCGGTGAAAGATGCCAATCTCCGTGCAGCCGTCGATACGCGCTGCCTCCATCAGATCCGTGGGTACAGAAAGCATATTCTGACGCATGAAAAACACGCCAAACGCGTTCGCCAACGCAGGGAGAATGACTGCTTGAGGCTGATTCATCCAGCCGAACCCGGTCAACATCTTGAACAACGGGATAAGAGTCGCTTGCTGCGGAATCATCATCGTTAAGAGAACAATCGCAAACAGTACGTTTTTCCCGCGAAACTCAAACTTCGCAAATGCGTACCCGGCAACAGCCGACAGATAGACTGTAGCAAGGGTGAATACCACAGAAATAAAGAATGTGTTCCATAAGATGTGCCAGAAGGGCCCACTGGACTCAAGTCCCTGAAGATTTTCTGCGAAATGGGTACTCGGAACTAACCACGGCGGTTGGTGAAAGATTTGCGTATCATCCAGCGTCGAGGAGATGAACATCCAGTAGAATGGGTAAATGGAAACAATCGCAGCCACCACTAAAAAAGCGTACGTGACCAGTTTTACACGCAGGTTGTTGGCCGTCATCCAATCTCACCTCCCTTGGATACACGAAATTGCAAGAAACTGAGAACCGCCACGATGACCGTAAGCACATACGCAGCCGCACAGGCATAACCAAAGTGAAAGCTCTGGAAGGCAAACTGGTAGATATACATGACCGGTGTCTCGGTGGCATTGGCTGGACCACCATTGGTCAACAGGTATGGTTCGGTAAACAGCTGTAGCGTACCGTTGGTCGAGAGAATAGCGCAAAATAGCAGTACCGGCTTGAGCATTGGCAGCGTGATGCGGAAAAACTGTGCCACGCGCCCCGCGCCATCCATAGTGGCCGCCTCAGCAATACTCTCCGGGATGGCCTGAAGGCCGGCGAGCAAAATGATGGCGTTATACCCAGTCCAGCGCCACGTCAGAGCGATAATGATGGCTATACGGGCCCAGACGGGCGTATTCAGCCAGTCAATGGGTGCCACCCCGACTAACCCCAGGAGGTAGTTCAAGATTCCATAATGACTGTTGAAAATGTTGGAAAAGACAATGGAATAGGTCACTGTGTCAATCAGAACCGGCAGGAAAACCGCTAATCGGAAGAACGCTCTACCGCGAATCAGTTTCGAGTTCAAAGCGGCAGCCAACAGCGTACCGAGGAACAGCATGACCGGCACCTGCACGACAAGGATTACAGCCGTGTTCAACAGAGACTTCCAAAACGACGTATCGGTCAGCAATTTTCTATAATTATCCAGGCCTATCCACTGCGACGTACTACCCTGAGCGGACGTAAATGATAGGTACAGCGAATCGAGAATCGGGTAGATAAGAAAGATCGCAAAGATGACCAGGAAGGGAGACAAAAACAGATACGGCACCGCTTGTCGGGACACGCGCACACGCGAGATGGATGCGAGACTTGTAGCACTGGATGTGATTGTCTTCGCCATGTTTCCTCACCTGCTTTGCAGCAGGGGGAATTTTCCCTGCTGCCGGGTTTACTCGCCGTAAACTACTTGACCTGCAATCCAGTCGACTTGGCAATTGCGTCTGCGGCCGCCTTCGTCGCCTGAGCCGGAGTGCTGTTTCCAGAGAGGACCGCCTGTTCCATGTCTTTTAACGGCTTGGTAGCATCAAGCATGATAGGGCCGTGGTTCATCGGAGGGATGTCCTTGGCCTGTTCAGCGAAGAACGGATAAATCGCCATACCGAAATACGGGAAGTTTTGCTTGAACTGCTGTGTCTTATAGAACGGTACGTAGGACGGGAACAAGCCATACTTGAGCATGACGCTCTCCCCTTCGTCGGTGGCCAAGCAGTAGTCGAGGAATTTCCAGGCTGCGTCCACGTTCTTGCTCTGTTTGGTAATAGCCAGTACGGATCCACCCAGGTTGGCCTCATGATTGCCATTTGAACTGAACGCCGGCAGAGGAATCAGTCCCCACTTGCCTGACTGGTTCTTGACCGAGTTCATCAACGTGCCCGCATACCAGACCGGATACACCACGGCCGCCATTTTGCCGTTGTTCAGAGCCGTAATTTCCCCATTCCAGTCTTTGAAGTCCATCAATATTCCGGCATCCTTCATCTTTTTCAACGTCGCAAGGGCCTGTTGGGCCTGCTGAGACGTCAGGTCAATTTTCCCGTCTGAGGTGACATAGTTACCACCCAGTTCATTGAACAGCATTTCGAACGGATCGAAATCGTCATCGCCGTAGCCCCACATGGCCACCCCAGGAAACTTCTGCTTCAGCTTCTTTCCTGCTTGAATAAAATCGTCCCAGGTTTTGATGGAATTCGGATCAATACCCGCCTGCTTGTACAGGTCTTTACGGTAATAAACCGCTGCCGGGCCGATGTCCCATGGCATGGCGTATACCTTGCCGTCCTGCGTCACCGGCTCCCAAGCAGAAGACACGAAGTCCGACTTGATTCCCTGCACCCGGTCTGTGATATCGACAAACTCACCCGGAAACTTTTTGAGGAAGGCCGGAAAATCGCGGTTTTGTGTTTGAACGATATCGGGCACATTCGATCCGGATGCCAGTTCGGGCATGATTTTGGTGTATCCGGTATCGACGTACTCGACGTTCACCTTGATGTTTGGATACTTTTTCTCGAACCCCGGAATCTCTGCCTTCAGGGCATCAGCCGCATCGTTCCACGCCGCTACCGTGATGGTCGCAGACCCAGAGCCTCCTTGCCCCTGGCTGTTTGAACTGCCACCTGTCGACGATCCACATGCCGTTGCCAATCCCGCCACGGTCACGATAACCCCTGCCGTGGCCATGAATTTTTTCTTCAATCGTATTTCCCCCTTATTTGTGGTTTCGAGTCCACACCGTATACGGAAGCCCTTACACGGATTTGCTAGTCCTTTAATTTTTACAGCTTCACCCCCCTTGTTTTATGGTTTCGTGACCACATTCACCCCAAAAACCTGAAAACGGTTACGCGTCATAACTATGTTACGTCTATGAAAACCAAGTTGTCAATAGACTGTTCATCCCATAGGTTATTCATCTAGATTTTTCATCCGATTGTCCGTCCTTGATGGTGAACTTTTGGGGCTCCGACCGACTCTCTCAGCACCAATGTCGTTCCCACCTCCGTCGTACGGGGAACGCCGCCATCGCCGTGAATCTGGGACAGCATCTGCTCCATGAGCAGATTGCCAATCTGGCGTTTGGGAATCTGAATCGTAGACAGAGTGGGCGTCACCAGGCTGGCGATTTCCAAATCGTCCACGCCGGTCAGGGATACGTCATCTGGCACCTTGCGGCCGTGTTCCACCAAGGCCCGCATGGCGCCTACGGCAATCAGGTCATTTGTGGCACAAATGGCTGTGAAGTTCAGTCCGCTTTCCAGCAGGTCACAGACTGTCTGGTAGCCACACGTCAGCGTGTCCTGATAGTCGGGGAAAAACCGTGTCAGGGACTCGTCCAATTCAATCCCATGCACCTTAAGGGCGTCCCGATACCCGAGGTAACGCGGGTTTTGCGCCGGCCGGGAAAACTGGTAGCCCATGAAGACGATGCGCCGATGGCCAAGGGAAATCAAGTGATTCACACACTCGCGCATGGCGGATCGCAGGTCAACGTAAACATGCGGTAACTCCAAGTGGCGTTCCCGGTCACAATAGAGACTGACTGGAAGGCGTTCAGCCAGTTCCTTGAGTGGGATAATCTTTTCCATTTCGTAGGGTGCGAGCAAAATCATCCCGTCGTAAAACCCAGACAAGACGACCTCCAGGTACTCCCGCTTTTCGTACGTCAGGCTATAGAGCGAGAAGGTGTAATCGTGGGCGAGCGCTGTCTCCTCGATGCCCGCCACGATTTCCAGATAAAACGAGTTGCTAATGGAGGGAGTGATGCAGGCGACCTGCCGGGACTGTTGCATGCGTAGACTTCGCGCGAGCCGGTTGGGGACATAGTTCAGCTCCTTGATGGCCGCGTGCACCCGTTTGCGCACGTCTTCAGCCACGTACCCGTTGTCGTTGAGGACACGCGAGACCGTCGACGGTGAAACACCGGCCAAACGTGCCACATCCCGGCGCGTAGCCATGCCAACATTCCCTCCTCCGTCTCGGACGATAAACCTTCGCGGCTCTGCACCGCCCACCGTACACCCACACGAGTTCAGAGTAGGCGAGCCCGAAGCCTAATACGCCTGTACTCACCCCTGGTGCATATGAACGACGTTCTCGGCGTGATAGAACACCTTGGAATACGGCGGAACGCTCTCCGTTACCCAGGCATTGCTGCCAATTACCGCGTGGTGCCCAATGACCGTCTCGCCGCCGAGCACCGTGGCGTTGGCGTAGAGGACTACGCCGTCTTCAATGGTCGGATGACGTTTCGTCCGCCGCACCATCGCCCCCGTCTCATCGCGGGGAAAATGCAGGGCACCAATGGTAACCCCTTGATAGATCTTGACGTTATCTCCCACCACAGCAGTCTCACCGATGACAATGCCTGTCGCGTGGTCAATCATCACGCCGCGGCCAATGGTGGCCCCGGGATGAATATCCACCCCCGTGAGGAAATGAGCGTACTCGGTCATCATCCGCGGCAAAAGTGGGACTTCCAAGCGATACAATACGTTCGCTATGCGATAGATGAGCAGCGCCTGAATCCCCGGGTAGGTGAGGATGATCTCGTCGTAACCCGCCGCCGCCGGATCGTTCTCATACGTCGCTAGCACATCATCGTGTAGGATTGTCTGCAACTCAGGCAGCCCAGCAATCACGAAATCCGCCTTTTCTTCCGCCTCAGCCCTGGACTCAGATGTGGCATCACGGTCATAACAGCTTTGGAATAATGCGCGGTGAATCTGACCGGCCAAAGCCCGGTGCAGCTCATCGACGACATCGTCGAGGCTCCGTCCCTCTTCAGGCGGAAAATAATTACACGCCATCAACTGTTTAACCAATTGGATAATCCGCCGAATACCTGCCGATTGGGGGTGGCAGGTGCGTCCAGCAAACCATTCGCAGCACTGTTTTTTCAGTTGACGGGCGATGTCGTGTCGCGAACTCACCGAAAAACCTCCTTCATCGTACTCTCGAGTTTGAAGGTATCATTTTGGAAACGAACAGGTGCGTATTGACAGATGCACGCCCCCGGGTTACATTTCCTATGCAAAACGATTTTCGAGAAACCTGTGAGAGTGGGAAATTGTGGATAAAGAGCGACTACGAGCGCTTTTGCATGAACAAAACTTTCGCCTGACGCGGGAACGGGACACGCTGCTCGAACTGTTTGTACAGTCGGGTCGCATGCTTACCCCTGCCCAATTGCACGAACTCGCACAAACGAGTGGTGCGCGCGTCGGATTAACCACAGTATACAGACTCCTTGAGGTCCTGACAAAGGTCGGAGCAGCGATGCCGTTTTTGGTCGAGGGAAACATCTACTACGCGTTTTGCAGCGACCACCATCATCACCACTTCGTCTGCCTGTCCTGCCACCGCGTGCATGAACTGGCCGAATGTCCTTCGTTCCAAGAAGTCCCGAGTGAGTTTCAGGTGCAATCCCACCGCGCGGACCTGTTCGGCACCTGTCCCAATTGCCAACGCAGAAACCGGCCCCAATAAGATTCCGTTGGGCCTTTCGCCATAGTTTGTGCCAAACAGCCAGGACTTGCCACGGCGATCCGCCCGCCAAACCGGCCACGGCGGCCGAGATGGAGCGTCCGTTCCGGTTTTCTCACCAGGGAAACAACCGCACGTCTTCGTCCAGACAAAGCAGCACTGCGTCGCCCGTATCTAAAAATCGGCGCAGCGTAGGATTATCCCATGCTTGCGCCGGTTATGGTCAGATATAGCAACACCACATTCAAACCAATCACCACCGCCGCAATCCCGCTAACCAATGCGGTCAACCAACGTGGGTTGACCAGATGTCCCATCAGGTCACGGCGGCGGGTAAAACCAATCAATGAGATGAGCGGTGCTGGCAGGGCAAAGCTGAGCACAACCTGGCTGATGACCAAGGCCCGGGTCGGGTTCGTTCCCAGCGCGACCAGGATGATCGTCGGCAGCATGGTCACCAGCCGCCGCAGCCAAACGGGAATGGTAAAGCCGACAAAACCCTGCATAATCATTTGACCGGCCATGGTGCCAACGACGGAACTGGAAAGACCCGATGCCAGCAGTGAGGCTAAAAACACACCCGCTGCAGCCGGTCCCAAAATCGGAGTCAACGTGTGGAACGCTTGACCGATATCGATGTTGCCCTGGACACGCCCGTAAAACGCAGTGGCCGCCGTGAACATCATGGCCAGGTTCACCAGGCCCGCCAAGGACATCGCCACAACGACATCCACACGTTCGAAGCGTTGAATGCGCACCGCCTCGTTGGCACTCTGCGGGACGATTCGACTTTGCGTCAACCCAGAATGTAGATAGACCGCGTGCGGCATGACTGTAGCGCCGATAATGCCAGCGGCCAACAGGACACTCCCAGAATCCCCAAGCCAAGGTGTCACGGCATGACGGACAATCTGCCCCCAAGCCGGGCCCGAGAAGATGGTCTCCAGGACGTAGCAAAGAGCAATCGCGCCAAGCAGGGCGCCGACGAACACTTCCAATGGGCGAAAACCAAACCGCTCCAACGTTAACACCAAGTACGTGATGATCCCGGTCAACACCGCTGCCGCGAACAGGGGCAGCCCAAACAGCAGGTTGAGCGCCAAGCTCGCCCCAAGAAATTCCGCCACGTCGGTGGCCATGGCAGCAACCTCTGCAACGCCCCATAACGCCCAGTTGAGCGGGCGCGGATAATACGCACGGCATAGTTCGGGCAGACTGCGCCCCGTCGCGATGCCCAGCTTCGCCGACAGGGTTTGAATCACCATCGCCATCAGGTTGGCGAAGACGACCACCCATAACATGCGGTATCCGTACGTCGCGCCCGCCTGAATGTTAGTCGCGTAGTTCCCCGGATCCACGTAGGCGACGGCGGCAATCAATGCCGGGCCGAGGAAGGGAAAAATCCGCCGCAGCCCGTTTCCGTTGCCGCGGAGCGCCTGCTCGGCTGTCCGTACCGTCTTCTCCGACAACGACCCGGGCTTGTAGGGACCGTTGCCCGCTTTCATCGTGCCCGGTGCCCTTCTATCCCTTGAAACCACATAGTCGCTCACGGTTCGAGTCTCCTTTTTCACCTTAGGACACAAAGTTTCTCCCAGGACAATATTTTTCCCTAAGGAAACTTTTCTCGAGATCATTATATGACATCCGTCTATAGATGTGAATCCCCTTCATGGTCTTGCCACGCCCGCCTTTAACAAAGTGGAACATATTCTGCCAAAAAATCGCTTGTCATGACCGTGCGACTGACGTATGATACCGTCGAGAACCGCGATTTTACACGAATTTACACGAACTTTACACGAACGAGGAGAAAAACATGAACCCGTTTGACGACAAAGTCTTTCACGCCATTAACCAATACGCAGGACATACCCCCGGCCTGGACCAGTTTATGTACTTCATCGCCCAGTATTCCTTAGAAGTCTACGCGATATTGTTCATCATCGCCTGGTTTACCCTGCCCCGCCGCGAAGAGGCGCAGCGGCACGCACTCGTCGTGTCGGTCGCCGGTGGCGTCATCGCGCTCATTATTAACCTCATCATCGGTTCCATCTGGTACCGACCGCGCCCATTCGTCGCCATGCCCCACCAGGTCAACCACATCGCCCCGCACGCGGACGATGCGTCTTTCCCGAGCGACCACGCCTCTGGTGCGTTCGGGTTCACCAGCGGATCGTTCGGCCGCGCCGCCCGCTGGGTCGGTTGGACCTTCCTGGTTCTGGCCATCCTTGTCATGATTGCTCGCGTCTATGTGGGTGATCACTGGCCGACCGATGTCTTGGCGGGATTGGTCGTTGGTACCTTCTCTGGTCGCATTGCGTGGTTGTTTGATAAGCCTCTGGGGGTTATCACCCGCATTCTGATGCGCATTTTTCACCAGGGACGGTACTCCCGTCAAGGCCGATACGCGCACCGCTATTGATGGGATAAAACATGGTTCTTTCATGGAAAGTCCGGTTTATATGGCCACGGCGAACGCGCCCAAGCGGCGCGTTTTTCTTTTCGCCGGGGAGTTCTGACCCCTTTCCGGAAAACCTCTATAATGGGAGTGACCACACTTGTGAAGGGGCGGATCGTAGACATGAGCGCAACTTTCCCTACATACCTCCGTACGCACCACGAAGAACACTTGGCACAACTTCAAGAATTCCTGCGCTTCCCGAGCGTCAGCACCCAGCCCGAACATGCGCAGGACGTACGGGCCTGCGCCGAATTCTTGGCGAATATGATGCGAAGCATTGGCTTGGATAAGGTAGAAGTGATGGATACCCCCGGGCATCCCGTGGTCTACGGGGAACGGCTGCGCGCGGGCGACAAGCCGACCGTCCTCATTTACGGACACTACGACGTCCAGCCGGTAGACCCAATCGAATTATGGGACACTCCGCCGTTTGAACCGACCATCCGGGATGGGCGGGTCTATGCCCGCGGCGCTAGCGACGACAAGGGGCAAGTCTTCATGCATCTTAAGGCCCTGGAGGCGCTGCTTCAGACCGAAGGCGAGCTCCCCGTCAACGTCAAGCTGCTGATTGAAGGGGAAGAGGAAATTGGCAGCCGTCACCTGGAGTCGTTTGTCGCGGCGCATCGGGACCTGCTCAAGGCGGATGTCATCGTGATTTCCGACACCACCATGCTCGCCCCAGACCAACCGTCGGTGTGCTACGGTCTGCGTGGCTTGGCCGCCTTACAGGTGGATGTGCGCGGAGCCAAAGGCGACCTACATTCCGGACTCTACGGGGGTGCGGTGCAAAACCCCATCCACGCCCTGGTACACCTTCTCGATACCATGCATGATGAGCAAGGACGAATTGCGGTCGAAGGATTTTACGACGACGTCATCGAACCCAGCGCAGAGGAAAGAGCGTCGATTGCCGAGTTGCCGTTTGACGACGCGCAGCTGGCGCATGATTTGAACGTCCCGGAGCTGTTTGGCGAAACGGGATACTCTACGTTGGAACGGCTGTGGGTACGGCCGACGCTTGAAATCAACGGCATCTACGGCGGCTACCAAGGGGCGGGGACAAAGACGGTCATCCCGAATGAGGCGCACGCGAAAATCACCTGCCGCCTCGTTCCAGACCAGGACCCGGAGCGGGTCTTTGCGGCCATTGAGGCGCACATCCAGCGTCATACCCCACCCGGAGTGACCGTGCGCGTCCAGCGCTTTGACGCGGGTCGCGCGTACGTGACCCCGTTTGATCACCCAGCCATCCAACAGGCGGCTCGCGCTTACGAAAAGGCGTACGGCAAGCCGGCCGCCTTCACGCGGATGGGCGGATCGATTGGGGTTGTGGAGACATTCGCACGCCTGTTGGAGGTACCGATTGTCATGATGGGCTTTGCCTCAAGTGACGAAAACTTCCACGCACCGAACGAGTTTTTCCGCATTGACAACTTCAACAAGGGTCTGGAGACCCTGGGCTGGTATTGGTTAGGCCTTGAAGAAGCACTGAAAGGTTAACTCCCTGCAGACAAATAGGAGTGGGATTGGATGATGGAAATGGCGTTCGAATCGACAACCCGGACGCCATTTCCCACAAGTTGATGGGGCCAGTCCAAATCAGCGGGTAAACTTACAACCACCACGCCCACGGCCAAAGCCATAAAAGCGCAAAGAACGGGAAGAAAAAGAATGGCCACCACGCCTCGTGAATATCCCCTTGCGACTGTGGCAGCTGATGTAACAGCTGGACGTCGTTTGACGCGCGAGCATCTAAGTAAATGACCAAGAGACGCAGAGTGTTGATTCCGCGTCCCTTGGTCAATTCCGGGGTCACGATGGGGGATGGCACTTCGAATCCTCAGCTGCGAAAACGCACTCGAAGCCCGTTTCCAGCTTCTCGGTCATTCCCCTTTAGCTATGTCGTTTGCGCCACAGCGCTGGGGGCGGATACCTACGGGTTAACGGTCAAACTGGCGGGCGATTTCCTCTTCCACGTACGGGTTTAAAATGCGCAGGTGTGTGCCTTTCATGCCGAGTGAACGGCTCTCCAGGGTGCCCGCACTTTCCAGCTTACGGATGCTGTTGACGATGACCGAGCGCGTCACGCCGTGTTCATCCGCAATCTGGCTGCTCACCACAATGCCGTCCGGCGACTCCTTCACGGCATCAATGAGGTATTTTGCCGCCTGGAGTTCCGAAAAGCTCAGCGAGTCGACGGCCAAACGAGCGAGCGAACGCTGGCGCCCTTCCTCTTCCTTGTGCTGCTGGCGAGAGTGTACCACTTCCAGGGCGACGACGGTTGCGCTGTACTCAATGAGAATCATGTCATCATCATCGAACGGTTGCTCCGAGCGAGCAAACACCAACGTCCCCTGACGCTCGCGGGCCCCGATGACCGGTGCGACAGCAATGTGCTTCGATTGAAAAGAGCGATTTTCCTCTTCCGTCGCGAACACGTAAAACGGTTCTTTGTTCTGTAAGTTCGGCGTCGCCGTTTCCACACGCAACAGGTGTTTGTTGAACTCCTCTGGGAAGCGGCCATCTTCCGTCATGATTTTTAGCCACTCTTCAGTGAGGGATTGATCAAAAACGCCATAACCCAAGATCTTCCCTTTACGACCGACAATGTATACGTTACAGGACATCACCCGACTAAGAAATTCGGCGACGTCACTGAAGTTGACCTGGTCACTGGATGACCGAAGTAACTGCCCAAGCTCCTGAACCTTTTCCAACAGTTTCAACGCTCATTCTCCTAACAATGGGAATATTTGTTCCGCCGTTCTGACCTGGTTTCTATCCGCCCGCCCTCGCTGTTCTACAGCTTGTCCAATTTTTAGCCCTGTGATGCCATTCGAGAGGCGGAACCTTGTCCCGAACGGCACCCTGCCAATACTTTACCACGTAACATTCAGATTTGTATTCGTCGGCGACAAGATTTTGGACACGTTTCGACAAATGTTCACATTTCGTCTACATCCGCGTCATATTTTGTCGACGACGCATATGGTTGTCCGACCAACACATACACATTCAATGTACGTCGAATCTCATGCGGCTGGAGGCGATACCGAGTGACCGACACCGTGCGCGCCTTTTTGGTGATATTGTGCACGTCGTTCGTATTCAGCATGCTGGTCAGCCGGGTCCCTTGGCTGCGGATTCCATCTGCCATCGGCTACCTCAGTTTTGGCATTCTCCTACACACGCACCTTGTGCACCTGACGACCGAAGAGGCCGTCTGGGTTCGGCAACTGGGAGAATTCGGACTGCTGTTTTTGATGTACCTCTCCGGCCTAGAAGTCGACATCACCCTACTGCGGCCCGGGCTGTGGCGAGGTCAAAAGGTCAACCCGTTGATGCTTAGTATATCCATGTTTTGTACAACCCTGCTTGTGAGCTTTGGCGTGGCCCTGGCACTTGTTGGATTTGCCTTTCCAAACGCCCATCCTTGGATGTTGACAATGCTGTTCGCGACGACCTCTATGGGCATTATTCTTCCCATTCTTGAGGAGTCTGGACAACTGGCCACTCTATATGGGCAGACGCTGCTGCTTTGCGCACTGATGGCCGACGTGGTCACTATGTTCTTGTTATCCCTGTTCATCAGCATGCATACGTCGGGGCAATTCGACGATTTCTTACTCACCTTGGCCATCTTTCCGTTTATCTTCATTCTGTACCGGGCGCTGGCATGGTGTCGCCAGGTGCCTAGACTACGCGCGTTGGCGGGAGACGCAGAGGCGCGCATGCGTGCCGTCGTGGCACTGATGGCCGGCTTCTGTGCCTTTGCGGAATTTACGGGCTCGGAGCCTATCCTAGGAAGTTTTCTCGTCGGTATCCTTGTGTCGGCCATACCGTTTGCGAATAAACAAAAGATAAAAGACTACAGTCATGGCATCGGCTATGGACTGCTCATCCCTGTCTTTTTTGTCTCCGTCGGAATGCAGTTTGACCTCTCGCAGTTTTATCAATCCGCGTCTTGGTTGGGAATTCTGGCGATGGTTTTGGCCGCATTTTTGGTGAAGCTGATACCCGCCTGGCAGCTACGCCAAAGTTTTGGCCGACGCGCCGCTACGGCGGGTGGCTTTTTGTTGTCCGCGCGGATGAGTCTCATCATCGCGGCGGCGGAAATTGGGGTTCGGTTGGGAGCCCTGCCGGAGGTGGTCAGTCAGTCAATCATCCTCGTGGCCATCGTCACCTGCGTCACGGCACCGATTGCGTTTCTCAGCCTACTAGGCACTAGCCCGGTCAATCGTTGGCATGCTTAAGACGCGCCAATACCAGCGAGTATCCGTCCGATCCGTAGTTCAGACACCGCTTGACGCGGCTGATGGTGGCGGTGCTGGCCCCCGTCTCGGCTTCAATCTGGTGATAGGTTTGCCCCGCCTCTAACATCCGCGCGACCTCCAGCCGCTGCGCCAACGACTTGATCTCGCCGATGGTACAGAGGTCGTCAAAAAAGCGATAGCACTCTTCGACCGATTCCAGCGTCAAAACCGCCTCAAACAAACGCGTCACCATCGGATCGCGAAT
The DNA here is from genome assembly GCF_000430585.1 of Alicyclobacillus herbarius DSM 13609. GTDB lineage: Bacteria > Bacillota > Bacilli > Alicyclobacillales > Alicyclobacillaceae > Alicyclobacillus_G > Alicyclobacillus_G herbarius. The sequence continues at coordinate 103,847 of NZ_AUMH01000004.1, forward strand.
CTTGTCGATGGGCATACCTTTGCTTTCACCCTTTACCGTATTGAATCATGTTCCTCCGCCTATGGTAGCACAGACGGCGCTTTCGTCCCACCCCTCGTTGGTAAAAAGGGTCTGCCCGTGCCGGGCAGACCCATGAAGAGGAATTACCGCAGCTCGAGCATCAGCTCTTCCGGGTGTTCAATGAGCCGCTTGAGGTGATTCATGAAGCGCACCGACATCGCGCCGTCAATGACGCGGTGATCGAACGACAGCGTCATGGTCATCATCTGCCGGATTTGAATCTCATCGCCAATCACGACAGGTTTCTTTTGAATCTGGTGGATGCCGAGAATCCCGACCTCCGGATAGTTGAGAATCGGGGTCGCAAACAACCCGCCAATGGGCCCCATGTTAGTGATGGTAAAGGTGCTGCCGCGCAAGTCTTGCGGGGTCAACGTCCGGTTTCGAGCACCGCTGGAGAGGCGATAGATTTCCTCGCCAATCTCGCGCACCGTCAGTTGATCCGCATCGCGAACCACGGGCACGAACAGGCCATCCGGCGTATCGACGGCAATTCCGATGTGGTACTCAGGCAAAAGCAGAATCTCCTCTGCTTCTTCGTCCAACCGCGCGTTGAAATACGGAAACGCGCGTAGGGCTGAGACCACGGCCTTAATGATAAACGGCAAATAGCTGATGCGCCGTCCTTCCGGCTCCAGGCGCTCGTTCCAACGTTGGCGCAGCGCCACCAGCGCCGTCGCGTCGCACTCGTCAAAGGCGGTCACATGAGGCGCCGTGAACACCGAGCGCTTGACGTGCTCCGCAGTGGCGCGACGAATCCCGCGAAACGGTACCCGCGTCGGTGTCCGAGGTTCGCTGGAGGCCGCGCGGGAGACGGCGCCGAGCGGCCGCCGTACCGCATCATCCGCCTCGGCCCGCGCCGTTGCGTCCCTGCTTTGACTGCGGACACGATACGGTCCGTCTTCGTCGGCCAGACCTTTGTGTAGACGCGCAGAAAGTGGAGAATAACCCGCTTCCCGGCGATCCCGCTCGCCTGTGCGGACTCCGGCCGGCCGCTGGGCGAGCGACCAAAGCAGGGAGGTGCCCTTTTCGCTGAGACTGCGGGCAGCCCCGCCAGACGCCGGCTTGACCGGCTGTTCGTCGCGGACGTGCTGTTTCGGTACGGTTTCGTCCTTGGCCTTGTCCCTGACCGCCCGTTCTTGCAGGTACCGCTCCACATCCGATTTACGGATGCGTCCGCCCGGACCGGAACCTGCGACATCCCATAGGGACACACCATGCGCACGCGCGAAGTGGCGCACCCCCGGTGTCGCCTTGGGGCGCCTAGGCGCTCCGGACTCGTCTACACCCCGGCCTGCGTCCGCGCCTGCGCTCCTATTCCGGTCTACCTCGCGGTCCCCGGCGGACGCCTGGTTTGAGTCTGCGCTTTGCGATCGCGACCGGCGCTCCGACGGGGTGGCATCGGCATCACGGACAGCCGGCTTCGCGTCCGCGTCATCCGCTGAACCCTTACGGCCAGGCACGCCCGGTCCGGGGCGGCGCCTATCCGCAGTCCGTCCATCCCGCGTCAACGGTGCCGGGTCCGGGGCGCGAATAACGACCGGATCGCCAATGATACTCTCGGGTTCAATCTCCACCAGCACGTCCCCGACATGGGCAATGCTCCCGGTCGAGACGTAAATCTGCTCCACCACGCCCGTCACGGGTGCTGGGAGTTCGACAATCGCCTTGTCGGTCTGCACCTCGACCATCGGATCAAACTCCTCGACCCGGTCACCCTCATGCACCAGCCAGCGCACAATCTCCGCCTCGTGGATGCCTTCTCCCACGTCCGGCAATCGAAACTCCACCGCCATTCGTCACCCCCCTTTCAGAATGTCATGACCTTATGAATTCCGTCGACAATGCGGCCGGCGTCCGGCGAATACCAGTCTTCCAGCTGGAAAAGCGGCGCCGGTACGTCATAGCTGGCGACACGGGCGACTGGCGCTTCCAGGTCGAGAATGCAGTCCTCGCTGATGCGCGCGGCTAATTCCGCGCCCAACCCGAGATGGCCCACGGCCTCATGCGCGATGACCGCCCGTCCGGTGCGGGTGACCGATTCGAACACGGTCTCCTCGTCCCAGGGCGACAGCGTGCGCAGGTCGATGACCTCCACGCTCCAGCCGTAATCCCGCTCTGCCTGCTCGGCCGCCTTTAAGGCGTCGCGCATCGTGCTTCCCCAGCTGATAAGCGTGACGTCATGGCCTTCCCGCACCACCTCCGCCCGGCCGAGGGGGACGGTGTAGTAGTCGTCCGGAACCTCCTCGCGAAAGGCGCGATAGAGCCGCATCGGTTCCAGGAAGATGACCGGATCGTCCGATTCGATGGACGCTAAGAGCAGGCCCTTGGCATCGTATGGGCGGGACGGGCTGACCACCACAAGCCCCGGGGTGTGGGCAAAGAACGTCTCCGTACTGTCCGAGTGCAGTTCCGGTGCCCGGTTGCGTCCGCCATACGGCACGCGGACCACCAACGGTGCGCTATAGCGGCCGCGAGAGCGCATGCGAATACGGGCGATGTGGGAGACGACCTGTTCGTACCCTGGGTAAATGAACGCCATAAACTGAATCTCTGGCACCGGCCGCATTCCATTAGCGGCCAGGCCCAGGGAAGTGCCAAGAATCCCGGCTTCCGCCAGGGGCGTATCGACGACCCGCGCTTCGCCAAACTCCTCAAGCAGCCCTTCGGTCGCGCGGAAGACGCCGCCGTTTTTGCCGATATCCTCGCCAAGCAGCATCACCCGTTCGTCGCGGCGCATGGCTGTACGCAATCCTTCGTTGATCGCCTGAATCAACGTCCGTGGCTGACTGCTCATGCGTTCGCCTCCTCGCGCTCCGCCAGCCGCCTGCGCAGTTCATCCCGTTGCCGGCGCAGCTGCGGGGTCAACTCTTTGTACACGTGCTCAAACAAATCATCCGGGTTGGGCGGCGGAGCTGCCTCCATCGCCCGGATGGCGCTGACAATCTCCTGATTGACACGTTCTTCTAGGGCCTTCTGTTGAGCATCATCCCAGAGACCCCAATTTTCCAGCCGGCGGCGGTGACGCACGATGGCATCACGCTCGCGCCAGGCCTCGGCCTCCTCTTGGGAGCGGTACTTGGACGGATCGTCCGAAGTGGTGTGCGGCCCATAGCGATAGGTGAGCGCCTCAATCAGGGTCGCACCCCCGCCCTGGCGCGCCTTCTCCAGCGCGTCCTTGACCGCCTTGTACACGGCAATCGCGTCGCCGCCGTCCACGCGGATGCCTTCCACCCCATACGCCTCGGCCTTTTGGGCAATCGTTTCGCTTGCCGTCTGGCGCGTGTACGGGACACTGATGGCATACTGATTGTTTTCACAGAGAAAGATGACGGGCAGCCGGAATACGCCGGCGAAATTCAGCGCTTCATGGAAATCGCCTTCTGAAGTGGCCCCGTCACCGAAAAAGGCCAGCGCCACCTCGTCTAAACCACGCAGCTGAGCCGCCCAGGCAACCCCGGCCGCGTGCGGGAGCTGAGTGGCAATCGGCACGCAGATGGGAAACACCTTCACCCCTTCCGGGATATACAGGCCCTCCGGGCGCCCGTTCCAATAAAGCAAAAGCTGCTCCATTGGCACCCCATGCACAAGCATGGCACCCGTGTCACGGTAGGTCGGAAACACCCAGTCCTGCTTTCGCAGCGCCAGGGTGCTGGCCACCTGACAGGCCTCATGGCCCTCCACCGGTGGATAGGTGCCAATTCGCCCGCTGCGCTGGAGTGCCACCAAGCGACGGTCAAACTGACGAACCCATACCATTTGCTCATACATGCGCACGAGCAGGGCGTCATCAATTCCGGTCGGTTTTGGCTCATCGGCCGCCGCGACCGGATGAATCACGTAGGACACATTCATCATCCCTTCCAGAGGTGGTCCAAAGCGGGCAGAGGCAGTCCGGACGCGCAATCGTCATCCGCTTTGGACAGATACAGAATCGATACTACGCGTAGATCGTTTTCAAATCGGCCACCGTCTTCAGCCGCGTCTCGACCCACTGATTGGCCGCCACGCTCGTCGGCAGGTCGTGCTCCTCCGCATACGCGTAAATCTGCAAAAGCGTATCGTACAACCCCATGGTTTTGCTCTGCACCCGGTCTGGGTTAGCACCTAACAGTTCGTCGGCGACCTGTATCAGGCCACCGGCGTTGACCAGGTAGTCTGGGGCGTAGAGAATCCCCCGTTCCTTGAGCATCCATCCGTGCCGGTCTTCATCAAGCAGCTGATTGTTGGCCGATCCGACGATTCCCCGGCACCGCAGTTTGGGAATGGTGACATCGTTGAACACGGCGCCCAGCGCGCACGGAACCAGGATGTCGCACTCGGCAAACAAGATCTCTTCTGGCGTCAGCGGCGCGGCCGACGGCACCTCTGTGCGCACGTGCTCTACATTGCCTGGGACTACATCGGCCACCAACAGCCGCGCTCCCTCTGCGGCCAGGGACTGCGCCACCTTGGCGCCGACCTTACCGAGCCCCTGAATCGCAAACGTCCGCCCAGCAAGTCCCGTACTCCCCCATAATTTCCACGCCGTGGCGCGAATTCCCTGCATGACGCCAAGCGCCGTCGGCACGGACGAATCCCCGCTGCCACCGTACTCCTTCGGTACCCCGACAATGTAGGGTGTCTCGCGCTTGGCATGGACGAAATCCTGCGGGTACGTGCCCACGTCCGTCCCGGTGTAAAAGCGCCCTTTCAGGCCGTCAACAAAACGCCCCAGAGCACGGAACATCTCGGGGGACTTGTCCGTATCCGGGTTGCCCCATAGAACACACTTGCCGCCGCCGTTGTCGACATCGGCAATCGCGCACTTGTAGGTCATCCCTCGCGAGAGGCGCAGGACATCCGTCAGCATCTCTTCCTCACTGGCATACGGACGCATTCGGCACCCCCCGAGTGCAGGGCCCACCGTGGTGTCGTGAATGGCAATGATGCCTTTCAGCCGAGTGGCCTTATGCTGAAAGAAAATCACCTGCTCATGACCATACTTTGCCATTTCTTCAAAGATGCCCACGTTCCAGTCTCCTCCAATTCACCGCCGGACAAACCTGCTCCGGCCGCGCCGACCCCCGCCGGTTTGCCTGGGGCGCTCCCTGGGCCATTCACCGGCGGCACATGTCTGATATGATGAACAACCGGAAGCCGGTTCGCAACGTAACAAGCGGTTGCTCGCCTCAGTCGGATGGCCTTTCGCCCTCGCCGCCTTGGCCTTTGTTTAGATTTGCAGGTTCTCCCAGACCGTAGCCACGCCTTGCCCAACGCCCACGCAAAGGGTCGTCAATCCGTAACGCCCCCCACTGCGCCCGAACTGATACATCAGCGTGGTCACCAAGCGCGCCCCACTCGCCCCCAGGGGGTGGCCGAGGGCGATGGCCCCGCCGTTCGGGTTGACCTTGGCCTCATCCAGGCCCAGCAGCTGGATGCATGCGAGCGACTGCGCGGCAAACGCCTCGTTGATCTCAATCACGTCCAAATCAGCCACCGACAGTCCCGCCCGCGCTAACGCCTTGTGCGTCGACGGAACCGGCCCCAGACCCATGTAGGCCGGATCGACCCCAGCCACGGCCGACGTCACATAGCGCAGGCGCGGCCGCAGGCCCAATTCCCGCGCGACGTCGGCGGACATGATGAGAACAGCGGCAGCACCGTCGTTAATCCCAGAACTATTGCCCGCGGTGACGGTTCCCCCGTCGCGAAAGGCCGGCCGCAGGCGCGCCAGTTGCTCAAGGGTACAGTCCGGGCGCGGGTGCTCGTCCATCTCGAAGAGGGTAACTTCCCCTTTGCGACCCGTCGGCACGAGAACCGGGACGATTTCTTCGGCAAACCATCCCTGCGCCTGGGCGCGCCCCGCCCGCTGTTGGCTGGTGAGGGCAAACTGGTCCTGCTGCTCCCGAGTAATCCCGTATTTCTCGGCCACATTCTCGGCCGTCTCGCCCATGCTGTAGGGGTAGTGCATAGCGGCCAGCTTCGGATTGACCATGCGCCAGCCGAGGGTGGTGTCGAACAGAGTCTGATTGCCGCGTGGATAGGCTTCGTCCGGTTTCGGGAGCACCAACGGCGCCCGCGTCATGCTCTCGACGCCGCCGGCGATAAACACATCGCCTTCCCCAAGCAAAATCGCCCGCGCCGCCTGATTGATGGCCTCCAGGCCGGAGGCGCACAGTCGATTGACGGTAACCCCCGGCACCTCCACCGGAAGTTCGGCTAAAAGGGCGGCCATCCGGGCCACGTTCCGGTTGTCCTCACCGGCCTGGTTGGCACAACCCAAATACACGTCTTCAATGCGTGCAGGGTCCAAGCCGTTTCGTTCCACCAGTGTCCGTATCACAAGCGCCGCCAGGTCATCCGGTCGCACCGACCGTAGCGCACCCCGTTGTCGCCCAAAGGGCGTCCGCACCGCGTCGACAATTACAGCCTCTCGCATGCTCTGTATGCCTCCTGTCTCTCATGATGCCTTGCCTTAGCGACCGCCGTCGTGGACTGTTGAGAGCAAACTGGCGCCTGTCCTAAGCCGCCTGATTTTTGCAAGCGTTTTCAAGACGATCCGCATGTTTTCTTGCCGCCTGAATTTGGCGGTGATTTTCATCCCGTTCGCGGGGCGGCGAGACCGCCGCCCACGCCTCGTTCACCTCTTGACCCCCAATCCCCGGTCTAATCGAAACCGAGGTTTCTCTCTATTCTCATCCTCCGACCGATGCTCCGATGTCCAGATGCACATTCGAGATACAATAAAAGTACATTCGACATTCAAGAGGGAATTCCTTGTTTTCAAAGAAAGCCTAGACGCCCGCGCGGTAGGGTCACTGACCGCGATACTGCGGACGGCGTTTCTCCAGGAACGCCTGCACCCCTTCACGAAAATCGTCGGTATGGCCGGCCTCATTCTGCAGCTCAGCCTCCCGTTCCAATGCCTCGGGAAGGGTTGCCGACGCGTTGGCAAACAGAGCCTGCTTGGTCAAACGATAAGCCACAGTCGGCCCCTCGGCCAGGTGACGGGCGAACGCCATGCTTTCTTCCAGCAGCTTCTCCGGTTCATAGACGTGGTTGACAATCCCCAATGAATAGGCGGTCTCGGCAGAAATGACTTCACCCGTCCAGGCCAGTTCTAAGGCCCGTCCGATGCCGACCAGGCGCGGCAAAAAGTAGCTCGCCCCGGAGTCGGGCACCAGCCCTATCTTGTTGAAGGCCAAAGTAAACTTGGCGTTGACGGCCGCAAAGCGTAGGTCACAGGCAAGCGCCAGAGAAAATCCGGCCCCCGCCGCCGTCCCGCTGATGGCCGCCAGCGACGGCACACGCAGCCCATGCAGACGAGTAATCAGCAGATTGTACCGCTCACGCACCGTGTCCCCGAGTGCCGCTCCAGATTGAATCGCGGCTCCTTCGGAAAGGTCCTGACCGCTGCAAAAGCCCCGCCCTTCCCCAGTCAATACCAGCGCCCGCACATTCAAATCCGCGTCAACCTGCTTGAGGGCGTCATACAGTTCCTCCCCCATCTGCTGATTGATGGCATTCATGACTTCTGGACGGTTGAGCGTAATCCGCGCGACACCGTCCTCCACCTGATAACGAATGGTCTCGTACAATTACAACACCTCGCTCTCGACATCAGCAAAAAAGACCTGTACCAAATCGCCCGCAAACGCTTTCAAGTCTTCCCCGCTCTTGCGCCCGGCCTCGGAATTCATGGCCGATAAGAGACTCTCGCGGCTTTCAAAGTACATCTCTGCCATAAGAAAGGGATTTACACTGCCGCCTTTCGGATGGAACATGCGGTTGACCTCCAGCTTGAGCAAGCCCGGCATCTGCCGGACCAACGGCAGGTGCACCTGTTCGTAATGGGCCATAAACGCCTCCACGTTCGCCGGACGGCGATACAACGCCACCATCTTGACCATGTGTTTCACCTCTCTTGCCAATCGGCGTGTTGCCCACGAGCTCCCGCCACCAACGAGTCCTTGTCAACGCCGATCGCCAGCCAGCCGCGCCAATGGCCGACCATCGGACGTAGGCTCGGCCGGCCAACAGTCCGGATAACGCCGATGCAGCATCTCCCTGTGCACAACCCGCTGTTCCACCACACCGTCTCCCAGCAAGGTATCTCCGCGCCAAACCTGTACAGCGCACACAACCCTGCTTCCCTCATACGTTGTGCAGACAGCGCGAGCGCGAATCGCGGCGCCGACCGGCGCCGGGTGCAGGTGCCGGACCTGTACCCCAGCGCCGATGCCCTCTTCATCCGCCTCTAAGTAAGGCAAAATCACGCGGCGGGCAGCCCATTCCATGTGGTACACCATAGCGGCCGTACCGTATACTTCGTGGATGACGTGTGAACCAAAACGCGCCCGCATGGATTCTGCCACGGTGTCCTCGACAACCGCCTCCACACCAACACCAAACCCTTCCCGCATCGAACGACCTCCTTCAACCACAGGCTCCGTTTATGACTGCAGCTGCCGTTTGTCAATCACGCGCACAGCCTTGCCTTCGCTGCGCGGGAGCTCGCCCGGCGCATGGATGCGCACGTCCGCCGACAAGCCGGTTCGCTGACGCAGCCGTGCCGTAATGTGGCCGCCCAAGTTGGCGATCCGCTCCTCACTTCCCGCCAGTTCCGAAGCTGCCTTCTGGCTCAATTCAACGTGGACTTCCATGACGTCAAGAGCCCCTCTGCGGCTTAGGACAATCTGGTAGTGGGGGGCCAACTCCACAACCTCCAACAATTCCGCTTCAATCTCCTGCGGGAATACGTTGACTCCACGGACGATGAGCATATCGTCGACCCGGCCCTTGATGCGCGTCATCCGGCGGTGCGTCCGTCCGCAGCTGCACGGTTCGGCGATGATGGCCGCTAAATCACCCGTGCGGTAGCGGACAATCGGAAAAGCTTCCTTACTCAGGGATGTAAAAGTCAACTCGCCCAATTCGCCGTCCGGCACCGGTTCATGGGTGGTCGGATCGAGCACTTCCACCAGGAAGTGATCCTCCCAAATGTGCAGGCCGTGCTTCTCTTCCCGGCATTCCATGGCCACGCCCGGACCCATGACCTCGCTCAGTCCGTAGATGTCGACGGCATCAATGCCCAACATCTCCTCCAACTGCCTGCGCATGCCTTCACTCCACGGCTCGGCTCCGAAAATCCCATAGCGCAGAGAGAGCGCCGACTTGTCAATGCCTTTGCGCTGCATGACTTCGGCGATGTGCAATGCGTACGACGGCGTACAGCTGAGGCCGTTGGCGGCAAAGTCAATCAACAGTTCCACTTGCCTATCGGTCATTCCTCCAGACGCGGGCACAACGGTGACGCCCAGCCGCTCGGCCCCGCCGTGCAGCCCCAATCCGCCCGTGAACAGTCCATACCCGTACGCGTTGTGCAGAACATCCCCTGGCCGACCACCCGCACAGGCGATGGAGCGAGCCACGACTTCCGCCCACACCTCGAGGTCATTGCGGGTGTACCCGACCACCGTCGCTTTCCCCTTGGTACCGGACGACGCATGCAGGCGCGCCAGTTTTTCCCGCGGCACTGCGAACATGCCGAACGGGTACGTTTCGCGCAGGTCTCGCTTGTATGTAAACGGAAACTTCGTCAAATCCGTCAGCCGCTGCAGGTCTTCGGGCTTCACGCCCGCCTCGTCAAACCGTTGTTGATACAACGGAACCCGCTCATAGACGCGATAGAGCGTGCGTTTCAGCCGTTCCAACTGTAGCCGCTCCAACTCGTCGCGGCGCATAGTCTCGAGCGCTTCGTTGAACATCAAACGACATCCTCTCCCCCTAAGGTCCAGCCCGGATTCCCCCGACGGCCGCCTCCCATTCTACCGCAAACTGAATCCCTTGCCGAAAAACGCTTGTCCGGTCACCCTCTCCAAGAGGTATTGTAGCCCCCTAAATCTGCTCTTCTTGCCCGTCCGTATCCCTTAGCGATGGAGCGACTCGACGACCTGTTCCAAATGCCGTACCTCATCGAGACGGGCCCTCAGCTGCAGCCGCGTTTTTTCGTCCGCCCGTTCCAATTCCTCGGTCAGCACCTTACGACGCCGCTCCAGACTGCGCAGAATTTGCCGCACGGCGTCTTTGTAACCGATTTCTTCCTCTGTCGACACCGCATTTGTCCCCCTTGCTTGGCGTTCACAGTGGTCGATCCGATTGTATCACACCTTGTTGGTGCCCAGACGGATGAAGCGCTGCAACTCGCGCACGCATCCGCCGCTGCCATTCTAAGGCGGCCCCGATGCGACCGCAGGCCAAGGCGGCGAGAAAGTGCACCCGAGCCTCGCTGACAAGGACCCGGGCTACAGCCCGTTTGGTCAAACCGGTCTCCTGCAGACCATATTTCCACGCTTCCGTCAGGAGGCGCTCTGCCTGCCCCGGCTGGCCCGCTAAGGCGTGCACCAGGGCCTCGTAAACGCGCGTTTCAAACGGCCCGAGCAACCCTTGACCGCGCTTTAAAGCCGCCGCAATCTGTGTCCGCTGCATGCGCACCGCCGCCCTGTACAGGTCTCGCCGCAAACGCTCTGCCTGGCGCAACCGCGCATACGCGTTTAAGACTTCCTCGGCATCCACTCCGTAACGTGCGCACAGCCAACGAATGGTACGGGGACCGGGCATGACGCGCCCGTTTTCGATTTGGCTCAGTTCACTCGTCGTCAGCCGCCCCGCCGCGGCCTCCGCCTGCGTCCATCCAGCCTGTCTGCGCAGCTGCCGCAGTAGAGTCCCGGGCTGCACCGTTAATCCCGTCCTTCGTCCCATAACGCCGTAAGCGGAACCTCCAAAGCCTGCGCAATCCGTTCCAATTTGCTAAGATTACTCCCGCGCTTGCCCGACTCTACCGCGTACACGTAGCTCACCGACACACCCGCCCGTTTAGCTAACTGACGTACCGTTAATTGCCGTTCCAGGCGCAGCTTTTTTACCTGGGTTCCGATGCCCAACATGGAAATCCCCCCACCATCGTTTCTCTATTGTGGAAATTATACCGGATTCGACACCGATTTTGGGAGCAAATTTCACGATCGTAGAACCACAAAGGAGGAATCGAGGCTGCTAGACCTGCACTTTGCTTCCAGACGGAAGTTTAGATAAGTTAAAGGGGACTTGGCAGGGTACTCAGGAAACCAGGAGGTGACCAGCATGCACGATGTGGAGTTTCGCCCCTGGCGTTCAACCGATACAAAAACCATCTGGCAATCCGCATGCGAGGACGCGGACTGGCCGATATCACCACAGACGCACTCAGCGTTTGTCCGTTGGCTGGAAGGCATGGAGGCATCCTGTACGCTTGGAGAAGGCCACTTAGAGGCGATTATGCATGCGCAGCGCCTGGCCGGTTTTTGGCTCCTGCACGCGGTACCACCTCATCACTTGGGTACGTTGGCGGACGTCAGCCGAGTGGTTGAAGGCGGCACATACCTGGTACCCGCAAGTCGCGGCCTGGGACTGAACCCGGTGGTCAAGAAGCGGATGTTGACGGTGGCGTTTACCAGCTGGGCCGCCGATTGGTGTGTGTTTGTCATTCCTTCCCGCAACCGGCGCGCCATTCGCGCTTTTCAACGCTTGCCTTGGCCATACGATTTGGAGACGCGCTCCCATAACGGGCGCTTTCGCACGCTCCTGTCCCGGCGGGAATGGGAAACGGGTAGCCCCTGCACGCTTGTCTCGATTCATCGTTCCGCCGTCCCACCGCCAGCCCATCGATAAGCCTCGATACACCGCCACCAGTCAGATGCCCTGAAACCCAGTCCACTGCACCAACCAAATCGTGAGTTCATGCAGCCGGTTGGTGGCCAGGAGCAGGCCCATGACCACCAACAGGAAACCGCCCGCCTGTTGCAAGCGCTGACCGAAACGCGCCAGGCCGGACATTGAATCAAGAAGCACCGCACAGAGAAGAAATGGGACACAAAAGCCCAATGCGTAGGCAATCATTAGCAGATTGCCGCGGGCGGGATGCGTCACCACCATGGTCAGGACCGCAGCCAGAACCGGCCCGACACAAGGGGTCCAACCACTGGCAAACACCACCCCAACCAGGGCGGATCCCACATACCCATACGGCTTCTGTGCAGGCAGTGCAAACCGTTTTTCGCGCATCAACCAAGAGATACGAAGTACGCCGGCCATGAATAACCCCAGTACGATGATAAGGAGACCGCCGACAATTCGGATTTGCTCTTGATAGGCAATGAACCACCCGCCCACCGCGCTGGCCCCCCAGCCAAGCGCCACGAATAACGCCGACAACCCAACACAAAAACACAACGCGTGCAGCAGTGTACGCACGCGCATCGCCGTATCCACCCCCGTGCGCACGCGACCGCTGACGGACACCCCGCTCAGGTAGCCAAGGTAGGATGGAACGAGGGGCAGTGTGCACGGCGACAGAAACGACAGTACCCCTGCCGCGAAAGCGGCCCACAGCGGAATCGACATCACAGATCCTCCCGCATTCTACAATTGTGTACATCCGCGGATCTCGCTATAATTCAGACCAGAAAAGTGTGGTCCGAAGGGGGCAAACACGGCGGTGTCCATCGGCGACAAGGCACGCAAGCTGCGTCTTGAGCACGGTATGACGCTGGAACAGGTTCACGAGCGGACGGGAATTTCCGTCAGCCACTTGAGTGCGATTGAAAACGGAACTCGTCCCAACCCTTCGTTTCGCAACGTCCTCAAACTGGCCCAGACTTACCAAGTCCCGGTCTGCTACTTCAGTGAGGATGGCCCGTGCGCCGCGCATCGGGATGCCGTGCCAAACCGCTTTGCCACCCCACAGGCGCCAGAGCCGGACGGATCGCCGCCATCCCCAGGAATGCTGGCCCGCGATGACGCCTGGGCGCTCATCGCCTCGGAACAATCCGGTCCATACCTGGCTCTGGCTCGCCGGCTCATGGACGCCAACGCCCTATCCGAAGACACGTCCGAGGTGTTGCAGGTCATTGCCGAGTTCATCCGCGAGCAACGCCCGCCCCGCGAGCTGGAAACCAAACCTTCCGACTCCGACAGCGATATTGGGTAACCGCGGAAGGGACCGGATCCCTCCGGGTTCATCCCCGCTATCTCCCCGTTGCCGCCAACTGTGCCTCCGTTTTCGTCGTAGAGTGACGAAAGCTATGGCTTTTTCAGGAACGCGCGTGTGCGGCGCGCATCCGCGTTCGCCGCTTGATCCGGGTATAACAGCTGGTTGGCCAGCGCCTGCCGGTCTACCTCTTCTGCCCGCAGCCGTTCATCGGCCAGGAAGAGCCGCCCATCGGCGCGTCTCTTGACGTAAACGGAGGCGGTAAACGGGAATACCCGGTCATAGCGATACGTGGCGTCCGCCATCGTGACAAGGATCCCGCCCGCAAGGGGGGTCTCCGTCCAGATCAGGTGGCGCGCAAACCAACGAAAGACTTGCCCCACTCGACTCCGCTTGAGTGCCAACGCCAAGGCTTCGCTCGGCTCTGTCTGCCGCCAAACGACCTCAGGCCGACGAGCTCCACCGTTGGTCAGACGCCCGGCCTCCAGTTCGCTTCCGCGTTGTACTACGTAGTTCCAGAGCCAAGGCATGGGTCCCGGCAACACGCTGATGTGTCTTGCATCCGGGTACGCGCGGTGCATGCGCTCATACAACCAACCGGTGTGCAAACAGCGCACGGCGATGTACAAACAGGCGATGCCCCCACAGACAAACACGGCCTTCGCCGGCGACCACCCGCGTACAACCAACGCAATACCCGCAAATCCACACAGCAGGAGCACCAGGTCCACGATGAACAAACAGTCCATGGCTAATCTACGTTTGGAAAACGGCCACAATGCCTGTGTCCCGTAGGAGGTGAGGACGTCAAGTCCCACATGGACGAGGACACCGCACAGGGCCAATAGATAAAAAAGCCCCATATGGCCGGGCCAGAAAAGCGATAACACCAACGCCACCAACAATGGCCAGAGGAACCAGGCGGGGACGCTGTGTGAGAGCGCCCGGTGCTGGCGCAGGTATGCCACGGGGCCGCGAAAAACGCGGACCGCATAATCAAAATCGGGCGCTTCAGAACCTACCACCGCGGCCAAACACGCCCCGGTCGCCACATCCCCCGTCAGGGCCGTATGCCCGCTGACTGCCGTCCAGAGACCATAAATCCCCAATCCGCACAGGGCGTGTGTGACATTGTCCAAGCCAACTCCCCCTCGATAGCTCCCCCGTCAAAAGACTCAAAGTTGATTTCAATTATAAAGAAAATCCCTTTGCATCGCATAACCCATCCGTAAAGGATGTCAAAGTCTTCTGTACGCCATGGACGAGACTCGGACACTACGATATGCTTTGAACAGTGAGGTGGTATGAGTGGCCGGTCAGAATGAACAGCTGGAGCGAATTGGAAACCTCGTCACCCAGCTCATCGGTAACGTCGGCAGCATGCGCGCGGAGATGAACAAGAGTATAAACGCCCTCCGTACGGAGATGAATGAAAGTATAGGCACCCTTCGTACGGAGATGAATGAACGGTTTAAGAGAGTCGACAAGCGGCTGGAGGCGATGGATGGCCGCTTGGGGCGAATGGAGCGACGCCAGGAGAACCTGGAGGGACAGCTGCTGTTGTTAAACCAACGATTGGATTTTCAACTGCAACGGATTGCGAAAACCGAGGAAGAAGTACACCTTCTGAAGGGGACGCGCACCTAAACCTCAGGTCATTTGAACGTCCCCTTCACTCCAGGAGCATCTCAGTCAGACCAAGTCGTAGGTCGTTGAGCCTCACCGCCAGGTGACATCTCACATGGTCAAGCATGTACGGATATAACGCCAAAGACCGCCAATCCTACGGGTATCCCAATGATGATAGCAATCAGGAGCCAGGCAGTCGGATGCGCCATGTTCAGCGTCCACCCTACACCAAACCGCTTGGGAACAAATACGGCCGGATCGTTCCGGTTGAAGTAAATCACCCCAGCCAACCATTGCTGATCATCGTTGTAAATCACCAAGGGAGCGGCTGGACGGTCAACTCCGTCGCCGGCAAGCCCTGAGGAACGACGAGCCCTCACCGCAGCCCGATAAGTGATCATGAGAAACCCGACAACCGCTGCCAACGGTAAGACCAAGGCAATATTGGAAATCCATTTGGACTGTCCAGCACCGTGGGTGATAACCCACTCCATCCCGAAAAAGACGGCGTTGATACAGGCGGTCAACAACCAAAGCCCAGACAGCAAAGTACGGTTAAGCTGCCACTCGCGGCGGGGCGCATCCGGATTTGAGGCGTCCCTGCGCAGCGGCGCCCGTTGAATCAACATTGCCATTCCGCCAATTAACAACGTGAGACCAAGGGAAATCCACACGGGAGTAAACACCGTGGTCACCGTCTTTGGTGCCCAAGCGTCAGGACGACCGTGCAAGTCAAAATGAACCGGCAGGATACCCGGCAAGTGTGGGTACGACACCCCCGCCAGCAACGCTGACACTGCTACGATTCCCCAAGAAGGGATAGCCCAAGCGAAATGAAGGTGCGGTCGACGCGAAGGGAGCCAATCGGTATCTACCACAAACCGTTGACGTTGTCCTTCATACCATTGCTGGCGCCGCTTCACCTGCTTGACAGAGGAATGGCAGAGTAGATAGACAAGAAACTGCCCAACCAGTGCAAGGAGCGGCCCATAGAGGAGCATCGACAAGGTCGCTGTACGTGTCCAAGCCGAGATCAGCCCGTACAGAACGATGCCGGCGAATCCAAATACCGACAGACCCAGCCAATATAGGTGCCGAATGCGCACCAATTCAGGCTGACGCAAACAATTTTCCGGTACCCGCACCCCGAATACGAGGGTCGGATCTGTCATCAGCGGAACCATAGCCGCGGCCACGGTAATCAATACCACCAAACTCGAGCCGTATACCCATTCAAACCCCATCGTTTATCCCTCCTGTGCCCCGTCTTCCGCGTTGCACGGGACTACACTGGACCATCCAAACTCGTTGAGCACAGCCTGGAATGCAGCCTGAATTCGGTCGGGCGGTACACCCTTTGCCACGGCCTCCGCGAGAACCAGGCGCAGCCTCTGTTCCCACGCGGCCACGTCTGCGTCGGAGGATTGGGTATGCACGACACCCCCCGCCTTGCGCGACAATCGAATGAATCCCTCCTGGCGCAAGAGGTCGTAAGCTTTGTTGACCGTGTGGAAGTGGATTCCAAACTCGGCTGCCAATTCGCGAATCGGCGGCAAGCTATCCCCATCACCGAGCGCGCCGGTGGCAATGGCAAGGACAATTTGATCCCGAATCTGCTGATAGAGAGGCTGTTCGCCGTTCAAATCGAGGCTCATTCGCATCGTTCATCCGCCCTATTTGTTATATATCAACTATAACAAATGTAATTCAAACACGCCGGGCTGTCAAGGAGACGTTCGCACAAGATGATTGCGTTTCGATACATTTCATCGTGTGGGTTGAAAACGGTTCATTCGTGTAGTGAGTAACGGTGATACAGGGATTGGCTACTTTCATATCGAATACTTCGGTGAGGTGAACGCAATGTAAATGTCAGGGTATTATAACTAACTTCGAAAAGAAACCCGATTACATGTTGTTCCGAAACATCTCCTCGAGTGTTTGGTGGCGAGGAATTTCGATAGAGTTACCGTGAGGAGATATAACCAGGTTGCGTACATCAATTTTGTGTTGGAGTGCATCGTGAAGGGTGGAAAACTTCACATGAACGAGGGATTTCGCTCAGTAGTGACCCTGACAAACAACGGGGCTGTCCCTCAGTGCTTCAGCACTTTTGGGACAGCCCCTTGGTCATAGATCCTCTACCACGATTTCGAGGCAACCCAACCTAGCCCTTTGTCTCTTTTCCAGGACTGGCTAACGCACTTGTGCGATGATGCCGTTGTGCGCCTTGATGACCCCGTGGCGAACAATGTTCAACCCGTTTTCGTACAGGTACAGGCCCATCTGCTGGACGGTCATCAGCTCCCGATAGGTGTAGTTCATCGCCTCTGCCATCACGTGGTAAAACATGCGCGTCTTCCAGTGGTAGCGGGGTGTGGTCAAAATCGCATAACCGCCCGGTTTCAAAAACTGACGGTGCCAGTCGATGGCCTCCGGTTTGTATTCGTCAGGGAAGTGCTCAATCAGACCGACACTGAGGACAATATCGAACTCGTGTCGAAACGGTAAATCGCGAATGTCACTCACGAGAAAAGACAAGTTCATCTCCGAGCGATACCAAACCCCGGGCCCTCCGGTGTTGGGGTTTGTGCCAAGGAACGGGTACGTGTCCGGAAACTTTCCAAACCGGTCTGTGGCGCAGAATGCGTCATAATCGACCAACACCGCTTCCCCGCCAGGGTACATCGCATACAACTGCATCGCCTCGTAGCCGTCTGCGGCACCGAGAAACAGGATACGCGGGCGGGAAACGTCGAGGCCGCGAAACAGAGCCCGCTTCCCGCGCGGATCCCAGATGGCATCCTGGATTCGGTGCGCAAGGTTCCAAATCGAAAGCTGCTCCAACTCCCGCACCGCTGCCATGGCACGGGCCGCATTCAACCGCCCCATGCCACGCAGAGCCTCGGCCGCCAGACGCCGCCGCTCACGAGGGACGTCCTTTATAAACCAGGAATGAAAGGAACGGTTGAACATCTCCCAGGAGACTTTGACGGGCATCGTATCCCCGTGCTCTTCCTGCCATAGACGGCGGCCCTCGGCATAGTTCTCCACGCGAAACGGGCGGCCGACGTCCTCCCACCTTAAAAGCGACCAGTCCTTTACCAGGTCATCGTCGATAAAATCGTCCAAATCCGCCTCACACGGATGGCGTAAATCCATGCGGTAGTTTCCGGTCAGCTGAGTCCACCCTAACGGATGATCCGGTCGTCGCCACCCCGAATTCGCTTCCACCTCCGGCGCGACCCGCTGAACCTGCTCATCCGGCAACTGCATCACCATCATCGGATACCCCCGTCCGTCGCAGGTTATGGATTGGCTCGACTCCGGCCAATCAACAAGTTGAAGATTCCGATATTATAAGTTGCGTTCTACTCCTGAGGAAACCCTACACCGCCGTTTTCTTCAGTGTACGCGACACCACCCGGTCGTGCAATGCAGAACCAGGTCTGCACGTCGCCTTAATTCGAACCTATGACAATATCAGGTTGCCCCGTGGTGACGTGACAAGCCTCATCACCTCAGAAATCTCATCCCGTGTAGGGCTTCATCGCGGCCGCCATGCGAATCGCGGTGGCCAGCGGCTGCCGGCAGACGGAATACGTCTGGACATCAAACAGTAGGTTTCGACGCAGCCAGGCCACAGTGACGTCCGTTTCCTGCCGTTGCTGGTGAACAAGGATTTCGCCCGTGTCTTTGGGCACCGGCAGGAAGTATTGGTTGAGCAAAGCCACCACCTGAGCGGCCGTATCGGTCGGAGCCGCGGTAGTGTTTTCCCGCGTGACAAGGATCTGCCAGCGTCCTTCCGACCACCCCACACGCCCAATGCGCCTATCGGGATCGACCGCGGCTTTGCCTGCGAGACCGCCCCCCAACGCAACCGAACTAACCTCCCCTGGCACACGCCTCGCATCGCCCCAATCGTTCCAAAGCCCCTGCTCTGCCTCACTAAACGAATCGTACCGCCCCCCGCCAAAGGCGGCCAAGCGGCCCTGCGGAGAGGAGAGCTGCACAGTGTACGCGTGGAGCAACCCCGGCCGTCCGTTTACCGGCCCCGCTGTCTCGATGTCGTGATAGAACAATGTGGTCGATCCGTTCGCACTCACGGGAAACACGGCTGGGGCCCAGGCACCGTCTTTCGTGGCAGGCGACAGGCCATCCATCGCCATCCGGATGATTTTCGGAAACGCATCCGTCGGCTGAGACCCAGTAGACAAACCGCCCTGCGTCGAACCCTGTGTACCCGTGCCGGAGGTACCTGTACCACCTGCGGACGAATGGCCGCTAGTCCCGTTGCCTATAGCCCCCTGGTCTTTGCTCGATGTCGCGCTCGAGGTCTGCCCCACGTCACCCGTGCTGTTTTGTCCCTGCCCAGTGCTCGTCCCGTTGCTGGACGGGGTTGTGTGAGATCCGCTATGTCCTTCACCGCTATGCCCTTCACCACTATATGATCCGCTGCCCAACAAACCTGCACACCCGGACAGCATCAAGGCTACCCCTGCCACCAAGACGCTGATGCACCTGCGCCAGGATTTCCCCATACTGCGTCGCCTCACTTTTTCGGCTGAGCTTCTGTTGACTTTGACGACGCCAGCGGGTACTCTGTTGCAAATTCCGACGCGTTTAGGTGTTTAACCGATAAGCCGGCGGTGTTCTTTGCCACGCCAGAACGGCGATTTCGGACGGTGAGACCTTGATCACCTGGAATAACGGACACAGGCCTGTAGAGTATTTTTATACGCACCGCGCATGCTATAAGAAGATCGACGTGTTGGTGATATGGTGTATAATGGACGAGGTCCCCACGTGGGCGTTCGCTTTATCATACTGACATGATTCGTACGGAATCCACATTGAGGAGGAACCCGGTATGACGCAAGCCACCTTGCCGGAAACGACCAACTCCCTGCAGTCTCAGGACGAGGTGTTTGAACTTCTGCTCAAACCCGAAGTCCAACAGTCCCTTGCCACCTTGGTGGAAAGCCTGCCGCGCATCGCGAGCATGGTGGCCGTTTTGAACAAGGTTTGCGACCTCACCACAGGGGTCCTGACGGACGGCGAATTTATGGGCGCTGTCGATGAGATGATTCGCGAGAAGACCAAACCCCTGAAGGACAAGTTGGGTGGTCTGCCTTCCGCGATTCAAGAGGCGAAGCAGCGGGCGGAAGCCAGCAACGCTCAGATTGGGTTGTTCGGTATCTTGCGCTTGCTCAAGGAACCGGTGGTTCAGAAAAACCTCCGCTTTTTTGTCGCGCTCTGTGAGGTTTTGGCCGAACGGGACGCCGCTAAGACCCGTTAACGGGCTGCAAGAAACGGATTTGCCGCGACGATTGACCGCTACGCGGGGTAATTCACCGCGGCACCGTCAGCGAGGACCATATCACGGTGTCTTTCCAACACCCCCGGCTGGACCTTCGCCCAACGTGGGGTGTTGGGACTTCATTTGATTCCGTCCGTGCTTATTCCACCTCCGCACGCCCCTTTGGCAATCGCCAGCTCATCCAAATTACGAACGCGGCACATAACGCCAGGATACCGGCCAAGACCCGCAATCGGCCGGTCGTCAACGTAGGTGCAAAGACCATCCCGAGCAAAACGGAAGATATGATTGTGCCCATATAGCGGGCTGTCATGAACAGGCCGGAAGCAGCCCCGATGATCTCTTTAGGTGCACTCGCAAACAGGGCAGCCTGCATACCTACGTTGTTTAAGCCGTTGCTAACGCCCAAAATCAACAGCACAATCACGAGGACGACCAACGGACTCGTCTGATGAAACGTCGTCATCCCCAATGCACCACAGGTCATCAAGACGCCCGACAACAGCAGTCCTGGGCGCGATCCGGCCCTATCCACCCACCTCCCGGTCAACGGTGCCACCAATACGGAAATGCCGGCCAAACACAACATGAGCAGTCCGGTTTGCTGGGCGTCAAAGCCACGCACCTCTTGAAGATAAGTGGGCATCCCGAAAAAAAACGAGTAAAAGATGATGTTGACGACGACAAACTGGATATGTACCCATAAAAACACTTTGTTTTGGGCAAACAAGCGAATGCGAATAAAGGGAGGTTCGGCCTTGAGCTCCCGCCACACGAACCCGGCCGCCGCCAAACCGCCAATCATACCTGCATAGAGGTTCAAGCGTCCATTGAGCGAAAGCAGAAACATCAGCAGCCCCAGGATGGCCACGGCAAACAGAAAAATCCCCGGGAAGTCTAAGGACCGCAGCACCTGCCCCAGGTGGAAACCCGTGGTACGGTCTCTCGGCAGAACCCACAAAGCGAGCACAAAGGCGATCGCGATGATGGGAATGTTGACCGTGAAAATCGCCGGCCAGTCTCGCCAGTGCAGCAACACCCCGCCAATGGTCGGACCAAACGCGGCGGCCCCGGACGAGAAGACAGCCAAGAAGGCCAGGGCCTTTGCCTGACCTTCCTGCACCTGGTGCCGGACCATCGCCATACCCGCCGGGTACAATACGCTGCTCCCCACCGCTTGAATCAGGCGGAACACAATCAGCCACGCAAAACTCGGTGAAAACGGAGCCGTCACCGACGAGAGCGCCACCAAGCCGAGGCCGATGAGAAACATTCGTTTGTGGCCAAGTAGGTCAGCCAACCTGCCCATCATCGGTTGAGCAATCGCGCTGGCCAAGTAGTAGGTGGAAATGAGCCACGATACCGTGTCAAACCCCAAATGAAACACGAGTTGGAAGCGTGCAATGGCAACCGAGATCATCGAGGAGTTCAGAGGATTGAGCAGCACCCCAAGAGCAATCGACAATAACATCAACCAGACCGGTCGCCGCATGATTAACGCCTCCCACGCCCACAGTTTTTCAGCACCTCACCTTTCCATATCACACGGCAGGAAGGTGTTGCAAGCGTGGAGGCGGATGAATTCATAGATGGGGCAGATATAGAGCGGATGCTCTGACTGCCGACCCACGTATCATGATGACCCACGAAAGAAACCCTGCCAACCGTCGTGGCAGGGTCTCGACAGACGATGAGGCGCTCTGTGGAGCCCCCCGCTTCATTTCATCCGGAAAGCTTACAGACCGCGGCGCAGCTCGGCCAACGGATAAACCGTCCCCCGCCACAGCAAGCCGCCACGACGCACCACCATCCAGGCGGATCGAACAAAGGTGTACATGAACAGGAAAAGCGTGATTGGCAAGAGGAGAAACTGATGCTTGGGAAAGCGAAGGAACTGATTCACCAGCGTATAAAGCACAAACATGACGAGTAATGCCCCGACACTAGGCAAACGCCACCAGCCGGGGGCGAACAAGACGCAGGCAAACGGCCCGTCGTACAGGACCAGGAGGGGAATGAGACTGGCCAACAGCGCCGTGATGGAATAATGAAACGCCGCCAACGGACTCTTCTCCAATCCACGAAACATCTCGACCAGCGTTGGATACCACTCGATTTCCATAAAATCATCCGCGAGCGCAAACTCCTGCCGTCCACCGCCGCGTTTGACGATCCGGCCGAGCTGGATGTCGTCGTCTGGACGCAGCGCCAGCGATTGGTGGCCACCGATGTGTTCATACAGGGAACGGCGAACCAGGTTAAAGGCGCCGATGCCCGCGTACGCGCGCGACCTGTGGCGGTACGCACTTTGCGGTCGTTTGAACAGGACTAAATTGTACGCGAACAAAGCCGTGAGGGCGCGTAACCAATAGCCACGAGCGATGACACGGGGCGCCACCGTCAGGTGATCGACCGGTCGGCGTTGTACATGGGCCATGGTGCGGGCCAGTGCGTCGGGAGCAAAGCGAACATCTGCGTCCGCAAATAACAGCCATTCGCCGCAGGCAACCTCTGCCCCCCGCTGCAAGGCGTGGTTCTTGCCTAGCCAGCCCGTGGGCAAGTCGGTAATGTGCACGACCCGAAAGCGGGCATCTGTGGCCGCAAACGCATCCGCCACCGACCCGGTTTCGTCTTCCGAGCGGTCGTCGACGACAATCACCTCAAACGCCGGGTAGGTTTGCTCGGCCCACGCCGCGAGCGTATCCGGGAGCCGCTCTTGTTCATTGCGGGCGGGAATCACGACGCTGACCATGGACCGTACAGCGTGATCGTCCGGATCGTCCACCTGCGTATGAGAGGAGAAGACGGTCGCCGGGGTGTTGCCGGGGCAGGTTCTGGCCTCTGCAACCCCTGTCCATGCTGCCTCAGGACTTCCGGACGCCCCTGCCTCCCGTTTCGGCAGGCGGGGCACCCGCAGGAGGTCCGGCAGGTTCAACAGTAAGATTGCCAGCCAAGCCGCACAGAGTAGGAGCGATAGACCGGACCACCACCAGCTCAAGCCGTCTTCTCCCTCCTATTCGAGCTCCTCGACACGCGCCCTATCCGCGGTTATCTGGGCGCGCGCTATACGCCATCAACTTGAAGCCCAGCACCGGATGCGGCACATAGGGCTCTTCGAGACGTGCCACCTCTTCTTCCGTAAGGTGCAGAGACAGCGCGGCCACCGCTTCCTCCAGGTGGTGCATTTTGGTCGCGCCGACTATCGGGGCGGTCACCGGCTTCTTCTGCAGCACCCAAGCCAGTGCCACCTGCGCCCGGGATACCCCGCGCTCCTCGGCCACCTCTTTCACCCGCGCCACCACCTGTTTGTCCGCCTCTTCCATCACATTATACAAGGTGCGTCCAAAGTTGTCCGTCTCCGAACGCTTGGTCGTCTCCTCCCAGTCCCGGGTCAAGCGGCCGCGCGCCAGCGGGCTCCAGGGAATCACGCCAATCCCCTCCGCTTCGCACAGCGGCAGCATCTCGCGCTCCTCTTCCCGATACAGCAAGTTCAAGTAGTTTTGCATCGAGACAAACCGGGTCCACCCGTTCTTTTCGGCGACATGCAGCGCCTTGAGGAACTGCCAAGCGTACATCGAGGAAGCGCCAATGTAGCGCGCCTTGCCCGCCTTCACCACATCGTGCAGGGCCTCCATCGTCTCTTCAATCGGCGTCTCGTAGTCCCAGCGGTGGATTTGGTAGAGATCGACATAATCCGTGCCGAGCCGGCGCAGGCTGTTGTCAATCTCAGCCATGATGGCCTTGCGTGAGAGACCGGCTCCATTGGGCCCTGGACGCACGCGGCCGTACACCTTGGTCGCAATCACCACGTCCTCACGGCGGGCGAAGTCCCGCAGCGCGCGGCCGACAATCTCTTCACTGGTGCCGTCCGAATACACGTTGGCCGTGTCGAAAAAGTTGATGCCCAACTCCAACGCCCGCTTGATGAACGGGCGCGCCTCCTGTTCATCAAGCACCCAGGGATGATTCCCCCGTTCCGGCACACCGTAGCTCATGCAGCCCAAACAAATCCGCGAAACTTCGAGGCCTGTCCGGCCCAACCGCACATATTCCATGTCCACACCTTCTTTCGCTTCAGGATACCTCAAATATTAGCACAACCACCCGCACGTCCAATATTCCCTCGCAGCGATTTGCAATTGTGGTACGCTTGACGCAGAATCGTCGGCAGAGGTGTTCAGCTTGCAGATAGACCTTACCCCAGATCAATACCGCAACCTGGTCGCGCTTATGTTCCTCGGCGAATGGGTCATCAACGGCTTGCCGCCCGAGCGTCGACCCCAGCAGCTGCAGGAAGTCGCAGACTACATCTACACCCTGGCCGAAGAGTTCGGGGCCAGCGACTGGATTGGCTATTGCGAAGACTGTGGCGCCTGGCACCCCAACCAGTCCATGGAGGAAACCCTGCTTCCCATCGTGGATGAATACGATGAGGAAACGTTCTGGGACGTGCTCGCCCACCACTTAGCGTATCGGGACGTGATGCTCGGGGCCGATCCGGACGCAGAGCTGACCCCGGCGCTGGAAATGCGCCTGTGGCGACGCAAGGAACAGTATCAGCAGGAGTTTGACAAACACGGGCTGGATCACGTACGGCTGGTGTTTCCAGGCAAAAAGAGCGGCCGCAGCGGCAAGTCTACCCGCGAGTGAGAACCGAACGCGGGCAGACCGGCACCCAAGACCGTTTCCTCACCCCTCAGCACGCCCAAGCCATTGACGCGTGGGCGTTTTTGGTTTACCTTTCAAGCAAACATATTTTCTATGCGGATAATTTCTTTTCCACGCGTTTTGTCGGCACATAAACCATCCAGGCACCCCCAGGAGGGAGTACCCATGAAGTTCCCCAACCGCGTGCGTGAGGTGCGGACTCAACTCGGCCTGTCCCGCGAGGAGCTGGCCCAGCGGGTGGGCGTCACACGCCAGAGCATTGGCCTCATCGAAACCGGCAAGGTCAGCCCCACAACCGTGACGGCACTACGCCTGGCACGCGCCCTCGGCCATTCGGTGGAGGAGTTGTTTCACTTTCCTGACGATCCGCTTGCCGCTCGCTGGGTCAGTACGCCGCATCGCGTCGGGGACTCGGCGCCACAACGCGCCTACCTTGCCTCCATCGGAGGCCACTGGGTGGCCCGGCCGGCAACTGCAGCTTCGCCACTGACCTTGCCCGGACACGCGGTGGCAGAGCCGCTGGATGGCGCGCGTAAAGAAGCGCGGCTGTCGCTCCTACAGCCGTTGTCCGAGGCGGAAAAGACCGCCTTCGTTTCCGGGTGCGATCCCGCTCTGGGTCTCTTGGGCCAATACGCCCAGGTAGTAGCCAAGGGATATCGCGGGGTCTGGTTTAACGCTGGCAATCAACAAGCGCTTGCGGAACTGTGGGAAGGGGCGACGCATGTGGCGGCCGTGCACGCCAAAGACGAGGACGCCCTGCGTGCGCTCCTGGCTGCCTCACCGAGGCCGCAAAACCCACCATCAGACCGACCGTTACACGTCCTCCGCCTGGCCCAATCACAACTGGGCTGGGTCATGTCAGCCAAGACGCGGGAGCGCTTTGCCGGGGCGGAGAGCGTAGTAGCCGAAAGGCTGCGCGTGGTGAATCGGGAACCGGGATCCGGCGCGCGGACCGTGCTCGACGCGGAGCTCACCCGAGCCCGGATCGATTGGCAGCAGGTGGCCGGTTACCATACGCTGGCCACCAGCCATCTCGAGGTGGCGACGGCGGTTAAACACGGCCTGGCCGATGTGGGTGTCGCGCATGCAGCTGCGGCTGCGGAACTGGGGCTCGCCTTTGTGCCGATTCAGGCGGAGGTTTGCTTTCTGCTCATCCGTCCCGACGTGTTTGGCCACGATGCTGTGCAGGTGCTGCTGGAGGCGCTGCAATCGGACGTGTTTCGCACCGAGTTGTCCGCCTTTGGCCCGTACGATGTCCATGGCTTTGGCAATGTTGAAACTTGGGAGGTTAACACATGAACAAGCGAGGGCGTTTTTGGTCCTATCGTGCCCTATGTTCGGTCTGTGCGGGGGTGGCTCTGACCGCGAGCCTGGCCGGGTGCGGCACTATCGGCAGCGGCTCGAACGCGTCGTCGCATCCGTCGGGGGGGCATCCCGTCGGCACGGCGAAAACCACCGCGGGCGCCGGAGAAGCCGCAAAATCTGACACACTGTCCGTGCTGTATGCCGGATCGATGACCGATTTGATGGAGCACACCATCCGCCCGGATGTGAAACAGCGTTTACACTTGAATCTCGAAGGCGAAGGCAAAGGCTCGGCCGCCCTCGCCCAGATGATAAAATCGAACATCGCCAGCCCGGACGTGTTCATCAGCGCCTCGCCGAGTGTGAACGATACGCTGTTGATGGGCAGTCAAAACCACAACCTGGAGCGGTGGTACCTAAAGTTCGCCCGGGATCAACTAGTCATCGCCTATTCACCGAAGAGCCGCTTCGCGAAGCAGCTCAACCAGGCGGCGGAGGGCAAGACAGACTGGTGGAAGGTGTTGGAGGCTCCCGGGTTCCGATTTGGTCGTACCGATCCGAAGCTGGACCCGAAAGGGGTTTACACGCTGATGCTGTTCCAGCTGGCCAGCCAGTACTACCGTCAACCGGACCTAGAAAAGAAAGTACTAGGGAGCGTCGAAAACAGCCAGCAGGTGTTCCCGGAAGAGTCGCTCCTGGCCCAGTTGACTAGTGGCCAAATCGATGCCATTGTCGCCTATCGGCATGAAGCGGTGGAGTGGCATGTTCCGTACATCTCTCTGCCGGACGCCATCAACCTCAGCAATCCGGAAGACGCCAAATACTACGCTAAAGCGGTATACAAGCCGGTTGGCGGACCGGCACAGCATGGCGGACCCATCGTATTCACGGCGTCCATTCCGTCCACCGCCAAACACCCCGCCCAAGCCGCCCAGTTCATCCGCTACCTCACGGCTGGGCATGGCCGCACCCTACTGCAGGCGGATGGATTCATTCCTATGCAGCCGAAACTGGTCGGGAAAGTGCAGGATGCGCCCAAGACCCTGCGCGACCTCGTCACCGAGGCGAACAAAATCGGATGAAGATGCGCGCTTCGTCCCGGTTCCTGCCTAGCCTGTTGGTGGCGGCCGCGTTGCTGCCGTTCGTCTATATTGCGGCGCCGCTGTTGCACATGTTCACCACGCTGTCGCCCGCAGAGATTGAGGCAGAGCTGACCAACTTGGAATTCATCCGCTCGGCGGCGGCGTCCGTTCTCGCCGCCTTGCTGACGACCGCGGTGGCTTCGGTGTTTGGCCTGCCGTCGGCGTTTTTGTTGTCGCTGCGCCCGTTTTTCGGCCGCCGCCTGTTGGAGGCGCTGCTGCTCCTGCCCCTGCTCCTGCCGCCGGTGGTCGGCGGCATCGGCCAGCTGTTCCTGTACGGCCCGATGACCCCGGTCGGCGCCTGGTTTGGCGCTCATGGAGTCCCCCTGACCAACTCGGTGCTCGGCGTCTTCCTGGCCCAGTCGTACATCACCAGCCCGTATCTAATTCTCACCGCTAAGGCCGGGTTCGAAGACGTGCCGCCTGAGTTGGCGGAGGTTACGCGCACACTAGGCGGCGGCCTGTGGGATGTCTTCTGGCATATCAGCCTGCCCTTGGCTCGTCCCGCCATCTTCTCCGGCATGCTGTTGACGTTTGCCCGCGCCATCGGTGAGTTTGGCGCCACCATGATTATCGCCTACCACCCATACACCCTGCCCGTGGAGGTGTGGGTGCAGTTCACCTCCGGAGGATTGGCCGCCGTCGTGCCCATCGCCGCCTTGGTCACCGCGTTTGCGCTCGTCGTCGGACTCGTTGCCACGAGTTGGCAAACACGGCGACGCTAGTGAACCCTTCTGCCCGCATTCCCGCACGGTGACGCAAAATAGGGCGGCTCGCCAAGCCGCCCCGTTTCGTTCACCACGTGTACAAAGGGGGTCAAACCGTCTGTGTCGTCCACCCGTTAGGGGCCAACTATCTCTGTGGTCGCCGACGTAACGGTGGACGAGCTGGAGTTCTGCGCCGAGGTAGATACAGAAGTGGAGGTCGCCGCGCGTACCGGCAGCAGCCAAGCCCCCATGACCACGGCGGCCATGCCGGCGGCCACCGCCGCGAAGCCGACCCGCCAGCCGGGAGTACAGCGCTCGCGTCCAATCGGCAGCGCCTTTCTCAGAACCCATCCAGCCGCCAGTGGCACCCCAACGACCAACGCTTTAACCAGCATATCCTCGGTCATCGCTAGCCCTCCCCATGTTATCCACGAGCGGATGCGTGGGTTACGCAAACCTATCGACCGGGATGAAACGGACCCGCCGGCTGCTTGACCCCGGCGTCTTGATACAACGACTTCAGATAAGCGGCCACCTGCTTCTTCGCGGCCCCTTCACTTTCCGGCTCCCCGGTGCTGGGATTCAAATACAGGGGTTTAGCCGCCGGATGCGCAAAGTCGAACATGTTATTGAGCGATCCGGCCAGCGCATCCATCGACTGGTCGCCAATGCGTCCCAGGTGCCAGTTGTCTTCGATGAAGCGCAAAATCGACGTCTGGTCCGTCACACTGTGGTCGACAAAGTTGACCTTTGCGTACGGCGAGATAACGAGCAGCGGCAGACGCGGACCGTAACCCGCCCGGTCGAGATACGCGCCGGACTTCGGGGTGCCCGCGTTGCCTGGACCGTCGAGGGCGTCGGCGTTCGGATCGTTCGAAGGATTGACCAACGGGCCCATCACGTGGTCATACCAACCGTCCGAGTCGTCATAACTGATGATGATGGCCGTATTCTTCCAGGTCGGCAGCTGTTCTAGGTGATTGATGGTGTTGGTCAAAAACGTTTGTTCGTCGAGCGGATCGGAATAGCCTGCATGGCCGTCCTGGTAGGCCGGCGCCTTGAGAAAGCTGACGGCCGGTAGGTGGCCGCTGTCGGCGGCCGACCAAAAATCGGTCAGGTCGTACTGGTGGTTGGCCTGGTCGGTTTCGCCAATCTTCGCAATCGATGAGGGCGGGAGATGGTTGGGGTTGGCCGTCGACTTGTAGTACTGGAACGGCTCGTGGTGCGGGATGTAGTCGGTCGAGGCGCCACCGGCCACATTCTTGTGCTGCTCCGAGCTGTTGCGAAATCCGCCCTCGAACCAGCCCCAGGTGATATGCTTTTCGTTCAGCAAATCCCCGATGTTTTTGCCGCTCATCGCCACCG
Organism: Alicyclobacillus herbarius DSM 13609; assembly: GCF_000430585.1. Lineage (GTDB taxonomy): Bacteria > Bacillota > Bacilli > Alicyclobacillales > Alicyclobacillaceae > Alicyclobacillus_G > Alicyclobacillus_G herbarius. The sequence goes on from NZ_AUMH01000004.1 coordinate 133,049, forward strand.
TTTGCCCGCGAGAGGTCTTGTCGTAATACGGATCGATATCACTGTAGAGGGTGCCGTGATTCAGCTTGCCCGGAATCACGTTGCCCGGTACCGGTTTGCCGTCGGCCGTGACGTTGGCGGTGTAGGCCGTCGCCCCGTGCGTCTGCCCGGAGACGAGGTTGAGCGCACCTGGAGTAGACGGACCGAAGGTGGTGCCAAACGAGTTGTCGCTCATCGCGAAGTGCTGCGCCAAATTCCAAAGCGCGGTGACGGTGTTGCCATCGTAGTAGTCCATGACGATGTCGTTGTTATGCCCCGTGCCCTGGACAAAGTTGTCCATCAGGCCGCCGTCAAACGCCTTCTGCTCACTGGTATAGCCGTGGTCCATGTCGGGGGTAACGGCTTGCGAGCGGTCGAGACGCTGCGGACTCGCCCCGTTGGGGTTGGCCGTCAGGAGTGGCGTGTTCAGCCCGTTGACGCTGGGCGTGTTCTTGGCTGCCGTAAACTTGGGCTCGCCAGGCGGGTTTTTCGCGTTTGGATAGGTGCCAAAGTAGTGGTCGAACGAGACATTCTCCTGAAAGATGACGACCACGTGCTTGATGGGGGTGGCAGTCGCCGTCGAGGCCGATTGCGTGCGCTTCGCCGGACTGACTGTAGCCTTAGCGGCTCCCGTCTGAGCCTGGGCGTACATCCACCCTCCCGCACCGAGCGTGCTGGTGATGGCCGCGGCTCCGGCCAACACAGCCCATGGACGCTGCATCCGCTGCTTCATCATGTATCCCTCCGTTTCGGATTCCGTTAAACTTTCTCCTACAATTCGGAGTATAAGGGCCGGGTGTTGACAGAGTGTGAAGTTCCGTTAAAGATGCGGTGTTCCCCTACCCCATTGTCAAAATCGCGGGAGTTCCCTATCATTCCTATTATCCCAAACTGTTTCGCGTTGCCGGACTACCTCTATACCCCGGGGCGTGCATCAGCCGTGCATCGCCATGCTACGCCCTTTGCCGCGCGAAGATTCGTGTGGAGTGAGCGCCCGTGTTGAGCTCTGTTCAGAATGTTGCACGCATCTTGCACAGTTTTCGAGTGGATTGTCCGGAGTTGTCTTTGACCGAACTGTCCCGAAGTCTGCAGATTCCCAAGTCGACCATGTTCAAACTGTTGTACACCCTGCAGGCGGAAGGCTTTCTCGAACGCAACGAGGAGACCGGCAATTACCGGCCCGGTCGACAGTTATGGACCCTGGCCCGGACCATGCTCAGCCATTCTGTACTTGCCAAGGAAGCGCTTCCATTCCTCCGTCGACTGGCCAAAGAGACGGGGATGTCGGCGCACTTGAGCTATTTCGAACACGGCGAGGCGGTGTGGATTGAGAAGGTGAACGCCCGCTCGGAAATCCCGCTCTATTCCCGTCCGGGAAGGCACGTCCCTGCCTATGCGCCGGCGTCCGGTCGGGCGATTCTTGCCTACCTGCCCCAAACGCTGTGGGGGCCCCTGCTGGCAAGGGAGTGGGTTCGGCTGACGCCCCACACGCTCACAGACAAAGACCGCTTTCTCGCCGAGTTGTCTCGCGTCCGCCGTGTCGGCTACGCGCTGCAGCGGGAAGAAGTAGATTTAGGAATTGCCTCCATCGGCGTCCCGCTGTTCGGGACAGGCAAGACGCCGATTGCCAGCATCAGTATCGCCGGACCCGCCGCCGTGTTCACGGAAGAGAATGCGTCTCGACTCGGCGGTCTGTTGAAAGAGGTGGCCAGCGGTGTCGCGGAATACGCGACGGTCTAAGGAGGAATCAGACGTGACACCCGGAAAAGACCCGTCGCGCCTGGTTACAGTCACCAACGCCCTGCAGCTATTGAAACAGTTTCACAGCGGAGACGCGGAACTCGGGGTTTTAGAACTGAGTCGCCGCATGGGCATATCGAAAAGCGCCGTCTCACGGATGGTGACCACGTTCGTAGAGGAGGCCATTCTCGAGAGGAACCCGCGCACGGGAAAGTATCACTTGAGCCCGCTGCTCTTGGAGTTGGGGCTCATCGCCGAAGAGCACGATCCGCTGCTCGCCGCAATCCGCCCGCTCATTGAACATCTCGCGGCAGAGACCGGATTTCATACTTCGTTTCACCTCCGAGATGACCATGAACTCATCTGCCTAGCCGCGTGCGGGACGAATGGGCCCGCGCCGGGCGAGCGGGCCGCGCTGTGGGAAACCCTGTACGGATTGACGATTCTCGCCTTTTCCGAGGACCATCCGCAGCGCTGGCTAGAGCAACACGCCGACACCGCCACGACACCCAGACTCCCCAGAGGTCCGGCGCAGCTGGCGGAGGTGCTGGCCGAGATCGACCAAACCGGCTACGCCATCGGCCCAGAGCTCACCGGTGCAAACCGCTGGTGCGTAGTCTGTCCGGTGTTCAACGACACCGGCCGCGCCGTGGCTGCCCTCGCACTGACCGGACTGCCGATAGACCAGCAAGCGCTGCGAGCAGCTGTACCTGTGGTCGGAAAGACGGCGCAGCAGCTCGCACAGAGGATGGGTTCTTTTTTCTCTCGAAGTTAAGCGTTTTCAAGTGGGTTCACGATAGCGGGACGCACCTCTCCATCGGACCGACGGTTCCTCCTATAATGGCACGAGAAGAGGTTTCCGGAAAGGGAATGTAAGCGCGGTGAAACCGCCCTACAGATGGAATCGCTTACACAAGAATAGAGTCATGGAACCATCCGGATGGTGAGGAGTGAAAGTCATGCGTACGCAAGTCGGAATTATCGGCGCGGGTCCGGCAGGTTTGATGCTCTCTCATCTGTTGCATCTAAACGGCATCGAATCAGTCATTCTGGAATGCCGCAGCCGCAAAGACATTGAGGAGACGGTGCGGGCCGGCGTCCTTGAGCAGGGGACCATCGACCTCCTGAACGAGACCGGTGTGGGAGAGCGGATGCGCCGGGAAGGGCAGCTCCATAAAGGGATTGAGCTGCGCTTCAACGGCCAAGGACACCGTATTGCCATGCACGACCTGACCGGGGGCAAGCACGTGGCCGTGTACGCCCAGCACGAGGTCATCAAGGACTTGGTCGCGGCGCGGCTCGCTGCAGGCGGTGAAATCATCTTCGAGGTAGCAGACGTCAGTTTGCATGACCTTGACACCGAGACTCCGAAGATCCGGTTCCGCCGAGACCAAGACGGTGAGCTTGAGGAGCTGGTCTGCGACTACATCGCAGGCTGCGACGGATTTCACGGACCATCTCGTCCGTCCATCCCGAGCTCCGTACGCACGGAGTATCAGAAGGTGTTTCCGTACGGGTGGCTTGGCATTCTCATCGAGGCGCCGCCTTCGTCCAAAGAACTCATTTACACCAACCACGAACGCGGATTTGCGCTCGTTAGCACGAGGTCTCCGCAGGTTCAGCGCATGTACATCCAGGTCGATCCGCACGACGACATCAAGAACTGGTCGGACGACCGGATTTGGACGGAACTGCATGCCCGCCTCGAAACCCACGACGGCTGGAAACCGATTGAAGGCCCTATCTTTCAGAAGAACATCGTCGCTATGCGCAGCTTCGTCTGCAATCCAATGCAGTACGGACACCTGTTCCTCGCCGGGGACGCGGCCCACATCGTGCCGCCGACGGGCGCTAAGGGGCTGAACCTCGCCGTCGCGGACGTGCGCGTCTTGGCCCGCGCCCTCAACGCCTACTATCAATCGGGCCGGACGGATCTCCTGGAACAGTACACCGCAACCTGTCTCCGGCGGGTTTGGAAAGCGGAGCGGTTTTCCGCGTTTATGACCGGGATGCTCCACCGCGACGCCAACCACACTCCGTTTGAACGGCAGTTGCAATTGGCGGAATTGGACTATGTCACATCCTCGCGCGCGGCTGCCACCAGTCTCGCCGAGAACTACGTCGGCCTGCCGATGGAGTGGTAATTAGGGCGTATCCACTCGCGCCGGCCCTTTAATCCAGGCGGATGAGCCCGAGCCGCGTGGCCGTCAGCACCGCCTGCGTGCGATCGTATACGTCCAACTTGCCGAGGATGTGGCTGATGTGCACCTTCACCGTCTTCTCCGCAATCCCGAGCGCCGCGGCGATCTCTTTGTTCGACATGCCTCTCGCCAGCGCCTGAAGTACGTCCTGCTCCCGCTCCGTGAGCGGCTCACGAAGGCGCGGCGCCCCAGTTCCCTCCCCCACGGGCGGGGTTTCGCTGCGCGGCCCCCCGCCGCGCAGCGCATCGAGTGCTAACGGGTCCAACACTGCCCGGCCCAGTGCCGCCTGGCGAATGGCCGTCACCAAGTCCTCCGGGCTGACATCCTTCTGCAGGTAACCCGTGGCCCCCGCTTGGATGGCGCCAACGGTGCGATCCCGCTCCTGAAACGATGTCAGTGCGATGATGCGGATGTCCGGGTGCCGCCTGGTGATCTCGCGGATGGTCGCCACCCCATCGCAGGCGCCCGGCATCACCAGGTCCATCAGGACCACATCTGGATGGACTTCGCCGGCCAACTGGACCGCCACCTCCCCTGTGGCGGCCTCGCCGACGACCTGGATGTCTTCCGACAGTTGCAGGAAGACACGCAGACCCTCCCGGACCATCGGGTGATCGTCGACAATCAGAAGTCGGATAACCCGTCCCTCGTTCATGGGTCTTCCCCCCTCTCCCGGTCCCCCGACGACGGCACCGTGAGTACGACCCGTGTGCCCCGGCCCGGCTGACTCGTGATGGAAAGGCTGCCACCCGCCTCCCGCATACGCTCGTACATCGTGCTCGTCCCAAGTCCCCCCGCCACTTGGCCCGGAGTGAATCCGCAGCCATCGTCCTGCACCGACACCTCGACGCTCTCCTCCGCCATCCGAAGATGGACGTGCACGTTGCGCGCACCCGCGTGCCGGAGGGCGTTGTGAAGCGCCTCGTCGAGAGCCGCCAGCAGGGCCTGGCGCGCCTCAAACGGGATCGCCGGCTCGCCGTCCCCGGCAAAGTCCAGGTGGATGCGCGTTTGACCCTGCAGCTGCAGCGGGGCAATCCGTTCGCGCACCTGCGCCGCCAGCCCCCGTTCTCCAGACGGACGCAACGCCTCGATGAGCCCTCTCATCTCGCGCTGGCTCTCGGCGACCAATGCCTCCAACCGCTCCAGCAGCCCGTCCAGTTGCGCCTCTGCCTCCCTGCGCCCCGCAAGCAGACGGGCGGTTCTCACCAACAGCTGTGCGGAGAACAGGCGCTGGCTGACCGCATCGTGCAGATCCGCGGCCAGGCGGCGGCGCTCCACCCAGCGGGCTTCTTCCAATGACCGCTCGTACAATCTTGCGTTTTCCAGAGCTGCTGCCACGTGCCAAGTGAACGCCGACAACATCTCCTGGTCGCTGTCCGAAAACGCGCTCCGGAGGCAGCTCTCCACCCGCACTTCGAAAGGACTGTGCGGGATTAGCCGGGCCATGACGCTGCGGGCTTCCGGCAACAGGATCCGCTGCGTTTCGTCCAGCAGCGGTTCGTCCTCTTCGTTCGCGTACGAGTACCCGGCAGGTTCTCCTTCGGGGGGCCGGTGGGCCGACGCTACAAGCCGTCCGGTCGGTGCAACACCCGAGTCGCCCACCGCTGGATCGTCGGGCTCACACAAGGTGATGCCGCAGCACTCGTACCCGAGCCGCTCGACGAACCGGCGCACGGCCAGTTCGAGCACCGCCTGGGGCCGGACCACGCTGACCAGTTCCGCTGCGATGTCCGACAGCGCCCGCAGCTGTTCTGCACGCCGGCGCTCGTCCGCCAGGATGGCGGCCCGGTCGACCGCCACCGCCACGTGGTGCCCGATGGTAGTGAGCAGCTGCAACGCCTCGGGGGTGAAGACGCTGTGGCCGGCGGCGGCCACGTTCAGGATGCCGAGCGGTTTGCCTTTGCTCCGCAGAGGCACGCTCGCGTGATAGGTCAGCCCGCCCTTGTCGCCGGCGGCGTCGCGCAAGCGGCTGCAGCGCACGATGTTCACTGCGCGGTCCAACCGCCCCTCTACAAACCGGTCCTGACATTCACACCACCCTGATTTAAGCGGTGCCCCGCCATCGCACGCCAGTGCGGGCGGCAGCCCGCTCGCCCCCACTTCGACAAACCGACTTCGCCTGGCGTCATAACGGAACGCCCATGCCGTGGACAGGTCCAAGACCCCGCTGAGCCTGGGCAAGATGGCGTCCATCGCCTGCGAAACGTCGGTCGCCTCGTTCAACGCTTCAGCGATGTCCTTGAGCATGGCCAGGCGCTCCGCTTCCCGCCACCTCTCCTGGACCGATGTATCATGGTCACTCATGTCCGCTCATCCCGTTTCATAACTGTGTACTGATGGTACCACACCGCAGCCGGGAGTGGAGCCCTCGCACCCGAGCAAGCCACCGCCCCCAAACCAGCCCGATAGCCCGTCTCCGGTGACTCACACCACCAGGCTGACGTCGCCGAATTCGTGCCACAGGTATCCCATGTGGACCGCCTTCTCGTAGGCGCGACGCAAGAACTCGGGGCGAGTGAATGCGTACATTAGCGCCAGGTGGCTGGAGTGGTTGTCGTGCATACCGGTGATGAGGCCGTCGACCACCTGGGGCGGGGTGGTGGGTGTGACCAAGTGGGTCGTCCAGGTCGCTCCGCTGCACACCCGCACCCCTTTGCCCGGGGAGCCCACAACGGGCTCCACAGCGCTCTCCAGAGCCCGCACCACGGTGGTGCCCACTGCGATGACGCGCCGTCCTTCCATCATAGCACGGTTCACCGCGGCGGCCGTCGCGGGCGGAATGTGATACCACTCCGGCAGCACAGGGTGGTGGGCCAAGTCCGTCGCGACCTCGTGCGAAGACACGCCGGTGTGCAGGGTGAGTGATCGGACACGCACTCCCCGGGCTGCAAGGGCGCGCAGTACACGCGGCGTGAACGGGCGACCGGCCGACGGCATCTCGGCCGATCCGGGTATGCGCGCGAAGATAGTCTGGAATGCGCCCGGCTCCAGCGGGCGCGTGACATAGCCGTACTGGATAGGAAGGCCGACGGATTGGGCTACCCGAAACAGGTCGTGATCCGCCCGGACCCGCCACAGACGGCTGGCAGGGTGAAAGTGGGCTTCCACCCGGATTCGGGCCAACTCCCAGCCGTCCCCGGGAGGAATGACCACCAGCGTGTCTCCCGGGGTAAACGGACGCGGGTCCGGACCCCCGTCCGGTCGCCGTCGCTCTACGATGAATGTATCTTCCGCCAACCGGGTTGCCAGGTGCAGGTATAGCGGTTCTCCCTGGTACCGGGCTCGCAGCCGACCCGGGATGGTGGCCGAGGTGTTGACCACCAGCAGGTCCCCCGCGGACAGAAATTCGGGCAAGTCGAAGAAACGTGCGTGCCGGCAGGCGCCCGTGACCCGGTCCATGACGAGCAGTCGCACCTCATCACGCTCAAGTCCCCTCGCTTCCGGAGGAAGCGGTGCGGATGCCGGAGGACGGCTCAGATGCAAGTCGAGATCCAACGCAGACTGGGTCATGTCAGCACCCCCCTTCGCACGGGACGAGGGCTGTGCCGCGCACCGCGAGGCGGGTTCCGCTCGGGTGCGGGAAGGGGGCACCAGTGAGCACCGGATCGAACAAGTGGGCCAACACCGCCGCCACCTCTGCGGGGTCGGCCAGCCCGTCCGCAGTGGCGTCGGGATCCGCCAACCGGTGCAGTTCGGTATCCATGTCACCGGGGTCGACGCTGTAGAGCGCCATGTGGTCCAGGTCGGTTTCACGGGCGAACGTCTTGGTGAAGAGATCGAGCGCGGCCTTCGATGCGCCGTACACCCCCCAGCCAGGGTACCCGGCTACGGCGGCATCGCTCGAGATGGCTAGACACAAGGAGTGCGGGCGCTCGGCCAGTAGCGGTAGCGCCTGTTGGAGCAGTAGAACAGGGGCAAACGCGTTCACTTCGAACACGGTGCGCAGGTTGACGATGTGCGTGTCGCGCAAAAAGGGCATCGGGATATCGCCGAGGGTGGACGCGCAAATCACAAGGGCATCGAGACGCCCGAAGCGGCGCACCACGTGCGATAGCCAAGTGTGACGAAACTGCGGGTCTGCTATATCCCCCGCCACGCCGTCGACGGGGCCGAGTGCCAACAACGACTCAACCACTTCCTGGAGCCGGCGCTCCCGGCGGGCGCACAACACCACGGACAGGCCGCGGCGCAGCAGGACCTCTGCCAACGCCCGGCCCAGCCCGGCGCTACCGCCTGCGATGGCGACGACTGGGCAGTGCTCTACCGGATGACGAATCTCTTCACGCATGACCAAACGCCTCCTCGCGGCCACTTTGGCCAGAATGTTCCTTCTGACCAAAGCGTACGGCGAGGAGATGACTGCTACATCGGCCACCGGTCATACAACGGCTCGACCAATGGTCCTACGACCTTCAACCTATGACCTGCAGCCGAGGTCAGAACCTTGAGGTCACACGGCATGCAAGGGGATACGTCCTTCAAGCCGCCAACCGGCGCGGGAACAGAATTGAGGCCAAAAGCAGCATGAGCGCACCCGCACCGACGAGCACTGCCCAATCCAACCAAAGGTGAGCGCTGGTGCCGAGCAACAGACCGCGCAGTCCGTCCACCAGGTAGCTCATCGGATTGATGGTGGCCACCACGCGCAGCCAGACGGGCATGATGTGAATCGGATATAGTGCATTTGACGAGAAGAACAGCGGCATGGTGATGACCTGGCCGATGCCCATCATGCGCTCGCGGGTCCGCAGGAGCGCCGCCAGGACCATCGACATCCCGGCGAAAAAGGCGGATCCCAGGATGAGCGTGACCAGCACGCCAATCAGGTCCCAGCCCAAGCGCAGGTGTACGCCGACCACGATTGCCAGCAGAACAACAATGATGCCCTGTCCAATGGCGCGGACTGAGGCGCCGAGCATCTTCCCCAGCACCAGGGCCGAGCGGCGCATGGGGGACGAGAGAAACTTCTGCAAGAGACCCATATCCCGTTCCCATATAATCGCGATCCCATAGAAAATCGAGATAAAGGTGATGGACTGCGACAAGATGCCTGGCGTCAAAAATGCCATATAACTGACGCCCCCGGTCGGGATGGCCCGTAGGCGACCAAACGCCTGGCCAAACACCAGCAGCCAAAGCGCCGGCTGGACCGCACGCATCAAGAGTTCCGACGGGTCCTGACGGAGCTTGCGCACCTCCAACTCCACGATGGTCAGGGCGTGCACCATATACAACCAAGCTGTCCGCCAAGGCGAATCAGCCCAGGCGGCGCGCGGTGCGACGGCTTCTTGAGACATCGCGCATCCCTCCTCCCTGCGGTTCAAAGGCGCCGGCAAAGTGTACGAAAATGTCATCCAACGTAGCGTCCGACTTGCCCATCTGCGCCCGTAGTTCCTCCACGGAACCGAGCGCTGCCACCTGTCCGCGGCTCATAATGGCAATGCGTCCGCAAAGCTGTTCCGCCTCGTCCATGTAGTGAGTGGTCAGGAGAATGGTCATCCCGTGCTCCCGACGCAGCTGCTCAATGTGCTCCCAGACCCCCTTGCGCGCAACCGGATCGAGCCCAACCGTGGGTTCATCCAAAAACAGGACCTGGGGGCGGTGTAGAATCGCCTGGCCGATTTCCAGCCGGCGAATCATCCCGCCGGAGTACGTCCGCACGCGGCGATGAGCGGCGTCCTCGAGGCCAATGAGAGCTAGGGTCTGCGGGATGCGCTGCCGCCGCTCCGCGCGGGTCAAGCCGTACAGTTTCGAAAAGATGAGAAGATTCTCGTACCCGGTCAGTGCACCGTCCACCGACAGCGCCTGCGGCACGTAACCAATCGATGCCCGCACCCGCGTCGGCGACGTCGCCAGGTCCCAGCCCGCGATGCGGACACGGCCATTATCCGGCTTGAGCAGCGTGGTCAGCATCTTGATGGTGGTCGATTTCCCAGCCCCATTGGGCCCCAACAGACCAAAACACTCCCCCGCGGAGACCGTGAAACTGACGTCGTTGACCGCACGCACCTCGCCAAACTGTTTCGACAGGTGTTCCACCACAATGGCGTCCCCACTTGGCGTAGTCACGTCGCATCTCCTCCTTCATCTCGGGTCAATCCGCTCGTTTCGCCTCCGCTTCCACCTTCTGTTCCACCTTCGCGCACAAATCGGGCCAGTTTGCTCATCAGATGGGTCAGCTGATCCTGCTCTTCGGCGGTCAACTGAGCAAACGGCTGGCGCAGGCGGGTGAGCCAAATGGACTCCACCTGACGGATGACCTGTAGACCGAGTTCGGTCAGACGGACCTGCTTAATCCGCGAATCCGCCTCCGCCGCTTCTCGTTGTACGTAGCCGACCTTCTCGAGCCTATCCAACATCTGGGACATCGTGCTGGGTCGCACGTTTAGCCGTTCTGCCAGCTCCCCCACCATGCACCCGGGGTGTTTGTGAACGTGGCGCAGAATCATCCACTGCACACGCGTAATGTTGACCCCCCCTTGCGCCAGGGATCCTTTGCGCAAGGCCCGATTCACCGCCTGAAACGACTCAAACAACCGTTCCAGGCGAGCATCGTCTTCTCTCGTCATCGGGCTCCTCCTTTCATATGACCCGCAACTTGTCACCGTTTGCTTGCATTATATTATATAGCGACACTAAATAAATGCGACAAGTGTCGCGACGTGTCGTGGCACGGTTTGAACCCGTGTTTGATGCCGCGATTTGTTTTCCTCTGGACGTGGCAAGGACGGAGTAGTACGCTTAGCGCAAGAGCGCCAAGAAGGGGGCGGGATCAGTGGATGCGTCCTGGTTGTCACTACTGACCCTATTCCCCGTGTTTTTCGGGCTGGGTTTGCACCTTTGGCACTCGCATCGACGGGTCCCTGCACGTGTTACGGCGCTGCAGACCAAGTATGACTGGCGCCCCTACCCTAGCGATTATTCCATGGAAATCCGCCCCATCCTGCGTATGCTGCGCGCAGTCCGGCGCAAGCTGACAGGTTCTGGTGACGATGAACCTCCTCTCACTATGGCTGGCCACACCGCGCGCGTTTGAACCAGACGCGCTGCAATGAGTACAAGGCGTGTGTCGGTGTCTTGTCTCGCTTGTCCACACCCTTGGCCATGCACAGATGAAGGAGGACTGAAGATTCTATGTATAACCTCATTGAACACTTCCTACAGGCGGTGTTGGCCGCCATAGCAGGTTTTACACATGATTGGGGATTGGCGATTGTTCTCCTGACGGCTGCGGTGGCCCTCTACTACGTAACGTCCGGGCTCTGGAGCGCGGGTGAACGCGGCCTGTTGGGACGTCTCTATAAACCGGTCGTGACTGCCGCCTAGTTTTGCAGGTATTGCGCGCTATTCCTGCCGGACGAATCGTCGGCTGAGGATGTCGACGCATCCCGGGGAGGTGCAAGAAATGAACCAACTCACAGGAAAACTGGACTGGCAATCCATTGCGACCGCGCTGGGTTTAGGGCGAGCGCGCGTCCGTCCGGTGGCAGAAACCGCTCAGGCCACCGTGGTTCGGCTCGTCCCTGAATCGGGCCTGTCGCGAGACCCGCGTCAAGCCGTGATTGTGAAAGCCTCACGCAATCACGCCGCTGTAGCACGCGAGGCGATGCTGTATGAGCGTCTGGTTCAGCACCTCCCCGTCTCTGCGCCAAAGGTCCTCTCCGCCGGCAACGTAAGCGCCTACGCGTGGATTGCCTATCACGACGATGGTCTTCTGCCCATCACCCGGCGCCGGCACGGGATCCTGCGAGCGGTTCAGGCGGCAGCCCGCCTTCATCAGACACCCCTTCCCGCACAAGCGGAAGGGGTGGAACTGGTCTCACATACGCCCAGGTGGGATGAAGTGCTGCAAGAAACATGCCGTATCGATCCGGACGTATTCACGGCAGCGATGGCCCGTTCTGGGTGGTCGGGAACCGCCCGGCGAGCGGTGCGGTGTATGCACCGAGAGCTGGCAGTGTGGGGGGAATCCTGGGCGGCGCATCCACGCGTCCTCTGCCACGGCGACCTGCACCTGGGTAACCTGATGTGGTCGCGGCAAACCCGTCAACCAATCTTGATTGACTGGGAATACACTCACCTCGACTGCGACTACTTTGACTTGTTTCAACTGTTGGACGCAACCAGCCCGACGACGCCACTTAGGCGGCCTGTAAGTCGCTGGCGGGTACTGCAGGCATACGTGAAGGCCAGACCCGATTTGCCCCCCCGCGCCGCAGCCTGGGTGCGTAGCTACCTGCAGTTCGCTGCCCTGCATTTGCTCTGGATTGCGAGACTCATTCAGCAAGACTGGGCAGATGGACGCTTCCCGGAACATGAGCTGAGGCGGCAGGAGCGGGAGACCTACGCGGGTCTCGTCTCGTTGGCCCGCGATATGAGGCGACTAGAAAGGAGTTGATGGGAAATGCGTAATCGTATGATTACGACGAGTCCGTCTGGTTTAAAGAAGGATATCCTTCCGTATCGGTTATACGAAAAGGCGAAACGCCTGGGGGTTTGGAACCCAAGAGACCTCGATTTCACGCAAGACAAGAAGGACTGGGAAGACCTGACCAATGAACAACGTGGTAGCATCCTAGGCCTCATCTCCAAGTTCCAAGCCGGTGAAGAGGCTGTGACGCTCGATTTGCTTCCCTTGATGATGGCGATAGCGCGAGAAGGACGACTTGAGGAAGAGATGTTCCTGACGACCTTTCTTTTCGAAGAAGCCAAGCATACGGAGTTCTTTAGATTGGTGCTGGATGTGCTCGACATCCACGATGACCTGTCTGCATTTCACACACCCACGCACCGCAAGGTTTTTTATGAAATCCTTCCTGAAACCATGCAGAAGTTGATTCACGATCCGTCTCCGCAAGCGCTGGCAGACGCCTCGGTTGTGTACAACATGTTTGTGGAAGGGATGCTCGCGGAAACCGGGTACTTTGCGTTCTCCAAAATATTTGAGAACAGTGACAAAATGCCTGGATTACGAAGGGGAATTGCTTACCTGAAGCGCGATGAATCACGGCACATCGCATACGGAACATTTCTGTTGCAGCGGCTGATCGTTGTGCAACCCTCTTTGTACGACTTCATTGAGCAGCGAATGAATGAACTTCTCCCGCTGGCCATGTCCATCAACCAGGAATCCATGGCAGTTCACGACACAGTCGACAGCTCAAACGACAGCCTTATTATGGATTACGCTAAGCAGCAATATCAGCTTCGACTTGAAAAATTGCAAAGGGCCAAGACGCACACAATCGAAGAACTTTATCAAATGCCAGAGGATTTGCTGGGCGTCCTTTGACAACTATCCATCAGAATCGGTCGAGCGACGGGCCAACATACAAAAGCCACCGGGGGCGTTTTAAGCATCCCTCCCGGTGGCTGCGAGTTCCCCCGATTTTAAGTCAACGGACGGACGGCGGGCCGTCCCCTCTCGTGGGCACTTCGGGTACGATGTATTCGGAGGCCGTTAACGGAAGACTTTCACCCGCTCCGACAACGGCTGGAAGTCCTTTTCACCGGCCGGGGCGGTCGGCTTGCCAAACGGCATCTGGGCAATCAGCTTCCATGTCTCCGGTAAGTTCCACTCCGCCTTGACCTGTTCGTCAATCAGCGGATTGTAGTGCTGCAGGCTGGCCCCGAGACCCGCAGCCTCCAGCCCCATCCAGATGACGAGTTGGTGCATCGCGTTGGTATGCTCCGACCAGACGGGGAAGTTATCCTGATACAACGGAAACTGCTTCTGCAGTGACTCGACCACGATTTGGTCCTCAAAGAACAGAACCGTGCCATAGCCCTGGCGAAAGCTGTTCATCTTCTGTTCGGTGGATGAAAACTGGTCGGCCGGGACGACCGCTCGCAGGACCTCCTTGGTGATGTCCCACAGGCGATCATGCTGCTGGCCCAGCAAGAGCACTACGCGTGTACTTTGCGAGTTAAACGCAGACGGCGTATGTTTCACCGCCTCCTCGACAATCTCCTGAATCTCCTGGTCCGAAATCGGCGATTCCTTGCTGATCCCGTAGATGGATCGCCGCTCGCGCAAAGCAGTGAACAGGTCCTTTGTCACAGTTGCTGTTGTCATTTTCTCCACTCCCTCTATCTCTGTGGCTAGGGACAAACCAATTGTACATTACTCACTATACGTAAGTCAAAGCCACAAACCACAGATGAATGGAGCCCGCTCCAACGACGTCGACAAATAGGGACGACCCGTTCATAGAATGGGCTGGCTTACGTACCCCTATGTGCTGACGATCCGCCAGTATCTGGATGCTCTGCCACCCTGACCGGCATCTCCAGCCAGCGGACCCCCGAAACCCGCAAAACTACACCGAGGCGTTGGGTGTGGGAGTCTGTTCGATGGACGGGGTCGCCATCCCCTGCGACTTGGTGAGGATAAGTTCCCAGCGAATGGACAGATATCGCCAAAAGTTGGCCACCGCGATGCCGACAATTAAGGTGCAAAGCGCCAACCAGGCGCCTGCTTGACCCCAGTGCAATACACTTGTCACGACAATGGTCATCGGAATAAACAGCAGCCAGTTGAGAATGAGTGACATCCGGAACAAAAAGGTGGTATCGCCGACGCCGCGTAATCCGCCCGAAAGGATGATGCCCGCGCCATCAAACAATTGAATGAAAGAAGCGATGTGAATCAACGAAACCGCTAAGAGCGCCACGCGCACGTTGGCCGTGTAGATGTGCGCCGCCGGCAGCGCAAACAGCCACAAGCAAACCGAAAATGCCGCCATGAACATCAGGCCGAGAAGCACGGTGTGCAGACCGACCCTCTTTGCTGCGTGCGGTTGGCCGCGGCCAATCTCCTGACCGACGGCGATGGTCGCCGCCATGCCGAAGCCGTTAGCCGGCATGAAGCCCAGCGACAGGATATTGAGGGCAATCTCGTTCGCAGCAATCGCGTCCGTCCCCAGCCGTGTGATGCAGGAGGTAAACACAAGCATTCCGAGACTCATGGATAGCTCCATGACGCTCAGCTTTACGCTTTCTCCCATCACCAGCTTCGTTTGGGCACGCGTAATGCGCTGCCACACGCGGGTTTGAAAACGGTCATGATAGAAGCCGTAGTAGACCACGGCGCTGGCCGCAAAACCGAGAAACTCGGTTATCACCATGCTCCAACCGGCACCCGCGAGACCAAGGGCAGGGAAACCGAAGTGCCCGTACGTAAGACTGTAGGTCAAACTAATCAAAAGAACGCTGGTCGCCACGGAGATGTACATGGGCGTCTTCGTGTCGCCCACACCCCGCATGTACGCGTAGAATACGTTGGTTAAAAGCGTAAAGGAAAAGGCCAAAAAGCGCGTTTGTAAATAAGGTGTCCCGAGTCCGGCCAGGGAATGGTTCACCCCCATGGCGAGGAGAATCGGATGCGGTGCAAAGAAACTGACGACAACTAAGCAAACCGACAGGCAGGCCGACAGAACCAGAGCAATCTGCGTCCGCTGGTTGCCCTCTTTCATGGTCTGTTCGCCGTAGTTTTGCGAAACCAGGTAGTTCACCGATTCGTTCAGCCCGGCGAACAAGGCCCAGGTGTTGTACATCAGAATGTTGCTGACACCCACGATGGCAATGGCGCCCGGTCCTAACCGGCCGACCATGACCAAGGTAATCATGCCCGTCAGCGTCATCGACGAAAACGTGGCAATGGACGGCAGCGCCAGTCTGAGAATCTGCAGCCAAAGCTGAACTATGTTCACCCATACCCCACCCCGTAATCGACACCCCGTCGTCAAATCGCTCCCATCTTATCACGGATGGCCTGGTTGAGAATACGGATTTCTCGTCCATGTCGGTCGAAAAATCCATCGCTGAAAAAGAAAAGTGCTCGAGCGAAAACAAAGGGGGGCTCCTTCATCCGTCCTGGTCCTGGAGGCCCCCTGCTGACGTAAGCCCAAGCATAACCGCTTATGCATATCCTGGAAAACCGATAAGACCGCGATGGGCGTTACACCCCGGCTGCCGCGCCGCGCGGGTAAACCACTGCTTCACTATCGATTCGGACCAACCGCAGGGACACGGCGAACGCCTGCGTGAACAGATAGGATAGCGTCGATTCGGCACCTCGGTTGGGATTTGCTCCTGTAGGCGAAAGCCCGTCACAGCAACTGCCGTCGGACGGATCGGCCAAAGGCAATTGGAGGTCGTTGGCCCCGTGAAACCAGTTGAGCGCCCGCTGCACCACCTCGCGCCAGCGTGCATCTCCCGTGGCCAGGTACGCCTCGCGGGCGGCCAGTGCCAGTTTCATCACGTCGATAGGCTGTTGGTCCCACTCAGCCTGCCACTCACGTGTGCACCAACCACGATTGCCAATGGGCCGGAGGCAGCCGTCTTTGCCCGTCATCTTCGCCACCAAAAACGACAGGCTCTCCTCCGCCACCCGCCGTGCCTCCGCCCGGCCATAGACGCGCCAGGATAACCAAAGTGCCCATGGAATGAGTCCGTTCGCGTAGGTCAGATGGGGTTCAAACCAGTGCCAGGCCGCATCCGAGTGAACCTCGTAAAGCGTGAGCAACCTTTGCTCCAGGTCGGCGGCCTGTTCAGACAGGGTTCCTTCGTTCAGGTCGAGGCCGTCCTGCCGGCGGAACGGACCTGTGTACTTCAACAGGTCAAAGGCGGCCAGACTTGCCCCATCCTCGGCCGTGTGACCGGGGTTGACCGCATCCTTTGCGGCAGGCTTTGCCGCCGAGTTGGTCCGTCCCCGCCGATTGTGAGCCCCGAGCAGGCAACAGGTGGCCAGCGCCCAGGCCAGCCCGCGCGGGTGGCGCAGTCCCGAGGCCGCGGGCAGCGCCCGGCGCAGGATTTCCGCCGCGACCTGTCGCCGAGCCTCGTCGGAAAGGTGGACACACGCCACCGCCGCCGCCCAGAGAGAACGACCAAGACAGTCGTCGGACGGACCCTCCGGCTCTGGCGTGCGGTCAAACCGAATGTTGTTCTGAAACCAACCATTTTCTTGCTGAGCCCATAAAAGAAACGCTAAGTATTTATCCAATAAACGATACAGGAGACGCCGCTCCCGGGCTGCGTCCGCGGGCAGCTGCGCCAACCACTCGACACACAACCAGATGGCCCGGGCGTTGTCATCCGTCGCATAGCCCTCGCGCCGGCGCGGGATCCGGCCCAAACAGTGCTCCAGCAAGCCCGTATCGTCCGTTAACCGTTCCAGGTGGTCAAATCGAATCGTGGACGGGGACAATGGGTTTCACCTGCCCTCTTGCGGGTGTTTTCCCGGTTGCCGTGCGCAAGTCTTCGCCGCAGAGCCGGGCAAACAGGTTCAAGTATTGCGCTCCGATACGGGGCCAATGGGTGGCTTGCCCAATCTGTCGAATGCGGTCCTCCCAGCGACGCCTGGCCGTGTCGTCACCCAAGAGCCGTTTTAGCGCCGACTCCCAGGCCGCCGTGTCTCCGTACGGCAAGAGCAACTCTTCACACCCGGCCAACAGGTCGCGGGCGTGCTCGTAAGGCGTAGAGAGCACCGGTCGACCCAGGCCCACCGCATACGCCAGCGTTCCACTGGTAATCTGCTGCATTCCTGGATACGGCGTGATGTACAGGTCACAAGCGGTCAGGTACGCAGTCAACTCCTCCTCGCTGATGTAGCGATTGACCATGCGTACATACCCATCTAAACCAAGCTCATGCACCTTCGCCCGGAGTTCCTCGCGATACGCCTCTCCCTCCTGTTTGCGCACCTCAGGATGGGTCTGGCCGGCTATCACGTACAGGGCGTCCGGCACCGCCGTGATGACCCCAGGCAATGCCTGCAGGACCGATTCAATGCCTTTCCCCCGGCTCAACAGGCCGAATGTGAACATGACCTTACGCCCTGCAAACCCCAGCCGCCGCCGCAGTTTGGCGCGCTCCTCGCGCCTGGGCTTGGGCGATCCGTGCGGAATATAGATAATTTTCTCCTTTGGGATGTGATAGGCGTTGGTCAAATACGGAATGGCCCGGCGATTCATCACGACAATGGCATCGGAACGTTGGGCCAATTCCTGCTGAATCGGACGGAATGGTGGCTGCGGGTCCGGGAAGATGGTGTGAAACGTGGTCACAAGCGGCTTGCGCAAGGCGCGGACAAAATCGAGTACATACGCCCCGGCCTCGCCGCCGAAGATGCCAAACTCGTGTTGCAGCACGACGACCGAGACATCGCTCCGGTTGATGCGCTCGGCCATCCGCGTGTAGGCCGATTGGTCTTGAACCGGCAGCGGCCAGAAACGCGCATCATCCCGATACGCCTCGGCATCGTCGCCCGCCATGACCACCACCACGTCGTTATCCCGTCGCTTCCCAGCCTGGTGGATACTCTCCCGCAGGTGTTCCGTAAACGTCGCGATGCCGCAGCGGCGCGGCGGATATGTGCTGACGTATGCAATCTTCATCATGCCCGCACCGCCTTTCCGGTCGTGCCGACCACAGCGTCCGCAATGCGTTCGCCTGCTGGAGCCACCGTATGCGTGCCGAAGATGGTGTTGGACACGCGGGTTTTCTCCCGTATGCTCGATCCGTTCCACAAGATGCTGCGCGAGACGTGAGCGCGGGCACCGATGTAACAGTTGTCCCCGATGACGGCGTACGGTCCAATCAGGGCATGTTCGCCGACCGCCACTCCGTCCCCAATCAATACGGGAGGCACCAACAAGGCCCCGGGGGCAAAGGTGACACCTTCACCAATCCACACTCCCTCCTGCACCTGCTTCCCGCGCCGAGCCACCGGCAGTCGACCGTCTAGCATATCCCAATGTGCCTGTCGGTATCGCTGCGGAGTGCCCATGTCCTGCCAGTACCCACCCGTGACGTATCCGTAGACCCCCGCGCCTTTCGCAATCAGGGTTGGGAACGTCTCGCGTTCCACCGACACCTCACGACCTGCAGGAATGAAATCGAACACCTCCGCGTCGAACACATACCAGCCGGCGTTGATTCGATTGGACGGAGCCTCTGCGGGTGTCGGCTTCTCGACGAAACGAACAATCTCACCGGTATGAGTCTGCTCGACCACACCGTACTGAGATACATCATCGACTTCCGTTAACGCGATAGTTGCCACCCCGTCGTGACGGCGGTGGAATTCAAGCAAGGGCAAGACCTGGGGCAGGTGAAGGATGTCCGCATTGATCACGAGGAAACGATCCCCAAGCCACCTTTCGGCGTTCTTTATCGCCCCGGCCGTCCCCAACGGAAAGGGTTCGATGGCGTAGGCCATATGTACGCCAAAGCGTCGACCGTCACCAAAGTGCTGACGGATAACGTCCGCGCAGTGACGAGCGGCCACAACCAATTCTTCGATTCCCTGTTCTTTCAGGTGCAGAATCAGGTGTTCCAACCAGGGCCGGTTGGCGATGGGCGCCATCGGCTTTGGGAGGTTTTCAGTCAACGGACGCAGGCGGGTGCCCAATCCGCCAGCAAGCAGCAACGCCTTCATTTTTACCATCCCTCCATTTGGTTTCGAGATCAGTGTTTCCACAGATACGAATGCCGAAATAGATGAATGAAAAAATGAAAAGCGATGAGTCGGAGAGAAAGCACTGCCGCCTTCGCGGCTCGAGGGAAAATACAGGCCCACGGCGTGTTTTCTCGTCGGATTCCTTCACAGTGGTTAGATTCGGGATAGCCAGAGCGCCAAAAGATTCTATGGCCCGATTCGCATTCTCATCACCTCGATGAGACCACGATGGCTTAGACTTTAGCACTCATGACGGACGTCTGCTAACAAGTATACATAACCTGGTCACAAAGGTGCAAGCTCGACTTTCTCAGCATCCCCCAATAAGCCCCGCCGTCCCCGGATGCCGGCGGATGAGTAAACAAAGGGCGCGGCCCAGTGTCACTGTGCACCAAGCCGCGCCGTATCTTGCCATGCGAGAGGAATCGTAAAGCGTTACACCGAAGCGTTACACCGACTCGGTCCAGCGTCCGCCACGGAACAATGGAACCGTGCGGCCGTCCGCAGTCTCGGCGTCGATGTCAAGCTGGTCGGAGCCAATCATAAAGTCGACGTGCATCAAGCTCTCGTTCAAGCCGTACTCCGCCCACTGCTCCCGTGTAAGCGAATGCCCGCCTTCCACCAACGGGTACGCTTTCCCAATGGCCAGGTGACAAGAGGCGTTTTCATCAAAGAGGGTGTTGTAGAACAGCCGCCCGAGCTTGGATATCGGGGAGTCCACAGGAACTAAGGCGACCTCGCCTAGGTAGTGGCTGCCCTCATCCGCCTCGATGATGTCGCGCAAGGCTTCCTGCCCCTTCTTCGCCTTGTACTCGACAATCCGCCCGTTTTCAAAGCGCAGCTGAATGCCGTCAATCAGGTGTCCGTTATGGTTGAGCGGCATGGTGCTGGAGACCACGCCATCCACCCCGTCTTTTTGCGGCGCGGTGTACACTTCCTCGGTCGGCATGTTGGCAACAAACGCCACGCCCTCAGGTGTATGTTGCAGGGCCGCGGTGAAGTACGCCTTTTCGTGCAGGCGGATGGTCAAATCGGTGCCCGGGGCTTTGTAATGAAGCTTGCGAATGCCGAGGTTGTTCAGGTGCTGGCTGCGCCGCTTCAGGTTTTCGATATGCTGCTGCCAATCGGCAATCGGGTTATCCCCGCTGGCGCGAGCACAGAACAAAATGTCCCGCCACAGGGCCTCCAAGCGCTCTTCGCGCGGCAGCTCTGGATAGACCACATCCGCCCAATCCTGCGTGGGTGCGGATACCAGCGTCCAGCTGTACTCATCGTTGGTCCGCTTGTCGTTGAACGGCCGAAACACCGACGCCACGGCGCGGTTGGCGGTGGTGACACGGCTCGCATCGAGGCCCTCAAAAAGGTTCGGATTGGACGCAGGAATGGCGATGTAAGCAGCCCCTTCTTTAGCCAACTGCTCAATCCACTGCAGCTGCCAGCGGGCGCGCGCCTCCAAGGTTTCCAGAGAACCGCGGCGAATGGTTTCCCGCTGCCACCATTCATCGCCCCACTCCACATGAACGAACTTGGCCCCGGCGTCGTAACCCGCCTCCGTCAAAAGCCGAGCAAACTCGATGTGCTCAGGGAGAACTTGACGAATCCCGTAGCCAATCACCAAGTGTTGACCCGGCTGTAGGTTAACCCCCACACGTACGGCAAGATCGGCATATTTGCGCAACTGTTGTCTATCCACTGCGCGCTCATCTCCTTGAGTATGTATGGCTGCGAAGCGTCCTCCGCCGCCACCTTCAGGTTACCACTCGCCTCTTTCGATGTGCAAAGCATCCAGAGCCCGCTCCTTGTATTACAATGAATGGAGGAGATAGTCCTTGCGGAGTTGCTGGGAAAGGAGTGGCTGCCGATGTCGGTTCAAACTTCGTACCGCGTGGGCATCGCCGGCGCGGGAGCGTTCGCTGCCTTTCTGGCCCAATCACTCGCGCCGCTGACAAACTTCAAGCTGACGGCGGTCGCCGGTCGGACTGAAAAGAAGCGGCGTGCGGTCATCGAGACCTACCACGCCCACCGCGTGTCCGCGCCCTCTACGCGCGTTGCCGCCACGGAAGCCCCGCGTGAATACGAGGACGCGACGCAGTTGGTGGCGGACGCGGAGGTGGATGTTGTCATCGTGACCACCCCACCCCACCTTCATGCTCCGCTGACCGCTCTAGCCCTCGAGCGCGGGAAACACGTGTTGGTGGAAAAGCCGGGTGCTCTCTCTGCAAAGGCTCTGGACCAAAACGGACGCCTGGCGAAGAAAAACGGCCTCGCTCTGGCCGTCAACTTGGTGCAGCCGTTCAACCCGTTAGTTTGGGCCGTCGGCCAGCTCCTGCGGCTGGGCGTCCTCGGACGCCCGTGGCACGCAGAGTTGCACAACTCCGTGCATCGCGTGCCCGACGACAGCCACTGGTTCTGGTCATCCGAACAAAGCGGCGGCATCTTCGTCGAGCACGGCGTCCATTTCTTTGAGGTAGCGCGCCGGTGGTTTGGCGCAGCGGTACAGGCGGAGGGGCAATATCTTCTCGACGAGGCCGGACGCGCTTCCCGCGTGTTCGCGCATGCCGTGCATGAAAATCCCAAAGGTCAGCAGACAGTCGTGCAGTATTATCACGGGTTTACCCTGAATGAAGACATTCCCGAATCGACCGCTTGGCAGTTGCACATGGAAAAAGGCGTCATCACCGTGGAAGGCTGGATTCCCATGGAACTCCGGATTCGCGCCCGGCTTCGCAAAGCCGAAGCTGAGCTCTGTGATGTTCTACTGGACGCCGTGCCGATACAACCGACGAATCAATTCCTAACGAAATTGGCCAAGCTGAACCTATCGCCCACGCCCACGCAGGCTGACGCGGAAACCATCCCGTATGTCCGATGCGTCCGACTAGCAAATCGCCAAGGGTGGTATGAAGCCATGGTCCAGGCGCGCTGGCTCGACTTTTGTGCGATGGTCGAAGACCCGAACTGGAGCGGGTACGTTGCCGTGACGGACGCCGTAGCCGACCTCACCTTGGCCCTGGCCTGCACCCCGTCTGAGGCCTGGGCATAAGCGCCGCTGGTCGCCCCCCCGTGCCGCGTCCGCCCTTGAGCGGATAGGATAGGTCGTGTACGATAAAACTATGATTATGGATATTGGAGGAATCATCTGTGCAATCACTCAACATGACTGCTCCACGCCGAGCTGTTTTGGAGGTGATCCGGCAGTCCAGGGAACACCCGACCGCAAACGATATTATGGATATCTTGGCCCGACGCGGCGAGCGGTACGCCTACGCAACCATATACAATTCCCTGCGCTACCTGGCGGATCACGGTTTGATTAAGGAATTGAACATTGGCAACGGCATCACCCGCTACGACGGACGAATGGAGGAGCATCAGCACGTGGTGTGTTCTCGGTGCGGCGCGATTGCAGAGGCCGACGTCGACATTCCGGCCGAGTTGGTGCAGCAGATTGAGGCGGAAACAGGGTACAAAGTCCACTCCCTGAACGTCCACTTGACCGGCTTGTGCCCGGCCTGCCGCGAGAAGGAGCAAAGCGGACAAGGTCGAGACTAGACATTCCTCTTGTCGGTATGATATACTCGCCTTGTGAATTTAGACTAAGTCTAAATCGCAAATCAAAATCGATTTGGAGGTTGACGCGATATGCCACTTGTAGGAAATCCAGCGCCCGACTTCGATATGCTCTCGACGAAAAACCTCAAGACCCTCGATGAACGGGTCAAGTTGTCCGATTACCGTGGAAAATGGCTGGT
Source organism: Alicyclobacillus herbarius DSM 13609 (assembly GCF_000430585.1). Classification (GTDB taxonomy): domain Bacteria; phylum Bacillota; class Bacilli; order Alicyclobacillales; family Alicyclobacillaceae; genus Alicyclobacillus_G; species Alicyclobacillus_G herbarius. The sequence continues at coordinate 156,220 of NZ_AUMH01000004.1, forward strand.
TCTCTTCTTCTACCCGGCCGACTTCACGTTCGTCTGCCCAACCGAAATCATCGCGATGAACGAACGGCTGCAGGAGTTCAAGGACCTGGACGCCGAAGTGCTGGGTGTCAGCTGCGACAGCGTGCACAGCCATAAAGCCTGGATTGAGACGCCGCGGGACAAGAACGGGCTGGGCGGTATTGACTATCCGCTGGCTGCCGATTTCACGAAGGAAGTGGCGCGCAAGTACGACGTCCTGGTGGAGTCGGAAGGCCAGGCGCTGCGCGGACTGTTTATTATCGATCCGGAGGGTATCCTGCGCTACCAGGTCGTCCACGATATGAACATCGGCCGCAGCGTGGATGAGACCCTGCGGGTACTGGAGGCCCTGCAGGCGGGCGGCATGTGCCCGGCCAACTGGAAACCGGGCGACAAACTACTCGAAGTTTGACGAGAAGTTCGGTCTGCACCGGCCGCGCGGTTTGCGCTTGAACATGCATATGGACCGCCGGCGGGCATGCACTCGCTCGCCGGCTGGCTGATAGCCGCCCGGCCGAATAGCTCACGACCCCCGACGTCCGGGTTCTGTCCGGGCGTCGTTCACCATAGATTCAGGACCAGAGAAGTCGAATACATACGCGCGTGCGCGTATGGGCAACGTGACGGTGCAACTTGAATCTCAGGGAGGTTAATCCACATGCCAATGCGTTTGGGTACCCCGATGCCGAGTTTAGACGGTGCCACAGAGTGGTTGAACAGCGACGGACAGCCACGCGTCGAGCCGGGGAAAGTCACGCTCATCCACTTTTTCGCCGTCTCCTGCCACATCTGCCACGAAACGATGAATGACGTGGTGGCGATACGCAACCGCTACAAAGACCAGGGACTGCAGACCATCGCCATTCACATGCCGCGCCAGCAGGAGGATGTGGACAAAGACAAGGTCCTGCGGGACATCGACGAATATCACATCGAGCAGCCGGTGGGGCTGGACCATCGCATGGAAATCGCCGAGCGTTTTGAAAACCAGTACGTACCAGCGTTCTTTGTCTTTGGCGAGGACGGTACGCTCAAGTTCCGCGCCGCAGGGGATAAAGGATTCCAGAAGGTCGAACCGAAAATCCGCGAGGCCTTGGGGCTGCCGGCGGAAGGTTGATTGGGCCCCTAGGACCGGCGGTGCCCCCGAGTGGGGGCCAAAGCCCTGCCCGGTGTCCGCAGGCAGCCAAACGAGGAGGGAGAACCATGTCCAATCCATCCGATAGGAAGTACCATCCAGAACACACGTGGGCCAAGGTCGAAGGCGAACTGGCCCGTATCGGTATCACCGATTTTGCCCAGGAACAGCTGGGCGACATCGTGTTTGTCGACTTGCCGTCGAAGGGCGGCCGGCTCACCCAGGGCGAGAGCTTCGGCACCGTCGAGTCCGCAAAAACCGTCTCCGACCTGATTGCGCCGGTCAGCGGCGAGGTGGTCGAGGTCAACAGCGCCCTGGACGACGACCCGGAAACCGTGAACGAATCTCCGTACGAAAACGGCTGGATGGTTGTGGTCCGGATCGACAACCCCGGCGAGTTGGACGACCTATTGTCAGCCGACGCCTACGAGCAGGTCATCGAGGACGAGTAGTATCCCAAGAAATTTGAGGCTGTAAGCCCCGTCCTGCTCCAAAAGTGGGCGGGGATTTCCGCATTGGTCCAAGTCACTCGATTTCCTGTAGGAAGGCTTCAATTTTGTCGCGTATCGCATCCCGCACCTCGCGGAATTTGGCCTGAATCTCCGCCTCTGTCCCGGTTGCCTTTGCCGGGTCCTCAAACCCCCAATGCAGGCGCTTCACATGCGCGGGCGTCCTGGGACACCTATCGTTTGCATCTCCGCACAACGTAATCACGTAGTCAGCCTGATTCAGCAGGTCCGGATCAATCAATTTTGATTGGTGATGCGAAATGTCGATTCCAACCTCTTGCATGGCAGCTACGGCCCTGGGATTGAGCCCATGGGCCTCCACGCCTGCACTGTGTACCTTAATCTTGTCGCCACCAAGATAACGCGCCCATCCTTCTGCCATCTGGCTACGGCAGGAATTTCCGGTACAAAGGAAGTACACCCGTTGTTTCGTCATTGTGAGCCCTCCTTGTTAGTACACAAGCAAAGTCCACAAGTATAACCCGGACAGCGTGATGAACAGCGTCGGAACGGTTAGGACGATCCCGGTCGTGAAGTATCGGCCCCAGCTGATGGAAATCCCCTTCTTGCCGAGTACGTGCAACCACAGCAGGGTCGCTAGGGAGCCGATGGGGGTGATTTTGGGACCGAGATCGCATCCTATGACGTTTGCGTAGACTAGGGAGTGGTACATCACTCCGGTTACGCCCGTAGCGTGAATGGCCAGCGCGTCAATCATCACGGTCGGCATGTTATTCATGACACTGGATAGAATCGCAGCGATGAACCCAGTGGCCACCGTGGCGACAAACGGACCAGCGTGTGTCGTCGTGAGGACCGCATGTCCGAGGAGATTGGTCAATCCGGCGTTGCGCAGCCCGTATACCACGACATACATCCCAATCGAGAACACGACGATGGCCCACGGAGCCTCTCGAATCACTCGCCCGGGCTGAATCACCCGCGTGCGTGCGCCAGCCCCCAGGAACACGATGGCGATGAGGCCTGCGACCGAAGATACAGAGATGTGCAGCAGCTCTGTGAGAATGTAACCGACTAAGAGTACCGCAAGGATGATCCACGATGCCTTGAACATCCCGTGATGTACAATGGCACTGCCTGGCTCCGGCAAATCACTTGGGTTATACCTTTCTGGGATGTCACGCCGGAAAAAGAGGTACAGGACAAGCATGCTGGCACCCAGAGAGAACAGGTCCGGCACAATCATGTGGACAAGGTAACTCAGAAATCCGATATGAAAATAGTCAGCCGACACGATGTTCACCAGGTTGCTGACGACAAGCGGCAGGGACGTGGTGTCCGCGATAAATCCGCTCGCCATAATAAACGGGAGCATCTTCTTGGTATCGAATTTCAGGAGCTTGATTTTTTCAAGAACGATGGGCGTCAAAATGAGCGCCGCGCCGTCGTTGGCGAAGAAGGCAGAGACGATGGACCCGAGCAAAGTCACGTAGAGGAACACCTTTCGTCCATCGCCGTCTGCAGCACGTGCCATCCTCAAGGCCGCCCATTCAAAAAAACCGATCTTATCAAGGATGGTGGAAATGATAATGATGGCAACGAATGCAAACGTCGCGTCCCAAACGATTTTGGTAACCGCCAGCACATCCTGAAACGAGACCACATGAAAAATGAGTGCAAGCACGGCGCCACCGAGCGCGCTCCAGCCAATGGATAAGCCTTTCGGCTGCCAAATCACAAAGACCAATGTGACGACAAACAACGCGACCGCTAAATAAATCGCTGTCTCTCCTTAGTGGGCGGACCTTCGCGGGCGTCGGCAACGAGATCGACGCCCTTTTCCATTTCGTCGATGTTAACTTACACAACACGCAGTGGATTCGGCTGGCGTACGGCACGCTCCAGACAGTCCGCCACACGCGACTTGTGCGCCAGATTCTTTACGGTCAACCTCCTGTTGGAGGACGACGAAGACTTCCCACCGGATCGAGTCCGAAAAAGGTGCGGTAGAAGGTAAGCGACCGTTCAAAGTCGCGCACATTGATAGCCACGTGGGGTTTCAAGGCGGTCATGGGCAACATCCTCCTTGTGCATTGACACCGTAATTCTCAGCCTCGCCGTTCCCAGAAGGGTACAACTCCACTCTCAGGGCATGGATCAATTCTTCGATGGCGTCCGGATTCGGAAAGTAGCAAGTCCACGGGCCTCGCACTTCCTTGCGAATGAGGCCCACCTTCTCCAGTGCTTTCAGGTGGTGTGAAACCGTGGGCTGTGAGAGGCCTGTAACCGCGACCACGTCCGCGACACAACAGCCATTCTCATAGGCTTCAATCCGGTCACAGCAAGTACCAATGGCTCCCTTCGCCATAATTCGCAGGATGGTGAAGCGGCTCTTGTTGGCGAGCGCATTTAGCCGAGCGAGCACAGTTTCCGTATTCATATTCACCTCCATCGATATCGATGTTCGTGAATATCGTATCGTGAGTATGTGGGGGTGTCAAGGTGAAATTCCCGTATGCGCGGCATTTTAGAGGAAAACAAACGCATTCACGTTTTTGTTCTGATGGTTGATGTCGCTTTGTCAAAAAATCCTCCGAGAACAGGTCCAACGATTGCGCTAACGAATCCCAAGCATCGTCGGAATTCTTTAGGTAAGCGGACCGCTTGGCTCTGACTACTCTGGAAAAGCTTTGCTCGTTCCATGTGAATCACCTCCGCAGGCCACTGCCTGGCCAGGACAGGGACCGATTGTCCTCACGATAAATATTCGCCAGCCGCTGGGCGCATCGTCCACATCGGCGTGCGAGCCATGTATATCCCTCATCCGGTCCGCGGCGTGCATCCACAGTCCCCTATCTGCCATGTCGAAGACGGCAATCCATTCTGCCCCCATTATACTGGATGGGGTGCAACTGGGGGTGTGCATACAATCCGCCTGGTCTCAGTACATCATCCGCTCATCCAGGTAGTACTTGAACTCCAGCAGGTTGTTGGACGGATCAATCAGAAAGAACGTCTCATGTTCCTCCACCAAGCCTTCGAAACGTCTGGAAGGGGGCTGGAAAAACGGTAGTTCCCGCATTTTCGCCAGGCGGAGCAAGTTATCAAACTCACGCTTGTCCGAAAACGTGATACCAAAATGGCGGGGATACATCTTGGGATTGCGGTCCCAGGCGTCGGAAAGGTGACACACTACCTGATCACCGAAAAAGTCGAGGGTGATGCGGTCGTCATAACGCCGGGCCAATTTGCAGCCTAGACCCTTGACATAAAACTCGTACGCCTCATCCAAGTCACGGCAAGGAATCGCCAGGTGAAACACGTTATTCGCGTTGCGCATGGAGAACCTCCTTTGTCAGCAGCCGTCGGAAATTGCCGGGTAACGCCAAGCGATGGTCAAGGCAGACGGGCCGGCCGAAGGAATGCCGGCCACGGGTAGGCGACCAAAGGCACCGCACACTTCCATCAGGAAAACCGCAATAAGGTGTCCGAACGCAGACCCAGACGCAGCGTCTCCAGCGCGACAGCATCATCAAAAGCCACATTGGCCAGGTTCACGTTGGCGCCGAACGAGTGAATGAAGTAGGTCTGCAAGGTTTTGTTCGGCGCCTCAAACACCACCCGGTCGAGGTCGATGCCTGAGTCAGCAATCTCTTCAATCAATCCGTAGCGGACCTCGCCGTTGCTGCGGCAGATGCCGCTGGTGCCACTCTCTCGCGCCTCTGTGATGACCTTGGCGGCGCCGGCAGCCAAGTCCTCCTGGATGTACGCAATCCAGCGCGCCGGTGAGAGGCGAATGGACTTCTCCCCGTCCTTGTAGCCAACCTCGCTGAAGACCGTAAACTCGTCGGAAAACTCCCGGATATAACGGGCCTTGTCCCTGTTCGACAGGTCAATGGTCCCATTGGAAATCTCGACGTAGCGGCACCCGTAGCGGTGCAAATAGCGCCGGTAGTCCGCCAATTTTCCCTGATGGAGGTGCTTTTCAAACAGCGTCCCACCGAAGAACCAGCCAATCTCGTGTTCATCCAGCGTGCGGATCTTCTCGGTCAGGTGCTTGGTGATGACGGATGTACCCCAACCAAATTTGACAAAGTCGATGAACCCGTCAAAGCTCTCGATGACGTCCTGAAAGTGGCGAAAAGGTACACCATTATCAATCAATATGGTGAGCCCGCGCGAGCGGGGTTTTCTCGCCCGCTCCGGCAGCGTCAGTGCGGCCGTATTCACGGCATGGACCTCCTCTCTTTGGCCACCGGAACCCGCATCGTCTCCATCAACTCCTGCTTCAGTCGCGTCCGCTGCACCTTCCCCGTTGGGCCGACCGGAATCGTGTCGACAAACCGGATTTCCGCCGGCCACTTGTAGCGCGACAACGAAGACTGGCAGAGCTCAAGGATTTCGCTTGCAACCCGCTCTCGTTCGGATGGGGCGGCATCGGTCACGACACACGCCGTCACCCTTTCTCCGTACAGGCGATCCGGCAGGCCGATGACGCCGACCTGGCGCACTCGCGGGTGTTCCCGAATGACGTCCTCGACCTCATACGGGCTGACCTTCTCCCCCGCACGGTTAATCATCTCTTTCTTGCGGCCTGTGAGGTACACGTAGCCATCCTCGTCCTGGTAGCCGAGGTCACCCGTGTGGAACCAGCCGCCGGCAAAGTCTTTCGGGCTGTCCAGACCCTCGTACGCCTCAATCACGCTGGCCCCGCGGATGACGATTTCCCCTGTTTGCCCTGGAGGCAAGGGGCGATTCGCCTCATCCACCACCTGCAGTTCCAGCCCCACCGGCCTCCCGACCGATCCCAGTCGCCGCTCTCCGGGCGGTAAGGGATTGACGCAGATTTGGCTGGCGGCTTCGGTCATTCCGTAGGACTGGATGATGGGGATGCCAAACTCCCGCTCAAACCGCTTCGCGTCCAGCACCGGCAGCGGAGCGGAGGCGGACCGGACGAAGCGCAGGCTGTCCGGAATCCGCTCGGGGCGCGGCTTTTTCAACAGAATCGCGATGATGGTTGGAACCGCCGACACCCAGGTCACCCCAAACTCCTCCACCGTCGGCCAGAACGAGGACGCGCTGAACCGGGGGGCAAGGATGATGCGCCCGCCGGAGAGCAGGGTCGATAGAAAAGCGATGACCTGCGCGTTGATGTGAAACATCGGCAGGAAGCAGTAGGTCACGTCATCCTGGGTTAAACGGTGCGAGAGGATGACGTTGTTCGCGGTGGCCAACAGGTGCCGGTGGCGCAAAGCGACCGCCTTCGGGGCGCCCGTGGTGCCCGAGGTGTAGAGCAGCACCCCCTGTGCCTCGTCGGATACGGCGGAAACTGGCGCGAGGACCCCGGTGTTCGCAGCCTTCGGGGCCTGGTCCACCGGCAGCGGGGCTTCCACCCATCGTCCGCCGTCTTGCTTGACCAACCGTCGCGAAGGCTGTGGATCGGCCACATCATCAGTCAGCCAGACCTGCTCAAGGCTGTCCGGAACACCCCCCCTCTCCCCAAGCACTTGCCACTGTTCAGGCCGGAGCACCGCAGCCGCCGCCTGACACCGCTCGAAGAACACCGTAAGCTCCGCCACAGGCATCTCCGGGTTGCAGGGAGCCGCCACAGCGCCGAGGCGAATGAGGGCCAACCAGGTCACGGCAAACAGCGTAGAATTCGGCACCCCCAGCACGACCCGCTGCCCGGGCTTTACGCCAGCGGCGGCCAGCTGCACAGCCAACCGCTCGGCTTCCTGAAACACCTCACGCCGTGTGTGCCAGCGACCGGCAAAGTGGAGGCACGGGCTTTCCCCAGGGAACGGCGCGGCAAACAAACGTTCAATCAACTGGGACATCACTTTGGACTCCTTTCGCATTCTCCCGATGGTACGGCTCTCAATCACGATGGGCAGGTGCTCATCACCCACAGCGCTGACGGCGCCGTCAGGCGCTCGGCGAAACGGTGTTCGCCGCCTCGGGCTTGCGCACCGGCCACTTCACTTTGCGGCCGACACAGTACGCCAAATACGGCACCTTGCCTATCAGGTAGGCGACCAGCATGCCAGAGAAGTACACAAACAAAACCGCAAACGGGACCGATCCGTACGTCACCCAGCTCGGGGTGTGCAAATGCGGCACGATGTGCCACAAAAGGTCAAGCGGGAACGGCTGAAACAAGAAGATCCCGAACGAGGTCGACGAGGCGAGCATCACAAACCGGCTAAACGGCTGCCAGCCTGGCCGCGTGCGCCGCTCTGCCCAGGCCATGCCCAACTGCCACATGTTGAGCGTGACAATCAAAGCGTACGGAGCCATAAGCGGGGTCTCGGCCAACTCCGCCCGCGAATCTGAATAACCGAGGACAAACCGTTCAAAGAAGTACTGCGCCCACATCGCCAGCACGCCGATAACCAACAGCCAGCGCAACAGCGCCACATGCGATTTGACGTACGCCTTCACGCGTTCATAGTGACAAGCCAGAATTCCGCCCGCCACGAACCAGAACTGGTATGTTAAGACGAAGGTGCCATAGCGGGCTGTGATACGCGCAATTAGGTACGGCCACTGATGCTGGTAGTCGATGTTGGGCAACCAATAGTGGTAGAACGCCGTCAGCGCCAACTGAAAGACAAAGCTGCCGATGAAGATGTGCACATGCCAACGCTCCAGTTTCCGCAGGCCGTAAAGAAGAATCGGGAAGACGATGTAAAATTGAATGGACACCAGCACGTAGTAAACATAGCCCTGGTCTCCGACTTTGAGCGAATGCCCGAGCTTCGCCAGAAAGGCCTCGAAACCGTGGCCGTAGTTGTGAGCATAGAGAATATAGGCGATATTCCAGACCACGTACGGCACCGCAATCAGGGTCAGCCGTTTCCACCAAAACTTCAGGGTGCTGAACGGCCTGTGGTAGTACGTGATAAACAACACCAACCCGGTGATAAACATGAACGATTCGCGCGTAAAGTGCATCGACGAGTGCACCGCACCGACCGATAAAAACGGAGCGGTCCAATCGGTCAGGCGCGACATGTAAATCGTGACGGTGTGCACTGACAAGACGCCGAGCATGATAAACGCGCGCATCAGGTCGATTTCATACAAGTGAACCTTCTTTTGCGCCAAAACCTGCGACCTCCTTGCACGCGAAACCGCCTCTAGTGCACCAAGCGTGCCTCCACCTGCTCCAGCGTGAGCGCCTTGGTCTCCGGCGCCAGCACCAACTCAATCACCAATGCCGCGAAGGCCACGCCAGCGACGATGTAAAACCCGACGGCCATCCCGGCCGACTGTAAGATCACGGGCATCACGTACGATCCGACCACACCGCCGAAAAACCGCCCCAAAGTCTCCACGGTTGCGGCGCCGGTCGTCCGCAGGTGGGTTGGGTACTGTTCCGCGTAAGACATCTTCAACGCGGGGAACGCCCCGGTGCCAAACAAGGACATCACGCAGGCAAACACCACCATCCCCACCGGCGAACTGGCGAGCCCGAAGAAGAGCGATGCTATCCCGGCCACACCCATGAACAGGACGTACACCCACTTGCGCCCCAGGCGCTCCGCCAGCCACCCGTTGATCAGCTTGCCGGGGATGGCCGCGGCCGTGATAATGGCGGTAAACTCAAGCGAGTGGGCAAACGACAGTCCCTGTGAAACAAATAAGGTGGGCATGTAGGTCATGACGATGTAGAACATAAAGAATGTCCCCACCGCCGCCGCCGCGCGTGCCACCGTGCGCCGCAGGAAGGGCGGCCGCCAGGGTGCCAGAATCCCGGCCGCATTCGACGCGGGGACCGCTTTTGCCGGCACTTCTTCGTCCTTATCCTCCGCCAACGGGACCGGACTGGGCAGCGGCCGGCCGGTAAGGCGTTGAACCCGTTCCTCAATCGACTGCATCAACGCCTCCGCTTCCGCAAGCCGACCCTTGCGCGCCAGCCAGCGCGGGGATTCCGGCAAAAAGCGGTGAATCACATACGCGTACAGAATCGGCAATGCCGATACGGCAAAAAACACACGCCATGACAGCGCTAGGTCGAAACGCGGCAAAATTACGAGGCCCAGGAGTGGCGCGATGAAATACCCGACCGATAAGCAGGCGTCCAACAGGCCGTTGAACCAGGCTCGCCGCGTGCTCGGCACAAACTCGCTGACAATCGCGTACGGCAGTGGAAACACCGCACCCATCCCGAAGCCAGACAGAAACCGAAACAGCAGCAGCACCCCGTAGTTGGGGCTGAACGCGCAAAGCAGCGTAAACAGGCTGTACTCGATGATGCCCCAAACCAGCATCTGTTTGCGGCCGAACTTGTCCGCTAAAAAGCCAGCCGGTATCAGGCCGAGCACGATGCCAAAGGTGGACGCCGCCGTCAACACCCCGACCTGGCCCGCCGTCAAGTGCATCACTTGTTTAAGCGGATCGAGCGCAACCCCGAGAGATCCGATGCTCAGCGACTCGATGAACCACGCCAGACCGGCCAAAAGCACGACCATGCCCGTGAACCGTGTCATCGGCAGCCGCTCCATCCGTTCCGGGATGTGACCGTGTCCACGCGCACATGAAAATTTGGAGATCATGACAAACAACCCTCCTGCTGTAGAGTCACCCCATGAATGGCCTGTCAAGCCTTTGGTTGGTTACCCCCGCTGGACGGCATAAACAGTCCGTGTTTATGTCTCTCTTCACCTGTCTCTTCGACAATGGATAACCCCAAATCCATAGCAAAGATACTTTTATTCTACCAACCGAGATTCCGCGAGTGATGGATGCTATGTGGACATTGTGGAGAAAATGTTGAGATTTTGTGGAGGAGCCACCCGGAAAAGCGCGCATTTCGCCCGAGATGGTACTGAAGCAGGTGTTCCAGTTTCGTCCTGTGTATCAAGGGACGACAAGCACGATACTGAGGGGGAGCCTAACGGCGAGCGCCTTATATCCCGAGAGCTAAAGCTCTGGGTCTGCCGCGCATATTGATAAAAACCCTGCTCGATACGATCGACGTAACCCGTGAATCCTTTAATATCCTCACCCGTTGTCCTCTGGAAAGTGTAATGGTCTATTACCTCCTACGCGCACCCTGTACAAATCAGCCCGCAGCCGAGTTTCCGCTGCGGGCCATGCAAGCACACGCCGTGAGATGCGCCACTCACAGACTATGCGTTCACGTATGTACGCCACCGGTGCACCGGCTGCCAACCGAGGAGTTGTTTGGCGCGACGGTTGTCCAACAACGTCTCATACCCATCCAGAGGCGCCCGAAAATCGGATACGTCCGGGTAGCTCACCGCCAACAGCTCGCGGCTTGGGATGTCCATGCTCGTCTCGTCCGCGGCAATGTTCAAGCGAACACAACCCAGACCCTCCGCTTCTACCGCCAGCCTGTAGGCAGTCGCCGCGTCGCGGGTGTCAATGTAACTCCAGAGAATCCGCTCGCGCTCGCGCGGGTTCCGGATGAATGAGGGAAAGTTGGCGTACATTTCCGGGGAAATCACATTGCCCAAACGGAAGGAGACAATCTGCATCCCGGTCCGACGGTGAAACATATCGGCCGTCTGTTCGTTGACCACCTTCGACAACCCATAGCTGTCCTGGGGCAGCTGTGGGTGGTCTTCGTCCACAGGCACGTACTGCGGGGAAAACGGGTGTAAAGCGAAGACGAGACCATACGAAGATTCGCTGGAAGTAATGACGGCCTTCTGGATACCCAGGTAAGACGCGGCCGCCAGAACATTATAGGTAGAAAGGACATTGTTGCGAAACGTAAACTCATTCGGCCGCAGGCCCGCCGCCGGAATCGCCGCCAGGTGAACCAATGCGTCCGCCCCTTCGAGGACGTCAACCGCGTCTCCCAGCTGCGCCAGATCCGCAATAATTGTCCGACAGAGGGCCTCCTTCGGGTGCCGCGTGTCGATGTTGACCACATCATATCCGTGTTCCAGAAACTCGCGAATCACCCACGGCCCTAACAGACCGCTGCCACCCGTGACGACGACGCGCTTTGCCATGACGACCACTCCCCAAAACCGAATTGATGACGTGTTGTGACATCAACCAATTCTAGCAAAACTCCATCCAAGTTTGCTAGTGGCAGCCCACAATTCGCAGGGCTGACGCCCGGCTGACCTAGCCACAACAGAGGCCCGACCGCCACCTCGCCGTTGCAGAAACCCCGTCGCCAGACCTGGCCAAGAAGGCCAAGTCTGGCGATATTGTCTTACGCTCCAGGTGGCGACGGCGACTGGCTGCCGTAGGCTATCGTGAATGCATCCCCGGTCTTTGCGGGTACCGACGGTACCGCCACAACCTCTCCCCCCTGTACCATCGCGCCCGCGTTGGCGGGCTGGAGGCGAACTGGGGAACCATTGACGCTGCAGCCGGTAAAGGTCACCGACCCAAAGTCAGCCAAAGTTGCCAACTGGCCGTCGACCTCTGGCGCCTCCTCAATCCATTCGGCGGACATCAAGGGGCCGTCGTACGATAAATTGGAACGGACAAACACCCAGCCCTGGCTTTGATTCCACAGCGAGATGCGCCAGCGCCCGTCCTCCTGGCGGGTAATGGTAGCCGTCATCTGGTCACCCGGCTGCACGGGGTACGCAGCGGGCGGAATCACCGTCTCCGGACTGGGGAGAATTTCCCACCAGGCGTAGTACTGAGCCTGCCCTGCGATGACGTTCTGGGCCGTGCCCACCTGAATCAACTGGGTATCGGTAAACCCGTCAATGCCAATCCAGGTGGCCGAGTACGTATCCGGTGCCCATCCGGTCTCGCATCCGAGCCACAGACACAGCCAGCGCAGCAGACGCTGCCACCATCCGCCCCCGCCGGAGCCGGGTTCCCCCGCACCCGATGCCTTCACCTCGGGCACGCTCCAGTTGCCGACAATCGATGTAAAACTCCCGCTGTCGCCGGAAATCGCGTAGCCAGACCAATTCTGCGAGGTCCATCCGTAGTCGCTGCTGGTTGCTGCGTGCGTCACCTCGTCCAGCGGACGCCGGGCGCCTGTGCGGACATGGGTCAACGGAACACCCTGCCGCATAACCTTGTCCCCCCTTTCCAGACCGACTTGTCTTCAACCTATGCGCAGGCGGCGCAAGCGCGTGGACAGGCATCTAGGGCAGGGACCTTGCGGAAGAAAAGAGGGAACGCTGTGCTACAATACAGGTGCGGTGCTTACCGGAGAAATCGGTGTTGGAGAGATCCATGTTTTTGAGAAGAGGCACGCGTGCAACTCGTCTGCTGCCAGCAGGGGATGTCGGGGAAAGAATCACAGAAGGGCGTATAAGGAGAGGAAAGTTCGGATGGGAGAACGACAAGACCGCCAGGCGCAAATTGTCCAGATTCTCCGAGACAGCCGACGACCGGTGACCGGATCGGACCTGGCCAGCATGTTGGGCGTGACGCGCCAAGTCGTAGTGCATGAGATTGCATTGCTACGGGCGCAGGGTCAGGAAATCGTATCGACTCCGCGCGGGTACTTCCTCGAATCGCGCCTGGGGCGGCCGATGCGCCACGTCTTAGCGGTCAACCACCCGCCGGAATTGACGCGGGCTGAGCTATTCACGCTGGTCGACTATGGCATTCGGGTCGTCGACGTGCTCGTCGAACACCCCCTGTACGGGGAACTGCGCGGGTCGCTCAGGTTGTCTTCACGCCGCGATGTCGAATTGTTCCTACGCCAGGTTGAAGAGTCTGGGGCGACACTGCTGTCGAGTTTGACGGACGGTCACCACCTGCACACGGTGGAATGTGAGGATGAAAGCCTGCTGACGGAAGCGATTGCCGAACTGCGCAGGCAAGGCATTGAGGTGCATGAATGAGGGCGTCCGCCGCGGTTCCCGTCAGACGCCCATCGCCGACCTGGGAGGTCCTTAGAAGAACAGTTGCGAGCGCGCTTCCTCGGACATCCTTTCTGGAGACCAGGGTGGATCCCAAACTACATCGACCTTGACCAGTCCGACCCCAAACACCTGCGCCGCAGCCCATTCCACGGCATCCCGCAGCGTCTCGTGCGCCGGACATCCCGGCGTCGTCATGGTCATTTCGATGTGAAGCGTCCCTTCTTCCGGTTCCTCTAATTTATAGATAAGCCCCAAGTCCACAACGTTGATGCCTATCTCCGGATCATACACTTGCTTTAACTGCTCCCGCACCTCGTCCAAGTTAATCACGGCCAGTCAACTCCTTTACCACTTGACTCGGATGGATGACTCGCAGCATCTGGTAGACAAACACGAGCACCGCACACGCCAACAAGAGACACCCCACAACCGTAGAGGCCCCAAACGGTACGGTCAATCCGGCCGTGACCAACACGAGCCCGAGCGCAGCGCCCGCAAGCACCCAACGAGACAGGCGTAAGTTGATGAGGTCTGCGATTAACGGCGTCTTGCGGGGGACGCTGGCCGGAAGGCGTCCGCCGCTGGTCGACTTACCCGTGGCGGCCGTTGGGTCTTGGCCTGCGGCCGGCTTAGCGGCTGCCGAACCTACGGTCGGCTTTTTGCGCGCGGCGCGAGCGCTGTAACGCTCGGTCCAAATGAGAAAGGGAATGATTTTGTACGCATAGCCCATGATGGTCAACGCGATCCACCCGAGCAGGTACAGACTGGCCGCCCCTTCCCAGCCTGGGATGCCGCGGCGCCACGCCAATTGCAAAAGCAACAGGCCAATCGCCAACAAAGCCGCAAACCCAGCTGCGGTTACGCCTTGAATCGGCGACTCCAGGCGTTTACGCATGCGGTGCTTTAAGATGCCTCGCACATCCAACAGGTGGTTGACGAAAGCCGCCAGGCCAGCCACTGCGCCCAACCACAAGCACACGGTACGCCCCGACCAGATGCCCGCGCCCAACAGCCAAATCGCCAAATGGGCCAACCCGAGCGTCCACTTCTGCCGCCACGTGGGGAACCCGTGGGCCAAGGTAAACATCGGCAGGAGCTTGAAGCTAAAGCCCATGATGAGGAACGTGAAGAACCCGCCAACAAACAACAAGATGTGGGTCGCCAAAAGTTTCAGCCCAAACGGGGACAGCGGCGTCCACGTGTAGGCAACGATGCGCAGCCAAGCTGCTGTGACGGCGAGAATCAAGTAGGCGTGGGCGGATAACACAAACCCTTGCATGACGCCCCGCACCTTTGTGCCCGCCAAAGTCGCCAGCATGATGCCCCCGTACACGTATAACGCTACCAGGGCGCCGGCGCCGCCCAACAGCATCCCCATCTGCGAGTGCCCCGCCATCGAGCCAATCAACACCGCGATGCTCGCGGTGTAGAGCCAGAAGTTCGCGCGCGCCAGCCGCTCGCCACGGATGGAGATCAAAAACGCCACCGTCGACAGTTGATACACCGCCCCCATGACAAACGCCAACAAGGAGGCCAGGGTCAGCAGGTGGGTTAACGCAGGGCCGCCGCCCGCAAACGGACCGGCCGTCGCCAGGTGCAGCGATTGGGCGGCCAGGTCAAGGGCGAATGCCAGAAACCCGCAGACGCCCAACAGCATGTAGCGGATGGGCAGCGTGAAGGGCGGGGATTGGGCCGTATTCACCCCTTGCAGAGGGGGTACCGCAGCCACGGTGGACATGGCTTACGCCTCCCCGTCGGCCGGCCGGCGAATCTGAATCCGCACCGTACCTTCCGCAAGATCCGAGTCGTCAATCGTAAAGGCAAACCCGCGATCCTCCAGTTCCGGCAACAGGAACACCGGCACCCGCTCGTTCCAGATTTCCAACCCCAGTGTCCCTTCCTGACACGCCGCCTGGTTGTCGAGAAACTCAAGCGTGCGGATCATCGGTTGCGGTGGCTCAAGGCCCCGGTTGTCGAGATGGAACCAAGGAAACTCGTCCTCCGTACGGTAGAACTGCACCACGTAGTGCTCGTGCTCCAGTTGGACCACCGCGGCCCTGTAGCCCTGTTTACCCAACACCCGAATCAGGGGATCCGGACGGAAAGTGGCGTGCAGTTCAAACACGTCCTCTGCGCCCAGCTCGGAGACCGTGCCCATAATCTTTTGAAACGGCTCCTGTTTATTGCGGAGCATCTCGCGGACATCCAGTTCGACAATTCGTCGATTCGACATCAATGTATCCCCCTCAGTCCCCCGGCCGGATGCCGTGGGCACCGAATACCTGGCTTCATCGTATCTCCGCTCAGAGCAAATTGCTGTGAGCCAAATCATACCGGGATGCCCACGACAGGCCGCGCATTTTCTTCGAGTCGGGACCAAAGGGGATTAACGAAAGACGATGGTTTTATTCCCGTGCAGCAGGATACGGTCTTCCAGATGCCACTGCACCGCCCGCGCCAATACGGTGCGCTCGATGTGACGACCGATGCGTTTGAGGTCGTCCGCGTTCATCCGGTGATCCACCCGCTCGACGTCCTGTTCGATTATTGGACCTTCATCCAATTCTTCGGTGACGTAGTGGGCGGTGGCGCCAATCAGCTTCACGCCACGGTCATACGCCCGCTGATACGGGTTGCGGCCGATGAAGGCGGGCAGGAACGAGTGGTGGATGTTGATGATGCGCCCTGGCCAGGCCTGGACAAACTGGGGTGAAAGGATCTGCATGTAACGAGCCAAGACGACGACATCGGCGCCGTGCTCGCTCAGCACCTCCTGGGCCTTTGCCTCCGCCTCCGCTTTCGTCTCACGGCTGACCGGAATATGATAAAACGGGATCTCGTACTGATGGGCCACCTCGGCTGCGTCCGGGTGATTGCTGACAATGGCGCGAATATCGGCGAACAGCTCGCCCATCTGCCAGCGCCACAGCAGTTCGGTCAGACAGTGCAGCTCGCGCGAGACAAAGATTACCATGCGCTTCGGCACCGCGGCCAGCGCGACCTCCCATTGCATGTTGAATCGATTCGCCACCTCGACAAAACGCGCCTTAAGACCCGCCAACTCCTCGGCAATCCCCGGCTTGTCAAACTCCACGCGCAGGAAGAACCGGCCCGCGTCCGGGTGCGTACTGTATTGATCCGATTGGACAATGTTCGCCCCTTCAGCAAACAAAAACTGGGATACGGCAGCCACAATCCCCGGCTTGTCCGGACAGACGATGCGCAGCCGCGCCCGCTCCGCAAGCCCCTGCTGGCCGAGCCGAACTGCACCCTTCGGCTGGGCTGCGGTCGATTCCGAAGCCGCTCCCGTCTGCCCAGCCAAGGCACCCGCAGGCGCCAAAAACGGTAGAAATGATACGGAATGATGAATACGAGACAACATCTTGAACATACTCCTTTATTTACGTGCCCAGAAAGGGGGGTAGGCACAACAACCTTGACTTCCTCCCCATGGCTAAAGCCGAGGTAGCCTTGGTTTATATAATACACATCCGCAAATTCGAGAAGCAACGCACATCCTGTACATTTCGAACGCTTACGCCTGTCGAACAAACGGCCGTCCTTTCCACATATCACGGCCGCCAAACCAGAAGCGCCGTGCCGAATCCACCGTCATTGCCGTATAAAGGAAAGCGGCGAGCGGCAGCAAGGGCGCAAACGCGCATGATACCCCATACCAGCGCAGCATCGGGCAAAACGATACGCTTATCAACAGCGTCGCGGATGCGGCCAGCACCAATGCCCAAACGGCCTGCCCTGGGCCGCCCCCTCCGGCCCCCACCTCAAGCGCTGCAACCAACAGGCTCACCGGCGCCAAAAGGTACAAAAACACCATCCCGCATACCGTCCCCAACAGCAAGAGCCCGGAATAACGCAGCTGGACAAAGGCCGAGCGAGCGACCATACGCCAGATGTCCCGCAGTCGCGGATACGCTCGCAAACTCAGCACGTCCGGCCCTAGCCCCAGCCAAATCCGTCCGCCGCGACGCTTGACGTAACGGGCCAGGGCGCAGTCGTCAATCAAGGCCCCGCGGATGGGTTCAAGCCCCGCCTCGGCCAGGCAGGCCCGCCGCACCAAAATACAGCCCCCCGCCGCGGCGGCCGTGCGTGCATCGGGATTGTTGACACGCCGAAACGGATACAGCTTCGCGAAAAACAGCACGAATGCCGGAATGAGCAGCTTCTCCCAAAAGGTGTCCGCGCGCAGGCGTACCATGCGCGAGACCAAATCCAGCTTGTCCATCCGCGCCTTGTCAACCAACGCGCGCACGGAAGCTTCGGGATGCCAGATGTCCGCATCGGTGAACAAAAGGAACGTGTCCTGGGGTGTTGAGGCCAAAAACCCCTGCTGCATCGCCCAGACCTTTCCCGCCCAACCTTTCGGCAGTCGATCCGCTCGCAAAATGGTCAACCGTGTCGACCTTCCGCACGCCGCGGCGGCCTCCATCGCTACCTTGGCCGTCCCGTCTTCGCTTTGGTCGTCGACGAGCAGCACACGTAACGGCCCCGGGTAATCCTGCTGCAGCAAAGCGGGCAGTGACCTGGGCAGGATGTCGGCCTCATTGCGGGCTGGGACGATGACACAAACCGGGGGATAGTCTTCCGCGGGGCGGCCTTCTGCGGGGGAATCTGCCGCACGATAGTGTGTCGCACGATAGTCTGCCACAGGATATGCTGCTGCGGAATCGTCTGCGAAAGAGTCGTCCGCCACGGCCCTTGGTGCACTCCTAGGGCTCGCACGCCCGGACGAATTGTTCTGTGACGGCAACTCTACGTCCGCCCGCCAATAGCCGCCGTGCGCGAGCAAGAGATACAGCCATGCAACCAGTACCAAAGTGAGCACCCAGACCCAGACGCTCAACCTTTTTACCCCCTGCCGATTTTCCGCCGACCTCGCGTCACTGTGCCGAACGGCCGCGAAACACCCACCACTTGCTGCCGATGAAATTGAGCAGCGAGGCGGCGAAAGAGATGGTGACTTTGATGTCCAAGAGCGGCCACGCGTCTTGTTGTAACACCCATAAAAGCCCTTCGGACACTCCGTAGGAGACGCCGTTCATCGCGATAAACCGAAAAAGTTCGAGCGCGTTGGGCAGATTGCGGCGACGAAAAGTCAAATACCGATTCCATAGATAACTATTGCAAATGCTGCAAGTATAGGAAATTCCTTGGGCACTGGGGGCATGCCAGTGACCGATGCGGACCAGTGCGAAAAAGGTGCCCATATCGACCGCAGTGTTCAGCGCTCCGACAAATCCAAACCGCAGCGATTGGCTGATGGTCATCTTACGGCCGTCGTTCCTCGTTGTTCTTTCTCTTCCCATCGAGCGACCGATACCGTTCATGTCGTGTTGGCGACCCCTTCCACTTAAGTCCCCCAGTGCGGCCTGTTCTGTCTCTCATCAGACCCGCTCTCGCCATGCCGTCCGGCGTGGTCGCCCTCGGCTGGCCGAGCCGCCGTCAACCCCTCTTGCAACTATGATACGATATCCCAAGCGCGCAAGATACCGAAGCTTGTCGAGGATTTCTTCGAAAGCCTGTAAAATCTGATGCCGCGCACTTGTTGGGAAGTTGCCAGGGGAACCACAGGAAAAGGTATGGTGGTCCCCACCGGCGGAGGCGACCCGCCTGCGGCCCAGGCAACGCGGCCCGCGAGGCCAAATACGGCCGCCGAACACACAACCGCGACCGCCCACTTGCCGGCAACCGCCATCCGGTAGTGTACGTCCTTTCAACAAGATGAAATTAGGAACCATGACAACAAGCCTACATCGGCGGTGAGGCAGCAGCCGGCTTACCGAGTCGGTCGTCGATGCTCCGTCAAAGTAGGCGCAGGTAGCCATAGGTGGCGGCAAACAAGGCCGTCGAGACGCATAGAGCCAGCCACAACTGCCCATGATTTAGCAGCCAACCGCCGCAGGCTGAGGCGACGGCGTTGCCGAGCGTGTTGGCAAACACGCGCAGCCCAAACATTTGGCCGTGCTCTGTAGGCGGCGTCCGCTCCAAGAACATCGCGTCCACCACCGGGCCCGGTGCCGAGGCAAAGGCGGATCGCAACAAGTACAGTACGGCAAAGGGGACTGCTCCCCCTGCCCCGGCCAGCCCCAGACTGCTGACACCCGCCACCGCCATGGTGGCAGCCACCACCCGCTCCCGTCGCCAGCGCTCTACCGCTCGGCTGACGAGATAGGACGTCGCCGAGACGGAGAACGTCCCGGCCGCGGAGATGACGGCGACCCAGACGTCACCGAGGGCAAACCGCTGCTTCAACACAAGCGTGGCAAACGGCGTGAAAATCCCGACTGCCGCCCCGAGGCCAAACGAGTAAACGGACATCCGGGCCAGCCGCAGGGACGGCCGACGCAGCGCCTTGTCCGCCTTGGCGTCCGGCGCCTTGACCCAGACGCGGATACAGGGCGCCGCCAGCGCCAACGCAGCACCAATGAGCACTGTCACCGGGTACCCGACGCGCGCGCCCAACACCCCGCCCAACACCATACCGGCGCCAATCGCCGCCATGTATAAGGCTACAAAACGGCTCAGCACCGCCGCTTTGTTACCGCGCGGGGTGAGCGAACTGAGCACCACGTTCTCGGTAGCCATGAGCAGGCCTGCTGCCGCCCCAGCCACAGTGGATGCAGCCAGCCAAGGCACAAACCCACCCCAAAAGCCAAGCAACAGGTAGCCAATCCCTATGCCCAGCGTGGCCGCCTTCCAAACGCGAGACACCCCGAACCAGTCCGTGATGGAGCCAAGCACAAACGCGGCCACGCCGCCTGCGAACGAATTGACACCAAAGAGAAGGCCAATCTGGGCATCCGACATGCCGCCATGCGCGAACAAAAACGGTTGCGCGTACGTGACCAACCCGATGCCCGTGCTGAGCAAGACTTCCGACTCAAAGTACAAAGCCAGCGGACTCATCCATCGCTTCAACAAATGTTCCGTTTCCCTTCCTCCAAACCCCGACCTTACTTTTGCAGCGCCTGAATGACGGCCGCCATGTCCACATCCGCCAACCCGGCGGCAAACGCGTCGTCGTACGCGGACAATGCCGCCCGAATCGACGCCCCGCGCTGCTTCAGGTCACGCAGGTAGGCGTCCATCAGGCGCAGGTCCTTGCGCATGTGTTTGAGCGCAAACGCCGCCGGGTAATCATTCGCCGCCCACAGCGGCCGCTTCATCGCCAGGATGCCCGACCACATGCCCGTCTCCGATAGCACCTCGAGGAATGCCTGCCGCCCGAGGCCCGCCGCCTCGGCCGCCACCAGGCACTCGCCGGCCGCTTCCACCACGACGCCCAGGTACGCGTTGACCAACAGTTTCATCGCCGCCCCGCTGCCCACCGGGCCGAAGTGAAAGGCCCGCTTGGCAAGGGCCGCAAACACCGGCTGCATGCGGGAAAACGCCTCCGTGCTCCCGCCGGCCAGCACCACTAGCTGCCCCTGTTCCGCCGGTCGGACAGACCCCGATACGGGAGCGTCCATCAGTTCCAGCCCGGCCTCCGCCAGCTGCTCGGCGATGCTTTGTGTTTCGTCGACACCAATGGTGCTTTGGTTGACGATGAGCGTGCCTCTGGGTACCGCGCTCACCACCCCATCCGGGCCAAACAGCACCTGCCGCACCGCCTCTGCGTCTGAGACCATCAGTATGACCACGTCGCACCCGTCGACCGCCTCCTGGATGGATCCGCAGAGGCGACCGCCGCCGAGGTCCACGTCCTTCGGTGTGCGGTTGTACGCCCGTACGTCAAACCCGGCGCGGACCAGGTTGCGCGCCATCGGGACCCGTTCTGCGATTCATAGACAAATATCCACTCGTCGCTTCCTGCTTCGATGAGCCATGACTAGCGGCGTGTCGCCGCCCCGCCAGAGGACTCTCCACAGGCGTGAATTCCCACGGAACTCGCGGTACTGAACTTCAAAAGATTCCGAGCCGCATTCACGTCACGGTCGTGGTGCGTGTTGCACGTTGGACACGTCCATTCGCGCACCGAAAGCGGCAACTCGTCCAACACATGCCCGCATACGGAGCATGTCTTACTGCTCGCGTAAAAGCGCGGCACGACCGTCAGCGTTGATCCATACCATGCGCACTTGTACGCGAGCATTCGGCG
>NZ_AUMH01000005.1 GCF_000430585.1 Alicyclobacillus herbarius DSM 13609
TCCTGGTCGATGGTTGGTTTGGGCAACTACCACGATACCAGGAGGTTTTTTCATGCCGCAAACCTCAAATTACTTCGTTACAGGACTGCTCATATCAGAGGAATTATACCAGTTCTATTGATAGAATGTACCTATTTATCAGATGTGAGCTTCAATTTATATTGTGAGCGATAGAATCCTTGGGTTGAGGTGAAGTGAATGAGCGACGTGAAGAGGATTGGTGTGGTCGGAGCCGGCAGTATGGGAACCGGGATTGCGCATCTGGCGGCGCTGAGCGGATTTCAGGTGACTCTTACGGACACGGTGGAGGCGGCGCTCGGCCGGGCGCTTGGACACATGCGCAAGCTGATGGACCGGTCCATTTCGAAAGGGAAACTGACGCCTGAGCAGATGCACGAGACGCTGGCGCGTATCTCGGTCGTGCGCGAACTGGAGGCAATGGCCGAGGCGGACTTCGTCATCGAGGCCATCATTGAGGATCAGGCGGCGAAACAAGACCTGTTTACCCGCTTGGACAAGATCTGCCGGACCGGTGTGGTGCTGGCGACCAACACCTCCTCCATCTCCATCACCAGCATCGCTGCTGCCACGGGGCGCCCCGAACGGGTAGTGGGGATGCACTTTTTCAATCCCCCGCAGGTGATGCGTCTCGTCGAGGTGGTGCGCGGTTACGAGACCAGCGACGCCACCGTCGCCGAGACGAAGGCGCTAGCTGAACGGATGCGCAAGACGACGGTCGAGGTCAAGCGGGATACCCCGGGATTCATCGTGAACCGGGTGATGATTCCGCAGCTCATCGAGGCCATTCGGTTGGTGGAAGAGGGGGTGGCGAGCAAGGAGGACGTGGACACCGCCGTCAAGCTAGGCCTGAACTACCCGATGGGTCCCTTTGAACTGCAGGACTTCGCGGGGGTGGACATAGGGCTGCACGTGATGGACGTGTTTTACAACGAACTGAAAGACCCTCGTTACGCGGCGCCGCAGTCGCTGCGCGCCCTCGTTCGCGCGGGGCGGTTGGGAAAAAAGGTGAAGAAGGGCTGGTACGATTACGGGGACAAGGATTGACGCGCCATCTCCACGCCGCGGCTATGCGTTCTGGAGACCGGGTGACACCCATCGTCTCCAGGCGCCCGTTCAACAGCGGCTACTGGATGTGCAGGAGCTGCTCCGAAATAGACGATCGAGAGTTCATTCTCTTGTTTGGCTGTACGGCTCGCTCGGTGTTGTTATGACTTTAGCAGCTGGAATCGTGATTATGCAGTTCTCAGGTCGCGTGTGACAGCAAGTCCCTATGCGAGCCGTGGACACAACTAGAGAACTTTTTCATTTCCAAATCAACGACCGCCAGGTCGCCGACTCTTGCTCGCGGAGATACTCAACCTGAACAACATTGCTTGTTCACGAACGGATGGGTACAATGGTCATGAGATGTTCTTTATAACGAACAATATTCGTGGAACATCCTTCATGGTCGTCCTATGGCCCGGGGGACGGAGGCTGAGCGGAGTGGGGATTTTGCATATTTTGAACCATATGAAAAACGTTGGGAATGGCATCGTGAATGTTTGCGTCGACCTGGCATGTGTTCAGGCTCGTCATGGTCGCAAGGTGGCTGTGGTTTCTGCAGGCGGCGGGTTTGTCGAACTGTTGAACCAACACGGGGTGGGTCACTACGAATTGGACCAGCGACGTAATGTGTCCTGCAAAATCCTGCCCTTAAAAATGAATTGTCGATCCGCTCGCGCACCGGGATCGAGCGGTTCCATGTGAACCGAGTATACGAGGAAACCCAAGCGGTCTATGAGGAGGCGACGGCACGGGGACACGGAACGTCGTTTCCGGTGAAAGCCGTTCATATGTAGGTGTATATAGCGGATTCCCCATAGAAGGGAACCATGAAGGAACATGTCGATGCTTTTTGCCGAACTGGAGGGCCGTTTAAACTCAGCCGGTATGGGGTGGGGGAGCACGCATGAAGGTTTGCATCGTCACACACAGGGTGGTGCAGGGGGATGGGCAGGGCCGGGTCAACTACGAGATCGCCAGGCGTTTGTTAGACATGGGGTACAAACTGATTCTGATTGCCAGCGAGACTGAGGATACACTCACCGATGACCCACGCGTAGAGTGGGTTCGAGTTGATGTCCGTGCCTATCCGACAGAACTGCTCAGAAAACAGGTCTTTGCGCTGCGGAGCGTGCTCTGGCTTCGTCGCCATCGTCAGCGATATGACATTCTTCACGTCAACGGGTTCATCACATGGTTTCCGGCAGACGTAAACACGGCTCATTTTGTACATAGTGCCTGGATGCATTCATCGGTCCATACCGCGAAGATTCGCCGTGGGCCATACGGTTGGTACCAGTGGCTGTATACGACGCTGAACGCCGCCCTTGAGCGACGCGCCTACCACCAGGCCCATGAAGTCGTTGCGGTGTCTGAATTGGTGCGCAATCAGTTGACTAACTTCTGCAGGGTTCCGAAGGCTTGCATTCAGGTCGTCGTGAACGGTGTCGACACCGAGGAGTTTCGGCCGGATAGCCTTTCACGCCCTTCATTAGGACTTCCGGAGCAGGTGCCACTGGCCTTGTTTGCAGGGGACCTGCGTACGCCTAGAAAGAATTTGGAAACCGTATTGGCGGCGGTGGCTCGGGTGCCAAGGGTGCATCTGGCTGTGCTGGGGGATGTGGAACGGAGCATCTATCCCAAAATGGCGGAAGGCCTTGGGATACTGGAGCGTGTTCACTTTCTGGGTTACCGGAGTGACGTGGCTCGGGTCATGCAGGCCGCGGACCTGTTTTTGTTTCCATCAAGATATGAGCCATGCGGCCTGGTGATTCTGGAAGCGCTCGCGAGTGGACTCCCCGTTATCACGGCAAGAACGGCAGGGGGAGCGGAACTGGTGACTTCCGAATGCGGTTTTGTGCTCGAAGACCCAGACGATGTGAATGCACTCACGCGGTATCTAACGTACTTAGTGGATAATCCCGAGGCTCGGCTGCGATTCGGTCGTGAGGCAAGGGACGTTGCTGAAAGGAATCACTGGAACAGGATGACGGACGAGTACATCAAGATTTACCATCGGGTGGTTCAAGCGAAACCACGAGGAGTCTGCGTGTGACCTTTTTTGCGACGGGGCCATGGGTGCCTTTGTTTGTGCGGATGGGGGCTCGAAAATGAGGGGTGCCGGCAACGCCACGAGGAGGGTGTTTTTCAATAGTACCGCTCTGACTGCCATGAAAATGTTAGGATTGCTTATTAGCTTCTTCGTGACCCCCATCACCATTCATCAGCTGGGGATGGCCGATTATGGCCTGTGGGCGATCTTAAGTGGGATGGTCAGTTACTTTACGCTGCTGGATTTCGGGACGGGTAGCACGTTCATGACCCAGTTTGCGTTGTTTTATGCTGCGGACAATCGTCAGAGAATCCGCGAAGTGATGACCTTTGGTATCGTCTTTTACCTTGGACTGGGTATCTTGATGGTTCCTGTCGCCTGGCTTGTGGCGTCCCACCTAGTCCGTTGGTTCCATGTTTCAGCCGCCGAATCCTCGATGGTCGTTCGCGTGTTCTGGTACACGTATGCTTACCTATTCGTCTCCCGGGCACTGGGCGGATTTGGTACACTACTGAACGCGGCACAGAAGATGGTATTTATGTCCGCTCTCGGATTTGCATGCCAAGGGCTTAATTCGGCGGTGTTGCTCATCGCTCTCGTGCTGCACCTATCGCTGGATTCATTCGTGATTGCGAACTATCTGTCGCTCATAGTGAGTATAGTGGTCACAGTCGTGGCTGCCAGGCGCCTAGTTCGGGGGCGGCTTACTTGCGCCCCATGGCATATTCGAGGAGACACGGTCAAAGGGCTGCTTTCTTTCGGTGGATGGATGCAGCTCACGAACTTGGCCAACCAGGTGAATATGGAAACAGATAGGATTCTCATTGGCCACTTCGTAGGCGCTGGGGCCACCGGAGTTTATCAACTGGGGAATAAGCTGGCCCTCATGTCGAGATACCTTCCCTTAACGATGCTGAGTGCCATGCTTCCGGCCATCTCCGAGCAGTACGCCACCCACTCGGAACACAAGATTCGCTCCTCCTACATCGAAGGGACTCGGTGGCTGGCCCTCGTTACATTTCTCGTCTCCGGTTTTCTCATCAGTGCAAACGATCCGCTGCAGGTGTTGTGGCTTGGTCATTCCATCCCCTCCCTTTCGTTCATGACGGAAGCTTTGTTGGTCGGGTATGTGACCAACAATTTGACCGGCGTTGGAACAACCATCCTCCGTGCAGTTGGAACTCCGCGACTGGAAGCCTACTACATGGTTGTCGGCGCCGTGTTAAACATCCTGTTGACAGTCGTGCTGGCGCCAAGGTTTGGCGTGTGGGGGATTCTTTGGGGGACCGCATTGGGGATGACCCTGAGTTCGTGGTACTTCCTTTTCGCGTTTCACAGGTACCTAAACATCCGATGGTGGTCCGAATTTCTACGATATATCGTAGAGCTTGCGATTGCGGCTGTCGGTGCGGGATTACCCACCTATGAAATCTCGCGGACGATAGGCGAGCTACCGAACCGAATCCTCGCCTTGACTGCGGTTTTCGGCCTTGGGGCCTTCTTTACCTTGACTTTCTTATTCCTGGTGACCGTACTTCGCTTCTTTCAGCCGCGAGACGTCGAACGCCTGAAGAGATTGGTTCCATTCAGATTTGTGGACTCGCGTTGGTCACGTTTGCTATTGGATGTGGCGGATCGGATGGTTCGATGATGAAAGCCTCCACGAGGCTGAAGCCTTGGGCTGGTTATGTCACGGCTATACACGCCAGCAGGGATGAACCTAGCCTTTGGCCTTAGATAACATGTCATCGAAACGGAGGATGGAAATTGAAGATTACCCCTACTGATCTGGAGGGCGTCATCCTTATCGAACCGGACGTCTTTGGCGACCACCGTGGCTATTTCACGGAAACCTACAACAAAGCTCGCCTTGCCGAGGTCGGTATTGAGCTTGATTTTGTTCAAGACAACCAATCCTTGTCCGCTCAGCCAGGCACTCTCCGCGGTCTCCACTACCAACTGACGCCCAAGGCACAGACGAAACTCGTCCGTGTCATACAGGGCGCCGTTTACGATATCGCCGTTGACATTCGCAAAGGTTCCCCCACCTTTGGCAAGTGGGTTGCGGTCATTCTCACGGCCGACAACCACCGCCAACTCCTGATTCCCAAAGGCTACGCCCATGGTTTTTGTACCCTGGTACCCAATACAATTGTCGCCTACAAGGTGGATGAGTACTATTCTCCAGAACACGACCGAGGTATTTTGTGGAACGACCCGACGCTGTCGATTCCATGGCCGACTTCAAATCCGGTATTGTCGGCGAAGGATGAGAGGCATCCAGGGTTGGAAGAGGCGGAGGTGTTTGAAATAGAGAACTGGAAATGTCTACAAGATGCGTAGTACTTCGCGGACGGGTTACAGGCCACCGAGTTCCCGTCGCGCACCCATCCAGACAACGACATTCGCGTGGAAAACCCGGACGGCACGTATACGGATTACTCTGTAAAGTCCTATGCCGATCCGTCCGAGTTTGCGCACGCGGTCGCTTCACACCCGAATTCCCATCATTACATCATTAACCACGATCTATACACGCAACTGTCCCAAGATGGATTGCTTCAATCGTATGCGGACAACGGGATCGACATCCAAGATGGTGGATATTTGCATGCGGATTTGCAAGCGCAAGCCACTGACGCTTTGGATAACATCCACCAGGCTGCCGATGTAGGGCATCACATCCCATACATCGGACTGGTCATGCTCGGTATCCGGAGTTTTCATAATATCCGACGCTTCAAAAAAAGAGCAAAGTAAGGATGAACTGGCTGTACATCTGGTAGGGGACGGTACTCGTACGGTAGCAGCAACGGGTGCAGCGTGAACTCGTGATTCAGAGCGAGGACCCTTTTAGTACCTGGATTGGCCTGGTGCTATGTCGACGAATTAGCTGCATACCAGAAAAAGGCCGCGAAGTATCCCCATTACCCGCACCGTTTTTCAAAACCCGCCGTTCAAATTGTTGAGGCACTGGCCTGGGATGCGTTAATGCGGACTCCGGAACCAGATACCTCAAGGAAGCGGCATAGACCGCACTTACTTCCTCTGGTCGCAGCTTTGTCGGGGATTGGAGCCGTACTTTTCGCGTGGTGACTCAGATTTTAAGTGCAGGCTCAGTGCGATTTTACCGTTTATGAGTCATTGCAAATTATTATGGGGTTGGGTGACATGAAACGTGAAACGGGATGGAATTAAAATCTTGGTCGGCGTACTTTTGGCGCTTGCTCTGGCTTTGATGCATTTGTTGTTCTGGGGGATTGTGGTATGTGCCGCTCTGTGGTATTTGTGGAGAACGGATACCTTTTCTTTTCGTACGAAACTTCTTGCTATCTGGTCGCGGCGCGATCAGCATCTCTCTGACATGGAGATCATGGCGCACCGATTACTACAAGAGATAGAGAAACGGCTTTACGGCCAGCAAGACAGATTCCTGACATTTCTACAAAGGCGTAACGAAATGTACCAAGAATTATTGGTGAAAGAAAGCGCCTTGCATCAATTTCGACAAGAGGCGGCCGAGTCACAAAGACAGCTTAGAGGCCCAGCAAAAACTAGTTCATGCCACTACACAACTTGATACCTTACGTCAAGCCCATGAGGAAGCACTTGGGCGCTTAAGGCAGCTTGAGAACGCTCAGCAGGCTAAAGGAGTTAGACTCCCTGCGGACGCAGCATGAAAACGCCTTAGTTCAGGCCGAGGATGCTGAGCACCGGGCATCGCTCTATCAATCCGAATTACAACAGTTCGAACAGCAACTGCGAGAGAGAGTAGAAGCGGAACAAAAGCTGAAAGAGCGGCTTGAAGCTGTGGAATTTGAATATCAAAACCTTCAAGAGGTTCATAACAACATGTTGAAGGCACATAATCAGCCCGTAATTTTACGGGTCGGGGGAGAGAGTCGTAACAAGGGCAACCAAGACCAGATTATTCATTGGTTAAAGAAACATGAGGATTGGATTTCTCAGTTTATTGGAGATCCGGAAAGAACAAAGAAGTTGGTAACTGGGTCTGTCCAGCGGGATCATTAAGCGGCGGTTGTTGAGGTAAAGTCGACTCCCAATTCCCCCAGTCTCACCTTTTGCAGCGTCTAGCGTTAAGCGTTATTACGCGGTCCGGCACTAAATTCCTATGGGAACTCTATAAAATTCAATGTATCGGGAGGTGCGATATGCCCCACTTCAACACGAAGGCATATGTCGAAAACGCTTACGAATCAGCGAAGCGCGAATACGATTTGAGACACGCCCTCGATGCGGGCGATTTGCAAACCTGGCAAGCGTCTTTTCGTTCGCGGTTGGCAAGCCTGCTCGGGGTGGCTGAGATGCGAGACCGTTATCGAGGCGTACCCTTGTCCGCTCGGAAAGTGGGGGAGTGGGTGTACGATAGTTATCGTTGCGAGAAGTTGTATCTTACAAGTGAACCCGAAGTTGAACTTCCGTTTTATGTTTTTCTACCGAACAAACTTGATGCACCTTTTCCATTGTATATTGCCCTGCACGGGCACAACACGACGGGGAAGGAGGTGTTTCTTGCTGAGGATGCGGTTGAACATGATTTGCTGCTAGCCGCCCTCCGTGAGGGATACGCCGTCATCGTCCCTGATGTTCGGGCATTCGGCGAAATGTCCCGAGCGGAAGACCGAAAAGCAGGCCACCCAAATTCGTGTGAAGAGCTCCAACGGCGCTCGCTCATGATGGGGTGTACACTCATTGGCGAACGCGTGTATGACGTGATGCGGCTGATTGACTACGCCCACACGCGCTCCGAGATCGACTCTCACCGAATCATCGTCAACGGGCATTCGGGTGGCGGCGCGGTGACCCTTTTTGCGGCCGCTCTGGACACCCGCATCACGGCGGCCATTCCGACTTCCTACCTCTGCACGTTTAAGGAATCGATATTATCGATCCGCCATTGCGTATGTAACCTGATTCCAGGCATCTTGCAGCTCGGGGAAATGCAAGACGTTGCGGCGCTTTGTGCACCAAGACCTATCTTATTCATACATGGCAAAGAAGACCCCATCTTCCCGGTATCGGCTACGAAGCAAGCATTTGCCGAGATTCGTGGACTTTACCGTCAACTTGGTGCCGAAGCGTGTTGCGAGCTGTACGTAGGTGAGTTTGGCCACATCATCCATCACGATCCGATATGGCCGTTTCTTCGTAAAATAGTCTCCTTGTAATCGGTATAAATGGTGTTATGTGTATTTCATTCCGGGATCTAAGCCCGGGACCATCTAGATGCCCCAAGAAGATGGCACAGGCTATGCCTCGTACAATTCTAGAGGAAGATTATCCGGGTCTTTAAAGAACGTAAACCGCTTTTTCCAGCTCAATTTGATCCCCTTTGTCAAGCTGCAAATCGAGTTTAAATGACTCCCGCTCCGGACGGTACGTTTCGTTCACGACCCTGAAACCTAGCACGTTTGTGTAAAAATGCTTGGATACCTCATAGTCCGAACAGATGATGGCCACGTGATGAATCCGATTCAGCTTCATCCGGTGCCGTCCTCCTCGCTATTTGTACGTGTACCGGCCGCCGGCGGTGTAAATCTTCTGCCCGGAGTTGGTCAAAGCATAGATAATATCTTGATTATCCGTGTTTTCGTCCCCCTTTGCAAAAGAGAGCGATTGGACTTCGTCAGGTCTGGCTGTGATTCATGCAGTGGTAACTGCACTCCGTTACTTGTCCACGATAGCTGGATTAGCGCTAAGAATAGCCTCCGTAGTCTCCCAGAGCCTAGGTAAGAACTGGACGACCTCCTCGGCACGACGGAGGAGGTCGTGGGTCGAGGTAATCCCGAGGTCAGCGACGACTGCGTCAAAGGCCGGCGCCAGCGCTCGTTGCAGGTCAGGAGGGGCGTCTGCAGAAAGAACCTTGTGACAGCGTGCAAAGGTGGCTACAATCCAGAAGACGGCTTCCCGGTGATAGCCGGCCTTGATGAGTTCATAGCTCCCGTCGATTACTATGGGGCGTGCTGCGGCGGTGATATCACTACTGAAGAAGAACGGTGTTTTTGCCACGGCTGCAGCAGCGTCGAATGTTTTCGCGAGCTCGTCGACATGATATTCGACACGCTGGGGGCTCAGGTGCGCACAACCGAGCAACTTCATCAGTTCCGGGTAGAGATCCGTATGGCCGTATTCTGTAAGTACGTCGCGTGCGGCGAGGTAGCGCAGCCGCACCGTAGGGTTGCGTAACGCGGCCACCAGCAGGACGTGGGTCGTCACCCCAGTCGGGAATAGCCAAGCTGTCACCTGGTCATGCCACGATGCGGACGGATCGATGGATCGCAGTCCATTTACAATTTTCTCACGCGCGTTCTCGCATCGACGACGTACCCAGACTCGTTCAGCAAAGTGGCGGGACACTTGTATTTGCAGTTTTCGTAGACGACCCGTGGGGTCGGCAATAATCGTGTCCACGCGGAAGCTTCCTGCCAGGTGATAAGATGTCAGGACCTTCTCGACCGAGGAGAGCTGGTTCCAAGATAGGTACGTGACCTCCAGTAATGTATCGCGATACAATAACTTCCCAAGTTTGAGTGGCGGATTATCCTCTGCAATGACAACTACGACGTCAACATCGGATGATCCGGACAACTCCGCGTCATCAGGCAATCCTACCGTAGAACCGCTGAAGTACGCCCCCAAGAATCTAGCTTGTTGGTGCGCGTGTTTCATGACCCACTCAGAAGCCGCAGCCCGTGCTTCTGCAACTTTCATGCACCATTCCTCATTTCCTCGCGAGATTAATCCGTGCCACCGTAGACGGAAAACTGTAAGAAGGTTTTTGCTCATACACCTGAGTGTTACAGTATATTCAATATAGTATGATGTTACTCCCGGCCACTGGACCCCTTTTGACTGAACTGCCAAATGCGACTGCATAACCCTGTGCGATTTCCGTCAGAAATAAGTTCAAAAGATCCGGGAGGGAAAGGAACGGCGATGGCTGATTTACTAGATTCCGGGTGCTACGAAGGACCTATTGGCATACCCCGTGTCACGATGGCTGGCGACTTTGTTGTCAAGAGTGGATGGTCACTGGGGCCCAGGGAACTCTCGGAGTATGAGTTGGTCTATTTTCCGACCTCTTCACGCACCCTTTATAGTGTACATGGGGTTTCACACATTCTGGATAAACCATGCTACGTCTTCACCCGCCCTGGTGAGCGTCACCACTATGTATTTGATCCGTCCCAATCAATCCGCCATCTGTTCATTCATTTTACACTTGATTCACAATCTGGGCTGTTGACCGAGGACAGCTCGCTTCTACGTCAAATCCCTCCGTTGACGTTACACGCTACAACGATAATCATTCCTGTGCTGCTCAAGCACATCCTCCATTTAGCCAATTCAAAACCCCATTTCTGGCGAGAACGATGCAGCCAGTTATGTTTCGCGGCGCTTGCAGAGCTTGCGGGACTGGCTGCAATGAACAGGGCTGGGCTTGGCGATGAGATGGAAACAATTCCGTATAAGATTGTACAAGCGCTTCGTTATATTGATGACAACCTAGATGGAAACCTATCCATTCAAGAGATCTCAAAATTCGTAGGCTGGACCCATGAGTATTTTACCAGAATGTTTCATCAGTACATTGGAAAGTCGCCGCGCACTTTCATTCTAGAAAGAAGAATTGACCGCGCTTGTCAGCTCTTAATGCAACAGCAGCACACCATAAAAGAAATTGCATACATGGTCGGTTTTCGTGATGAGCATTACTTTTCCCGTGCCTTTGTAAAACAAAAAGGAATCACTGCCACTGACTACCGGGAGAAATTCGGGGATCCACGAATGAGACATTTGGCACCTGCGAATGAATATAGTGCCTCCTATCCAGTAAATCAGTACTTGTACGTCTCGAAATAATCAAGTCTGTCCACCAAAGCATCGATTTACTTCATTCACGATAAATTTCCAAACGGCATATCATATAAACGTCAGATAATTTTGATGTAATCGGTTTCGATGGAGGGAAGGAGGCAATGCATGAAGTTACGAAAAAAACGAATGGTACTAGTAGTTGCATTGGTTCTATCATCTACCGCAACAGCTTGTGGACACGACGATGTTTCAGGCAACAAGGGAGTTATTAATATGACCTGGTCGACATGGGGGAATCCGGGTGAATTGAAGAGATTTTTTCAGTTGACCGACGACTATAACAGAACGCATCCCCATGTCCACTGGACATTAATACCTGTTCCAGCCAACGGGTACTTGCAAAAGATACAGACAGAGTTGGTGGCTGGAAATGCTCCCGATGTTTTTTACATGGGAGACGGAGACATGTCGACATACGTCAAGGATCACGTCTTGGTCAACTTGACGCCGCTGTTAGGGACTGGCCCCTATCCACACAAAATTAGCGATTGGCCCAGCGGTGTGTGGGGTGCCGCGAAGCAAGGTAAGAATGTTTATGGGTTGCCGCCTGATATCAATCCAATGGTGATGTATTTTAATAAAACCGTTCTCGCAAAGGCTGGGGTCAAAACGAGTCCGAGTCAGCTATACAAAGAAGGAAAGTGGAACTGGAAGACGTTTCAGTTGATTTGCAGCAAGGTCAAGGCAACTGGAAAGTATGGCTATATTGTCGATAATGCTTGGAACACAACGTATTCTTGGGTGTCCGCGAACGGCGGGCAGGTCTATGACAGTCAGGGGAATTTTATCGCCAACAAAAACTCGAAGGCCATTCAGGCCTTTGAATACCTACAACGAAACATCAAAAACGGAAACTTCGTGTATTCCGGTTCGTTGCCAAAAGGCCAGGGTGATGACGCGATGTTTATGTCCCAGCAAGCTGCGTTTGTTGCCGCTGGCCGTTGGCTTGCTCCGGAATTTAATGCAGATAAAGAATTGAATTACGATATTGTCCCGTGGCCGACGAATACCGGAAACAAGAACGAACCGGCCGGAATCGCTGCGGCCTATGTGGGGATTAACAAGCCTACCAAAAACGTCAAGCTGGCGTGGGATTTTGTCGACTATTTTTGCTCGGCTCCGGGTGTCAAATTCCGCTTATCCAATGGTGGTAATGCAGTTCCCGCCTTGTCCCATGGTGCCGATCAAGTCGTCAGTGAGGGCAAACCTGCACACGCGGAATTTTGGCTGCAAGGGCGGAATACTGGATTCGCGATTCCCAAAGCAGAAACCAAAATCCCGGGCGTCAGCCTGGTCATTACGCAAGATTTGGACCTCGCTTTTCTCGGTAAACAGGATATAAAAACTACGCTGAATCAAGTTGCCGCGGACATTCAACGCGCCAAGCAAAACAACTATTAAACTCGCCGATACTCATCGACAAAAAAGTACGGCCGGTTGGCCTATTCATGACAAGGGGGCTAGCCACGATATGAACTTAAAATCTCAGGGACGTTGGGCCTATCTTTTTCTCGCACCGCAACTCATCGGCTTGATAGTCTTCTCCCTTGGGCCGCTCATCTTTTTATTCGTGTTGAGCTTTTATAGTTGGGACGGTTTCGGAAACAATCACTTCGTTGGGTTGCGAAATTTTCAATTTACATTAACCGATCCGGACTTTTGGACAGCGCTGGTGAACACGATCTACTACACGGTTCTAACGGTTCCGGTTGGGATTTTTTTGGCCATCCTCTTGGCGGTTGGCTTAAATCGAATTCGACTGCGAAACGTCTATCGCGTGTTGTACTTTATGCCGGTCGTGACCAGTTCCGTTGCGGTGGGCATCATGTGGATGTGGTTGCTCAACGGAAAGTTTGGCGTACTTAATCAACTCCTCCATTCGATTGGAATTACAGGGCCGGATTGGTTGACGGATACACGTTGGGTCATGCCTTCGATTGCCATGGTGAGCATCTGGTGGGGCCTGGGTTTCAACATGATTTTATTTTTAGCTGGACTCCAGAACATCCCCAAGGTGTTTTACGAGGCCGCCGAAATCGACGGTGCGTCGAAGTTTCAGCAATTCTGGCGCGTAACCATGCCTCTCCTATCTCCAACCACCTTGTTTGTCACGGTCATCACCATCATCGGGTCTTTCCAGGTCTTCGACCAGGCGTACGTGATCACCAATGGTGGACCCGCAAAGGCGAGCTACACACTGGTGTTTCACATTTACCAGCTGGCGTTTGTCAATTTCACGTTCGGTAAGAGTGCCGCAGCCGCCGTTTGCCTGTTCGTGATCATTCTGCTGTTCACGGCCCTCCAGTTGAGCCTGTCGAAGCGTTGGGTAAACTACGCGAATTGACGCCTACCCTACCGCGAAGGGAGTTATTCGTATGAATCCGATGGAGACGTTGCCTGTCAATCAGGGGGTCTCAAGTCGACTTTCACGTCCGCGGCCGCTGTTATCGAGCAACATAGGGAGAGCCTTACTGCACGTTGTTCTGAGCATCGGCGCCATCGTGATGGTGGCTCCGTTCGTCTGGATGGTGCTCAGTAGCCTGAAAACCCCGGCGGACATTTTTCGAATCCCGCCCACCCTCTTTCCGACCACGTGGCAGTGGTCGAATTTTCCGGAAGCCTTGTCGGAGTTACCGTTCGGGCGTGCGTACTTTAACAGTTTTTACATCAGCGTTCTGGTTGTTGGAGGTCAGTTACTGACCTGCTCCATGGCAGCGTTTGCCTTTGCCAAGATTCGTTTTCGTTTTCGTAACGCGTTGTTTCTGCTGTTTCTTGCGACGATGATGGTGCCAGCGCAAGTCACCATCGTTCCCCTATTCCTCATCATGAAAGAGTTTGGTTGGCTCAACACCTCTCTGTCCCTGATAGTGCCCGGAGCCTTGTTCAACGCCTTCGGGGTGTTCCTGTTACGGCAATTCTTTATGAGTATTCCGGATGAGATTCAGGAAGCGGCCATCATGGATGGGGCCAACTTGTGGCATATCTATGTACGCATTATGCTTCCGTTGGTTCGGCCAGCCTTATCGGCTTTAGGTGTCGTATCGTTCATGGGAAGTTGGAACAACTTTTTCTATCCGCTGGTGTTTCTAAACTCCCCGAACCAGTTTACGGTTCCGGTGTTGTTGAACCTGTTCAAGGGGCTGTACAGTGTCAATTGGCCGGATATGATGGCCGCATCAACCATTGCGGTGATCCCGGTGTTGATAGTCTACATCATCGGCCAACGCTATATCATTGAAGGCATCGCCATGACCGGGATCAAAGGTTAAGAGACGAGGAGCATGCATCGAACCTAAGACCGACATGCGAAGGGGAGCTTGCTTCGCAGGTCGGTCTGTTTAGCCGTCGCATTAGTTGTCAGGCGTTCACCTGTTTCCCAGCGTCTCGTTTGTCTCCCGCACCTCACCGTACGTCAAAGGTGTCGTATACAGGGGCTTTGAAACGGTCGGCGTATTCGCCACTCATCTTCATGCGTAAATACTCATGTTCCCAGGGGGATTCCCGGAGTCGGGCCGGGCCATTGCGAATGTCCAAGCCAAGGTTAACGCGGGACGGATAGTGGCTGTAGATCAACATCCGCCGTGGGCGAGGCGTTGAATTTGGGCGAGAATTGTGAACCAACAAAGCATGGAAAAACATCACCGAACCCGGAGGCGTCAGAATGTCGACGCCGCCGTGCGGATCGATCAAACCGGGCGCGACCTCAAGACCGAATTCACCGGCGACGTGTTGCAAGTGTTCCCGGTGCGAGCCCGGCCAGACATGCAGGGGGCCATTGTCGACCGTGCACGCGTCGATAGAAATGGCGGATGAGATGATGTCTTGCGGATAGTTTTGCGCCGCGAAGTACGCCCAGTCGTTGTGAATGGGGAAGCGATCATCCCGCTTTTCGATGCTGAGGCCTTCGATTCGGGTCTCCAGGGGTTGCTTGTAATTTAGCTTTTCCTCCATGAGCAGGGGATCACACCCCATGATTTGACGCATCGGCTCAATCAGCCGTGGGTCTTCCGACAGGCGGTTAAGAAACAGTGACAGGTCATTAATCGGTTGAATCTTGCGAACGTGCTGGGTCCCGTCTGGGTATTCGGTCCAATCCAACCTCCCGCTGCGGCGTTCGTGCGCAATGGACGAATTTAGGATTAACTCGAGGATATAGTTGGCCTCTTCGCGCATCCGCTGGACTTCGTGTTCGTCAAATACCCCTTCAAGGACCAGGTAGCCGTCACGTTGGAACTGGTTGATCTGGCTCTCGGTCAGAGCCCCGTTCATACCAAACCATCTCCTGTCTGCTTCATCTCCAATTTCTTTCGCGCAGTTTCAACATAACCTTGCCGCGTGCAGAGGTAAATGAACGCAGTTTTCACTTTGATGGACACATTTGATATGAGGGGCTCCACCGCGTACTTAGACTCACTCGATATCGCTTACCGTGCTGGGCCTGTACTCCTTAAACACCGGGTTGTGCCCGCATACCATCAAGCCCTGCCCCCAGTTCACATGCACGTTGGCCGTCGGGGGGTCCATCGGATCGCGATACTGGAACAGGACATTGCGACGAATACGGTCACTCCGGTTGATATCGGAGCCGTGGATGGTTAGGTAGTTGAAGAACAAGACGTCGCCGGCCTGGGCCGGACAAGGCGTGGCCATGGAGAGTGGGTATTCGTGCGCATCTAAATAGTGCGATCCGATGTGCGGAATGGGGCCTTGTTTGTGTGATTTCGGAATCACGCAGATGCACCCGTTCTCCATATTCGCGTCGTCCAGGTGGACACTCGCCGCCAGCATGGTGTGCCGTTCATGCGGGAAGTATGGATAGTCCTGGTGAAGTGGGAAGGCGGCTCCCTTTTCCGGTGGTTTGACGAGCATCTTGGAGTGGTGCAACTGGACATTCGGGCCGATGAGCTGCGAAAGGATGGCGGTCATGTTGGGATGGGCCAGGGCACGCAAAAAGGCGGAGTCATGGTAATGGACGTCATGGAAACCCTTTAAGACCAGTTTTTTCAGTTGTTCGGGGGGCAAGTAATCCCCTTGCCACGTGTGCGATTTGTCGAATTTGGACTTCGCCGCCCGGTCCAAGATCCCGTCCAGAGCCGTGCGCATTTCCTCAACCTCGCTCGGGGAAAACACGCCCTTGACCAATAAGTACCCATTCTCCTTGTAGAATTCGACGTCTTGCGGTGTAATCAACGTTTTGCGCCTCCTTGTAGACTGAAAAATAGGCCAACTTGAGTCACAATAAACCTGCGACAAGGTTATCGTAAGGAATCTGGGGGTCTCGTGTCTTTGAGAACCCAGGCCACGCGTTTGCACTTTTCCGCCAAAGTGGGGATGGTCGTGTTTGATGCAACCGTTATGAAAGCGCTACCCATATTGAGCCACTACGCCCATTCTGTTTCGGGTACGGAGGTTTCTTTTACCGTTCACTACTGGGGAGTCGACCAGCGACACTTTGACAATCCTGTTCATAAGCACTCTTTTTTCGAGGTCTGCTACGTGGTGGATGGACAAGGAACATACCGAGATGGAGAGGCTATCTATGACCTAAGGGCGGGGGATCTCTTTCTATCACGTCCCGGCGTACTGCATCAAATTCGCAGTCGGAGCGGCCTGTTCTTAGTCTTTGTTGCTTTCGAGGTGAACGAAGAAGACTCCTCGTCACAGTGGATAAAGCGATTTGATTCGCTGTGCCAAACCAATCGTATCTTCATACGTGACGCTGGGTACTCACCGAGTATCCTGGTTTGGGCGGCCATGCTGAAGGAAGCCGCAGGTTACCGGTCTGCGTCCCCCGACCTCACGCTGCAATTCGCGCACACGTTACTGGAATCCTTCTACTTTACGTTTACCGAGCTACGAGAGGGCGTGGCCCTGCCGGTGGCACCGCCTGTGTCCAACCGGATCGTTCGACAAGCCGTGCGGTTTATCAAGGACAACCTGTCGCAACCGTTACGGATGGATGAGGTGGCGTCGTACCTGCATGTGTCCCAACGTCATCTGACCCGGCTGTTTGCAAGCGAGTTAGGCATGAACTATGCATCCTATGTACAGCGGGAGCGTATCCAATACGCGCAAAAACTGCTGCTGTACACGGATTTGTCTATAAAATCGATTGCCGAGGAAGCCGGGTATAGTTCGGTTCACTACTTTACCCGCGTGTTCAAGAAGGAAGTGGGGGAGCCGCCTGGGCGGTATCGTGCGATGAATAGTATCCGGTGAGCTAGATATTATATAATTTGAAACATTTTTAACTATAGTTTAATTCAAATCATAGACTTACAGTTCATGACTTCTATTCGTGGATTTTAACCGAAAAATAAGTCTTGACAGGGGGGACCATCCATGAAAGCACTCGTCGTGGAAGGACCAAAGACTGCCGTTGTAAAAGAGGTTCCCTATCCGGAACCTGGGGCAAACGAGGTCGTCATTCGGGTGAAGCGGTGCGGAATCTGCGGCACGGATTTCCACATTTTTAAAGGGGAGTTTCTCTCTCCGTACCCGCTGATACCCGGACACGAATTCTCGGGCATCATTGAAGAAGTGGGGAGTGCGGTCACTCAGTTTCAGAAAGGGGACAGGGTCGCCGCCGATCCGTCCCTGTTTTGTGGGCATTGTCCTTACTGCCTGACGGGCCGGGGCAATCACTGTGTCAATTGGGGAGCGATTGGAGACACGGTCAACGGAGCACTGGCGGAATTCGTCAAAGTCCCAGTAGACAACGTCTTCAAGTTGGCCGACAACCTATCGTTTGCAGCCGGAGCGATGATAGAGCCGTTAGCCTGGTTCCATGGCCATCAATCATACCTACAGCGCGGCGGTGGAATGGATTCAATCTGGGCGATTTGACCTCGATTCGCTGGTTTCCACGGTGGTCAGGCTCGAGGAAGTTCCGGACCTTTTAGCAAACGGGAAGGCAGCCAATGTAATGAAGGTTCAGGTGGCGTTTGATTAAGCTAGGGCCCTATCACTGGTCTCAAAACAACGCAAGATTCGAGCCGGCGTCGCCCGTTGTATTGACCACGGGGGTCCGGGGTGGTCCGACTCACTGAATGATACCCTCACGAATGCCCTTGGCGACCGCCTCCGTCCGGTTCTTCGCCTGCAGCTTGCGGAGGATGGAACCGACGTATTCCGTGACTGTGTGTTCGCTGATATGGAGCCGTTTTCCGGTCTCCTTGGTGTCATGACCATCGGCGATGCACTGCAGTACTTTACGCTCGCGCTGTGTGATTCCGCGCTGATTCCCGACGGCCTGCGCCGGCATGGAGTCGTACATACTCCGCTGCAATACCTTTCCGACACGGCTGAGCAGGCGGCTGACCAGACTCATGGTCTCTTCATCGACGGAAAACGGATGGCCTGCCTGATCGAGCAGGAGCGCTCCCATCGGGTGTTCTGACGGCCCGGGAATCGGGCAGACGAACAAGGACTTCAGCTGGAATCGCCGCACGTAGTGTTCCGGCAGGGCGGGCGTGACGTCTTCGTAAAACGCCGGATAGGAAACGTGCATCGCCCATTGCAAGACCGGAAGGCTGCGTTCGCTCTCATGAATGCGCACAATCTCGTCGACGTCCAGATTGTGCCCGTAGACTCCTTCCGCGGAATAGGTGAGGGGATTGTACAGGAACAGTGCCCCGCGTGCGAAATGGGCCACCCGGCACACGTACGTTACGGTGATCTCGAAAACGTCCGCCAGGTCCTTTGCACCAAACAGCGCATCGTCAAAGTCGAGCACCACGTCGTACGCCTCGTAGCGTCCACCCGCCGGGGCGTCGGTACTCGCGTTCTGCATGCGGGGAAGGTTTTCGATGACGGATCTCGAAAGGGCGCCCGTAACCGAGTGAACCCAGAGAAAGACCGCCTCCGCGTCCGTCACGTCGCAATCCTGCCAGAGGACGGAGAGAATCAGTTCCTCCCAATGTTGGAGCAGCAGGATGAGGTCCGCTAGGCTTACGTGCGGCTGGTACGCGAGAATTTCTTCTTGAAATCGTTCACAAAAATCGCCTTCGTCCGCCAGTGCCGTATCTATGCGACCAAGTAGAAACCCGAACAGCGAGCGCAGGCTTTCCTGCGTGGGTCCAGGCAATCCAAGCTTCGCAAGGCGGGCTGCAAACGCGGCGCGGCACTGCGGTTCACCGGACTTGAGCGTTCGTAGGATGGTGTCAGCGGTGTGTTTGCGCACTCTCGGTACGAGCGGTGCGCCGTGGCGACGTGACACTAGAACGACCTCCGTTTCTGGAATATCCTCTCCAATCCATCATAGCTTTGCACTTTCTGGCAGCGATGGCTGCCCCGGGCCCTCGGACAATCTCCTAAACGCAGCCCCCTTGATTTCCAGGGATACACTTCCCGCAGACCAGGGGTTCTCACAATATTCTACAGGATTTTAAATAGAGCTGTGAAGAAGCTTCACTACATAGCGCATATGGTGCCTTGTGGATTCCTGCCTAGGTGACCGAGTCTGCTTTTTTCAACCGATGAATGATGTCCCCGACAGGAGTGATGGTCTTGATCTCGTTTCGGCCCACGGAAGAAGAAGTCGGATTAATCCAGGTCGCGCGGGACTTCGCCAAAGAACGCATACGTCCCGCCGCCCGCGATGCGGAGGACGCACTGTCCGTCCCCACAGAACTCGCCGCGAAGGCGGCCGAACTCGGTTTTCTCGTCATGGAATTGCCGGAATCCCTGGGCGGCCTCGAACTCAGCGTCGTCTCGCAGGTTCAGGTGTGGGAGGAACTGGCCTATGGCGATCTCGCCCTTGTGCAAGGCTGGCCCGGCCTTGGCGACGCTGCTTCGTTGCTCCGGTTTACCGCGTATCTACCAAACATTCGGTCGCAGCTCACGAGCGTCGAGATGGACGGCTGCGGACCCACCACCGCCTGGCTCGACGCGAGCGATCCGAATGTGGCATGGGACAGTGCACCTAGCCTCGTGCAGATTGGCAACGGATACGTCCTGCGCGGTACGTCGCGCCCCGTACGCATGGCGCGGGACGCGACGTGCCTGCTCGTCAGCGCGCGCGACGAACAGGGCGTCCCCGTCATCCTCTGGCTACAGCGTTCGCAATCGCCCTGGACGGTTGAGGAGGGGGACGTCCGGCTCGGCCTGCTCTCTGCGGGCGTGCGGCGTCTTCGCTTCGACGACCTCGAGGTGGGGCCGGAAGATGTCCTGGCCCGCGGCGAGGGAGCCGAAGCCTTGCTCGCACGCTCACTGCCACGCGTGCGGACGCTGCAGGCGGCCAAGGAGCTCGGGCTGATGCGCGCCGCGCTCGAGTATACGGTCGAGTATACCGCGGGCCGCAAGGCGTTCGGGCAGGAGATTGCCAAGTTCCAGGGGGTGTCGTTCGTGGCCGCCGACATGCAGATTGAGATGCAGGCCGCGCGCATGCTCGTCCTAAAGGCAGCCCTCGATATCGACCAGGAGCGCCCGGAGGCGGATGAGTCGTCGCTTTACGCCTTGGCGAGGGCCCATCGCGCAGCCCGGTTTGTCAGCAACAACGCGGTGCAGTTGCTTGGTGGATCCGGATTCGTCAAGGAATACCCGGTGGAGAAATGGATGCGCGACGCGCAGGCGCAGGTCATGCTGTACGGGCGCGAGGCCGGCTTCCTGCTCGACGCGGGAGAGCGGCTCGTCCATCCGAAAGGAAAGGTGGCGGTCTCGTGATTTCACTGGAATTGACGGAACCGCAGAAGCAGGTTCGCGATCTCGTTCACTACTTCGCCGAGCATGAGATGCGCCCTATCTCGATGCAGGCGGACAAGGAAGAGCGCGTCCCGGACGACTGGCTGGCGAAGGTGAACCGTATGGGCATCACGCTCAGCACGCCGGGCGGGGGCGGTGGGACCAAGTCGAAAAGCGCCGAAGACGAGAGGGTAGACCTGGAGGTGCGCCGCCAGGCGAACCGCCTCAGCGTCATCGCGGCGGAGGAAATGGGCTGGGGCGATCCGGCCATTGCCCTCACGCTTCCGGGCCCTGGACTCGGCGGCCCGCCCGTGCAGGCTGCGGGTACACCGGAGCAGCGCGAACGGTTCTTGTCCATCTTCACGCGGGATGAGCCGCGCTGGGGAGCGTACGCCCTGACAGAGCCGGGGGCCGGATCGGACGTGGCGGGCATTCGCACATCGGCCAAGAAGGTGGACGGCGGTTATGTCCTGAACGGGCAGAAGATCTTCATCACCAACGGTGGGCGGGCGTCCTGGGTCGTCGTGTTTGCCACCGTGGACCCAAGTCTCGGCCGGGCCGGGCACCGTGCGTTCGTGGTCGAGAAAGGGATGCCAGGGTTCAGCTGTTCGCGCATCGTGCACAAGATGGGCATGCGCGCGTCGGAGACCGCGGAGCTCGTGTTTGAGGACTGCTTCGTTCCGGATGAAAACCTGCTTGGCGGCGAGGCGTACTACGCCGAGCGCGCGAGCGGCAAGTCCGGTTTCCGCGTGGCCATGTCGACGTTCGACACGACTCGCCCGGTGGTGGCGGCGATGGCGGTCGGCATTGCCCGCGCGGCCTACGAGTACACGTTGGAGTACGTACGATACGAGTACCCGAAATCCGGGCGGTCCTATCAGACGGCCTGCGAGCGCCTCGCCGCCATGCACCAGGACATCACGGCCGGTCGCCTGCTCACCTGGGAGGCGGCCTGGAAGGGGGACATTGGCCAGCCGAACGCCAAGGAGGCCGCCGTCTGCAAAGCGTTCGCCGGCAAAATGGCGCTCGACGTGTGCGCCAGCTGCCTCGAGTTGCTTGGACCGATTGGACTCAACGGTCACATCGTGGAAAAGCTCTATCGCGACGTCAAGGTCTACGACATCTTTGAGGGCACGAACCAGATTCAACACTTGATTATTGCGCGCCGGCTCTACGAGGAACAGGGGCTGCGCATTTAAGAGGTTGTGCAGACACGCACCACGGGGGGACGAGGAATGTCATACCAGACGCTCAAGGTGGAACGGCGCGATAAAGGCGTCGTCCTTTGGACCATCGACAACCCACCGGCGAACGCCATCGACGACACGTTGCTTGAAGACCTCGACAAGGCGGTCGAGGAGTTTGGCACAGATCCGGAGACGCGGGTGATTTTGGTCACCTCCGCGCACCCGAAGACGTTCCTGGCAGGCGCCGACTTAAAGATGATGATGCAGAATGCCGGTGATGTAGCCGGAAAACCGGGTGCAATCGCCGCAAAAAGCCGCCGCATACAGGAGACATTCGCGCGGATTGAGCAAATTCCGAAGCCGGTTATCGCCGCTATGAACGGCCATGCGCTCGGTGGTGGCTGCGAGTTCGCCCTCGCCTGCGACTTTCGCTTCCTCTCTAAGGGCTACATCGGCCTCAGCGAAGTATCGCTCGGTCTCATTCCGGGTGCCGGCGGGACGCAGCGCCTGACGAGGCTGCTCGGACGCGCCAAGGCGACGGAACTGATTTTCCGGGCGAAGCGGCTCACGGCAGAGGAGGCGGAGGGGATTGGCCTCATCACACGTGCCGTGGAAGAGGAGCGGCTGCTGCCGGAGGCACTTGCGTTTGCGGAAGAACTCGCGGAGGGTGCGGTGCAGGCCATGGGCCTGGCCAAGGGCTGCATCCTGGCCGCGAGCGAAGGGAGAGAGGACGGTTATCGCTGCGAGAGCGAGGCGTTCGAAAAAACGCTTGCGACTGGTGAACCAATCGAAGGTTTCGCGGCGTTCTTCCAGAAACGCAAGCCGCAGTTTCTTCCTTCTAAAGCGGGCAACCGCACATAGGTTGTTTTTTCGGACACGCATCAATGGAGGAAGAACCTATAGCACTGCAGAGGAGGAGGACCAAGATGTCATCCTGGGATCTATTGTTGAAGGGCAAGGTCGCACTGGTGACCGGCGCTTCGCGTGGAATCGGGCGGCAGGACGCCTTGGCGCTGGCAGAGGCGGGGGCGGACGTCGTGGTCACCGACATCCTGATTGAGAGTGACGATACGAGCGCGGACACCGCGAAACAGTTCGGGCCACTCGCTCAAGTCATGAACAGCACAAAGGTCGTGTATACGGAAAAGACGGCGCAGGAAATCCAGGCC
Organism: Alicyclobacillus herbarius DSM 13609; assembly: GCF_000430585.1. Classification (GTDB taxonomy): domain Bacteria; phylum Bacillota; class Bacilli; order Alicyclobacillales; family Alicyclobacillaceae; genus Alicyclobacillus_G; species Alicyclobacillus_G herbarius. Next base: position 23,055 of record NZ_AUMH01000005.1, read on the forward strand.
ATGGGTCGGCGATCGTTTGCCATCAAGATGGACGTGACCAACCGCGATGAGGTGCGCTCCGTCGTCGAGCGCGTGAAGGCGGAGTTCGGGCGGATCGACATCCTCGTCAACAACGCCGGCACGCTCGATCACATCGCACAGATTGAGAACCAGAACGACGACCTCTGGGAGCGCGACCTGCGGGTGAACCTGACCGGTGCGTACAACTGCACGAAGGCGGTCTGGCCCATCATGAAGGAGCAGGGATGGGGCCGCATCATCAACATGTCCTCGGTGGCCGGTACGCTCGGCGGATTTGGGCAAGCGAGCTACTCGGTAACGAAGGGTGGGCTGCTCAGCTTCACGAAGAGCATGGCGCTCGAGGGAGCGCGCCACGGTATCAACGTCAACGCGATTATCCCCGGCATCATCGCCACCGAGGCGTTTAAGATGGGCAACCCGAAGATGAACGAGCGGATGACTCAGCGCACGGCCTTTCGCCGTCCGGGCGATCCGGAGGACATTGCGAACGCCATCGTCTTCCTGTGTTCCGACAAGGCGAAGTACATCACCGGCATCGGCTTGAACGTCTCCGGCGGCATTGAGCTGTTTACGTTTTAAGTCCGTGTCCGGACAACCTCTAGCGGCGCAGGATGCGCCCCATGGAGGAAGGAGGGATGCCATCATGAACCGCGAGGCCGTTATCGTGGACGCCGTCCGGACGCCCATCGGCAAGCGGGACGGCGCATTTGCCGCAACACATCCGGTCGACATCCTGATTCCCGTCTTGCAGCGCCTCATTCAGAATTCGGGCATCGATCCCACAAGCGTAGAAGACGTCATCACGGGCTGCGTCACCATGACCGGAGAACAGGGTGGCAACATCGGGCGCCTGGCGGCACTCGGCGCTGGCCTTCCGGTCGAGGTGCCGGCGGTGTCACTCAACCGTATGTGTGCCTCCAGCCAACAGGCCTTGCATTTCGCCTGCCAGGCGATTCTTTCCGGGGACATGGACATCGTCATTGCCTGTGGGGTCGAGAACATGTCGCGCGTGCCCATGGCGGCCGATCTCGGACCCTTCAGCACGCAGGTCACGAGCAAGTACAACATCGTACCACAAGGATTCTCGGCGGAGATGATTGCGGAGAAATGGAACATTTCCCGCATGGAGCTTGACGAATTCTCGCTCGCCAGCCACGAGAAGGCGGCGAAGGCGGCCGATTCGGGCCAGTTCGAGCGGGAAATCCTCCCCATCGAACCCGCCAAGGGGGGCGGCGCCTTCTCAGCGGACGAGGGCATCCGCCGCGACACGTCGCTCGAGAAGTTGGCCGGCCTGCGGCCGGCGTTCCGGCCGGATGGTGTGGTGACAGCCGGGAACTCGAGCCAAATCAGCGACGGTGCCGCCGGGTTGCTGCTGATGTCGGCCGCGAAGGCACAGGAGCTTGGGCTGCACCCGCGCGCCCGCGTCGTGGCGCGGGCCGTGGTCGGCGTCGACCCGGTCATCATGCTGACGGGCGTTATCCCCGCGACGCAGAAGGTCCTGCAAAAGGCAGGCTTGTCTCTGGAGCAGATGGACGTCATTGAGATCAACGAGGCGTTCGCCTCCGTTGTACTCGCCTGGGCCCGCGAGCTTTCCCCCGACATGAGTCGTGTAAACCCGCGCGGCGGTGCCATCGCACTCGGTCACCCGCTCGGCGCAAGCGGAGCCCGCATCACCACGACCCTGCTGCACGAATTGGAGGATTCTGGTGGCCGGTACGGCCTGCAGGTCATGTGCATCGGCTTCGGCATGGCCACTGCGACCATCATTGAGCGCCTGTCGGCAGGCGATTGACAAAAGTGAGGTGTTGAGGATGTCCAGCAAGATGTCCAGCGAGGTGATGAACCTGCGGACCTTCAAGACGACCAGTGAGGCGAGTCTCCAGAGTGAGAGCTTTCCGCTGCGCCTGTACGAAAAGGCGAAGAAGCTCGGGATTTGGGATCCTGCGGACATCGACTTCCAACAGGACAAAAGAGACTGGGCCGCCATGTCGGAGGCGGACAAGGAAACGTTCCTGCGCCTGTTGTCCCAATTCCAGGCTGGGGAGGAATCGGTAGCCCTCGACCTCGTACCGTTGATTGACGCGGTGGCCCGAGACGGCCGTCTGGAGGAGGAGATGTTCCTTACTACATTCCTGTTCGAAGAGGCTAAGCACACAGAGTTTTTCCACCGCTTTCTAAAAGAGGTCGTGCCCGGGGCAGGAGACCTAACGCGGTTTCACAGTCCCGCGTACCGCAAGATCTTCTACGAGGAGCTGCCGGAGGCGATGGGCCGCTTGCGCGAGAATACGTCCCCGTCCGCACTCGTCGAGGCCGCGGTCACGTACAACATGGTGGTAGAAGGGGTTATCGCCGAGAGCGGCTACTACATCTTTTTTGAGACCGCGAAGAAACAGGGCAAGCTTCCCGGCCTCGTACAGGGGATCACCTATGTCAAGATGGACGAGTCACGCCATATTAGCTATGGAACCTATCTCATCCAGCGTTGCCTTCAGGCGGATCCCAAGCTGTGGGACGTCGTCAATCGCAAGCTGACGGGCTTCGTGCCCACACTGCTCGGTTATATCGAAGAGAATTTCGATCCGCAAAGCCTGCCCGAGGGCATGGATTACAATAACTTCCTGACCTATTCGTCGAACTTGCTGAGAAATCGCCTAACCGTCCTGGAACGGGCCCTCAAGCAGCCCATCGATGAGATTTACCGGATCGGCCAACGTGAGGTCGAAGTCATCGAATAAATTCGCAGTTCTAGGAGGTTCTGTGGTGGCACAATTCTATCCGTTATTTATTGGCGGCCAGAAAGTACCCGCACGGTCAAGGGAAACGTTTGACGTAATCAATCCGTCCGATGGTCAGGTCTGTGCAAGTGTAGCTAAGGCTGGAGTCGAAGATGTCCATGAAGCGGTTCGAGTCGCAAAGGAAACCTTTGAATCCGGTGTCTGGAGTCGAACTTCCGTCACAGAACGCGCCGATGTGTTGGTGAAGATAGGAGCGAGGATTGCTCAACGCGCACAAGAAATTGCCGTGCTCGAGTCTACACAATCTGGCGGTACGCTCCGCAGAACGATGGGAAGCGACGTACTCCAGGTCGCTCAACAGTTTACGGTTACGGCGCAGATTCTGCGGAACTTTCCCATGCGGGAAGAGTTGCCGAGTCTTGCGTTCCCGGGTCCTTCCGTCAATATGGTGGAAAGAGAGCCAATGGGAGTATGCGGATTGATTACTCCGTGGAACTTCCCACTCATTCTCGCGAGCTGGAAGTTGGCACCGGCTCTCGCAATGGGGAATTCAGTTGTCATGAAGCCGGCGACAAACACACCTCTCACCACGTTATTGCTCGCTGAAATCTGCCAAGAATGCGGTGTCCCCGACGGGATCGTCAACGTCGTCACCGGGCCGGGAGCCCTCGTTGGGGAAGCACTTGTGACTCATCCGGATGTGGATAAGATCTCGTTTACCGGATCGACCGAGGTGGGGCGTCGTATTATGCAAATGGCTTCCACCACAGTAAAGCGTGTGACGCTTGAACTGGGTGGGAAAAGTCCGACGATTGTATTGCGTGACGCAGATTTAGACCTTCTCGAGGAAGGTGCTCTGTTCGGGGCATTCTTGCACAGTGGCCAAATTTGTGAATCCGGAACCCGCCTCATCGTACCGCGTGACATGCAAGATGAAATTGTGGAGCGGCTTGTTGCCAAGGCAGCTACGATTTCTATCGGAAATGCGCTCGACCTGAAAACGGGTCTCGGCCCTGTTGTGTCCAAAGCCCAGCAAGATACGATTCTGAATTATATCAAGATTGGGCTTAAAGAGGGAGCCGAACTCGCTTGCGGCGGTGCTGTTCCGGAGAACGTACCCCCCGATGGATTTTACGTACAGCCAACGATTTTCAAGAACGTGGATAACTCCATGCGGATTGCTCAGGAAGAAATCTTTGGACCTGTCCTATGTGTCATTCCTTACGATACGGAAGAGGATGCCATTCGTATTGCCAATGATACGATTTACGGTCTCGCGGCAGGCGTTTGGAGCAAGGACGTCATCAAGGCGCAAACCATCGCACGGAAACTTCGGGCAGGTACGGTCTGGATCAATGACTGGCACATGCTTCGTCCGGACGCTCCGTTTGGTGGTTATAAGCAATCTGGGTTCGGACGTGAGTCTGGGTATCAAGTCCTCTTTGAGTACTCACAAACCAAACATATGCACACCTCGATGATCCCGGATAAGGCGCAGCGGCCGTGGTATTCCATCTTGTTCGACAGTTGGTTAACCCAGTAATTCCATTCGCAACCACAATGTATGCAAGACTCGTCAGGAGGATGCACATGCCAAAGCAAACGTATTTTCGATTTGATTTTCGTACATCCGTCTCGGCTGGAGCAGGGGCACGCGCTTTTTTACCCGCTCACATGAAAGAACTGGGCGGAAAACGTTGGATTGTTATTACCGATAAGGGAGTCGTGAATGCAGGGGTTGTCGATCAAGTTCTTTCGGCACTCGATGGCCCGAACGACCTGCAAGTCGTGTACGTATTTGACGAAGTTCTGCAAGATGCCCGGATGTCTTTGGTCAACAAGGCGACAAAAATCGCGAGAGAGTATTCTGCAGATGGAATTCTCGCCGTTGGCGGCGGGAGTGTTCTGGACACAGCAAAGGGCGTAAAGATGCTGCTCACGTCTGGATTCACGGATATTGCGCAAACCGTTCCAGGCAACTTGGGACTGTATGTAGGAGAATTGGCCAAAAGACTTCCGATTCCTCACATTGCCATTCCCACGACGGCGGGTACTGGCGCAGAGGTTTCTCCCATCGCGGTATTCATGAACGAAGAAGACCACGTGAAAGCGAACTTGCTTCACCCGTATATCAACGCGGATATCGCCATTCTGGACCCAGATCTCACGGTAGGTCTTCCGCCCAAGATTACTGCCTTTACAGGCTTTGACGCCTTAACCCATGCCGTCGAGGGTGTGGCTTGGGCGAATCAGGGACCGATGTACGACGCACTCGGACTGCAAGCCATTCGACTCATTGATAAAAACTTGGCGACCGCCGTGCATGCAGGAACCAACATAGAAGCGCGTATGAATATGCTCACAGCGAGCTGTATGGCCATCATGTCGTTTCCAGCTTCCGGTGCAATTCCGGTGCACAACTGTGCGCACGCGCTGGGCGCGATGTACGGCATACCTCACGGGCTCGCAAATGCCGTACTCTTGCCTATCGTGATGGAAGCGCTACCAGAGATATACCTACCGAAGATTGAGTGGATTGCAGATGCAATGGGTATCAAGGAAACGGGTACATCCGAACAGCTGCACCAAAGAACGTTAGCTCGGATTCGAGAACTGCAAGCTGAGGCGAACTTACCGACCAACTTCCTGGAATTTGGTCCGAAACAGTCCGAACTGCAGCAGGCCATGATAAACGTACTGAACGATCCCGCTGGGGTCGTGTTCAAGATTCCGGTAGAAAGGTTGATTCAAATCCTAACCAAGTCGTTATTTGGGATGTAGTAAATGCCCTTCGGATTATGAGTCAGGAGGGACAATCATGCCAGCTCTCGCGACGGATACCGAGAGCCTCGACCTGACTGCCGTGAGGCACCGCCTCAGGAAAGAAGGCGAGGCCATAACGCCAAGAAAGCGCTTTCGAACTACGACGAGAATCCTCATGAAACACGGGGTCTTCCATATCCTGCGCGATCGCAGCAAGGACGATGAGACGAAGCATCGCCTGCTCGGGAAACGGCTGCGTCTGGCGTTTGAAGAACTCGGCCCAACCTATATCAAACTGGGTCAGGTTATACTGACGCGCCAGGAACTGTTGCCGGACGCGCTGACGAAAGAACTGGAACCCCTGCTCAGTGACGTCCCGCCCCTGTCCTTTCCCGAGATGCAAACCGTGCTGGAAGACAACATTCCGGATTGGCGGGAAATGTTTGACTCCATCGATCCAACTCCCATCGGCTCAGCTTCGCTCGCGCAGGTCTATCGGGGCAGACTGAAGGACGGCCGCCCGGCCGCCGTCAAGATTATCCGGCCCCTGGTCGGAAAGCTGTTCCAGGCCGACATCACGGTCATCCGCAAGCTGGTCCGACGTGTATACCGCATGTTGCCGCCGGAGATGACGGTGTCACTCGACCTGCCCGGCCTCCTTGAGGACTATTACAGCAGCTCGCGCGACGAACTCGACCTGCGGCGCGAGGCTGAAATCATGAACATACACCGAGAGATGATCTCCGAATTCGCGACACTGCACATTCCCGAGGTCTACCACGTCACAGAGCACGTGCTCGTGATGGAATACATCGACGGGTGGAACCTCAAAAACTTCCCGGTCGATTTTCTCACATTTGAAGAGCGCATGGAGCGCATGCTCGATCTCGGGCACTGGTACGTAAAGACGTTCGTAGCAGGCTATTATCACGCCGATCCGCACGGTTCGAACATCATGATTGACCGCCATACAAAAAAAGCTGTGATTATCGATTGGGGCATGACGGGGACCATGGACGCCGTCCACACGGAAGCCATCTTTCGGCTACTGATGCACGTCCGTTTGAATCAGGCGGAAGATGCCATCGAGGCCGGGATGGACGTCTGTGAACCAACTCGCTACACCGATACGGTCAACCTGAAGGACCAGCTGCGCAGTCTCTTCATCCATTACACCATGAGCCATCAAGGAAGCCGTTACAACTGGGGCAGCCTGCTCATGAACACGATTCTTATCTGCGCGAAAAACCACTGTCGTATCCCGACGGGGCTCGCGCTCTGGACCAAAGGATTCTCCGCGGCGGAGGCGACTGCACGTTGGCTGTGCCCGGAGATTTGTTACCACGACGTCGTGGAGACGGCAGATGTGCAGATTATGCGCAGCTGGCTGAGCCGGCGCCTGAACTATCGGGCCAACGCGAGCCTACTCGCGGAGACCGCAAAGCTGGTCACCACACTGCCGCGGCGGCTGAACAAGTTTTTGGAATACCTGGAGTGGAACAAACTTCATTTTACGATGGACGCCCAGCTGTCAAAGCCGACGGCGCGCCTCTTGCACAAGGTCAGCAATCGTGTGTCGTTGTCGTTTCTGGCAGGAACCTTCTTTCTCGGCGGCTCACTGATGCTCTCGTTCGGAGCGCGAAACGGGGCAGCTCTAGGCGGAATTGAGACACTTGGCACGAGCGCAGTCATCGTCAGCGCTGTGCTGACCCTGCTTGTGCTCTGGAGCGTGTTCCGCTCACGACGCGTTTAACACGCCGCATTTTATGATGCATAAGCGGAGGTGTATCGTATGCCTGAACCTCGACGGGATGGACTTTGGACTGAATCCGAAATGAAGGACGAGGAGGCTTTCACGCTTAGACAGCGCATGGAGGCGTTTTATCGCCAGAGCGGTGGACCGAACAATCCGGACATCCAGCGCATCCTGAATAATCACTTAAAGAACGGTAAGGACCACGGCCGACGCGGCCATCGCCAGACGGTGGAAGACGCCTTTATCGAGACCATCGTAGGGGATCCTACGCTCTTGCTTGTGTTTGAACGCGTCCGGCAGTGGCGTAATCGCAAGGAGCAAACGACGAAAGGAGTTCCATCTTCCTTGCAGGACGACATCCGTCATCTCCGGTCCGAAGTCGCCGCGTTGCGCGAGGAAATTGCTTCAGTGAAGGCCCTGCTTGGAGCCCCCACGAAGTAAACCGTGGGTAAGGGCCAAATGCCGTTGGTACCATAGAAGGTTCGAGCCGGTACCGACAGTCGGAGGATGCAGCCACGGTCCCCTGAATTCTAAGGGAGATAGTACCCCCAGAACAGGGGTTCACACAGTTTAGCGTAAGATTTTAAATAAAATCACAGACCTATCTCAAGGATGACGAGGAGGAGCATACCTATGCCGACGACGAAAGAAATTTTCGAGAAGATCCAGGAAACCTTACAGGCCGATCCGTCCCGCACTGGCGGCCTGACTGCCATCTATCAGTTCAACCTCACCGGGGACGATGCCGGCGTCTACCAAATCAACCTGACCCCCGAGAGTGCGAAGGTTTCTGAAGGCGAGCAGGACACTCCTCAGTGCACGTTGGAACTGTCGGCTGACGACTTCAAGGAGATGGTGCAAGGCAACCTGAACGGAACAGTCGCCTTCATGAGCGGCAGGTTGAAGGTGCACGGGGACCTTGGACTTGCGTTACGCCTGGAATCTGTACTCAAGGCGTATAGTGCTTAACCTCAGTGGGAACGACTTGGGCCGAGTACGGCTTGAGAGCCGGGGTGCCATCGGGATCGTCATCGGGATTAGCATGGCGCCCTCACGTAACTCTGACGGAAGTCGAGGATGGCGGCGCTGCCCGTGCAGGCGGCGCCATTGTCCGTTTTCCCGTGCTCGAAGACAGGAGGGAATGCCCATGAACCTAGCCCTGCTTTGGCGCGAAAACATCAAAACGTTCGGTAGATATATCAACCTGATTTACCAGGGACGCGAATTCACCAATGTTGAGTGTAACGAGGTCTCTGCGAAACTCGCAAACCAACTGCACAAACTTGGTATCGGGCGGGGAGACAGGGTCCTCGTCTCCATGCCAAACTGCCCGGAGGTCGTGTTCGCATATAGCGGTATCATCAAGGCCGGTGCCGTGGTGGTACCCGCCATGCCGCTCCTGCAGCCGGATGAAATCCGCTACATTGTGAAAGACAGCAGACCAAAAGCCGTTCTCACCATGAACATGCTGCTGGCAAAGATCGAGGAGGCCGTCCGGGACCTTCCGGATTCACCGAAGGTCTATTGCCTGGACGAGGGTGGCGGCCCAGACTCGTTTCGCTCTCAAATGGAGGATTGCCCGACTACACCGCCGAGTGAGATACCTGCAGACGACGACCTTGCCGTGCTCCTCTATACGTCCGGTACCACAGGGCGGCCCAAGGGCGTGATGCTCAGCCACAGGAATCTCTACTCGAACGCCAAGGAAGCAGCAGAACTCGCCAAGGCCTATCCGCTCAAGTCAAAACGAGTCGGGCTTGGCATCCTGCCTCTATCGCACGCCTTTGGCTTCACCACGATGCTCACCACCCTGTTACTGGGGGAAACGGATGTGCTCCTGCCGTACTTCGACCCTATACAGGTATTCCAAGCGATAGAGCGCTACAAGGTGACACATTTCACTGCGGTACCCGCGATGTTTTACGCCCTCTACAACCACCCTGACGCGGACAAATACGACCTGTCGTCCTTGTCTGTCTGCGTTTCGGGATCAGCCCCATTGCCACAGTCGTTGAGCGAGGACTTCGAGAAAAAGTTCGATTGCCGGATTTACGAGGGATACGGGCTCTCCGAAGCGTCCCCGATTGTGACGGCACCGCGGCCGGACCTTCCCGTGAAACCGGGATCGGTAGGCCTTCCCCTGCCGGGAGTCGAAGTCAAGGTCGTCGACGATAGCGGCCGGGAGCTGCCGCGACACGAGGTTGGCGAGCTGCTTGTGCGCGGCCCCAATGTGACCCATGGCTATTACAACATGCCCGACGAAACCAGGGCCGCCATACAGGACGGGTGGCTACACACGGGTGATATGGCGCGCATCGACGAGGAAGGCTACGTATATATCGTAGACCGCAAGAAGGACCTCATCATTCGGGGTGGGTTCAATATCTACCCGAGAGACCTCGAGGAACTATTACTTACGCACCCGGCCGTGGCAGAGGTCGGGGTCGTAGGGACGCCATCGGATGCGATGGGCGAGGAGGTTGTGGCCTACGTGGTCAAGCACTGGGGTGCGGATACCTCGGAGGAGGAACTCATCGAGTTTTGTCAACGCAAACTCGCCAAATACAAGACCCCGCGCTACATTCGGTTTGTCGGGTATCTTCCGCGCAATCTGATAGGTAAAGTTGACAAAAAGATACTCAGGGAATGGGCAGCTGACATCGGTGTGGTGGTCGAGCAAAGAGACTAGGTGGTGGGAGGAGATAGCGCCGACGACGGAAATGACCGTGCCAAATTCAATGTTCGCGGGCCAGCGTGGGTCATCCGCCGGTCCGCTTGATGGCACATCTACGCGTAGATGCCCGAAGCTTTCAATCCATTTTCATAGTGAGATTCGGGATATTGAGGTGACTCGCCTCCATCCGGTTGATTTTCATGTTATGCACGTTTTTCAGTTCTAAGTGCTTCACCGTCCCGCCTGCCGCGAGGACGAGCAAGTCCGCCTTATTCGTAAAATTCTCAAGCCCAACCGTTACATCCGTCAACAGGGGTGAATCAATCTTCACGTCCGATCCGGTGACGGGTCCGGGGGACTGCATTACCATCTTATGTCCGGATGTGAACGGGTACGTGAGCGTCATGCCCGTGATGGATATCTCCGTACACGTGAGTTCGGGTGTAGAGGAAAGCGGATTGTGCAACTGCGCGTTGTCGCATTCCACTTCGTTGGCGTCCAGGTAGAATGGGCCTTGCATCGTCTGCGTGGCCGCGTCTGCCACGGCTGTGGATGTCTCATAGGCAAGGCCGGGCAGTGTTAGCCAGGTGACAGGCAGAATAAATGCGAACAGTACGGTGACATAACGCAGTTTACGAAATGATTTCAAGATGCGCCCCTCCTTACTCGTTCGTAAAACCCAGTTGAGCGCGCAACGGGGCGGCTAGGGTTCGCCGTCCCGCTTCCGTGGCCGTTTTTTCTCAGACAGACTATCCTGCTGACCTAGTTATTCTCAGGAAAGTATTTACATGCGAGTCTCATTTCATGCTGACGGACAGATGCATATCCGGCAGCGTCATGCTGTCCGCACTCAGATACGGGACTTGCAGAGTGGCATCTTTCAGGGTGATGCCCTTCGCCGATATGCCGCTGTTGGCATCCATGACCATGCCATCGAACGAGTTCACGCCAGCCTGGATGTCACTGGCGTCGACCAGGACACCGCTGCCCTGTACGGGCGATCCACTGCCCGCACTGATGTTCAGGCTTAGTGTGTGCCCGGCAATGCTGACCGATTTGGTAATCGTCATGTTATGGAGGGTTTGGTCCATCTTAATGACGCTGATGGCGCCGCCGTGACTACGGTCATAATTCGGCACTAAAGAGAAGTTGTCACCGGTGATGCTGTCCGCGTAAATGGTAAACGGCATGGGAAGGGTGCTCGCCAATGCAACCATGCCCTTGGAAATCATGGCCGTCAAGCCGGCAAGAGCGATGAGAGCCAGTGCCATGACCGCCCAAAAGTGCTTCCAGCTGGTTTTCCCAGGGAGTTGGGAATACGCGAGATTGGTCTCCATGGTACACGCTCCTTTTTGACTGTGGGTTTCAGGAACGGTGCGATTCGGATTCGGATATTCGCATACATCGTAGATGCATCGATTCAATACGAATCTAGAATTACGAGGAAATCGTAGACGAATGGCCGCTTGGAAGTTTTGCCTTCCAGGTCTTGCGCTTGCCCTTGTCCTGCAAGTCTTCGGGGTTGATTCGTTTCCAAGCGACGGCCATCGCACCACCGACAAGGCCAAGAATCATCCCGACGACGAAGCCACCCATGGTCACCAGCAAGGAGACAAGGGCCAGAACCATGGTGATGGAGCCGGTGAGCAGGGAATAGAAAGGGGCAATCCATTCCAGAACGCCCATGAGAATCATCAAAGCGCCGACCACAAGTCCGGCCCAGATGTTGCTCCCAGGCAGGACAGCAAACCGCAGCAGTGCCAAGGGGCCCCAGATCACCAGTCCCCCTGCCAGGATGCTGAACAGTCCTGCCCAGAACGGACGTCTTTGCCGCCACCAACGAAAGCGCTTCCAGGCGGCCGCTAAGAAATTCGCGCTTTGTTCATTCGCAGCCGGGGCGCTTTTCGTTGCCGGAACGACGTCTTTCGAGGCAGCCCGGACTGGTACTTTGCTGTCGTTGCCCTTCCATTCCATTGAAAAACACCTCCCCCAAAATATTCGTGGACGGATGGGCCCGAATGTTCAGTATAATTATAGTGGAGTAAAAGAGTACGGCAATGATTCGCTGATCCGTCCCTAATTCTATTCTAGGACGTCCGGAGAGCCGCGATAATCCCATCTCCATAGGGTTTGTGTACCCCAATATATTGGGAGGGTTGGGGCCGGCGAGCGAATCACAGCGAATCACGTCGAGAAGTGTCACACTTCGGACGGTGTCAGGATGCGTCCCGACCGACCGGTCGGATCGACCCGAAATTGATGAGAAGGGGGGCCATGGTCATGCACTCCTATCCGGCCGTATCCATCACTCCGCCGCGCGTGGCGAGCCGGATTATCCGCACGGTGCAGTCGAATCAGGCCGCCTGCCAGGCGAACTGGATGACGCATATCGCGACTCTGAATGTGACGGATGAAGCCAAACGCCGCATGCAGTATTTGTTTACGTTTTTACTCGAACAATTCGAAGCCTTGGCAGCAAACGACTCTACCCGATTGGAAGAGTTTCAGATTAAGGTCTTGAAGTGCCAACCGTTTATCGGTGCATCCGATATTATTTTTCTATTGGCTGAGTTTGAAGAGATCCTGATGTCTATCGTCTGGAAGGAAGCGGATGTGACGGAGGCAGAGCAGGCGTTTCGCTGGATTCATTCCACAATGATGAATATTGGCGGCGTAACGTTACGGAATGCGTATTTTCCCGTACGGACCCCAGCCTTGGCGAGCAAAACCCAGTGGGGATCGGCGCTCGTACGGTTATTGCACGGGCTGGCGGTACCCGGCCATTGGGAGTGGATAGCCATCGTTCAATCGGAACCCATGTTTCGGATTCAAGACGCGGCCGTATTCGACAAAGATGAATGGCAGCGTGCGACCATCGATGCCGCGCTGCACCGGGACGTTCATGAACAGTTCGAGGCCCAGGACGGTTTTATTTCCCGTATCATACCGGGGCTGTATATGATGGCCAAGGGGTGCGGAGCGGGGGATGACGTGTCGTGGTTTATGTTCCGGCAAATCGGCCACTGGGTGCGGATTGGCCTGGATATGATAAAGTATCAGAGCCAGACACCGTCCGACGATGACCGCTTCTCTATGTACCAACTGCTGCTCGAATTGGATGAAGCCTTGATGTCCGCAAAGAACCTTGAGGAGATATTCAAAATCACGGCGACTTATGTCTGCCGTTTTGGCGATTTCACGCGCAGTGCACTGTTCCTGTACAGTCCGTTTACATACACCATCGAAGGAATCTATGGCTATAATATCGATCTTGAGGCCATACGTCAGGTGCGTGAAACAGCGCGAAACGTACCCTTGCTGTACCAGTTTCATCGTTTAACAGGTCCCATCTACTATCGGGATGTTTCTACGATGTTCCCGGATTATTACGTGAGCTACTTCAAGCTTACGTCCCTGCTTTTATGTCCGCTTATTGGGCCGGATAATAAGCCGATTGGGCTCTTGATGCTCGATCAGTCCGGACAACCGTTTGAGCCGGACGAGAAGTCCATCATGATTGCGGATGTCATGACCTCGCGGGCCGCAAAAACACTTGCCGCACATATGTACGAGTCGTATGGCTTCTCTGCTGCAACGGTAACGCGCGGTTTGACGCAACGTGAACAGGAAGTACTCCAGTGCATCGCGGACGGTCTTGGGACCAAGCAGGTCGCTGAACGACTTCATATCAGCGAATATACGGTGACGGAGCATGTAAGCTCGCTGATGCGCAAGCTGCGTGCGAAGAATCGAACGGAAGCCGTAGCCATCGCGTTTCGCAATCAGCTGATTCGGTAAATATACGCGATATATGAGCATGACAGAGCAACCATAGGGGACCGGGCTCTGTCGCCTTTCACTCCGGTCAGGATGTGAATAGCGAATTCCAGCTCGATATCCAACAACTTCTATCCGAGCTACTGCGACGGGAATTGCCAGTTAAGCGGTTTTTTGAACCTCCGCGAATTGAGAATGTAAAAATAAGGTGATTCCAATTCGAGGTGTTCCGAATGGGACAGCAGAGGAAGTACGACAAGGAGTTCAAAATCAACCAGGCAGGCAATGTGCCTGCCCTGGTTCATCAAAGAGTCGTACGCCTTTTAGAAAATACTTACTGCACTTTTGCCAGATTCCTTGACCCGCTCTTCAATCTCTCTCCGCTCTTCCCGCCACCAGAGCGATCCCCCATTCTCCTTCAGTGCTTCGGGGATTTCATCTTCGCTCGCAACTGCCGGCGGCGACCCACGAAGCGGTTTTCCGGACGTATCCTTCACAAACACTGTCAGGACGACGAGGCCAATCACGCAGGAGAAAATCAGGTAATACGCGGGAATCATGCGGTTGGCCGTAAGATTAATCAGCCATGCCACGACCAAGGGCGCTGTTCCCCCAAACATGGAAGTTGAAATATTGTACGTGATGGCAAGACCGCCGTATCGGACATTTGTAAAGAAAAGCGACGGCAGCAACGCGGGCATATTGCCCTGGAACGAGGCGAGGAAGGCGGAAAGAATTAACAGGCCGAAAAACACGGCGAGATTACTACCGCTGTCGATCAGCCAGAACGACGGGATCGACAGGACAATCAGTCCGGTCAGCCCCAGCTGAACCACCCGTTTGCCGCTCAGGCGGTCACCCAGGTAGCCCATCGCGAAAACTATCGGGATCATGATACACATGACAATCAAGATCATCAGTAGGCCTTTTGTGGCGCCATAGCCGAGGACGGCGGTCAAGTGCGACGGCATGTATGACAGGACGGTATAGTCGACGACGTTATAAAAGAACACCAGGATTAAACCAATCAGAAGTGGACGCCGGTGGTACAACAGAATTTCCTTGACACCCACCTGTTTCCTTTCTTCGCGGATCTTTTCCATTTTCACGAACGCGGGGGTTTCTTCCAGGTGCGTGCGCAGGTAAAGACCAATCAGACCCAACGGTGCCGCGACAAGAAACGGGATCCGCCAACCCCACTGCAGCATGGCGGTTTTTCCAAGCCAAAAGGTTAGCAACGTGACAATGCCGGATCCAAAGATGTATCCGACGAGTGTCCCGATTTCGAGTCCGCTCGCCATCCTGCCACGTTGCTTATCCGGTGTCGATTCTGCGATAAACGTCATGGCTCCGGCGTACTCGCCCCCCGTCGAAAACCCTTGAACCAATCGGGCGAGTAGGAGCAAAATGGGTGCCGCCACGCCAATCTTCGCGTATCCAGGGATCAACCCGATGCCAAGCGTTGCCAAGGACATCAGCAGCAGGGTGAACGTTAGGACTTTCTTGCGCCCGATGCAATCTCCCAGGGTTCCGAAGAATACGCCGCCGATGGGGCGCACGAGAAAGGAAATCGCAAAGGTGGCGAGACTGTAAATCAGTTGTTCCGGACCCGTGACTTCCGGAAAGAAGACCTTGCCAATGGTTGCCGCTAGATAGGAGTAGATTCCGAAGTCAAACCACTCCATGGCATTGCCGACTGCGGTTCCGACAACGGCTTGTTTGGCCACGCGCAGATCCACAACCGTAACGTCGTCTCTTCGCAATCGGTTTTTCACCGCCAATAAAACCCTCCTAATTTGTAGTGATTTATCCGTAGGGATTTCAGAAACGGACCGTGTCCACACACCTCCAGAAAATATGGAAAACCCCCGTAGACGCTCTACGGGGGTCCGGGAGACAGCTTGGCAGAAGTGGTCATAAATCCACTCTCCTCTCTTAACGCTTACGAAGTTAGCTGTCGGATTAGGGCTAAGAGATTGCCCTTCCAGTTCATTGAACTGGATTCACCCCAGAAATCGGTTCCCCCGTTCCCTTACGGGATTCAGCGAAAGCATTGTTCAGTTATGCATATTTGGTTGTGCATATCAGTTTATTTTATATATGATGAAACATCAACCAGGGTTTTGGGTAGGAAATGTTAAGATCTCGGTGGATTTTAAAGGATACGTTGACTGACAGACTGTCATTATGCATGAGAGGGATTATGGCCTACCGTAAGTTGACTGGCATCACGAGTGTGTAGGTCACGCGACGGCCTCCGCCCAACCCTTGACTATGTAAGCCCCAGTATATATAGATTGACACAACGCATTGGAAAATATAAGATATCCATGCCAATGATATCTTCAGGCGTAATGGACGACTAGAAACGGTATTGTGCAAGTTGATCGAAAGGTTTTCGCGCACTCTGAATTTGAAAATTTTGTTTTATTTAACATTTAGATTCGTGATCAAATAAAAACAGAGTCACGACTTGGGGTGGGGAGATATGCTGGGGAAAGGCAAGAGTATACAGATCTCCGTTTGGACGGTGGGAGCTTCATTGTTGCTTATGACTGGGTGTGCTTTCCAAAGCACGTCCGGATCACAGGTGAACGAGAGCACTCAGCCATCTTCGCGCGTCTCGAGGCCACAAGTAGAAATCTCGAATGTTCACGTCACGAAAAACGATGGTCGAAGTCTGATTTTGAGTTTCCTCATGGACAACAGGGCAGACATCGCTCTGCCTTTGCAGCCTTCGGATTTTGCATTGACTAGCAAAACCACCACGTTGTCCCCATTGTCCGACTCATTCATTCCCGGACAGGTGCCGGCCCATTCGAAGGCCAAGGTGGTCCTCCATTTTCAGACGGCGGGTCACCTGTCCGGAACGATTAAGCCGACGTTGGACTTTCAGCCAAGTAGTAAAGAGCCCGAAAAGTTCGTCTCCATCGGATCCGTCACAATTCCGTCCGCGCGCCATGTGACTGGACATACGACCACTTCGTCGTCACTCCATGGGACACAACTTGCAACCACGGCGACACGCAACAACACAGCCATAAACTCATCAAGTGCGACTACCACAAATTCGACATCCAACAGTAGCTCTGCGCATAGCAGTGGCTCGACAAATCAGAGTGATCAGTCTGCCAAGAGCAAGTCAACGCCAAGCCCAACCGTACGGAATTCCACAGCGGATATCGCCAAAGATGTGGAGCTGGTCAAGGCGAAGGCCGGCAAAGGAATGATGGTTCCCAATCACCCCAACGCCCAGGTTTCGGACGGTTCTGGGCATATGTTGTACGCCTTTAATATCGCGTCCGAAGGGGACGGCAGTATACAGTAAATCTATTTCTTTCTCGACGATAAATACTTAGGTACGGATACGTCCGCTCCTCATTCCGGAGTCGTGGACATTTCACCTGCTGGCACTGGGTCGATAACGGCGCAAAGCCATGTACCTGGTCGATTTGCTGACGTTCGTCGTGTTTGCTGGATTGACGGCGCTCGCGCAAAACGTTTGGGAACTTATCCTGTTTCGGTTTTTGCTTGGGGTCGGCATTGGCGCCGACTACCCGATATCCTCGACACTCTTGTCTGAATTCAGTCCCAAGAATCGCCGCGGCAGACAAATCACCACCTTGGGAGCGATGTGGTTTGTCGGGGCGGTGGCGGCCTACGGAGTAGGTATCGCGCTGACCCCGCTGGGACTTATCGCTTGGCGCTACATGCTGCTGGTAGGCGCCGCCTTGGCCGTGGTGGTTATCCTGTTTCGCGCCTCGATTCCCGAATCGCCACGTTGGCTGTTGGCTCAAGGGCGTGCAGATGACGCGACCAACGTGCTGCATGCGCTAACGAAGACAAACATCGATCCGGGCGTGAAGATGGAGCCAGAACATCGTGGGTTGGATGTGTTTACCCCGAAGTTGCTGCGGCGGATTGTCTTCGTTTGTGGTTTTTGGTTCTGCTATACCGTCGCGTATTACGGAATTTCCATGTACACCCCGACCATTTTGACCCCGTTCACGCATGGCAACCAGACCGCCGCCAACATCGGATCCGCCATCATCAGTGCCGTGGGTGTGCTGGGGGCGTTTGTTGGAAATTTCTTGGTTGATACCTGGGGCCGCAGGCCGCTGCTCATCACCTCGTTCGCCGGCTTGACCGGGGTCTTGGCCGTACTTGCGCTTAGTACCACGCCGACCATCATGTGGCTGGTGATTCTGTTTGCGCTTGCGGTGTGTTTTGCCAACATGGGGCCAGGCATCCTCAACTTCGTCTATCCCACTGAGTTGTTCTCTACTTCCATTCGAGCGGGGGTGACTGGGTTCGCTACCGCCGTCAGTCGGGGTGGCTCCATCCTCGGGGTGGTCGTGTTTCCGAATCTCGTGGCCACCTGGGGTGTCAACAAGGCGTTATGGCTGTTTGTGGCGGCCGGGCTCATTGGACTCCTGTTGTCCATCTGGCTGGCACCGGAAACAAAAGGCAGGAGCTTGGAGGACATCAACACGTCCGAGCATGCCAAAGCGGCGCCAGTGACCGGGATGAGCGTGCCAAATTGAATATCAGCGGGCCGGCGGAGAGGAATCCTCCGGCCCGCTGATGGCCCGGGCATTCGTATATACTCTTCAAACAGGTGGAATGTGGAGGATTTTATACGCTCCGTTCATCAAAATTTCGTGATGATATTAAATCCTTTGGTACGGAAGTTTGTCATGTTATCAAACACTTCGTTGACATCTTCTAAACCGACTTCCCGTTCAATGAGCGACTTCGGATTCAGTCGACCTTCTGCAACCAAGGACAATAATCCTTGATAATCCGGATGCGGAATGCCCAGACTGCCGACGATTTCAATTTCTGAACAGGTTACTAAGTCCATGGGCAAGGCAACATAGCCGCCTTCCTCGGAGGTTGTCAAACCAATCTGCACATGCCGGCCGCCTTTACGCAAGGATAGTACCGAATTGAGTACCGTGTCTTTAATTCCTAAAGCGTCAATGCCGACATGCGCACCGCCTTTGGTGATTTCGCGAATGGCCTCAGGTACCACTTCCCGCCGTGCGTTCACAACGGCGGTTGCGCCTTCTTGCTTTGCTTTTTCGAGTTTCTCATCGTCCACATCGACGGCAATCACTTGTGCACCTATCGCATAAGCGGTTTGAATCGCAGACAGGCCTACGCCCCCAGCACCTTGGACGGCCACCCATTGTCCGGGCTTGACGTTTCCGCGCATAACTCCGTGATAGCCGGTCATATATCGGCACCCAATAGCAGCCGCCGTTAAAGGTTCGACATTTTCTGGGAGGGGAACCATGTTGAAACCCGCATTCCGTACAACCACGTATTCGGCAAAACTTCCGTCCCAACTAAAGCCGTAAATGCCTACGCTTTCACACCGATTCGGTACCCCAGCATGGCAGTATTCACAGTGTCCACAGGCGTAGTGAAAGGGCACCGTTACTTTGTCCCCGACTGCAAATCCTTGCACGTCTTTGCCAAGCGCGACCACTTCACCGCCAAATTCGTGTCCTGGCGTGATGGGCAAACTGGGAGACAATCCAACCCACGACCAATCTCCCATCCACCCATGCCAATCACTTCGGCAGATTCCGCTGGCCTCTACACGAACAACCGCGTCCTGGGGCCCGGGGGTGGGGTCAGGAACCCTCTCTACGACCAATGGTTTACGAAATTCAACCACACGCGCAGCTTTCAATGTATGCGCCCCTTTCTTCGGGATTGGGTACTAAAGAGTCTATCAATAGTGTGTATTCCGTTGAATTCGTTTGCATTACATGAGAAAGTCCGACTTTCGTGTCGATCCGCTCCGGGACGCGGGATTGGGGCTAAATCTGGCTCGCTGTTGACTGTGACTGACAAACTGATGACGGCCGGATCGTCGAAATCATGGAGTGATTTGTCGCATCGAATCAGATTCTGTGCTGTTCGGAGGTTCGTATCCTTGCGTTTTGATGGTATATTGGTGAGAGATGCGTTGTTGGACGAAAACCCAGAAAAAGGAGCTCATCATGGGAAAGGGCAAGCTACGGAAACCCAGGAAACGTCGCAAGATTTTGTGGGGTACGCTCGCAGCACTCGCGGTTGTGGTGGTCGGCGGGGCTGGGGCTGTGGCCTATGAATACAACCGGCTGCAACCGCAAAACCACTTTCAGAATATACCTTCAATTACCGCGCCCAAACCGTCGCAGCACACAACCAAGCCGGTGGAACTGAATGTAAAGCCCAAGGCCGGCGAGTTTAACGTATTGTTAATGGGATCGGACGCGCGACCGGGACAGAAAGCGGGGCATTCCGATTCGATTCTGCTCATTCACGTCGACTTGAATCAGCACACCTATGATGTCCTGAGCATTCCGCGGGATACGCGGGTGTACATGCCCGGTTACGGGTATACCAAGCTAACCTCCGTTCAGTACCTGGATCAGGTGAATCACGGCGTTCAGCAAGGCACCCTGGATGCCGTGCAGGCCATCTCACAGCTCACAGGTGTACCTATCAATTATTACGCGGAGACCGATTACTGGGGAATTCAGGATATGGTCAACGCGGTTGGTGGCATTGAGATGGATTTGCCCTTTGATGTAACCATTAATCACGCGTGGTACCCAGAGGATAATGGCAAGACATTCACGAAAGGGACACACTTTCTCAATGGGCGCATGGTGACGGAGCTTATCCATACTCGGTACGGGTTACCGGGGACGGACTATGGCCGGCAGCAGCTGCAAGAAGCGGCGTTGGTGGGGATTGCGAAAGCCATCATGAAACCTGAGAACGTCACGAAGCTGCCTGCACTTTCCAAATCCCTTTCGAAATTCTTGATTGCCACGAACCTTTCGTCGACCGACATGATTAGCCTAGCGCTCGGGGTAAAGGAGGACTTTCACCCGTCGCAGCAGATTCATTATCGTCAGGTCAAGGGGCAAGGCGAAGTCGTCTACAACGACGTACTGAAAGCCAAGGATGACGAGATTATCCTCAACCAGGGCGAGCTGCAACGGGTGGTGCAGAAGTATTTTGTAGGGTAGTAGGGCTGAAGGGGGGAGCATCTTGAACGACAAGCCTGCGGATATGGTCCGGGATTACGTTGTAGAGAAGATCAAAAAACATGAGCTGCTGCCAGGTGATCAAATTCCTTCGGAACGTTCGTTGGCTCAGACCTTTGGCATCAGCAGAACCAGTGTGCGTGAGGCTTTTCGTACATTGGAGGCCATGGGGATTATTGAAACACGGGTTGGAAGCGGGAGCTACGTGACCGAATTGGCTCTCCAGATTGACGACATGTCTGGGGAGCTGCAGAAATATACGAGCCCGTTTGAGATCATTGAGGCCCGGTTGTGTCTTGAACCCCAGCTCGCGTATTTGGCAACGATGCGGGGAACCCCGGCGGAAATTGACTATCTCGTCAGGAGCCACGAGCAGGCGAAGGCTTTCACGCAACAAGATAATCCGGATGTCGGAGCGTTCGAGAACTGGGATGCCGCTTTCCATCTGGCAATTGCGCGCATGGCCAAAAATGGGATTTTGTTGTCTGTCGCCACCTCCATTCATGCCACGCGGTCGGAGAAGCTGTGGGGAAACATGAAGCTGTTGTCGCTGTCCGATCGAGGCAGGCTGGCCACGTACCATATGCAGCATGAAGAAGTGCTACAATCGATTTTACTGAGAAATCCATCGAAGGCTCGAGATGCCATGCAAAAACACCTCGAGCAGGTTCGTCAGAACCTGCTCAGTTGAACGTTTATCTGTTAAATAATTGTGTTTACAAGCTCTCCAATCTGTGAAGAACCCACGGTGACAACATCTCCCGGTTTTAGGAATCGAGGCGGCGTATAGCCCATACCCACGCCCTCTGGTGTTCCGGTTGCGATAATGTCTCCGGCTTGCAGACGCATCCCGCGCGATAACACAGAAATAATTTGCGGTATATCGAAGATCAGCTGTTTCAGACTGGACCGTTGCCGCTCTTCACCGTTAACAAGACAGTACACGTCGATATCATTTACGCTGGCGATGTCGTTCATGGTGACGACGCAAGGCCCAAACGGGCAAAATCCATCTAAGCTCTTCCCCTTAAACCACTGTTGATGCTTTTTCTGCAAATCTCGTGCGGTCAAGTCGTTGATGAGGGAGAACCCAAACACATAATTCCAGGATTCTTCCGGCTCAATATTGATACCCTCGGTGCCAATGATAACCGCTATCTCAGCTTCGTAATCCAACTCCGATGTCAACTCCGGGTATGAGTAAACGGATTCTTGTGTAGCCACGACGGAACTCGGAGGTTTCGTAAAGATAATAGGTTGATTGGGAATGGCCGAGTCGTCGTTTCTTCCGTCGAATTCCTTGGCATGAGCAACGTAGTTCTTGCCGAGACAAAACACGTTTCTTTCCGGAAGGTAAGGGGCTAAGATTTTGACGTCCTGCGCGTGAATCACAAAATCTGGGTCAAAGTTTTTTGCTGCCTCTTCAACAAGGGACAATCCCGTTTGACCGTCCTTTATGACAGCCAGAACATCGTGATAAACAATGCCACGATTTGCGGACTTCATCACTCTGGTTACATCGAGAATCTTCTCTGAGTCCAGCACCACACCGAGTTTCACTTCATTTTCTGCTTGAAAACGAACAAGCCGCATGATTTTCACCCCAAACCGCTTAATTGGTAGGACCAGTCGTACCGAATGCTAGCGATTATTTTCTGCGAAGTCAAGCGCGAAAACTGAATTGATTTGCATGGGACAGGCATTCACCATCTTGTCGACACCTTTTGAGGGCTTTCGACTTCGAAAAATACCTAAAATATCTCGTGGCAATAGAGGGCACGTGCCGGATTTTCTGCACAAAAAAGTTTTAATTGATTGCATATTGACAACAGTCCAGTCATGATATAACGTATGGGATGGATTAAGTGGTTAGACCAGTTTGGAGGGCTTAACATGTGGGTTGACGTGAACGGAGTCAGACATTTCGTTGAGGTAAGGGGGGAGAGTCACGAATCGGTCATTCTCATTCATGGTCTGGGAGGGACGAGCAATATATGGTACCCCTTGATCCGCAGTCTCTCACGCAGCTATCAGACGGTCTCCTATGATTTGAGAGGATCTGGACGCTCTGGGGTGGGTGAAGGGGCATATTCGATTGAGGGATGGGCCGATGACCTGACTGCGCTGATGGATACTTTGGGAATTCATACGGCACATTTCGTGGCCCACTCTATGGGAACCGTAATTGCCCAAGCGCTCGCGGTGCGTCATCCGGCACGCTGTAAATCTCTCACTCTACTCGGACCCATCATTGAGTTTCCGCCGGCCGGAAAGGAGGGGCTTGTCGCGCGGGCCGCCAAGGTTCGCGAAGGTGGGATGGAAGCGGTCGTCGACACCATTCTCGAGTCGGCACTGAGTCTGGCCACACGGGGAGCCAGACCTGAAATTGCAGCCGGAGTGCGAGAAATTCTGCTCGGGCAGCCCGCCGAGGGGTATGCGCGGTCCTGTGAAGCCATTGCTGGTTGGAACGCCTTGGATGCCCGTCAGGTGCGCTGTCCTGCCTTGATGATTGCGGGATCGGAAGACAACACGTCTCCACTCCAAGTGACAAAGACCCTCAGCACCTTGCTTTCGCGAGCTACAGTCCGAGTCATTCACCAATGTGGTCACTGGATGTCTCTAGAATATCCGGGGTTGGTTGAGCGCTATGTCCTTGAGTTCTTAACAGGTCTAAAGGATTGAATAAAAGGAAGAGGAGTGATAGGTATGGCGTCCATCTTGTTTCGTAATGCCTATCTCATCGATGGTACCGGAGCTGAGCCGCAAGCAAACGTTGATGTCCTTGTAAGCGCTGACAAGATTGTTGCCGTAGGCCATAACTTAAATGTGTCTGAGTACGGGGTAAACCTTGATGAACTGAGTGTCATGGAGTTAAACGGCAAGACTCTCATGCCTGGTATGACGGAGGCGCACACCCATCTGACTTGGGCCAACGCTATATACATTCAGGACATCGACCAAAAGCCGATTGAAGAGACGATGGTTGAAGCTATTTTGAACGCCGAGACACTTATCAAGAGCGGGTTCACGTCGGCCGTCAGTGCGGCGGCCCGGGGTCGTGTCGACATCGCAATCAAGAACGCCATCAACCAGGGGCGTCTGGTTGGGCCCCGCATGCTTGCCAATGGCCCTGAGATTTCAGCGACGGGCAGCTTTACGGACTTATGGCCAAGTCACATTCAGGTCCTCGGTCTATCCATCTTTGCCGATGGCGAAGATGCTGTACGCAAGGCGGCCAGAAGCCTTTACAAGGAAGGGCAGGACCTCATCAAATTGAACGTGAGCGGCGAAAGCCTTTCTCCCAATGCGCGCGGTGAAATGACGCTTTATACCTATAGAGAGGTCCGTGCGGCGGTCGAAGAGGCGGACGCGCGCGGGAAGCGGGTGTATACGCACGCTCGCAGTGCCGAGTCGGTAAAGCATTGCGTGCGAGCAGGAGTGCACATAATTGGCCATGCCGACTTTATTGACGATGAAGCGTTTGAAATGTTGGTGGAAAATAAGGACCGCCTTTTCGTTGTACCGGCCATGAACTGGTTGGTGTCGACCCTTGAGCACGGAGCCGAGTATTTCGGTCAGGAGGCACTGGACGCCACCGGTTATGCACAGGGGCTTGAAATATGCGTTGGCAATATGAACCGCCTGTACAAGGCTGGGGTACGGGTGCTGCCGGGCGGTGACTATGGGTTTGCTTGGTGTCCGCACGGGGGATACGCTCGCGATCTGGAGCACTTTGTCAAACTAGTCGGGATGTCTCCGATGGACGCGATTGTGGCCGCGACAAAGTACGGATCGCAAATTATGTTGACCGAAGACAAAACCGGAACGGTTGAACCTGGAAAGCTAGCGGACCTCCTGGTGGTGGACGGGAATCCGCTTGAGAACATCGCCATCCTGCAGGAACACAAATGCCTATCCGTGGTCATGAAGGGCGGGGAATTTGTTGTCAATCGCCTGACGTCGAAACCGGCCAAATATGCCATTGGGGAGTCGGTCCGGTAAATCTTTCTGCGAATCTACAGAATTTGGTGGGGGCACTATCCATGCCCCCTAGCATTCGAAAGAGGAGAGGAATCTTTCATGACGCGTACCCGTATGGCTCTGCGTGATGAGTGGGAGCTGCAATTCGAGAAGCTCACGGAACAATACACGGCCGAGCAGAAAGAATACATCGCGTTGGGTCTTTGTCCAATGTGCCATCCCGAGAAGGTTCCCTATCGAATTCTCACCACGGAGCACTGTCCAGATTTCGGATTCGATGTACATCGAGTCAAGTGTATGAACGTCGTTATCTGTGACTGGGATGGAATGATTCCAGCAGTTCGTCCATCCAGTGGCCTGGATGATTTCTTCCATTCGTAAGACAATGCGAATTGGGAGGATGTGAACCGGTTGGAGGAGGTATGGTGTTGTATACGGAACCGGACTTGGCGTGAGCGGAACGAGATCTTGGCTCATTTGGCGGAAATGGGGCTCGAGTCGACAATTGTTCCGTACAAATGTCTGCGGCTTTGCATGTTTTGCGCAAATCTATATACCTTTTACTTTCGCGAGCGACCCGTCATCGGACGTACCCAGGAGGAGCTGTTCCGCAAGGTTGCCGAGCGATGCAACATGGATGACGGCCATCCGCGTACTGACTATTTATTAGGGGGGGCTACGCATGAAACTTGAGGTCATTGAGTTGACGGAAGAGAACGCTGCACAGTCCGGTAATCCTCTTCCTATGCTCAACGCCAAAGTATGGTCGCTGTGTTTTTTGCTCATTGGGATTGTCCTTACGATTGTTATGGGGTTGACGATGCCTGACTTTTTTGCGCAGGCGTACGGAAAGTGAGCTTTCATTGGGCGCACAGTTCAGGTAGCTGATTGGTTCTCGGCGGCTCGGTCACATATTCGAAAAAGGGGACGTGAATTTACGTGCCTAAACCTTCTATTAAATATGCTGTGATAAGTCTGCTGTGTCAGGAACCGGAAGGGCTTTGGGAGCATGAGATTTATGAACGTCTTCGGGGTCATTACGCAAAAGCCAATCTATGCTGCATTCGGGAGGAACTCACCAGCTTTAGTACAGTGGGATGGATTGAAACGGCAGCCATCGCCGAGTACAAGGGAGAATTGATCCGCAAGTTTAAATTGGTGGACTCGCATCGAGCATTCATTCACTATCAGCTGGATGCTTCCAATTTGCTGGCAAATTTGACTGTGAACAGCATGCCGTCGTAACCACGATCTAGGAGAGTGATTGAGGTGGCGATTGACGTTTCGCGTCTTCGCAGTCGAGCGCTGGGGCACGACGCGCTCAAAACACGCCTGGGCATGTTGTATGCCCTCTTGGCTGGTCCCGCTCTCGGAATCGCACTGGGCTTGTTGGGTACATTGGTCGGAAAGGCGCCGTTTAACCACCAATACCCGACGGGCGCTTTGGCCATCGTTGTGCTTCTCCAGTATCCCTTTGGTCTGCTTGCCATCACGATATTCGTCGTCATCACAGGTGCCTGGAGAGATGTGTTATCCATTTTTCATAGTCGCATCTCGTGGTGGACTTTGTTTGTCGGCGTGGGCGGATTCGTAGGGGACCTATGTTACGCATGTTCGGCGGTCCTTATCGGTTCCGCATTGGCCGGACCGATTGGCGGACTGTTCGGTGTGGTGGGTGCCCTCATTGTGGCGGCACTGTACAAGGAGAACATTAAGCGATGGAGCACGGCTATCGGATTATTGTGTGTGGCCGCCGGGATTTGGCTTGTCCTCAGCGGTGGAAAACTCGTATCTCCAACCCACGGGGTCTATGAATTGGTCGGTGTACTCATTATGATCTTTGGTACCTTAACCTGGGGGTTTGAAAACTTTGCCATCGCTGCGGGAACGGATCTGATGCGAGCAGAGAGCTTCATTTGGTGGCGAGCGGCGCTCGCGTACCTCATCGGTTTCCTGCTCATGATTCTCTGTTTTCCGGCGTCACGCGCTATGACTGTGCAGGTTTATACCGACCCAAGAATGTTGGCCTATGGTGCGGTCATCGGGTTTGGATGGGCGATATGGATTATCATGGGCTACTATATCGGGATCGCCTACGCGGGTGGTGTCCGGGGTGGCGTCATGGCGGGGACCTTCGGGTTCTTCTTCATCTCATTTTTGTCCATGACAGTCTATGGCGCACCGTTTAGTTGGATTATCATTCTTGGCTGCCTGGTGTTGTTCGTAGGAGCGGTGCTTATCATTACGGAGCCAAAAGAAGTCCTAGCGAAAAAGAGATAGGGGGGATTTAAAGCATGGAGTCACATGTCTATGAATTCGACCCACAAAAATTAAATGAATATATGAAATTATCTCGGTTATTCATCTACCGGCGACTGGCGGCGTTGGCAGTGATTTGCCTGTGTCTCTTGATACCTCTGTTTATTATCAATGCCCAAGGCTGGTCTGAGTTGGTTGGTGGGCAACATGCGGGCGGTGCCTGGGTGTTAGTCGGTATAGGGGTGGTCATCTGTTCGGTTGGTGCCGTCGTGTTGGACGTATTCCTGCGTTGGAGAAGGTAGTCATTCGTCCACGCCCGGAACGTAGAAACCTCAGTACCAGCTAGACCCATAGTCATGCTAAAATTCGTCATTTTAAATCTGTATCCGTCTTGTGGACTTGTTCTCATCACTTACACCTCTGAACGAAGTTACTTGATGAAATCCGCGTGACGGGGGAGTATGTATGTCGGAGCCGACGGTTCTTCTTATTGGAGCACTGGATACGAAGGGAGAAGAGTATGCGTTTGTCGCATCTTTGCTGCGACGAGAAGGCTTAAGCGTACTCACGATGGACATTGGGGTCGTCGGGGAGCCCTTTCATATACTCTCCCACATCTCGGCGGAGACGGTCGCGGAACGAGGAGGGGAACACCTTGGCACACTGCGGAAGCGCGCGGATAGGGGACATGCGATGGACGTCATGAGCCGTGGGGCAGCTATATTGACACGCGAATTGTTCGAGACCGGGCGCATCCAAGGTGTCTTCGGCATGGGGGGATCCGGTGGGACGTCTGTCATCAGTGCGGCCATGCGAGAGCTTCCGGTAGGCGTACCCAAGGTTCTGGTGTCGACGATGGCCAGTGGGAATACTTCACCCATCGTGGATACCAGGGATATTGTGTTGATTCCAGCTGTCGTTGATGTGGCCGGTCTGAATCAGATTAGCCGAACCATTTTTACTGAAGCAGTGGGTGCTATCTGTGGGATGCTACGAATCCGAGAAACCTCCATCAGCGCTTCTGAAGCGGAAACGGAACACCCTGTGGTCGCGATCACCATGTTCGGCAACACCACGGAGTGCGTCACTCGTTGTAGGGAGCTGTTGACTAGGGCGGGTTGCGAGGTGCTGGCCTTTCACTGTACAGGTGTGGGCGGACGCACCATGGAAGACTTGGTGGAAGATGGACGTGTTGCCGCTGTACTCGACATCACGACCACCGAATGGGCAGATGAATTGTGTGGCGGCGTGCTCAGTGCTGGCCCACATCGTCTAGAGGCTCCGGGTCATCGCGGAATTCCTCACCTCATCGTGCCAGGGTGTCTAGATATGGTCAATTTCGGACCTATCTCTTCCGTCCCCGAGCGATTTCGGCATCGGACATTTTACGTATGGAATCCCCAAGTCACCTTAATGCGAACGACGCCCGAGGAAAATCAGGCCCTCGGACAAATCCTTGCCGACAAAGCCAATCAGGCGCAAGGGCCCGTGGCGTTTTTACTTCCGCTCAAAGGACTCTCTGTCTTGGATGCACCAGGAAATCCGTTTTGGTGGCCGGAAGCGGATACGGCGTTATTTTCAGCCATTCGCCACCATGTACGAGAAGGCATTCCTGTTGAGGATGTAGACGCCAACATCAATGATGTGGAATTCGCTGAGAAAGCGGTTGCTACGCTGCTGGATATGTTCGGGAGGGCTAAGAATGAATCGTGTCCGTGAAGACATATTGTCGAGTCTGCGCGACAAGGTGGAGCGCGGAGAAATCATTGTCGGAGCGGGTGCAGGGACAGGAATATCCGCAAAGTGTGAAGAAAACGGGGGCGCCGATCTCATCGTCATTTACAACTCGGGACGATTCCGTATGGCTGGCCGCGGATCCTTGGCTGGTTTGCTCCCCTATGGGGACGCGAACGAGATTGTTGTCGAGATGGCGCGTGAAGTCCTGACTGTTATTCACCATACCCCAGTGTTGGCCGGAGTCTGTGGGACCGACCCGTTTCGAGACATGAAACAATTTCTTAGTGAGCTCCGGGATATGGGGTTTTCTGGGGTGCAGAACTTCCCGACCGTGGGTCTCTATGACGGGACGTTTCGGCAACATCTCGAGGAGACCGGTATGGGATTTGATTTGGAGGTCGACATGATAAGGAAGGCCCGGGAGCTTGACCTATTGACCTCGCCCTACGTATTCAATCCAACAGAAGCGCGTAAGATGGCCGAAGCGGGCGCGGATATTATCGTGGTGCACCTGGGCTTGACTACAAAGGGAACCATTGGTGCCAAGACGGCCGTGTCGCTTGAGGAAGCACCAGAATTTATCCAGCGCGTTGCCGACGCTGCACGAGAAGTGAATCCTGAGGTGATAATCTTATGCCACGGTGGCCCCTTGTCTGAACCTGAAGACGTCGAATACGTTCTGCAGCGAACAAAGGGGGTTCACGGTTTTTACGGTGCCAGCAGTATGGAGAGACTGCCCGTGGAAGTCAGTATCACGGAACAAGCTCGACGGTTCGCAAGGATTCGTAGGTAAAATGGGGAATTTATCTTGGCACAGAGTTAGGCTAACTAGGACGAGTAAGGCGAGTGAACCTCCATGCGTCACTCGCCTTTTACCCGCTGAGTAAACCTTTGCGGCTTCCACGGCATGTAAACCAACGAACCTTATCTATGACTAGATCTAAGTTTCACAGGTACAGTAACCTTCGACGTTCTGTTGACCAGGTAGATACTGAAGATAATCAGGACAAGCCCGATAAACAAGGAAATCGTGACGGGCTCATGCAAGAACACGCAGCCGAGTACAACGGCCAACAAGGGGACGAGAAACGTCCACGAAGCGACTTTACTCATGTCACCGGCGCGAACCAGGGTGAAAAAGATGACCCAGGAGATGGCAATGCCAAACACGCCGCCGTAGATTAAACCAATCAAGTACGGTCCATTCCATACAATGCTCGACACATGTTCAGCGTCGAGCCCAATCCCATTCATGGCAAGGCCACCGAGGATACACTGAAAAGCCACGAGCCAATATGAATCGACTCGAGGTCCAACCTTTTTCACATAAACCGTGCCGATGGCCCAACTCACCGCCGTGGCGATAGCGAGCAGAATGCCGAGCAGGGATATGTGCCCCGAGATACTCGTTACACTAATCACACCGACGCCGATAAACCCGAGAAGTAAACCAATCAGTTTTCTCGCGGAGAGGTGTTCCCCAAGCCAGAGCCTCGCGAGGAGTCCGATAAGCACCGGTTGTAAATACACGATGACGGTGAACAATCCCTCGGGTACATACCTGAGCCCGACGGTCTGGAGCCCGTAAAACAAGAACGCGTTAAAAAGCGCGGAGATGAGATAAATATGCCATGTTTGTCTCCAGCGAATGTGCTTGTATCTTGGCAGCATGACAGCAGCCATTAGGATTCCGCCGAGCAAGGTGCGCATGCCGGCAAACAAGATGGGCGGTGTATAATTCAGGGCGACTTTATAGATGGGCCAGCTGACACCCCACAGAACAATGAGTGTAGACAATAAGACCGTCGCCTTCCAGCGTGACAGCTCCACCCTAATATCTCCTCCTTTACGTTTTGGCAGTTCGTCCGTGGTCTGTTTCTTCAGATGTTTCTCCGGAACGGCACAAACAGAACCGCCCGACCTTTATCCGGCGGGCGGCCCAATCCGTATTTTCGAGAGAACTTATATGGAACATTACAAGATTACAAGCCCTTTGCGGCTCTTATAAGAACGTATACCATCCGAGAAGAACCAACATTCAACTGTAGTAATCTCTATTTTACTATGCGCTTGTAGTATGTGTCTAGTAAAGGCGTGTCCCTTATCCTCCAAGTTGAGCATGGAATCCCAGGTCTTTCGACAGGCGTTCTGCCGCGTCTTGGAGTGCGAGGAGGAGTCGTGAGTCCGATTTTGGCTGAATGTCAGGTTGTGTTCCGACTACAGTTAGGGCACCTTCAAGGAGGCCCAGCCGGTTCAAGACGGGGACGGAAATCGCCGCGATGCCAGGGATTAACTCCCCATCGACCGAAGCATACCCTTGCTTTCGAACCCTGACCAGCCGTTGTTGCAAGACAGACGGATCGAGTTGGTGCCTTTGTATTTCCTGGTCGATTAAGCATTGAGTCTCCTCACTATCCATAAAGGCGGAGAAAATTAGTCCAGCCGCACTGTGCGTCAAGCTGACTTGACTACCAGCTCGGATGCCAATATTCACCGTTCGGTCACTGTCTTGCCACAAGATGAAGAACGGTCCACTTTCTCCCCAAATCGCGAGCGCAAACGTCTGATTGAACGTGGCATGCAGTTCATCAATGTAGGGTTTCGCCAGCTCTCGAATGTCCTTTTGCTCGGCGGCAACGAGGCCTAGGAGAATGAGTTCATTCCCTAAGCTATATTTAAAATCACGGTGTTTTGAAAGAAACCCAATTCGCGTCAAACTGACCAGATATTTATGCAATCGAGTCTTTGACATACCACATTGTTGCGCGAGTTCCATCATCGATAATGGTTTGTTTGATTTAGATATTATTTTAAGAATATGGTATGCTTGCTCGACAGACTGAATTCCCTGTGGTTGCTTTTTCGCCTCCGCGTTCATGGCGAAATCCCCTTCACGGTATGGTCTCCAGATCCAAAGGTTTAACGCAAACCTATTATACGTCGAAAATCTGATCGATGCTTTTTCTAATGCCGCAATTGACACAATAGCGAATCAGGATATAAACTTCATATAAATGATATATAGTTAACGCAGTTCACTATAATTACACAAGGGGTGTACGCAAATGAAATTTGGATTATTTACATTGACGGATAATCCGCCAGCATACGGAGATGAAAGAAAAGATTCGAATCAAATGTTGCTGGATTTAGTTGAACAGGCAGTCTACGCAGAGGAACTTGGTTTTCATTCCGTCTGGGTGCCGGAGCATCACTTTTCGGTGCTGGGAGTCTTGCCGTCTCCGTCCATGCTTTTGTCCCATATTGCGGCCAAAACGAAAAAGATTCAGTTGGCACCCGCAGTCGTCTTACTGCCAGCCAGCCATCCCCTGCGAATGGCCGAAGAGTACGCCCTGCTGGACCTGTTGAGTAACGGGCGAGCGATTTTTGCCGCAGGTCGTGGTTATGACAAGCGCGAGTATGATGCATTTGGTATCGACTTTAATGCCAGCCGTGAGATTTTCTTTGAAGGGCTCGATATTATCAAACTGGCCTGGAGTCAGAAAACGTTCTCATACCAAGGAAAGCACTTTCAAATTCCTCAGGTGAGCATCACGCCGCGACCGGTCCAAGACCCGTATCCACCCATTTATGTGGCTTCCTTCAGCCGGCCGTCATTGGAAAAAGCCGCTGAAATGGGGGAGAATGTAATCTTTGCTCCGTTTGCAGCCAGTATGGTTTTTGGCAGCATATCGAACGCAGTCGATGCGTTCAAATCGGCCTCAAGTCAACACGGTTTTGTAAATAAGTCGGTTCGTTGCTCCTACTTTTTGAATGTCACAGAAACCAAGGAAGAAACGGAGCGGACAAAGCAGCGGATGCTGAAGTATTTTCACGGTCTTATTCCAGCCTTCCCCTCCGATCCGACGAAGGCACCTCCTAATATTCGTTATTTTGTTGATATTGTCGATCGATTGAATCGTTTGACTACAGAGGATTTGAGTGAACAGACCATCATTGTCGGGGACGCGGAATATTGTGTAGAAGCCTTGAAAAAGGTGGAAGCCGCCGGTGTGGAAGAGGTGATTCTCTATTTTGATTTTGGCGGCCTGAGTCATGCGGAGACACTCAAATCGATGGAGCGATTTGCCAAATTCGTTCTGCCTCACTTTCAAAACCACGTGTTGAGTCCATGATGGTCAGTAGGGAATACTCGACAACAATGTTTTTAGGGAGGAGAATGGCATGATTGCGCAGTTCACCTCAGTAGATTTTCGCAGGGCGATGGCTGAGTTTGCCACCGGAGTGACCGTGGTGACAACGTCTGACGGTGAAGGGGTTCATGGGATGACCGCGAATTCTTTTACGTCAGTTTCTCTCGATCCGCCCTTGGTCCTCATCTCTGTGGATAAGAAAGCCAATCATAACCGCTATATACCCGAAACTCAATGCTTTGGCGTCAGTGTTCTCGCTGCCCACCAAGAAGCGGTTTCTCAACACTTTGCGGGCAAAACGAATCGGGCCATAGAAGAATCCGTGCGCTACAAGTGGTATGATGGTGTCCCGGTTCTCGAGGACTGTCTCATGAGGGCAGCGTGCCGACTATGGGCCACGTACGACGGCGGCGACCATTCGCTGTTTGTCGGTCGAGTTTATCAATTAGATCGATTCGAAGGGAATCCCCTGCTCTTTTATAAAGGAAAATACCACTTCCTCTGACACGTGGACAGGTAGCATCACCCGCTGGTCGTTGTGAAGACGCAACGAACCAAGGCGGGTGATGCTAAGGGCGAGAGATTCTCTTTGATGGATTCGAAGAGTTCTTTACCCGACACTTTTGCGTCCGTTTACGACTTCATCACCTGATTGATCCGTCCCAGCATCGCCTCGGTTTGCTGTATAATTCCGCTTATCAGCTCAGCCACGGAAGGAATATCGTGGATAAGCCCTGTGGACTGGCCGGCCCAGGCGAATCCCTCGTCCATATGCCCCTCCAGGATGGCGCGGCGGTTTCGATCGCCGCTGGTCAGTGGCCACAGGTCCTCGGTTGTGGCACCTTTCATCTCTTGCGCAAACTTTATCCACCCAGGCGGACGGGAGTACTCGGCCTGGCGCGCCGATGCTGCGCTTAATAATCCGCGTGTCTGTCTCTTGTCCCTCTACCAGCGCCTGTTTATAGGCAGGATGGGCGATGCACTCCTGCGTCGCCACAAACCAAGTCCCCATTTCCACCCCTTCGGCCCCCAGAGCGAGCGCCGCGAGGTGACCACGACCATCGGCGATGCCGCCACTGGCGATGACGGGAATCTGGACGGATTCCACCACGCACGGCACGAGCACGATGGTGCCCGTATCCACGCGGCCAATGTGGCCGCCACCCTCCTGGCCAACCGCCATGACCGCATCAGCCCCCGGGGCTTCCACCTTTTGGGCCTGCCGTACGGTGCTGACGAGGACCAGTTTCTTTATCGGCGTGTCCTGTAAGCGGCGGAGGATGGCCTCCGGATTGCCGCCGGTCAGTGAGACCGCAGACACCCGCTCCTCCACGAGAACTTCGACGAACGCATGCACACTTTTATGTTGGCTGATGGCAATATTGACGCCAAACGGGCGATCCGTCAGCGCGCGTGTCTTTCGGATCTCTTCCCGCAGCTTCTCTGGACCAGGCAGCGACGTGACCGTGATTTGCCCCAAGCCGCCGGCGTTGGATACCGCCGCCGCCAATTAGTGATAGGCAAGATTGGTTAAGCCACCTTGGATAATCGGCACTTCAATCGCAAGCAACTCGGTGATGCGCGTTTTCAGGGTAATCACGTCCTTTGCCCACATTGTAGCACCATTCGCAAAACCGGTGATAACAAACGTCCGATGGAGATAGACGGGTGTATTGGCCTGATTTGCAATAATAGATTTAATATACACTCTTTAATGGCGACCGTTTGCGTTGATGCAGGTAAGCTATTCGTATTAGTATGTAAACAAATTCGTCGATCCTATCCAAACCAATTCCAACGCCAAGGACGGATGTCGATGTTGGTTAGGCAAGGCTTGGAGGTCATTCCTACCAAAGAATACCATAAAAGACTTGTTTTGGATTTGATTCGCACGCAATATCCAATTTCAAGAACGCAGATTGCAGAAATCACACGTTTAAACAAGGCGACGATTTCTTCCATTGTTACGGAATTTATCTCAAAAGGTGTGGTGGCGGAGATTGGCAGTGCCACTTCATCCGTCGGCCGTCGCCCGATTCTCCTTGGCTTTGTGCCAGACAGCGCCTACGTCATCGGACTCGTGGTCTATGTCGACTACATTCATGTGGCGGTAACTAATTTGGAAGGGCAAATTGTCTGGGAGGTCAAACGGGAACTGTATAACCGCAGCACCGATGAGGTCCTTTCCACTATGGTGGGGGGCATCACCGAGGCACTTGAGCATAAAGCCAGCAGAGCATCGTTGGGGGTTGTGGCCATCGGCGTGGGAGTACCGGCGTTGGTTGACTTTGAAAGCGGTACCATAATTCACAGTCCCAATCTGCATCTGAGTTCTATCAACCTGAAACAGTACTTGGAAATGATGTTTTCCATCCCAACCTTCGTCGACAATTCTGCCAATGTAGCCGCCTTTGGCGAAAAGTTGTTCGGCGTCGCGAAGCGGTTTAACCACTTCGTCTACGTGAGCGTGTCAACAGGCATTGGCGTTGGCATTTTCATGAACGGACAATTACAGCGAGGTGCCGCAGGCTTCGCCGGGGAGTTAGGCCACATGGTGGTGGAACCGCGGGGGCTCAAGTGTTCTTGCGGAGGGACCGGGTGCTGGGAAATGTACGGATCGCTTAAGGCACTGTATCGGCAGGTGGAGGATCATGTAAAGGACCGCTTGCCTGATTATCACCCGGACGTCTTGAACGAGGTGGTTCAGGCCGTACAGCGCGAGGATAACTGGGCTCTGGAGGGGCTTATTACATTGCCTACTACTTAGGCATCGGGATATCCAATATTGTGAATATATTCAATCCAGAAGCCGTCATCATTGGAAATAAGATTACGCCGCTGGCCAAGTGGATCCGCCCGATGGTCGAGACGGCTCTGCGGACTCGGTGTTCTACAAAACTGGTGGATCCGCTGCACCTTATTATTCCGGAAAATGGGGAAAACACCGTAGTCATTGGGGCCGCCTCTCTGGGCATTGACGGCTTTATTGAGGATATCACGCGATAAAAAGGCCATGGGAGAGGTGGCGGCAAAATCTTTTGTGCGGAAAGGAGGTGCTGCGAGTCGTGGAACACTTGGTTAACCTGTGACACTGTGTATTCAAATCAGTCTAAATAATTAGATTAATTGAATGTAAGGGGAGTAGAAGATGAGTAAGACGTCAACTAAAGCCAAGTTGTGCAGTGCCATCGCTGTCGTTACGCTCGGCGTAACAGTATCCGCATGTGGTTCCCAGTCGGGAACGGGTAACACCCAGACCGAGTCTTCAGGAAGTTCAGATTCCATCACCCTGACCATCTTTACGTCCAAATACACGGCCAACCCACAGGCCCAGGAGCAGTTCCTGAACAAGTTGGCGAGTGAATTTGAGCAGCAAAACCCGGGTATCAAGGTGGAATTCACGTATTATGACTCGGCGTCCCAGGAAAACACCACCTTACAGACTTCGTTGGCGACGAAACAGGGGCCGGACATCTTTGACATTGGCACCACCTTCGTGCCGACGGCTTATGCCATGAATGGTTTCCATGTTTTAAGCCAGAAAGATTGGAACAAGGTTGGTGGGATGGACAAGTTCTTTCCTGCTCAGTTAAAAATGTCGGGCCCCAGTCCGGACAAGTACATCGCCGTTCCGTGGGAAATGGTTCCATTCGGATTGGTATATAACAAGAAGTTGTTTAAGGAAGCGGGCATTGCTTCAGCGCCCAAGACATGGACGGAATTTGTGCAAGACGCTCAAAAACTCACCAACCCTGCGAAGAACCAGTGGGGTACAGCGATTGATCCGGCCGATTCCTTTGATCCTTGGCATGTGGGTTGGGTCCTGACCAAGCAATTGGGGGGCGACTTTGTCAGTTCGGACTTAAAACAGGCAACTCTCGGCTCCACTTCGGTCGTCAAGGGTCTCACCTTTTGGTTTGACTGGGTACAAAAGTACAAGATTGCGTCGCCCAACGATTTAACCTACAAGGGCACCGACCAGCTCCGGGAGTTTGAGAACGGGCATGTGGCCATGCTGGTGATGCAAGGAGCCTCGCTGATTCCATCACTTGAGTCGTCGGCGGTCAAGAATGATTATGCGTTTGCTCCTATGCCGACGATCCCCTACGGTATGAACGCGATGCCGAAGGGCGGTGTTCCGGTTCAAACGTTCGTTTCTGGCAACGATTTTGCGGTGCCTAAATACGTGACGGGTAAACGGTATGATGCTGCCTTGAAATGGATTAAGTTCTTCACGGACGTCCCGCAGCAACGAGAGATGTTCAAAGTGTACGGGAACATGCCCATCAATGTGAACGCTTTTAAGAACAATCCAGAACTGAACACACCGGTCATTAAGGCGTTTGTCGACGCAGAGAACCACGCGTATCCTATTCCTTTCACGCCGGCTTGGGCCAACATCGAGGTGGTGTACGGTGGTGTGGCCAACAAAATCGCGAATGAAATTGCAACCCATTCGTATCACGATGGCGACATTGCAGCGGCCTTGAAGGCGGCCAATCAACAGGCCCAGTCCTCTCTACAGCAATGAGGCGTCATGTTATAGGGGCCAATTTCGTATGGAAAGGGAGGGGTGTAGACGATGTCTAGCTCACAGATGCCGCTCGACACCGTGGAGACCGTGTATCCAGCGGCGCTCCCCAACCCGGTACGCCACCGACGCACCTCCAAGTGGCAGCGTCCTCCTAATTGGATGATGATTCCAAGCATCGTATTGCTCCTGGTGATTGTGGTTGCACCTTTTGCCGTCAGTGTCTACACAAGCTTGACGAAACTCAACCAGTACACCATAACCCAGTGGACCCATGCGCCCTTTATCGGGCTGGGAAACTATCTCGACGCATTTCGGCAAGGTAATGCCCTGGGGGCATCTGCGCTCCAAAGTGTATGGGTGAGTGTCGCGTTTTCCGTGGCCACGACGATTTTGATTACACCCATCGGCATTATCGCGGCTCTGCTAGTGAACAAGCCGTTTCGAGGTCGTCGCTGGGTGCGGACGTTGTTCTTGATTCCCTATGTCATGCCGGTCTTTGTCAATGCCATTGTTTGGAGAATGTTGTTCATGAACGGCTGGGGGTTGATAGACCAGGTGTTGGCTGCCTTGCACTTGGCCAGTAAAGACACGTTTTGGCTCATCGGGCCCAGAAGTTTTTGGGCTATGGTCGTGGCGGATGTGTGGGCCTCCTGGCCATTTGTCTATCTGATGGTTCTCGCCGGTTTGCAGGGTATATCCAGTGACTTGTACGAATCGGCGAACATCGATGGGGCGTCTCCAGTGCGCAGTTTCTTCTCTATCACCTTGCCGATGTTACGCCCGGTTCTTGGACTGGCCCTGCTTCTGTCGACATTGAATCACTTCAATAACTTCACCTTGCCGTTCATCATGTTTGGGACACCTCCGTCCCCGCAGGCCGATGTACTACCCTTGAACGTCTATATCACGTCCTTCCAGACGTTCAACTTTGGACTTGGTGCGGCGATGTCGTTGATTACCCTGGTTCTGATGATGATTCCCGCCGTCTTCTACATTCGCATGCTGCGCCTTGGGGAGGAGACATCATGACCCGGACCATTTCCGCCCAGCAGAGGTTCTGGAACGGGATGAGAGGCGTGGGCATCGTACTCATGGCCTTGTTCATCCTGATACCCCTGGCCTACATCGTTTTGATCTCGTTGACACCCGACACACAGGTGGGAGACGGCACTCTTTGGCCCAGCCACCTCGCGTTCGAGAACTACGCAAAGATGTGGCAGACCGTTCACCTGGGCCAAGGTATCCGCAACAGCGTTATTATTGCCGGGATAACGGGATTGCTGGCTACGTTGGTTGCACTCGGTTCAGCCTACGTGTTGGCCAGGTTTAAGTTTCGCGGACGCAAGACGTTCATGTTGTCGCTCATCACGATTCAGACCATTCCATCCGTGATGCTGTTGCTCCCTCTGTTCGTGATTATTGTCGTCATCCAGGATGCAATCTCGGTCCATCTTGTCGGACGGTACTTTACGGTCATTCTCACGTACCTAACGTTCGCGCTGCCGTTTGCCTGCTGGCTGCTCTATTCGTACATGTCGGCGATCCCGGTTGATCTGGAAGAGGCAGGATTCGTCGACGGATGCACGCGCCTGCAGGCACTTCGACACGTAGTCTTTCCGCTATTGCTGCCCGGCATGGTCGTGACCTTCGTGTTCTCCTTTTTATTGGCGTGGGGTGACGTTTTGTTTGCCAGCGTGTTGACTTCGGCCCAGACGCATACCGTGGCGGTCAGCCTGCAGGCTTATGTATCCTCTGGCGAATCCGGGGGTGATGTCTACTGGGGACAGCTCATGGCGGCCAGTTTGGCGAGTGGACTGCCCGTTATGGTTATCTTCCTCATCTTCCAAAAATACATCATCGGTGGTCTGGCCAGTGGCGCGGTGAAGGGTTGAATATAGCGAGTAGATGGAATCCATGCGACTTATCCTAGTTACGTCCCATCGGGAGGTAGATGCCGTGGTTACAATCTCGGCTTTTGCGGACGAGATCTCATCCGATTTAGAGGAACAGGTGCGGGTCCTACGCGACGAGGGGATTGCTCATCTGGAGCTGCGCAGTGTTTGGAACAAGAACGTGTTGGATTTGAGTGACAATGAGGTGGAGGAAATTCGGCGGACGTTGCGCGCGAACGGGATTCAGGTGTCAGCCATCGGATCGCCCATTGGCAAAGTCGAATTGACAGTCGACTTTGACGTCTATATGGAGAAATTTCAGAGGACGATAGACT
Source organism: Alicyclobacillus herbarius DSM 13609 (assembly GCF_000430585.1). Classification (GTDB taxonomy): domain Bacteria; phylum Bacillota; class Bacilli; order Alicyclobacillales; family Alicyclobacillaceae; genus Alicyclobacillus_G; species Alicyclobacillus_G herbarius. The sequence continues at coordinate 62,725 of NZ_AUMH01000005.1, forward strand.
TGGCGGAATACTTCGGTGCACAATATATTCGGATATTCTCGTTTTTCATTCCCAAAGGTCGGTCGCCGGATGGCTTTCGGGAACCGGTGATGGCTCGCATGAAGCGATTGGTTGAGGCGGCGGAGGCGCGGGATGTTACGCTACTGCACGAGAACGAGAAGGGCATCTATGGGGATACCCCGGAGCGTTGCCTGGACATTCTTCAATCGTGCGCATCCAGTACGCTGCGTGCTGCCTTCGACCCGGCCAATTTTGTTCAATGTGGGGTTTTTATCGATTGAACCGCACTTGGCCGCCGCCGGCCGCTATGGCGGATTCAGCGGCCCGGAGTTGTTTCACGTAGCTGCCGACGCCCTGAAAGCGCTGCTCAAAGAGCTGCATTGTCCTTGGAACTGACGGAGACTTGGGCGACCTTCAATGAATACGAGGTGTTCACGGTGAAAGTGGCGTACTCCAATCTGGCTTGTCCGGAATGGTCGGTGGAAGAGGTTTTTGAGAACGCACTCCGGTATGGGTATCAAGCGGTGGAGCTGCGGCTCCTGCATGGGGAGGTCATCCCGTCCGATGTCGATCCGGATGAAGCCCGTCTCCTGATGCAGGCGGCGCGAACGCGGGGCATCGAGATTGTCGGCGTGGGCGCGTCTACCCGATTTGCCAGCGTGGACGAGCGAGATCGCCAAGCGAACGTGGAGGAACTGCTCCGCTACCTGGAACTGGCGGCCCGGCTTGGAGCCCCCATGGTGCGCACTTTCGGGGGAACGCTGCCCGCGTCTGCCGGAGCGATTGCGGAGTCTGAGGTGAATCATTGGGTGGCTGAGGCACTCCGTAAGGTGAGTGATCGGGCGCGCGAACTGGGGGTCTACGTGGTCCTCGAGACGCACGACGATTTTTCCTCGTCGTTTCGGGTGGCAGAGGTACTGCGTGTTGTCGACAGTCCTTACGTGAAAGCGCTGTGGGACACCCATCACCCGTATCGAATGGGTGAGACGGTGGAGACCACCCTCGGCAACCTGCGAGAGTGGCTGCATCACGTCCATCTGAAAGACGCCCGCCGCCAAGGGGATGGGTGGGACCTGGTTCTGTTTGGCGAAGGGGAGGTCCCGGTAAAGGACATCGTACATCAGGTTTTGGACGCAGGTTATCAGGGCTGGTTTTGTGTGGAATGGGAGCGGAAGTGGCACCCGGAGATTGCCGACGCTCATACCGCCCTGCCGCAGCATCGGAAGGTGCTCGACGCGTACTTTCAGTCCTATCAAAAAACGCGAGCCCGCTAAAGAAGGCTGTTCGGAAGGGGGCCTCGGGCCCATCGCCCAGCCCTCGCCTGTGACCAAGCCCTCGGCGTATGACTTTCCACCACAAACGTGCGTGCAAAGGAGTGAAGCCCCATGCAGGGAACGGATCGAGTGAAAATCGGGGTCATTGGTCTCGGCAACATCGGCACCACCCATGTGGAGTACTTACAGTCCATGCCGGGCGTGGAACTGACCGCCGTCTGCGACGTAAACGGAGACCGGGCCAAGGCGTACGCGGAGCGTTACCACGCGCAGACGTATTTCGATAATGCGCAAGACTTGATGGACCACGGCGGCGTCAATGCCATTATTGTCGCCGTGCCTCATTACGACCACACCCCTATTACCATCGAAGCGTTGCGGCGCGGCATTCACACGTTGTGCGAAAAGCCTCTTGCGGTCCATATCAATGACGCGCAGAAAATGATTGCCGCGTATGAAACCGCAAAGCAGCAATATCCGCAACTGGTCTTCGGCATCATGTTCCAAGAGCGCACCTTGTCTATCTATCGCAAGCTGAAAGAGATGATTGACGGGGGCGATCTCGGTCGGTTGATGCGGGTGACCTGGATTAACACCGCCTGGTTTCGCTCCCAGGCTTACTACGACAGCGGCGGGTGGCGCGCGACGTGGGCCGGAGAAGGGGGTGGCATCTTGACCAACCAGTGCCCGCACAACCTGGATATGTATCAGTGGCTGTTCGGCCTCCCAGATCGTATTACCGGCCACGCCAACATCGGGAAGTACCACAACATCGAAGTGGAGGATGAAGTAACCGCATACTTTGAGCATGACAACGGCATGATTGGCCACTTCATCGTCAGCACCGCCGAATCACCGGGGACCAATCGGCTTGAGGTGGTTGGAGAGAACGGCAAAATCGTCTGCGAAAACGGCCTCATTACCCTGCAGAAGAATCGCATGTCCACACTGCAATTCTTGCGCGAGACCAAGGAGGCATTCGCCCACGTGGAGAGTGAGGAGAGCGAAGTGCCTCTGGACTTCGATCAGCCCGCCGGACACGCCGTCGTCACACGGCATTTCTTGGAGGCCATCCAGAGCGGCAACGATACGCATCTCGTGGCACATGGATTGGAGGGCATTCGTGGTTTAACCCTGGCTAACGGCATCATGCTCTCGTCGTGGAAGGGACAGACGGTCAGCGTCCCGTTTGACGGCGATGAGTACGAGGCCTTGCTTCGTGATCGCATCCGGACGTCGAAGTTTGTCAAGGCGACCACGGCGGATGTGGTGGTGGATATGAAATCGTCGTTTAGCAAGTGAGTACCACTCTCGACAAGAATAGACATACATTTCAATCTGTTTCATCTACAATCAACACAGACAACTGGGATACGGTACTTGAACGAATCGTACGCAAGGAGGTCCAGAAACATGGCCATTCCTGTCGAAAAGCTGACCTGGATGTACGAAACCATGGTCAAAATCCGCTGTTATGAAGAGACGATGGTGGACGTGTACGCGGAAGGAAAGGTGCCCGTGTTTAACATTGGCGCGGGTACGGTTCCCGGGGAGATGCACCTGGCGGCTGGGCAGGAGCCGGTGGCGGTCGGCGTGTGCTCCCATTTGCGGGCAGAGGACACGGTGACGGCCCCCCACCGCCCGCACCACCACGCGATTGCCAAAGGGGTCGATTTACGGCGGATGACGGCTGAGATTTTCGGGAAGGTGACGGGACTTGGCAAGGGCAAAGGTGGGCACATGCACTTGTTCGATCCGGCCGTGAAATTCTCCTGTGGCGGGATTGTCGCGGCCGGGGTGCCACACGCGGCGGGGGCGGCCCTGGCGGCGAAGATGCAGGGGAAAGACTGGGTGGCGGTGGCCTTCATCGGCGAGGGCGCGGCCAATGCAGGCGCGTTTCACGAGTCGCTCAACCTCGCGGCCCTCTGGAAACTGCCGCTGATTGTGGTGATTGAGGACAACGCCTATGGGATTTCCGTTCCGAAGGCAGCCTCTACTGCCGTCGGTTCCAATGCGGAGCGAGGAAGCGCTTACGGAATGCCGGCGGTGCACGTGGCAGACAACGATACACTGGCCGTCTACGAGGCGGCTGGGGAGGCGGTGTCGCGCGCCCGGCGGGGTGAGGGGCCTACGCTGATTGAAGTGGAGACTTATCGTTACCTCGGTCACTTCCAAGGAGACCCAGAAGCCTATCGGGACAAGGGAGAGGTACCCGCACTGCGCGAACGCGATCCCATCGTGCGCCTGCGTGCCTATCTGCTGGATCGCGGGATGGCGACCGATGATGAGCTGGCCGAGCTGGAACGGCGGGCACGGAACGTGGTGAAGGACGCGTATCAGTTTGCCCGCGACAGCGCGTACCCGCAGCCGGATGCGGCATTGACGGACGTGTTTGCGCCAGCGTCTGCAGACGTGACGGTGACTCATTAACACGCGGCGGGAAAGGGGAGTTAAGAGTGAGCATCGGAACGAAGCGCATGTTGACTGGGAACAAGGCTTTGGCGGAGGCGATTCGCCAGGAGATGGAGCGGGACGCACGTGTGTTTGTCATGGGCGAGGACGTGGGCGCATATGGGGGCATTTTTGGTGCGACGGAAGGGTTGTTCGCACAGTTTGGACCCGAGCGGGTGCGGGATACACCGATTTCCGAGACCGGATTCATCGGTGCGGCTATTGGAGCGGCAGCGGAAGGCATGCGGCCAATCGTGGAACTGATGTTTGTCGACTTTTTCGGCGTGTGCATGGACCAAATCTACAATCACATGGCGAAAATCCACTACATGTCAGGAGGCGGTGTCAAGCTGCCCATGGTGCTCATGACGGCGGTGGGCGGCGGTTACAGTGATGCGGCGCAGCACTCGCAGACCCTCTACGCGACCTTCGCTCACCTGCCCGGGATGAAGGTGGTGGCCCCGTCCACCCCGTACGACCTCAAGGGGATGATGATTTCTGCCATTCGCGACGACAATCCGATCCTGTTCATGTTTCATAAGTCCCTGCAAGGACTCGGCTGGATGGATCCGCTTGATGCAGCCATTGGGCCGGTGCCAGAGGAACCTTATACGGTGTCGATTGGTCAGGCGAAGGTGGCGCGAGAAGGGCGTGACGTCACCATCGTCGGCATCCAAATGATGACGCATGCCGCACTGGCGGCGGCACAACGGTTGGCTGAGGAGGGTATCGAGGCGGAGGTGATAGATCTCCGTACACTCGCGCCGCTGGACAAGGCGACCATCCTTGAGTCCGTGCGCAAAACGCACCGGCTATTGGTGGTGGATGAGGATTACCTATCTTATGGAATGACCGCGGAGGTGGCTGCGGTGGTGGCCGAGGAAGCGCTGTACGAGCTAGAGGCACCTATACGGCGGCTGGCCGTGCCGGACGTACCGATACCGTACAGTCGGCCGTTGGAGCAATTCGTGTTGCCCAATGCGGAGAAGGTGTACGAGGCGGCCAGGCAGCTGGTAGAACAGTAAGCCCGATTGGGTGGAGACGGCGCGGCGGTGTTCGGGGGTCGAGCGAATCGCACTCCCGAGGACTGCCGCGTATTTTGGCGATCACGACGGTATAAGTGGGAGGCATACAACATGCGGGAAGTGCACATGCCCCAGACGACCGAAGATGCGCAGGACAGCGTGGTTGTGTTCTGGTACAAGTCGGAAGGGGACCACGTAGAGGCGGGCGAGACACTCGTGGAGGTACAGACGGAAAAGGCTACATATGACGTCGAAGCGCCAGCCAGTGGTATTCTGCGACAGATTCAGGTGCCTCGTGGGCAGGCAGCTCCGGTGGGCGCTGTGCTGGCGTATATCGAAGAGACGGTGGCGGAAACACCTCCTGGACCAGAACCTCAGCCAGGTGTTGACCCTGTGGCCATGGAACCGCGTGATACAACGGCCGGGACTGCCACTTTCACCGGTGATACAGGGAGTTCCGATGCGTCGGCTATCCTTGGCGCTCCCCCCGGGCGCCGAAGTTTTGTGCCGGCGCCGCCGCGGGTGCGAAAATTGGCGGCCGACCTGGGCGTGGATCTGGCCGGGGTGCACGGTACCGGTCCGAATGGCCGCATTACGGAGGACGATGTCCGTGCTGCCGCCCAAGTGGCGAGTGGACAGGCGATAGCGTCGAATGTTCGGCAAAGCCAGCAGCGCAGTTTTATACAGCCCCTTCCCCCAGTGCGACGAACGATTGCCCGGCGGATGCTGGAAAGCCTGCGTGAGACCGCGCAGCTCACGTTGACCCGTTGGGTGGACGTGACCGCACTGGCCGAACAACGCCAACACCTGGCTCCTGGAATCAGCTGGAACACCTGGGTCCTTCGTGGCGTGGCACTGGCGCTGCGCCATCATCCGGAGTTGAACGCGACGTGGGAAGAGGCGGGGATTCACTACCACACGGAGATTCACCTCGGTGTGGCGGTGGACGCGGAAGCCGGGTTGGTGGTAACGGTCATCCGTGATGTGGACACACTGTCCTTATCTACACTGCACGAGGTGGTCAGTCGGCGGGTAGAAGCCGCCCGCAGTGGGCGTTTGGCAGCGACGGATTTGACCGGCAGTACGTTTACCGTCAGCAATCTGGGGGGATTTGGAGTGTCGTTTTTTACGCCCATTCTTAATCCGCCCGAATCAGCGATTCTGGGTGTCGGACAAGTTGAGGAAACCCTTACCCTCGCCAACGGATTGGTCCAAGCCCGCAAACGACTGCCGCTCAGCCTGACCATCGACCATCGGGTGTTGGATGGAGCGGACGGAGCTCGTTTTCTGCAGACGCTGGCCCGGTTACTGCAAGAACCGGCGGGGTTGGTATAGATTTTCTTGTTCGGTGATCCTCGTCTTTTCTTTTTTCTGGAAACGAGCAGTGGAACCAGGACCAGAGCATCATGCGCCTTTGCATGCGAGTCTCTGGCTTGGTTCCGCTGTTTCTCGTCTCACGCGTTCCCCAGAAAACCCAAATTACCATCTATATTCCGCTTTATTTCCGAACAAGCGGATACATTGGCTTGATTGGCCGTGTGTATGTGTACAAATAACACGGTTCTTTATTATGGTTACTACTGGCTCTTCCCGAACCTTGAATCCGACGAGTGGGTCAGCCGACTTGTTGCTCCGCGTGCGTCCGACGACGCTTCGCGTCAAATAGAAATTCCAATACACCGTTGGTGCGCTCACGTGCCCTGCCGAAGAACAGTGGGGTGAGGATGAGTATCACGGCTAGGTTGACCAGAAGACCCCAGAATCCTTCATACAGGCCGTGTGCGTTGTGGCTGGCATACATGTAAAACACGGTTGCTAGACCGGCCAATAAGCCTCCTGTCACAGCTTCTTTCGGTAGATTACGGAAGTATAAACTGAGCACCACCGCAGGGAACGTTTGCACGATTCCCGAGACCCCCATCAGCTGTAAGGAAACCAACGCCGTCGGGAAAGCCAAGCCGAAAATGAGGGCGAGACCAATGACGACGAAGACCATGGAACGTGTGACCAGGGTTAAGCGTTGCTGACTTGCGTCCGGGCGAATGAAATCCCGGTAGATGTTGTTGGCAAACAGGTTGCTTGCCCCAATCGCCATGATGGAACATGGAACCAATGAGGCGAGAGCGATGGTAGCGTATGCGACGCCCTGGCCAAAACCACCGTATGAATCATGAATGAGGGTAAGGAAGGCCAATCGCGGGTTTGTCCCCTGGGGGACCACCATGAACGCGAGAATACCGAGGAAAGTCACCAACATCAACACGATATTGTACAACGGGAGCACAATCGCGTTTTTGCGCAGGATGTCCGCGCTCTTTGAACTGAACGTACCGGTCGCGGTGTGCGGCCACATAAAGAGGGCCATTGCTGAAATCAATGCAGCCGTGGAAAACCAAAGAACGCCCTTGGGCCCTGAGGTCGGCAGAGTCAACATAGCGGGATGCTTCGTCGCCACGGTATGCACCATCTCACCCCAGCCACCAAAGTGGATGATAGGTAAAGAGATGACGAGGAACAGCATCACAACCCAGACAAGGATGTCCTTGATGATAGCCGTGTATGTCGGCGCTTTCAAGCCGCTGAAAAACGTGTAGAGGGCGACAAGCAAAAAAGACACGATGACGACTAGTTTGACGTTGACTAAGCCAGCCGCCGCGACCTGTAACGTGTCCAGGATGCCGCTTAACTGTAAATCGATATATGGAATCAGCATCAAGACCCCGGTGATGGCAATGAGGAAGGAAAGGAACTTGCTGTCAAACCGTCCTCCGACATAGTCGGCCAAGGTCATATATCCATGTTCCTTCGCCACTCTCCATAGTCGTGGAAGGAAGAAATAGGCCATCGGATAAGCGAGCACCACATAGGGTGTAGCAAAGAACGCGGTGCTACCGCCACTGTATGCCGAGCTTGTCAAACCAAGGAACGTATACGCAGTATATACATCCGCTCCGACCAGGAACCAAACGAACAGACTGCCCAGACGACGACCTCCGACAGACCACTCCTCGACGGAACTCCGGGCTTCTTTATTACGTCCGGCCAGGAAGCCAATAAGTACGACAGCCAGGACAATGATCGACGTCACAATGAATGCAAGGACGTTACCATGCATCACTCATTGACCTCCTTTCGTAGAAGTAGGTGCATACCTAGGGTAAAGAGTGGGGTTAAAAGCATCCAGATTAAAAGCCAAAAGTGCAACAGAGGAAAGCCAATAATAATCGGGTGAATTGTGTTGACCCAAGGTATGGCCACCAATTGGGCTAGAAACGGAACAATAAAGAGAATAAAGACGAGCGTCCGGCGCATGATTTTCATCCTCCTTTCGCAATATATAATGTAAACGTTTACGAATGGCTATTCTACGAGAGTTGGATATTAAAGTCAAATCATTGAAAGTTAAAAAGTGAGGATAGATAATAACATGGATAAATATTTATTGTGGGTAAGTCATAATGGGGACTTCCTTGAGGAGGGGAGAGTGCCCTCTCCCCGGATGGAAAATATACCGATTTATACACCAGCGTGGATATACGGCTGAGGTAAATTTCATTTGATACCCGTTGTCGAGATCCCTTTAACGAATTGTTTCTGAAACACCAAAAACACAAGAATCATGGGCAAGGTTAGCAAAATGACGCCAGCCATGACACTGTTCCAATAGGCATTGTACTGTCCGTAAAATGAATTTAATCCTACCGGCAATGTGTACATGTCTTGACTCGTCGCGAGCAGTACCGGCCAGAGAAAAGAGTTCCAATTGCCCTGGAAAGTAAAAATGGTCTGGGCAGCTAAAAGCGGGCGAGAGAGCGGGAGGAAAATGCGCCAAAAGATGCCCCAGTGCCCTAAACCGTCGATGCGCGCGGCTTCTTCAAGTTCCTTTGGCAATCCGAGAAAGAACTGACGCGCAAGAAAAATCATAAACGGGGACATAAGAAACGGAATGGTAAGTCCCTGATACGTATCAATCCATCCCCAATGAGCTAACAGCATATAAATCGGAACGAGCAAGACTTGTCCAGGAATCATCATGATGGCCAAAAATACATAAAAGAGAAATCCTCGCCCTGGAAAGCGCAGGCGAGCGAAGGCGTAGCCAGCGAGCGTGTTGACGCATAGGTTGCCAACGGTGACGATAGCCGCGACAACGATGCTGTTCAACAACCATCGCATAAACGGGAAATCGTGGACAAGCGCAGCATAACTTCCGAAGTTCAGATGGCTGATGGGTACGATAGTCGAAAATACCTCGGATGTGGGCTTCAGTGAGGTGTACACGGACCATATAAAGGGTAACAAGGATACAAAAGCGTATAGAATGGCAACGATATACATCCAGCGCTTGGGCCGGCGGTATGCGACTTCCGTGGTCAAAATCAATCCCCTCCTATCATCGACTCACTCCCCGTACGGAAAACGAGTGGCTAGTCTTCCCGTCCAAGGACAAATTGCTGAATCAGGGTTAGGATAAGAATGATGGCGAACAGGACAAATGCCATGGCAGATGCGTAGCCCATCTGCATGTCTTTAAATCCTTTGTTAAACAGATCTAAGATCACGGTTAATGTGGAGTTTAATGGCCCACCCGATCCGTCCGAGACGACGTATGCTTGGTCAAACACCTGAAAGGTTCCAATGAGCGACATCACGATGACAAGAAAGGTTGTTCGCCGCAGCATGGGGATCGTGATGTACCGAGTGACTTTCCATCCACTGGCTCCATCGATGGCTGCAGCTTCATAGAGTTCGTCTGGGATGTCCTGCAACCCAGCCAAATAGATAATCATAAATTGTCCGACCGTCGACCACACGGCCATCGCCATGATGGCTGGCAAGGCAAACGTCGGGCTGTTGAAGTAATTCGGGCCTTGTATTCCAAACAAGGCAAGGAACTGGTTTAACAGTCCATGTGGCTGAAAGAGAAAGATGAACATGACGCTGACCGCGACCGTAGATGTGACCGTGGGCAGATAATACGCGACTCGAAAGAACGTTTTTCCTCGAACCTGATTTACGACAATGGCCAAGAGCAGAGCAATGGCGCTTTGAACCGGAACCACACCTAAGGAGTAGAGTGAGGTGTTCCCTAGAGCGCGAAGAAAGACCGGATCGTGAAACAATCGGATATAATTCCCAAGACCGATGAACTTGGCCGATTGCGGATCGAGAAACGAAAACTGCTGAAAACTGATATAGAAGGCGTAAAAAATCGGACCGATTAAGAACACGGATAAGGCAACGATGGCAGGGAAGATGAACAGGTACCCTGCCAACGCCTGGTCGACTGCACTTTTTCGCAACACACGATGACCCTGGGGTGCGAGCGTAAGTCGAATAGTCATAGACTGGCCTCCTCTTTGACGGACTTGAAAATGGAGCCACTGGTACGCCAGTGGCTCCCCACAGTGTCGGACAGATAGACTTAAGATTGTTGCGATGCAAGGGTTTGCTTGGCTTGCGAGAGCACTTCGGCCGGGGATTCGTTTTGTAAAATGCCAGCTTCGGTGGCCTTGTTAATCGCATCGACGAAATCTTGGCCAAGCGTACCAAACTGATACGGTACGGCGTTGTTTACGCCGTCGATGAAGGCTTTATAGGTCGGATATTTGTCCAAAAACTTCCCTTGCATACTTTTCCGCGAGGGGATGGCCAAGCCCGACTCGGCCGTCATTTTCAACGCGTCGGTACCAGTTAGGTAAAAGAGAAGCTTGGCCGCCTGTTCCGGATACTTGGTCGATTTTGCCATCGAGTAGCTGACGGTATAGGTCATGTTGAAATCCTTCCCGTTCGCTGAGGGAAAATCGGCTACTCCGTAATCCAGCTTTGGAGCCGTCTGTTTCATGAAGGGGACAAGCCAGGCCCCTTCAACAACCATGGCTACCTTGCCCTGGGCAAACGGGATGCCCGCCCAGTCTCCGCCAAGGTCCTTGGGCTGCGCAATGTTCTTGTTTTTAAAGTTGTCGATGAAGAATCTCAAGCCAGGGATGTTGGCCTCATCGGTAAAAGTCGCCTTGTTCTGATTCTCGTTGTAATAGCTGCCCCCAAAGTCTTTGACAAAGGGATAATAGCGAGCCACGTCAATCGGCATGCTGAGCGGAGTAATGCCTTTGGCTTTCAATTTCGCGGCATCCTTTTCGAACTCGTTCCATGTTTTGGGTGGTGACTGGATACCCGCCTTGGCGAACAGGGACTTGTTATACTCAAGGGCCAGGGTGTTCATGTCTTTCGGCAGACCGTAGGTAACGCCTTTCCATTGAAACGCCTTCAAGAGGGCGGGGCTGAAATCGCTTGTATCGACATGATCTTCCTTGATATATTTGTCAAGCGGCATCAAGACCCCCGATGCCTCCAGCGTTGGAGCATAGGAGGAATCTACATAAAACACATCGGGCGCGGTATGGGAAGCCAACATGGGTTGTAAGGCCTGCAGATAATCTCCGGTAATTACCTGCAAGGAGACCTTGATGTTTGGATTCTTCTTTTCGAACGCTTTTACTTGCCGTTCGACCAACTGTTTTTCCGCGGGACTAGAGGACCACATGCCCAGCTTCAAGGTTACAGTCTGAGCGTTGCTAGCCGTGTGGGCACTGTTGGTTGCTCCTGTGTTCCCGGTTGTTCCGCACCCAGCAAGGGCCCCTGCACTGACAAGCAGAATACTTGTAGCTGCAAACCAGTTCCTCGACTTGATACGCATCAAATTCATCCCCCTTAATTAAATGGATGAGATAGCATTATCACGAGCTTTGGTGGTTTCAGCTTCCCTGGAACGACGAGTTTCCAACCGTAAACTCCTGGTCTAACACCTCCTCGTTCGCATCTGGGTGCACGGACAAGCCGGTGCTGTTGTCGAGAATTTGATACTGGGTATTGCCGTCCGCTGTCCGTTGCAACTCTAGGCTCAACGTGCCACTGCCTATCCTGAGGGACTCAATTTTGAGCCTCGGGATGGATGAGGGGAGTGACGGATTAAGGGATATATAGCCATCGGGTACGTTTGGATTGAACCCGAGAATGGCTGTCAGAACGAGTATGGGTGTTGCGGCTGCCCACGCCTGAGGTGAACAGGATACCGGGTATGGGACGGGTTTGGAGGTCTTTCCCGCCGGAATGCCAGCAAAGAGTTCCGGGAGTCGATAGAGATCGAACCCTTGCGCGGCATTCAACAACCCTTCCACCAACTGTGCGACTGCATCACGGCGACCATACCCGGCCACCCCAGCGATGATGATCGAATTGTCGTGCGGCCAAACAGAGCCGTTATGATAGCTGAGAGGGTTGTACGTGACCTCAAGAGTGGAGAGTGTCCGTATCCCAAACCCGCTGAACAGGTCTTCCTTCAGTAGCCGGTCAATGAGGCAATCCGCCAGTGCCTGCGGCAAGATGCCACTCCATAAGACCTGGCCCATATTGGACGTTAGCGTTCGCACTGGTTTTTTCTCCCCGTCAAGCGCGAGAGCAATCGCATCTTCGTCCTCCATCCAAAACGCCTGGATGAATTGGCGTTGCAACCGTTCGGCTCGTCTTTCGCATTCCATGGATGTGTCTGGAAGTCCAAGCCACCGATAGACTTGCGCCCAACGGGTGTATGCCCGGTAGACATAGCCTTGAACTTCGCAGAGAGCTATCGGGCCCTTCGCAAGTGAACCGTCCTTATGGTGGATGGAGTCGCCAGAATCTTTCCAACCTTGATTGGCGATCCCGTTTGATGATTCGGAGAAATACTCAAGAAATCCGTCCCCGTCTCGGTCGCCGTACTGTTCAATCCATGCAAACGCCGCTTCAACGTGAGGAAGAAGTCTGCGCAGCCACTCTGCATCCCCACTCCAAAGCGCGTAATCAGCCGCTAAATTCAGAAACAGGGGTGTCGCGTCAATCGTGCCATAGTACGGCCCGAATGGAACCTGACCAGTTCGGGTTAGTTCACCGGCACGCAGTTCGTGCATGATTTTCCCAGGTTGTTCGTCTCGCTCCGGGTTGACTTGCTGGCCTTGAAACGCGGCCATTGTGGCGAGCGTTCCGCGTACAATGTCGAAATTGGCAGGGAGCATCTGTAGCGCCGTAATCAGGCTGTCTCTCCCGAAGGGCACAGCATACCAAGGGACTCCGGCCACGGGAAAGTGCCCGTAGCCAACATCCGTAAGCAGCATGCGGATATCCTGTAAGCCACGGCGATACCAGTTGGAAAACGTAGTACAGCCAGAGACACCTGGCGCTTTATGTAACCAGTCTTCGTATTTCCTAGCAATCTGTTGTCGTACGGCAGCCACCTCTGCAAACGTAAAATCGCTGGTACTTGCATTTTGCAACGAAGTGTGTCCCTGTCCGGAGGAATCTTTCTTTGTGTGGCGTTCCACGGACGGTTGTACAGTGACGACCCATTGGCATTTTCCGCGGGCAGGGATTGTCAATTGTGCCTCGAACCGCGATCCGTCCCCTGCCGGTATCCATTCGCGTTCGTCCGCGATAAAACGTACGACGGTCGAATATTGGATTCCATCTTGTGCCGTATACCGGAAGGTTCGCGACGATGTCCCGGTTTCAACTTCAATGCGGCGCGCAAGCTTATCTCGTGGGTCCAACGTGACACCCGCACGTACTTCAAACATGTCGAGAAAGTCTGCGTCGAAACCATAGGTCACCCGTAGCGGAAGGGGCTGTGTCGAAAAGTTTTCAATCTCAACCTGTTCGTAAAAACAGTGTCCGTCCACGAATTGGGTACGCGTGATATACAGTGACTCGCGCGGAATGGTAACGTTTTCGGAAAGCCGATACTCCCTATTGGTGTAGTGATAAACCCCCTCGAAGTTTCGGGAAACATCAGAGTCTAACTTGACGAACGGGATTGGGCCAAAATCGCACGTCCATCGGCATAGGACGCGTGTGTCTTGCGTATAGAGTCCGTATCCGAAGGCATCGGTTTTTGGATCCGGGACGTTTCCGTGCGGATTCGAGACGTAGAACAGGTCATTTTCTTTGATAACGGAGAAGCTCATTTCGAAATATCCTCCCAGCAGAAACCAAAACGTTTTCGAGAAAGCGTTTAATACGCTGGTGCTCGTTGTACACGATGGGCCTTTTGCAAGTCAGCGGCGAACATATGTCGAGTGAAGACCCTCTTCTCCACTTATCCGGTTTCAGGTGCTCTCTCGGATGATGAGCTCGGGTGCCAGCAAGCGACCTTCGGGCGGGTCACCATGTTCAAGCATGCCAATCAACATGTCTGCTGCGGTTGTGCCCATCTCGTACCTGCGTTGACCAATCGTCGTCAAAGTGGGGGACACAAGTTCGGTAACATCGATATTATCAAATCCGACGATGGCGATATCGTCTGGCACACGTAAATCGCTCGCCATGGCTGCCCGCATACCAGCAATCGCCATAAGGTCGCTGGCAAAGAAGACGGCGGTCAGGTCCGGATTGCGTTTCCGGAGTTCATGAAAACCTCTTGCACCTCCTTCCAGGGAGAAGTCGGCCTCATAGATGAGTTCCGCTCGAATCGGAAGACCAGCAGCTCGCAGACCTTCTTCATAACCGCGTAGCCGTTCGATACTAACGGCCGCTTGCGAATAACCGTTGACAAAACCAATCTGTCGATGACCTCGCTCCACCAGATGGCGCACCGCAAACTTTGCACCGTTGATGTTGTCCGTCATAACATATCCGCAATGTTCACTGAGTAGGGGCAGGTCAATGACCACACTCGGTAAAGGCGATTCCACAACCTCGTGAACGTACGGATCGTCCAGGCGGATGCCCATAACAATCACGCCTTCAAAGCGTCGTTGGGTACAAAAGTCAAGATAGGAAACCAAATGTTGTTGAGCGGTGCTCGTACTCACGAGACTAACATCGTAACCCAATTCCGCCAGTCGTTCATAGACTCCGCATAGCACATCAAACATGAAGTGGTGCCCAGTCCTGGATTTACTAAAGTCAGATACCAGTAAACCAATCGTCTGTGTGCGATTTCGGACGAGACTCCGTGCCACATGATTCGGCCGGTAGTTCAACCGTTGGGCAATTTCTAGGATACGTTTTCGTGTTTCGGGACTAACATCGGTATATCCATTTAGCGCCCGAGAGACCGTTGTGATGGACACGCCTGCCGCCTCAGCCACGTCGCGAATGGTTACTGGCACCCTCGACACCCTCACATCAATTCATCTAGTGACGCTAGTGTAAACCAAAACGTTTTGGGAAACAAGCCCGGCTAGCAGACACGAGAGATTTAGAGAGAGAAGGCGTGATTTTCGAACGTATATAAACAAAACTATATCTGGACTTGATTAAAAACACTTGACGACCCTCTCGTTCCTGGATATACTTTCGAACAGTTAGTTAGAAAGGGGATAATTCACGATTGCGTGGCGATGCAGTTCTGTTGCGTCGATTGAACGAACGAAGAATCTTGAACGCGATTCGTGTAAAAGGCCCCATCTCTCGCAGTGACCTGCAGCGGGAACTCGGTTTGGCCCTGCCTACCGTTTCGCGGGGGGTAGATAGATTGTTGGCCCGCGGTTGGATTCGGTCGGTCGGCAGTGGCGACTCTACCGGCGGACGACCGCCAGAACTGATAGAGGTCAACCCATCGGGTGGTTTCGCCTTAGGGGTGGATATTGGGAGAGACAGGGTGATGGCGGTCTTGACCGACTTGTTTGCCCGACCCGTTTTCCAGGCGACATGGCCGCTGGCTGAACTCGAAGGACCGGGTGATTTGGTCACTTCCCTGGTGCAATTCGTAGAACGGAGTGGCAATCCGCGTCACCTCTTAGTCGGCATTGGTGTGGCAGCCCCGGGGCCACTCGACTCACTGACTGGGCGATTGTTAGACCCGGAAGACATGCCGGGGGTATGGCATGGAGCGGCTATCGTTCCTTTACTGGCGCAACAGTTTGCTGTTCCCGTTTATCTGGAGAACGATGCTAACGCGGCTGCACTCGGGGAGACGTGGTTTGGTGAACGTGGGGATGTGCGTCACGCACTGTTCGTACTGGCCGATACGGGTCTTGGGGCAGGGGTGGTCATCGACGGTTCGATTTACGCTGGGACCAATAACCTAGCTGGGGAATTCAGTCACATGACCGTCAACTTCAATGGCGAGTTATGTTCGTGCGGTCGCCGTGGTTGTGTGAACAGTGTGGCATCGCGTCACGCGATTGTATCGGCCGTACGCCATTCTAGCGGGCGCAAGTCCCCGGAGACGTTTGCAGAAATTGTACAGCGTGCGAAGCGAGGGCAGGAGCCGGACGCTTCCGTTTTGCAGACCGCGGTGACCTATCTGAGCGTCGGGATTGCCAATATCGCCTATATGTTTGACCCAGACCTTGTCATTTTGGGTGGTTCGACACTGTTGGCAGACCCGTTTGTCAGTGAAGCCGTCATGACCACCCTGAAGGCCCAGATGCGCAGTCGCTGCACGATTGTCGAGACCCGTTTCGGGCTGCAAGCGGTGGCGATTGGGGGGGCCACTCTGGCGCTGCAGGGAATCTATGACGTCAAGTCATTGGTGGCCATAGACCCATGATGGCTCTGTTTTTCGAATGGCTCGTTTCTTGGCGCAGAGTGAGTCAGGGTTGCACGAGAATGAAAGGATGGAGCTCATGACCCTATACCGTTACTCGGAAAATCCATTGTTGACACCGGCGCATGTTCCACCACACCGTGCCGATTTCGAGGTCATTGGTGTATTCAATGCCGGGGTCGCAAAGTACCGCGACGAGGTGATTCTATTGTTGCGGGTGGCCGAGCGACCGCTGGCTCAAGACGAACAAACCGTGAAGACGGCCGTCTTTGATGTAAGCGCTAAACAAGTTCGTATCGAGACCTTCCAGCGCGGCGATGACCGCTACGATTTTTCCGATCCACGCAGCATTGCGCCAGTGGGACACACGGGGAGCTTTGCATATCTTACGTCCATCTCCTACTTGCGGATTGCCCGCAGCCGGGACGGGCGTCACTTTCAGGTGGACGAAGACCCGTTTTTGTTTCCTCAGACCGAACAGGAGACGTTCGGTGTCGAGGACCCGCGGATTACGCAGATTGGCGATACATACTACATCACCTACAGTGCAGTGTCCGCGCACGGGGTTGGGGTGATGCTGGCGTCGACCCAAGACTTTCAAAGTGTCCGGCGCCACGGTATGATTCTGGCCCCCGAGAACAAAGACGTGGTCATTTTTCCAGAGCGCATTCAGGGCAAGTATTATTGCTTGCACCGTCCGGTCCCAAGCAGTACCGGATCGCCCGACATTTGGTTGGCTGAGTCGCCCGATCTTTCCCACTGGGGCAACCATCGGCACTTGATGGGTTGTCGTAAGGGCCATTGGGACAGCCACAGACTTGGGGCCGGGGTACCGCCGCTGAAGACCGAGCGTGGCTGGCTCGAACTCTATCATGCGGCCGACCAGGATGCGCGTTACTGCATGGGGGCGGTCCTGCTGGATATAAACGATCCCGCCCGGATTCTGGCGCGTTCCCGGCAGCCTATTTTGGTTCCTGAAGCCGACTACGAGACCAACGGCTTCTTTGGCAACGTAGTGTTTCCTTGTGGTGCGCTGCGCCAAGGCGATAGGTTGCAAGTCTACTACGGCGTGGCGGATACATCGATGGCATGCGTGGAGATTCCACTGCAGACCATATTTGACTCACTCGAATCATAAAAGGGGGATGATGCACGATGCGAAGCACTGTATCCAGGTGGACTGTAAGCGTCGTCATGGCGGGAGCGCTCCTCTTTTCAACCACAGCCTGCGGGAGTGGGGGGAATGCCAACGCGAGCTCAAGCAGTGGCAAAAGCGGATCGTCCGGTCCGGTGACGATTACTTTCGGCACCTGGGGCGGCGCCGAAGAGGACGCGCAGCTCCACAAGATTATCAACAAGATCAACCAAAAGTACAAAAACGAATTCCAGATTCGAGAAATCAATACGCCGGCGAACTATGACCAGAAGTTAAAAACCGAGATTGCGGCCGGATCGGCCCCGGACATTTTCTATCTGCCGGATGGTGAGGCGAGCACCTATGCGCAAAGCGGGGCTATCCTGGACTTGCAGCCGTACTTGAACAAGTACAAAGATAAGTATGTCGTGGCCAACTTAGACAACTACTATCCGAATACGCTCAAGAACGATAAGTATAACGGAGACTACTATGCACTTCCTTGGATTGGCCAGCCGACCGTCATGTATTACAACCCCAAGCTGTTTAAACAGGCGGGGCTGCCGGAACCAAAGGATGGCTGGACATGGCAAGACTTTTTGCATGATTGTCAGGTCATTAAGCAGAAGACGGGCACGTATGGATTTCTTCTATCGAACGGGTGGCCGCCGGTATACGACTTTGTTTGGTCGTACGGGGGGCACTTTTGGAACCAGGATATGACGAAAAGCACATTCGACTCTCCACAAACGGTAAAAGCGCTGACGATGTTGCACACGCTCGTCGCGCAGAAATTGGTTCCCAGCCAAGCTGAACTGGCCAACGTCGACATCGAGGACCTGTTCCGGCAGGGGAAAGTGGCGATGTTTGCCGGCGGTGCAGCGGACGGCAACTATGCCGCCAAAGGCTTTATGGCAAAGGTCGCCCCCTTGCCAAAGGGAGCAGTGCAGGTGACCGATTTGGGGATTGATGACATGGCCATCAATGCGCATACGAAGGTGAACAAAGACACCGTGTTTAAGGCGTTTGTGGCCCTGTTGGACGGGATTGACCACTGGAAGGTGGTGCCGCCGATTAAACAGTACGCGGCCAACCTGGAAGCGATGGACGTTCCGGACGCTCCCGGAGGGCACACACCCAAAGACCGGATTCAGCCGATTTTGACCTCGATGGATCACGCTCGGATGTTGCGCATGCTGCCGAATCCGACCGCTCAGCAGAATTTCTGGAATGTGCTATCCAATGACGTCTATGAACCTTTGTTGCTCGGCAAAGAGTCACCACAGCAGATTGCGAAAAAGACCCAGGATGACCTGAACGCTCTGCTGAAGAAGTAGGGTATTTGCGCCATCCCGGATTCTCGGCACCTTGCCAAGCCTTGTCCAGGATACGTCCTCGGCAAGGTTTGGCAAAGAGCTGCGGCTCCTGGTTTGTGCTGGAGCCGCAGCGCTCGCGGCAACAAGGGGGACTAGGCTGTGAACAGGAAACAACGCGAGGCTATACTCGGCTATCTCTATATCAGTCCCTGGTTAATCGGGTTTGTCTGTCTAACACTGGGGCCACTCTTGGCGTCTCTGTACTTTGGCTTTACTCAGTACAATCTGCTCAATGCGCCCAAGTTCATCGGCCTGCAAAACTACGCTCACCTCTTGAACGATCCGGACTTTTGGCAGTCGCTGTATGTCACTTTTTACTATGCGATTTTCTCGGTTCCGCTTGACTTGCTGGTGGCGCTCGGAATGGCCATTCTCCTGAATCAGAAGGTCCATTTCATGCGTTGGTTTCGCACCATCTTTTATTTGCCGGCGGTGCTGCCGCCGGTGGCCGTGGCTATCCTGTGGAACTGGATACTGAACCCGAAATACGGGATTTTGAACCGGTTTCTTGCCCTGTTCCATTTACCTCAGCCGCAGTGGCTGGTCACGCCGCAGTGGACGGTGCCGTCCTTCATCGTCATGAGTGTCTGGGGCGTCGGCACCTGGATGATTACCTTCTTGGCCGGACTGCAAGACGTGCCCGTGAGCTTGTATGAGGCGGCCATTATCGACGGCGCATCTGTCTGGAAGAAATTTTGGTATGTGACCTTGCCCATGATTTCGCCGGTCTTGTTTTTCAACCTCGTGATGGGGGTCATTGGTGCTTTCAGCTTCTTTACTCAGGCGTTTGTCATGGGGTCTGGCTATGGTGGCCAGGGTGCGGGGGTAAACAACGCAGGATTGTTCTATGCCCTTAACATTTATATCCAGGGCTTTTCCGATTTGAACATGGGTTACGCCTCCGCCCTAGCGTGGGTGTTGTTCTTGATAGTCCTTTTGCTGACCCTGATTATCTTTAAGAGTTCAGCATTGTGGGTGTACTACGGAGGTGAGAGAGAATGAGTGCACAGACGCCGATAGCCGTCTCACCGTCCGTTACTGCGGGCGTTTCTACGTCGGTCCGCCACCGTTTGTCCCGGTTGGTGACGTACTTGCTCTTAATCGGGACCTCCGTCTGCTTTTTGATTCCGTTTGCATGGCTGATTGTCAGCGCGTTTAAGACGAGTGATGAGATTTTCGTCTATCCGCCCGTATGGTGGCCGGAACACTGGCGCTGGGAAAACTTCATTCAGGCATTAACGACCTTGCCGTTCGGGCGTTATGCCCTGAACTCGATTTTAATCGCAATGGTCAATGTCATCGGCAACGTGGCCTCGTGTGCTCTGGTGGCCTACGGTTTTGCCCGCTTTCGATTTCCCGGTCGTCGAATTTTATTCATGGTTCTCCTAGCGACGATGATGGTTCCCAGCCAGGTGCTATTGGTTCCTCAGTTTGTTTTGTTCCATGAGCTTGGTTGGACGAACACGTTTCTGCCTTTGACCGTGCCAGCCTTCTTCGGATCCGCCTTCTATGTGTTCCTGCTGCGTCAGTTCTTTATGACGCTGCCCCCGGAATTGGAGGAGGCTGCGAAAATTGACGGTGCTGGCAGCTTTCGCACCTTCCTGACCATTGTCTTACCGCAGGTGAAACCGGCGTTGACGGCCGTCGCCATCTTTTCCTTTCAGGGCGCATGGAACGACTTTTTATCGCCATTGATTTACCTGAACGATCCAAGCAAGTACACGCTGCAATTAGGTCTCGCCCAATTCCAGGGTACCTATCATACCGAATGGAACTTGATTATGGCAGCCACTGTAGTGGTTATGCTCCCAATGCTCGTAATCTTTTTTGCAGCCCAGCGATACTTTATCGAAGGCATTACCATGACCGGGTTGAAAGGGTAGTCTCGTTCATGACACCCAGGTCACTCGGGAATGCCCAGAGTGCAGACAAGCCTACGTCTCATACCGTGAGGAGAGCTGTAGATTGAGTCCTGTTGTACAAACCGTTACGTTCCCGCTTGGTCCTTTTGTGAAGCACGGTGCCAATCCCATTCTCGGTCCCATTGGGGATACGTGGCAGGCGAAAGACTTGTTCAATCCCACCGCCGTCTGCAAAGACGGGAAGGTCTACTTGCTCTATCGGGCCGAAGACTATTCGGGAATCGGACATTGGAATGGCACTTCGCGCATCGGATTGGCCATCAGTGAGGATGGCATCCACTTTGAGCGACACCCTGAGCCCGTACTGGTTCCGACCGAGCCCTATGAGTTGCCTGGCGGGTGTGAGGACCCGCGTGTCACCCAAGTTGGCGATACCTACTACCTCACCTATTCCGCATTCGATGGCCGCAGCGCTCGCCTGTGCTTAGCCACGTCGACCGATTTGTACCATTGGACTAAGCACGGCGTCCTGTTCCCCGAGTGGGTGGGCGGTACGTCCAACCGGGTGTGGTCCAAATCCGGTGCCATTCTGGCCGATCCGCTGGATGGCCGTTACGTGATGTATTTTGGTGACACCAACATCTGGGTAGCCTACTCGGAGGACCTGTTGAGTTGGATTCCAGAGAAGGAGCCGGTATTGCGGCCCTCTGTGCATCCGCACGCGTTTGATAGCGCACTGGTCGAGCCTGGACCGCAGCCCATCTTGACTAAGGACGGGATTCTACTGATTTATAACGCGGCGCGGCGTTTAAATCCGGATCAACCCATATCTCCAGACGATCCGGTTGGCTACGGTTCCCTCCGGTACGCCATCGGACAGGCGCTGTTTTCCCGCGAGAACCCCGCTCAAGTCTTGGTCCGTACCGAGGAACCGTTCATGACTCCGGGATCAGAACATGAACTCACCGGGCAGGTGGACAACGTGGTGTTTGCTGAAGGGCTTGTTCATCACAACGAGACCTGGTATCTCTACTATGGAATGGCGGATTCAAAAATCGGCGTAGCCGTGTTTGGCAGATAGCCGTCCGGAGTGTCACAGCATGCGTTGGTCCTTGCGAGACCTACAAACCTGAAAGTGGGCTGTTTCAAGGTGTACACATGGCGCTTTGAAACAGCCCACCGCTGTTTATCACGGCTTCATACGATGGTGGGCAGACGAGGTTTTCTTATTTCTCTGGTCGACTAGCACCAGCGGCGTAGAATGTCTGTAGATGGTTTTCGCATGTTTTCGCATGGGAGATGTTTGCCATATGCGCGGGAAGCGGCTGAAGATGCACCCGAATGCGCACAAACTGATTTGGGTTCGCGGCCTGCGCAGTATCGATCAAGGGGCGATGGTCGTCGATCTGACCCTGTATTTACGAGATCTACACTGGAGCGGGGCGTCCCATTGGCGGTGTCACATCGGCCGCCGGGCTGATTGGCGCCGCCTTGATTTTCCTCGTAGGGGTACTCAGTGACCGCATGGGCCGTAAGCCGTTTTTGTTGATTTATGAAAGTTTAACCGTCTTGGCGGCGCTCGCGGCCTGTCTGACGATGGACGCTGTGGTTTTGGTTTTGGCTATCGTGATTGCAGGGTTTGGCCGGGGGCAAAGTGGCGCTGCGGGTCCCTTCAGCCCGGCGGAGCAAGCGTGGTTGGCAAGAGTGGTTGACCGAGACGACAGAGGCCCAGTATTCAGCCTCAATAATGCGGTAGGCTTTTTTGGTATGGCCGTGGGTTCCATGCTCGGAGGCCTACCCGGTCTGTTGCACGGATCGACTCCCTTAGCGAATTACCGTCCCGTTTTTGCATTGGTGATGGTGCTGTCGCTTATCTGTGTCGTCATCCTGATCACACTCCGAGAAGAGGCCGCGCGAGAAAAGCCTCAGTCCTTGGACACCTCTCGCCTTTCCGTTCCTCTGCGACTGAGGACGACGAACGACAAATTCGTCGTCAGGAAAACCGTTCTCTGCCCATCCTAGGGGCAGTCAATACCTTGAATGGGCTCGCCGTTGGCCTGACGGGACCGATGATGGCTTACTGGTTCAGCCTGCGGTATGGAGTCGGCACCGAAGCGGTTGGCGTCACGCTTGCGGTAGGATTCTTGGCCACAGGCCTGTTCTCAATTGTGAACGAGACGATGGCCCGGAAGGTGGGTATGGTCAAGTCTGTAACCTGGATGCGGGTAATCGGTTCCATGATGATGTTTGCTTTACCGTGGATGCCCAACTTTGCCTTGGCCTCTGCCCTTCATGTCCTGCGAAACGCCGTAAACCGCGGGACGCAGGGGAATCGGAGTGCGCTCAGTGCCAGTTTGACCCGCGACCAACGAAGGGGATTTGCCACCAGCGTCAATGCACTGTCGATGCGTCTCTCCTCTTCCATCGGCCCTGCCATCACCGGGAACCTGTTTGACCTAAACGAGCTCGCCCTGCCCTTGCTGTTGACAGCCGGCTTGCAACTGCTCAACGCCGGGCTGTATCAATGGGTGTTCGGTCGGTATGATCGAAAGGAAGAACCCCGGTGACGTCTCTCATGATTTTTCCTGAAAAAGTTCTCCATCTATCCGAAAATCCCCATTCTTGAACCGGAACGCAACAGAAAATATTTTTGTTCTATATTGAGAACAACAAGTTTCGGTTGTATACTCTATAAAGAACATAGTGGTTCTGCATAAAGCACTACCCGGTTCAGTTCACTTCACGTTGTCCCTGTCACGAATTTGCCGATACCACGTAAGGCACAACCGGCACAGTGCACGTGACCGGCTTCGAAACAAAGGAACTTGCCAGGAGGAAGGAATCAGTGTCGAGCCACGAGGAAGGCTTGGAAAAAATTGTACGTCTGCCTGTTGGCTATGTCCGTCGAGATAGATCGCCAGTGGTACCGTGGCCAGCTGTAGACGCGCAGGCCGTACGAGGATTCGGATGGCGGGTCGTGAAGCGCGCCACGGATGTGGGGATCAGCCTACTGCTTTTGCTGCTTTTATCCCCAATCATGCTGCTGGTGGCCTTGGCCATCAAGTTGGACGACGGCGGGACGGTCATCTACCGACAGACGCGGTTGGGTTTGAATGGGCAGGCTTTTCAAATGCATAAGTTTCGCAGCATGCACAAAGACGCGGATAAACGGCGGGCGGACCTGCTCCACCGAAACGAGATGTCCGGACCGGTCTTCAAGATCCGGGACGATCCGCGCGTCACCCGTATTGGCCGCTTCTTACGGCGCACGAGTTTGGATGAACTGCCACAGCTCTGGGATGTCCTGCTCGGGCACATGAGTCTCGTTGGGCCGCGTCCCCCATTGCCAGACGAGGTGGAGCAGTACACGGTTGAACAGCGTCGCCGGCTCAGCGTAAAGCCTGGGATTACGTGCACCTGGCAAGTCAGTGGTCGCAATCGAATTGATTTTGAGCGGTGGGTGCAGATGGACCTGGAATACATTGATACCTGGTCCTATCTGAAGGATTGGGCAATTCTGCTACGGACCATTCCAGCCGTGGTGAAGCAAGACGGCGCCCACTGATTTGGTGGAGTCCATGGATGTGGGTGGTGGGGAGGCGCTTGCATGAACCAGGAAAACAGTCTCGAAAACCGTATCGAAACGGCGTGCGGATCGCTACGCATCGTCTTGGTTCATGACTACCTGAATCAGCGTGGAGGCGCAGAAAAGGTGGTGGGGGTACTCCATGAACTTTTTCCGGAGGCTCCCATTTACACGTCGATTGTCGACCGGGCGCAACTGTGGCCCAGCTTGCTTGAAGCCGAGATTCGGACCAGTTTCGTCCAAAAGTGGACGTTTGTTTGCGCGCACTTCAAGTGGTTTTTCTGGCTCTATCCGCTTGTCTTCTGGACGTTGAAACTGCCCCGTTGTGACGTGGTCATTTCCTCCAGCAGCGCGTACGCAAAAGGGGTGCGCCTGCCGCGGCGGGATCGGCCGCTGCACATCTGCTACTGTCACACACCGATGCGGTTTGCCTGGAACTTTCCCGGTTACGTGGAGAAAGAGCGGGTCCCCACGCTGGTCAAACACTTGGCCCGTTGCTTCGTTCCTTTCCTCAAGGCCTGGGATAGGGCTACCGCGAAACGCGTCGACGTGTTCATCGTCAATTCGCGGGCGGTACAGAAGCGGGTGAAACAGTGCTATGAACGCGAGTCGGTCGTGTTGCATCCTCCGGTCGCGTTGGCGGCCCGTCTGGAACGCACGGTCGAGGACTTCTTCCTCGTCGTCTCGCGGCTCGTCGCATACAAACGGCTAGACCTGGCCGTCATCGCCTGCACTCGGGCCAAGCTGCCACTGGTCGTCATTGGTGATGGGCCGGATAAAGCGCGTCTGGAATCGCTGGCTGGTCGGACGGTGCGATTTCTGGGTTTTCAGGAGCAAGCCGTCGTAAACGACCACTTGGCCCGCTGTCAGGCGTTCATCTTTCCGGGCGAGGAGGACTTTGGCATTGCGCCCGTAGAGGCTCATGCACAGGGGCGGCCGGTGGTGGCCTACCGCGCCGGCGGCGCGTTGGATACGGTGGTAGAAGGGGTCAATGGTGTCTTCTTTGACCAGGCAACTCCCGAGTCCCTGCTCACCGCGCTCGAGCGGGTGGCTGCCCAGCCGTGGGACGGGGCGGTGATTCGCGCAACGGCGGAGCGATTCAGTCGGGAAAGGTTTGTGGAGGGTCTTCATCGGATCTTGAACCGTGCGGTGGCGAAAACGGTCGGAGCGGTGGACACACCTCCAGTAGACGTGGAGGACGCACCACCCGCAACTGTACGGGTCAGAGCAAAGGGGGGGGTCGTCATGAACGTCCTCATTGTCGGGACAGGGTACGTTGGCTTGGTGACCGGTGTCTGTTTCGCTGGTCTGGGCCATCAAGTCCTCTGTGTCGATGTCGACAAAGACAAGGTCTCGCGATTGCGGCGCGGCGAGGTGCCGATACATGAACCGGGACTGGCGGATAGACTGACGGCTGCGTTGACCACCGGTCGCCTGACTTTTGCGGCGGAGATTCCAAAGACCAAGGCTACGGATGTGGCACTGATTACAGTCGGTACTCCCTCCCTGCCGGATGGGGACGTCGACCTGCGCGCGGTTTGGTCCGTGGTCGAGGAATTGGCCGTGAAGCTTCCTGAACGGGCGGTCCTGGGAACGAAGAGCACTGTCCCTGTGGGGACTGGGCAGGCTATCCGAAGACGATTGGACGCTTTGGGCCGCCACGACCTCTCGGTGGTTTCGGTGCCGGAGTTTCTGCGCGAAGGCAGCGCCATCATGGATACGCTGCACCCGTACCGGCTCGTGTTCGGCGTGACGGACGCCCATGGAGAGGCTGCGTTGCGTGCCTTGCATCAGGGGTTGAACGCCCCTGTCCTGGTGACCGATACTGCGACGGCCGAGATGATGAAGTACGCGTCTAACGCGTTTCTCGCCACGAAGATATCCTTCATCAACGAGATTGCCAACATCTGTGCTCGCACCGGCGCTGACGTCAGCCAGGTCGCGCTGGGTATGGGGCTCGATCCGCGCATCGGTCCGGCCTTCCTGCGCGCCGGCTTGGGTTACGGGGGCTCTTGCTTTCCCAAGGACACCCGGGCGCTTGTCCACATCGCCGGTGCGGCTAACTATTCTTTTCAGCTGCTCAAGGCGGTCGTGGAGGTGAACCAGCGGCAACGGCTGCAGCCAATCAACCAGTTGCGCGCCTGGTTTGGTTCTCTCAAGGGCCTGACGGTGGTCCTGTTAGGGGTGGCGTTCAAGCCAGGAACCGACGACACGCGCGAGTCCCCGGCCAACGACCTGACCATGCTGTTACAGGTGGAAGGGACCAACGTGCGCTTGGTCGATCCGGTCGTCCGTCAGGTCCCGTGTCTTGACGGGGGGATGGTGCCGGTGCTGGAGGACGCGTACAGCGCGCTGACGGGGGCAGATGCGGCGATTCTCGTTACAGAGTGGCCCGAGTTTCTCGAGTTGGACTGGAAGAAGGTGGCGGCGTTGATGAGGAGGCCGTTTGTGTTTGACGGCCGGAATGTGCTGCCTTCGGGCGAGTTGCAGGCGGCAGGGATCACACTCGCGAACGTCGGGGGTCGGGTCGAGGAGGCGACACGGTGGATGTCTTGATGACGGGCCTGGAGTGGTTTGGCCAGCGGCCGGGCGGATTGCCGCGCTATTTAATGGACTTCTCTCGCGCCTGGTTGGAGCGGGGACACCGGGGGCGCGTCTTGGTCCGCGTTCCTCCCACAAGTGGGCGGAGTGCGCTGCCGACCTACGTGCGGGGGGTCGAAGTGGCGGGCGGCCCATGGGCGGTTCGACGCGCCTGGGCTGATGTCTACCGGGAAGAACTGGCGAGGCGGTCTTTTGACGTGTTCAACCCGCACTTTGCCTACTACGCTTGGGCGTGGGATAGAGGAGCGGTGGATATTCCCGTGGTCACCCACTTTCACGGCCCGTGGGCGTATGAGGCGCGGGCCGAGCGCCAGGGGCGGGCGCCGTGGGTGACCGACCTGATTTTCCGGGCACAGCGATCCATTGAGCAACGTGTCTATCGGACATCGGATCAATTCATCGTGCTCAGTGAGGCTTTTGCTCACCAGCTCAGGGACTTGTACGGCGTACCCGAAGACCGCATCCACGTCATTCCCGGTGCGGTCGATACGGAGCGTTTTACACCTGCCCAGGATAAGGTGGCGGTTCGCCGTCAGTTGGGGTTGCCACAAGACCGGCTTGTCCTCTTGACGGTGCGGCGTTTAGCCCGGCGGATGGGTATCGAGAATCTGTTGGAAGCGGTGGCCGATTTACACCGCGAATTCCCAGAGGTGTACCTGGTCATTGTGGGCGGTGGGAGTCTGCGTCTGGAGCTGGAGCGGCGAGTCGCTGCACTGGGCCTGACCGACAAGGTTCATTTCGCAGGTCGAATCGCCGACGAATGGCTGCCCAAGTACTACCAGGCGGCCGACCTCATGGTGGTACCGTCACTGTCCTGGGAGGGGTTTGGCTTGGTCACGGTGGAGGCGATGGCCTGCGGGACGCCGGTCGCGGGTACACCAGTAGGCGGAACGAAGGAAATCTTGACGGGGTTTTCCCCTCACCTGCTGTTTCCGGGCGCCACGGCTACCGATATTTGCAATGGATTGCGTCATATTTTGGCGGCCCCCCAGCGTTTGCCGCGCGCCGCGCAAACACGCCAGTATGTCCTGGCCCATTACACCTGGGATGCGGTGGTGACGCAGGTGGAGCGTGTGTTTCAGTTGGCGGGTGGGCGTGGATAGCGAGCGCCGGGGGGAGGGAGTCGGTTGCAATCACGGTTGCGGCTCTTGTACTACAACCATACAGCGGAAGTGAGTGGCGCTGAAATCAGTCTCTTGACCGCCTTGGTTCAGCTGCGCAGACAGGCGGAGGTGGCATTGGCGGCCCCGGAAGGCGAGCTATTGACCCGGGCGCGGGCGTTGGACATCCCGGTTTACATCCTGCCCGGGTACAGCGCGCGCATGACGACCCATCCGTTGCGACTGCTGAGCGGCGTATGGGAGATGTATCGGTGTAGCCGCCACTTAAAAGCCCTGCTTCGGGCCATTCGGCCGGATATCCTACACGCGAACTCGATTCGTGCCGGCCTGATTGCTGCCGCGGCCGTACGGGCGCAGTCGGTGGGGGTGGTTTGGCATGTGCGCGACAACCTGGAGACTAATCTTGTGGGGCGTGTGATAAGGCGCATCGCGGAGGCGCGGGCGGACACGGTGGTTGCGATTTCCGAGGCGGTGGCCGCCCACTTCGCCACTCGACCGAGACTGCGCCACAAGACCCGGGTGGTCTACAACGGCGTCGATGTCGATCCACTTACTTGCGCGAGTTCGCTGCGGGCGGAACTGGGTCTGTCCAAAGATACATTTGTCGCAGCGGTGGTGGGGCAAATCACCCCCTGGAAACGTCAGCATGACGCCATCGCCGCGTTTCGGCGTATTGCCTTTGCGTGTCCGAACAGCGAGCTGTGGATTGTCGGGGCGGCGAAGTTTCGGGTGGAGAACCAGCAGTACGAGGAGTGGCTGCGGCGTCAGGCAGCCGCAGCGGGACTGGTTGAGCGGGTACGGTTCTTGGGCTTTCAAGCGGATATCCAGCGTGTGATGGATGCGATTGACGTCCTCCTTGTTCCGAGTGACCACGAGCCTTTTGGCCGCGTCATCATTGAGGCGATGCTGGCAGGAAAACCGGTGATTGGGACCGCGGGCGGAGGGATTCCGGAAATCATCGTGGATGGCGAAACCGGATACTTGGTACCTGTGGGGAATGTGGACGGGTTCACGGAGCGAATGTTGACCTTGCAGGGTGCTCCAGCCCTGCGCACTCGGCTTGGAGCGGCTGGACGGCAGCGCGTGCTTGAACGCTTCACCTCGGTTCAGTCGGCTCGTGGTTTAGTGCAAGTATACGAAGCCCTGAAACATCCGTTCGAGGTTCAGGCGGGGGTGTCAGGATGAGTCTGCGCCGGGGACTGTTATGGGGCATGAGCGCGATAGGGGCCCTCTTGTTTGCAGCGATGCTTGGCCGGGTATCCGTCACTTCGCTCAGTTCCCCGAGTGACCTCGCGTTCGTCTTGTTGGTGGCACCCGCGCTGGCGCTGGTCAGGAGCCAGGCGCTCCCCATCTACATCCTGGCCGTATGGGTATGCGCCCCCGAGGTGCGCCGGTACGTGGACTTTGTGAGTGGACAATATCATGCGCTATCCCCAATCAGCATTGCGCCGGTGGTCTGTACCCTCACTTTGCTCATCCCGCTGCTGACACAGCCGCCGCGCTTATCCCGTAGTCTGCGCCTTGCCCTGCAGGGGTTTGTCCTCGCTTTCCTCTACGCGTTCGCGCTTGGGTTTTGGCACAACCATTTTGCCGCCATCTGGGAGATGCTCAATTACGCCGTGCCGCTGCTGCTCGTTCTCTATGTACAAAGCCGACAACCAGACACTCAAATCCGCGATCGCTGGATTATGTCCCTGTCGGTTCTGGCGGTGCTGGTCGCACTGTACGGTTGGGTGCAGTTTCTGACTGTACCGCCCTGGGACGCGTTTTGGATGGAAAACAGCGGGATGGCCTCCATTGGCCAACCCAAGCCGCTGTTGGTGCGTGTGTTTTCCACCCTCAACTCGCCCGGACCTGCGGCGAATTTCTTTGCTATCGCCCTGGCGCCGATGCTGTTTGAGCGGAAGTGGCGTCGTCCATTCGGCTTTGCAGGCGTATTCGTAGTCGCCTCCGCTTTGGCCCTCACCTTAGTCCGATCCGCTTGGCTGATGCTGATGGTGGCGGTTCTCATCTACGTCTTCCGTGCCCGCCGTGCAAACCGGGTGCGGGCTCTTGTCGGCATCGGCGCGGCGTTTATTGTCGTCTACCTTCTGATTCCGCACTTGCCAGGGGCGAGTGTGGTGATGGCTCGTGGCCAGACGTTTGCCGACTTGAGCCAAGACCACTCGGCGACGGTCCGGCTTCGGTTCACGCTGGGCTTCCTCCCGCAGTTGCTGCACCACTTGACCGGGGTTGGGTTCGGATCGACTGGCGTGGCGACGAAGCTGACCAACGATGGACAGCTGGGTGTGTATGGAAACTTTGATAACGGGGTCTTGGACCTGTTCTACACCTTCGGTCTGGTCTGCGGTCTGGTGTTTTTCATAGCCGAGTGGATGGTTGGCAAGGCGCTTGCGAGCATTTCGCCGCTCGCTCCACACAGCTCGCTGGCGCTGGCGCTGTTGCTGGCGATGAATCTTGAGCTTCTTTCCGTGAACGTCCTATCCGGGATGGGCGGCCTACTGCTTTGGTATGTAGTCGCTGTGGCGCTGCCACCCCCGCCGGTGACCGCTGTCGACGTCCCAAACTTGGAATGCCCGTCCCGCGCGACTGTGGGACGAGGAGCCTGGCGATGATTTTACAGGGGGGATGGGCACCGTGAACATTCCGTTACAACCTACGACGCCGCTGGCGTCTGACATCGGACCGAACACTCCGCCGTCGCCCAGTGTATCCATAGTGGTCCCCAGCTACCGCCGTCCGCGGGACCTGATGCGTTGCCTGGTCGGTATCGGAGCGATGGATGAATGGCCGGAGGAAGTTGTGGTGGTGTTCCTGGACGATGATGCGGAACCCTTGCCCGACTGGCTGCACCGGCTGCGGGCGTGGTTTGCGCGGGACTTGGCTATTGCCGGCGTCGGTGGGCGTGACATCCTGATGGGCCCGAGCCATGCGGCGGAACGGCAGCTGCCTCCGGTCAAACGCGTGGGTCGAGTCACCTGGTATGGCCGCTGTATCGGCAACCATCACCGAGGGACGTTAGGGCCCGTGGATGTGGATGTACTCAAGGGTTGCAACATGGCCTATCGGCGGGAGTTGGTTTGGTTTGACAGTCACCTCCGGGGCCATGGCGCTCAGGTGCACAATGAATTCGTGCTTGGCTTGTGGCTGCGCGACCAAGGGTATCGCCTAGTTTACGATCCGCACCTCGTTGTCCGACACTATGTGGCGGAACGATTTGACGAAGATGGCCGAGTAGTTCGTACACCAACGGCCATCGCCAACGAAGCGTTTAATCAGCTCTACGCGCTGGCCGTCCGGCCGTGCCGTGTACGCGCTTGGCTGGGCGTCGGCTATGCTTTGTCGGTGGGCAGTCGAGCGGCCCCCGGAATCCTGCGCGGCCTTGTCGCTGTTCTCCGGGGTGAGCGACAGACCATACGCGCCCTGTGGCCATCTCTGCGAGGGAAACTGGCAGCCGTACCCTGTCTGTGGGGCGGCGCATGGTACGTACGAAAGTGAGTAGAACTGTACAGATTGGCTTCCTTGGTTCTAGACCTCCGATTTCCGCCCCAGGGCTCGGGGAGCGACGCGGTCAACGAAAGAAGAAAGCGACAGCCTATTGATGGACGGCCGCTCGGAGATGGTTTCTGTTCTAAAATCAAACGAGACAAATGTCAGGAAACCGGCAGCCGAAGTACAGCTCAAACCTCACCATTTTGTTTGCGCCACTTCTGAAACTCGAGGAACTCGCGAAACTGCTGTTTGCTAACTCCGGATTCCATAGCCTCCCGAACCAGTCCCAGCCAGGCCGGATCTAGATCCTGAGGGTCGGTTTCCGGCTTCTCCTGCAATAGGTCCTGAACAGATACGTCCAGTACCTGAGCGAGCTTATCCAAGACTTGTACGGTTGGGTTCGCTTGCAGTCCTCGTTCGATGGAGCTTAGATAAGATTTAGCTATGCTAGCTTTCTCAGCCAGGTCGGACAGAGAAAGTCCCTTTTGGATTCGTAGGTTGTGAACGCGCTCTCCGAGACTGAGAGGGCGGTCATGTTCGTTGCTGTCCATGGCTTCATCCATCCCGTCTCCGCGTTTTAGGTGTGGCGGGAGAAATCGCTGTTATTATACCAAAAAAATCGGGCGTAAAATCACGCGCGCCAGGCTTCACTCGAACACATTACGAATTTATTTTTATTCCCGTGGCTGTAAGCCGCATGCGACTAAGTGGCCCGGTCTCCGTTCGTTCTAGGATTATTGTTTGAAGATTCTATTGGTCCCACGATGCCCACGATGGTGGGTGATTGTTGCGGATGTATAAACGACTCACCGCAGTCGTACCGATTTATACACTGGAGTTTACACTGAGTGACCGTTTTTGGGAGGTGATGGAGGGTGATTCTGTACTGTCGCAGTCGTGACGTGGAGGCGGTGGAGATGGACGGGGAATGGTTGATTTTACACACGCGGCATTTTACCGTAACCCGCCTCAATGAGGCAGGCGGTTGGATTTGGGACCAGCTCCGTCAGCCTAGAAGCGCGCTCGATCTCGCTGCGGATCTCGCGGCGGTCTACGAGGTATCCACTACTCAGGCTTTGTCCGATGTGGGCGCGTTCCTGGCGCAGCTCCAGGCGGCTGAACTGATTGAAGCGGTGGGTTGAAAGCCATGGGTCAGCAGGAGGTTTCGCTGCCCGGGCTCGGGCCCGAATTCGAGATTCCACGACACATCCAGGCGCTGCGCAAGCGTCTGGTGGCTATGGGCCACATGGAGATTCTCACTGGACCGGAGCACGGAAAGAGTATGTGGCCGACCCTTCAGTCTGGGGACGTATGTAACCTGGTCCCGGCAGAGCAGATTCGACGCGGGGACATGGTGCGCTACTGGTCCCCGGCTGGATATTTCATCCTGCACCGCGTGCGGAGCGTGGTGTATGGTCGGTCGAATCCCATCCCGTGGGTTGTCTGTCGTGGGGATGCCAACGTGAACGAGGACAATCCTGTCCCTGTTTCGTGGTTTGTCGGACGCGTGGTATCTCATACTCCGCATCCGCGGTCGGTTTCTCTGCGCGCCTTGTCGCTCGTATGGAGGGTGTCCTTGTTTGGACGCCGCTTGTTCTGGCAGATGCGCCGTGCGGCCGCGCGGCAAGGGCGGTCTCGATTATGGACTGCGGTTGCGGGCGTGCTGCGGGTGGGACGTGGGCCGTTCCATCGGAACACGTGGAGGTGGATGCCGGGGAAGCCCCCAACGCCCCCGTGGGCGAGTGGTAAGCAAGACAGCTGAGGAGGCAGAACGGCATGCTGGGGCCGATAGCTCGCTTGTTGCCCTACATTCGCCGCCACGCTTGGGTGTATTTCGGGCTGGCCGGCACGTTGGCCATCGACATCGTGCTCTCCTTGTTTTTCGCCTGGTATTTTCAACACCTGACCGAAGCCGCCACGTCCCGCCAACTCGCCGACGTTGAGGGTCTGGTGGTTTTGGGGCTGGGCGCGGTGATCGTGGGCAGCCTACATGCCTACGCCCTCACAGTCCTACGCGCGGCGGCCATTGGGCGCGTTCAGGCGGACCTGCGCGAAACCCTGTATCGACACTTGCTGCATGTACCGTACTCTGATTTGGCGCGCCACACCGTGGGTGAACTGGCGGCGTGCCTACTCAATGACATCGACAAGGTCGAGGGGGCGATTGGCGACAACCAGCTCAATTTGATTCGTATGCCACTCACCGGGCTGTGCGCCTTTGTCTACCTGTTGACCATCAACGTACAGCTTGCACTCATTTCCGTTCTTTTGGCTCCCCCTGCATCCTCGTCGGGCTATTGTTCTAACAAAATAGAATGAATAGTTTGTTTGATGTGTGCTATCCTTCAGTGTGACGGATGGTCGAGCGATGTGAGAAGTGGCACTTATCGAAACGCGTCTAGAGACGATGTGTAGAGGAAGGGGTCCTCGATGCCTGGTGAGAAGTGGCACTTGTCGAATCGCGTGTGGAAACGGTTTGTGGAGGAAGGCGTGCTGGATGCCTATCGGGTGAGCTATCAGATTGCCGAGTCTTGGTTGCGGTGTCGTCAGATTGGGGTCAACCCGTATGCGGGCCGGGGACGAGAGATTTTAACGGGGCCAGAGTTTTCGGCACGCAAGCGCCAGTCCGCGCGTCTGCAGGCCGTGGCGGAACCACACCTGCGGCGCCTTTACCAGAACCTCCGTGGGGCGGGCTTCATCGTGTTGCTGATTGATGCGGACGGATACGTCCTGTCCATGATGGGGGATGAGGACATCGTCCGGAGGGCGCGTGACATCCAGTTTGTAGAAGGCGTCCGGTGGACGGAGGCAGAAGTCGGAACGAACGCGATAGGGACTTCACTCGTGGTCAATCAGCCCCTGATGCTCATCGGTTCTGAGCACTACGCGGTGGCGTCTCAGGACTGGAGCTGCGCGGCCGCCCCCATTCACGATACGGACGGGGCGGTTGTGGGGGTGGTCGACGTCTCGGGCCTGCCGGATGCGGCCAAACTGGATACGCTCGCCGAGGTAACCTTGACGGCCTACGCGATTGAACAAGCCTGGCGCAGCGAGGAACAGGCGATTCTCACGGAGCTGCTACATGTGGCGCACCACGTTGTGGCTCAAAAACAGGTGCGGTGTACCATTCTTACAGACGGACAGCAGAGAATCGTGCACGTCAGCCGTGACCTCGAGCGCATCGGTCGACACGGCTTTCGCCGCCCCCTGCAGGAGTTTCTGAACGAAGGTTTTCGTGTGCAACACATCCAGCCCATCGCATCTCCTACGAGGTCCGATAGGGAAGTCCCCATCGGCTATCTTGTAAGCGTTTTAGCGATTCCGAAAGACAAGAGCGTCTTGGCCCCGGGGCTCGGCGCTGCGTTTCGTTTTACAGGCGAGCCCGGGATGAGCGCCGCGTTCCAAAGCCTATTGTCCGAGGTCCGGCAGTTGGCCGGGACCGACACGTCTGTTCTCATCTGTGGCGAAAGTGGGACGGGGAAGGAACTGGTTGCGCGCGCGATTCACGAGAACAGCCCCAGGCGGCACGGACCGTTTGTTGCCCTGAATTGTGGTGCGGTGCCCGACAACCTGTTGGAGAGCGAGCTATTTGGCTATATCGAAGGGGCTTTCACCGGGGCACGCAAGGGTGGGCACAAGGGGAAGCTCGTTCAAGCGGATGGCGGAACCCTGTTTCTCGACGAGGTCGAGGCCATGTCGCGATCGCTGCAGGTGGCGTTGTTGCGGGTGCTGCAGGAGCGCGAGGTGGTTCCCGTGGGCAGCAGCCGCGTTCAACATGTTGACTTTCGGCTCATCAGCGCGAGCAACCAAGACCTCTGGGAGCTGGTGCAGCGGGGGGAGTTTCGCGCGGATTTGTACTATCGTCTTTGTGTCTATCCATTAACCGTGCCACCCCTGCGCGAGCGCAGAGAGGACATCCCTAGCTTGATTCAATTTTACGCCCGACGCCACGGATGGCGGGCTGTCCTCGCGCAAGAGGTGCTCGAGCGCCTGACCGCATACGATTGGCCTGGAAACGTCCGTGAACTGTTCAACGTGCTGGAACAGCTGCGGGTGAAAGCCCCGGACGGGGTGGTTGGTCTTGCGCACCTGCCTGCTTTTCTTTCTCCGCCATCGCAAATGCAAGGTGAAGACATCGATTTGGATAACCAGGCTCGGCTTTCCTATCGGGAGCAAATTCAGAGGCAAGCCATGATGCGCGCGTTGACAATGACCGGCGGCAACGTCACCCAGGCTGCGCAACGATTAAACGTGCCACGGAGTACGTTCTACCGTCGTATGCGCAAGTTTGGGCTTTAGATGTCCTCACCCTCAAGCCTTGCTAAGACATCGCGAGACAGATTGGGACCTAGGTCTCATTCTGTCTCGTTTTTTCGATCCGCCCGTATCTGCCACGGCATTCAGCCAGGTGCGGCAAACCGGAACGGATCGAGAAAACGTGAGGTATCCACCAGTTGGCACGAACTTTGCATACTCTTCGGGACAGGAGGTGGTAAACGCTTACGTCAGCTTTGGGCAACGCCGGTAATGGGATGAGAGACTTGACACTTCACCGAAGGGGGAAGCGTTCATGACGATGGTTCAGACGGAACAACCGGCCTTCACCAAGGAGAAGGCTCTGTGGATGTTTCGCAAGATGGTGGAAATCCGCCGTTTTGAAGACGCAGTCCATGAATTGTTCGCCAAAGGCAAGCTGCCCGGTTTTGTCCACCTGTACGCCGGGGAAGAGGCGGTGGCGGTTGGCGTCTGCGCCCATCTGACAGACGCGGACAGCATTACCAGCACGCACCGCGGCCACGGCCACTGTATCGCCAAGGGGTGCGATCTCGACGGCATGATGGCTGAGATCTACGGCAAGGCGACTGGGCTTTGCAAGGGGAAGGGCGGATCGATGCACATCGCCGACCTGACGAAAGGGATGCTCGGCGCCAACGGTATCGTCGGGGGCGGGTTTCCGCTCGCTTGTGGCGCGGCCCTGACGGCCAAGCGCAGGGGAACAGAGCAGGTGGCGGTGTGCTTTTTCGGCGACGGGGCAAACAACCAGGGTACGTTCCACGAGGGCTTGAACCTGGCTGCGATTTGGCGGTTGCCGGTCATCTTTGTGGCGGAGAACAACGGCTACGCGGAAGCCACGCCGTTTTCCTATGCCTCTAGTTGCAAGCGAATTGCCGATAGGGCGGCAGGCTACAGCATGCCTGGGGTGGTAGTGGACGGCAAGGACGTTGTCGCGGTGTATCAGGCGGCCGCCGAGGCGGTGCAGCGGGCGCGCCAGGGCGATGGGCCGACCCTCATCGAGTGTATCACTTACCGGAACTACGGCCACTTTGAGGGGGACGCCCAGACCTACAAGGTCAAAGAAGAGCGTAAGCGTCATCTCGAAGATCTGGATGCCATCACCCGTTTTCGCAGCTATCTCGTCGATGGGGGACTCGCTCAGGAGGCGGAATTGACCAGGATTGAAGCGGAGGTGCAGGCGGCCGTCGAACACGCGATTCAGTTTGCTGACGAGAGCCCGCTGCCGTCGGTCGACGACCTGTACGAGGACGTCTACGTTTCTTACTAATCGGGGACGGAGGGATGGATGATGCCGAGAAACCTTTCGTTTTCTCAAGCGATTCATGAAGCGTTGACGATAGCCATGACGAGCGATGAGAACGTGGTGCTGATGGGCGAGGACGTGGCGGGCGGGGCTCAGGTGGACCATCTGCAGGATGAAGACGCTTGGGGCGGTGTGCTCGGGGTGACGAAAGGGCTGGTACAGCGGTTTGGGCGTGAGCGGGTACTCGACACCCCCATCACGGAGGCCGGGTTCATCGGTGCTGCCGTCGGCGCTGCGGCCACAGGCCTGCGCCCGGTTGCCGAGCTGATGTTCAACGACTTTATCGGCAGCTGTCTGGACCAGCTGATGAACCAGGCGGCCAAGCTTCGCTACATGTTTGGCGGCAAGGCGGAGGTGCCGCTGACTATTCGCACCATGCACGGGGCCGGGTTCCGCGCGGCAGCCCAGCACTCGCAGAGCCTCTACGCCTTGTTTACCCACATCCCAGGCCTGAAGGTAGTCGTTCCCGCCACTCCCGCCGATGCGAAAGGTCTGTTACTGACGTCCATTTACGATAACGATCCGGTCATTTTCTTCGAGGATAAGACGCTCTACAACATCCAGGGCGAGGTCCCGGAAGGGGACTACCGGGTGCCGCTCGGCAAGGCGGACATCAAGCGCGTAGGCGGCGACCTGACCATCGTGGCCATCGGCAAGCAGGTGCATACCGCCCTGGCAGCTGCCGACGCTCTATCCGCACAAGGCATCGACGCGGAGGTGGTCGACGTCCGCAGCCTCTCGCCGCTCGATGAAACGACTATCCTTACCTCGGTAGAAAAGACGAATCGGCTCATCATCGTCGACGAAGCCACGGCGCGCTGCGGCGCCTCGGCGGACATTGCTGCCTTGGTTGCGGAGAAAGGGTTTGACAGCCTGGATGCGCCGATTAAGCGGGTGACCGGTCCCCACACTCCGGTGCCCTTCTCGCCCACCCTTGAGGATGCTTACCTACCAACGCCCAGCAAAATCATTCAGGCCGTAGCCGAACTCCTTGGCGACAGTTCGATTGCCGCGGCTGTCCGGTAAACGCGAGGAGGAGGAATTGAACGTGCCCACGGAAGTCATCATGCCCAAGTTGGGGATGGGGATGGAGCAAGGAACCGTCGTGGCCTGGCAAAAGCGAGTGGGCGATACGGTGCGCAAAGGGGAATGTGTCGTCGAAATCCGTTCCGAAAAGATTGAGTTCGAGGTCGAATCCCCAGTAGACGGGGTGTTGTTGGATATTTTGGTCCCGGACGATGGGGTTGTGTCGTGTGGGACCGTCATCGGATATGTGGGAGAGCTGCAGGAGGCTCGGCCCGCGGCTGGGGACACTGAGGTCTCTTCGGCCTCTTCACCCGGAAGTGGGCTGGCGCCAACCCGGTCTGAGGGCGTCCCGAAAATCTCCCCGGCAGCCCGAAAATTGGCTCGCGAGCTCGGGGTGGATGTACGTAGCGTGACCGGAACTGGCCCTGGAGGGCGCATCACCAAGGAAGACGTGGAACGGGCGGCCGAAGTCCTCAGACAGGCGGGAGGAGACATCACACGTACGGCCGTATCCGCACCAGCCGTGTCTGCTGCTCCTGGGGGGGGCGGTACATCCAGCGCGGCTCCACGAACGGCCGTCGAGCCTGCCGCAGCAAGTCCCATAGCAAGCAACCTGATACCCGACAAAGGCGCGCGCGAGGTGGTTCCTCTGACGCCGATGCGTCAAGCCATTGCCGCACGCATGATGCAGAGCCTGCACCAATCCGCACAACTCACCATCACCATGCGGGCCGACGTGACTGCAGCCGTAGAGTTGCTTCATTCCCACGCGGATTGGCTCAAACAACGTTACGGGGTGAAGTTCACATTAACCGATTGGGTCGCACGCGCCACCGTGCTGGCTTTGCAGGACCATCCGGAGGTCAACGGATGGATGATGGAGGGCGGGATCCAACTTGCCCCTGCGGTTCACCTGGGCATCGCCGTAGCTTTGGACAATGGCCTCGTGGTGCCGGTGGTGCGCGATGCCGACAGGCTGTCATTTGGCGAATTAGGCCAGGCAATCAAGTCCGTGAGCCAGCGGGCTCGCGCCGGAAAACTTGAGCCGGGGGAGACGGGCGGATCGACCTTTACCATGACCAACCTTGGGGGATACGGGATTGAATTCTTTACCCCCATTCTCAATCCGCCTGAGATTGGAATTCTAGGGGTGGGCGCAGCACAGGAGACCGCGGCTTTTATTGCGGGGGGGTGGCAGGCATGTACTCAACTGCCACTCAGCCTGACGTTCGATCACCGGGCATTGGACGGAGCTCCCGCAGCGGCCTTTCTATCGAGTGTGAAGCGGTACTTGGAGGAACCGGTGCGGATGGTCTTGTGACTGGATGCTGAAATGTGGGCCGTGGTCGGATTCGAGATCTTCACTAAACGAGAGAAATCGTTTTAAGAGGAACAGAGTAGCGCACTCTGTTCCTTTTTGGTGTACGGGAGGATGTGTGGGGGTGAAGAATCGGTTTGCACGTATGCCATAAGTAAATTTCCACCATGTGTCGCGTCATTCGACGAGATCCGCTAAACTAATGAGATACAAGAATAGGACGTTCTTATGTTTGCGGAATATCCATGCAGTCTTAAGGCGGTTCGTCATGCGCGATTTATTCGAAGTGATTCCCGACAACCTATTTTCCGTTCTGGCAGCGCCGAATCGGCGCGTCTATTTTCGCGCCCTGATGGTGCTGCGCGATTGCTACCAGCGCGAGGTGCAATTCCGGCGCAGTGACTTAGTCACCTACCTCATCAGCCAGATGGAAGACGATTTGGCGATGACGTCCTTTGCGGATGACGAGGTTACCGTTGGCGCCCTGGCCGACGGGGCAGGCGCCTTGCCGCCGTCTACGTCTGTCAACGCCGCGGATGGGAATGGCGAAGCTGGGGTGGACGGGGATGATCTCGATGACACGGCGACTGTGTCCGGGCGGGCGCACGCATTGGTAAGGAAGTTGATAGATACCGGTTGGGTGGCTTCCATCACCGAGGCCAACACGTTCGAGGAAACGCTCATTGTGCCTGAGTACGCCAGCATTCTCCTCGACGCGTTGCACGCGATTGTCGATCCGCCCGAACAGCGCTACAACGCGTTTGTCTATTCCATCTACTCGACCCTGCGCACGGCCCATGAGGACCGAGACGAGTTTATGTTCCAGGCGCTGCAGAGCGCTTATGACAACACGGTCGCCCTGCGTGAGAGCCTACGTAGCCTCTTGCACAATATTCACCTTTTTTATCAAAAACTTCAAGACCGCAAAGAGATTCGCGAACTTCTCCAGGAACACTTTGACGAGTATCAGCTCGGGGTGGCGCTCAAGGTCTATCACCCGTTGAAGACCGTGGACAGCGTGTATCGCTTCCGGCCGCGCATCCTGCAGGTCCTGCGCGCCTGGCTGCAAGACCCGGATGTCCTTGCCGATATGGCAAAACGCCTACGCCTACAGCGTCCGGAGTGGGACGAATCGGAAGGCCGATACGAAGTGGTCCGCATGATTCAATTCATCATCGATACTTTCGAATCGATCGATGATACGCTGCGCGAGATTGATCGGCGTAACACGGCATACAGCCGAGCTTCGGCAGAGCGGTTGCAGTACCTGCTCAACACCGATAGAGATGTGAAGGGAAAGCTGATTGAACTGCTCAAGGCCTTACCTCCCATCGACGCTGCGGAGGATTCTCCGCTGCTTGAAGAAATGCGGCAGCTGCCCCTGTATCAGGTTCAGTGGGTGGATGCGGACGCCTTGTACACAGAACCCACACGCAGGCAACGAAGTAGACCACGCCCGCTCCAAGTTTCCCAGCAGGTGGCTGAGGCAGCGTTTGCGGCTGAGGCCGAGGAAATGCTCGAGCGCATGGATTCCATCTTTTCGGAGGCACGAATTGTCGAGTTTATCCTTCGACAGATGGATGAAAAAGGCGTGTTGCACACGCGGGCGCTGCGGTTGAAGGAGATGGAAGACTTCTTACGGACAATGATGGCCCTGATTAAGGCGGATGAGCCAGAAGTTCCGTTTGATGTGGAGTGGGACGAGGAGAACCAGGCGGTGGTCATCGGGGAATACCGGATTCCGGCCTTCGCGTTTGTTCGCACCGTGAATTCACAGCTGCCGAGGAGGGAATAGCCTATGGATTGGCAGCGGGAGTATATGGCACTGACCGAGAGGGACCGGGAAGAGTTGGCTCGAATTGTCAGCCTGCTGTTTGAACAGACGTTTCTGCTGCGGGATGTGTGGGATGCCAAGGAACGCCGGACGGTTACGAATCGCGATTACCGGTTTGTGGAACGGGTGCTGCCGGTGTTGCAGGCCTATCTGGCGGTGAGTGGGTTCCAACTCCAGGTGGATGGTCGGCGGGGCGTGATGGCGCTCTACAATCGCTTTGGCCGCAATCGGGCACGCGTGGACAAGCTGACTACCTACGTGCTTTATACCCTGCGGCTCATCTATGACGAGCAGATGGAACAAGCTTCGATGCGGCACGAAGTGGTCATCCCCCTACAGGAGTTGATTGCGAAACTGCACACCTTGGGCCTGGTGGATAGGAGACTGGCTGCCACGCAGTTGGAACAGACCCTCAACCGGTTGCGCCGACGCGGCATTCTGGCGCGGGTGGCCGGGAACGCGCGGGATTTGGACAGCCGCTGGCTCATTTACCCGAGTATCACCATTTTGGTTTCGGACGAGCGTATCAACCTCCTCTACGACCGGCTGCAGGGAAGCCAGAGTGGGACGTTGACAGAGAGCGACGACTTGGGTGTGGAGAACGATCCGGATGAGGAGGCGGACAACGATGTGGAGGTGAATTTATGATTCAGCTGCGACGAATGCTGCTCGTCAATTGGCACTACATCGTCCATCAGGTGTTCGATTTTGAGCAGGTGACGTTCTTGACCGGGAAGAATGGCGCCGGCAAGTCGACCATTCTGGACGCCTTGCAGTTGGTTGTATTGGGGGACACCAGTGGTCACTACTTCAACAAGGCGGCCAATGACAACTCGAAGCGGACGTTACGCGGGTATTTGCGCGGCGAGGTGGCGGAAGAGGAGGATCACGGGGTGATATACCTACGTGACGGTCAGTTTTCCTCCTACATTGCCGTCGAGTTTGAGGATACACGCAAGCGGCGGCGTTTTTGTTTTGGTGTGGTCTTCGACAGTTATCCGGACGCAAGTTATGACCACCGGTTTTTCTCTTTCGACGACGCACTCCCTGACTTTCACTTTATTCGTGACAACGTGCCCTTGGACATCCAGGCCCTGCGTCAGTGGGGACAACGGCAGCGAAAACGGTTTGAGATGTATGAGAGCAACAAGCGGTATCAGGAAGTCTTCTTGGCCAAGATGGGTCGTCTCAACGAAAAGTTCCTACGCTTGTTCCGCAAGGCGGTGCCGTTCACGCCGATTATGGACGTGGCCGGCTTTATCTCGGAGTTTGTCTGCGATGTCAAACACCAAGTGGACATTGAAGACATGCGCGAGAATATTCGTCACTACCGGCGCATGGAACAGGAATTGGAGCACGTCAAAAAGCGGATTGAGGCGCTTTTGCAGATCCAGGAGACGTACAAGAACCTGGAGACGGTGCGCGGACGGCTGCGCGTGTATCACTATCTGCTCGATCGCGCCGAGGTCCAGCGCGTGGAGGACGAGGTGACGGCGGCGCAAAACCGCCTGTCGCACTGCCAGACGGCGTTGGACCAGGTGTTGACCGAATTGACGGCGGCGGATGCAGAACACCACCAATGGCAAGACAAGCGCGACCGATTGGTCGAGGAGCGGGCGCAATCCGATGTGTACGTGAAGCAGCAGACCTTGCGAGCTGAGCGCCAGCTGCTGGAGACTCAGTACGCCGACATCAGCCGCGCGGGAGCTCGGCAGTCACGACTGTTGACCGAACATCGGGCGCGCTGGCAGGCGGTGGAGAAGGGCTTGGCCGAGGCGGTGCGCTGGTTCCAGGCACCCGCTCTGCGCGGGGACGGAGTGCCAGGTGGGGCTGGCGCGGGGGCGCAGAATGCGGCCCTAGCCGCTACAGGCGGCCACGGTGTCGACCTGGAGGCTGAGGCCGACACACTGGGCGCGGTGGCTTCCGAGTATGAACAAGCTCTCCGCCACTTACGGATGGCCCTGGCCGCGCTGCCGACCGGCTACGTGTGGCAGGGACGCACGCTCGTGGACGTGGATGTGGAGGCTTGTCGCATTGACCTGGGGGCCCTCGCCGAAGCGGTGGAGCACTTTGAAACGGTGCACGAGGCACTGGTGGACGCCCATCGCCGGATTCGCGACGGGTTGGGCGCTTGGGAACAGGAGATGAGGGATTTACAGCAATCCATCGCCGAATTGCGCCGTGGCATCAAGCAGTACGATGCGCCCATTGTGCGTTTGCGCCAGGTGCTGCGCGAGGGATTGAAACGTCAGACCGGGCAGGATGTGCCAGTGGAGATTTTCGCCGACTTGCTGGAGGTGAAAAATCCAGAATGGCAGCCGGCCATCGAAGGGTATCTGCATACGCAACGCTTCTATCTCATCGTCCCGCCGGAACACTTTATCGCCGCCCTGCGCATTTATGACGAGGTCAAGCGGATCGATAAAGTGTTCGACGTAGGTCTGGTGGATATCGGGAAGATTCTTGAGGAGCACCCGCAGCGGATGCCGGGTTGTTTGGCCGAAGAGGTGGAGACGGACAACCCGTATGCACGGGCCTACGCTGATTTCCTGTTGGGCCGCGTCATCAAGTGCGACCGGGTGGAAGATTTACGTCAACACCGTACCAGCATTACGCGTGACGGGATGCTCTACCAAAGCTTTGTGGCGCGCCAGTTGAACCCACGCCGCTGGCAGACGATGTATATCGGGAAACGGGCGATTGCTCAGCAGCTCGAGCAGAAGACATCACGCCTGGCCTTTGTGGAGCAAGCCTGCGAGCGCTGGCGGCCGCGTCTGCAGCAGGCACAGGGGTGGAGTCGGCAAGCCGTTCTCACTGGGGCGGATGTTGAAGCAGCCCGCGAGACGGACGCACGCCTGGCGGAACTGGCCGCTTTGCAAGAAAAACTGCGCGAGGTGTTGGACAGGCTCGGGTCGCTCGACCTCACGTACTTGGCGTCGCTCGAAGCGCAGATTGCGGAGTGCGACCAGGAACTCGCCCACATCCGCGCGCGCATGGATGACTTGCAGCGTCGCCGGGGGAACCTTGTCGGCGAGCGGGATCGCCTAGAAGGAGAGGTGCTGCCCGAGTTGAACCAACGGCTGCAAGACGCCAAATTACGCCTCGCCTCCCAGCACGATCCGCTGTTCGCTGCGGACATTGGTGAGCCTCGCTACCAACAGGAAATGGAGCGGTTAGGGTCGGTCGACACGCTTGTAGCCAACTTCGCCCGCCAGCGCTCAACCGACGCGAATCGTGAACAGGAGTACCAACGGGAACTGATTGACCAGCGAGCGGCGTATAACAGGCAGTTTTTGGCCGGGTTTGACATTCAGCGCAGAGACAACGATGCGTACGAGGAAGAACTCCGTTGGCTCACCGAATCCCAGGCGACCGAGTACGAGGAGAAGATTCGCGAAGCCAAGGAGCGCGCTCAAATCCAGTTCCAGGAGGACTTCATCAGTAAGCTGCGCAGTAAC
This sequence comes from Alicyclobacillus herbarius DSM 13609, assembly GCF_000430585.1. Taxonomy (GTDB): domain Bacteria; phylum Bacillota; class Bacilli; order Alicyclobacillales; family Alicyclobacillaceae; genus Alicyclobacillus_G; species Alicyclobacillus_G herbarius. The sequence goes on from NZ_AUMH01000005.1 coordinate 107,407, forward strand.
ATCGAGACGGTGGAGCAGCAGATTCGCGATCTGAACCACGCGATTCAGAGTGTGCCGTTTGGTCGTGATCGCTACCACTTTGCTGTGCGGCCGAATCCGCAGTATGAGCGCTTCTACCGCATGATTACGGATGATATGCTGCTCGAGGGCTACGGGTTGTTCTCGCAGTCGTTCCAAGAGCGGCACGGAGATACGATTGAAGAACTGTTCCGGAACATCGTCGATGTGGACGAGCAAGACCCGATGGTGCAGACAGAACTGGAGAACAATCTGAAGCGGTTTACCGATTATCGGACGTACCTTGATTTTGACCTGGTGGTCAAAGACGAGGAAGGGCGCCAATCCCGACTCTCCCGGGTGATTGCGAAAAAGTCTGGGGGTGAGACGCAAACTCCGTTTTACATTTCCGTGCTCGCTTCGTTCGCCCAGATGTACCGCGTGCGCCAGATGGGTTTGGATAATACGCTGCGCCTGATTGTGTTCGACGAGGCGTACAGCAAGATGGACCATCAGCGCATTCGCGAGAGCATCCGCCTCACACGTGAACTCGGGCTGCAGTTGGTTCTTTCCGCGCCGACTGAGAAAATTGCGGATATTGTCCCGCACGTGGACAGAACCCTGGTCGTGACACGCATCCGCAGCGAGACGCGCGTGTCCGCGTTTGACGCCAAACGGCAGGGGGTCAAGTTAGGGTGACGAGATCGCCGTGGGCAGAACGAGTGGTCGCCGAGCTTCTGCATCGCTACGAGTCCAGCAAGGCGTTTGCGCTGGGTCAGCCGACTGCACGCAGGGTTCAACTGCGCATTGAGGAGCGCTTCGTGCCTGGCTATCTATCCGGCTTGGCCGATCCGGACCTAATTCATGCGTTTCACGCGGACCTGGTGGGCCTTGAACGGACCGGCGTGCTGGAACTGAAGTGGGTGAAGCATGAGGAGGGCAATCTGCTCGAGCGGGTGTATCTACAGTGGTCGGGTATTGAGCGTGCCTACGCGTGGTTGGGGCGGCGGCCATTGCGGGACGAATTGGCCGACATCGCGACGGAGTTGGAGGCATGGCGCCCGCGCTTGCGTACATCGTGGCTGCAGCAGTGGCTGGACGATGTGCTCGTTCACCTCCGCGAGCAGGGGCGTTTTCCAACCAGTCTGTTGCCTGTGGAAGCGGATCGGCGTCAGTTGCTTTTGGCCGCTTTGGCCGGATGGGTGGATAAGGGTGACGAAGAGATGACCCTGCGCTTGTTCTCAAAGCGCTATTTGCGTGACAGTAAGGCGTTTGAACGCCAGGTGCAAGAGCGCTTTTTGGCCGTTGTACGCCGTTACTGGCCACCCGCACAGCGTCTGCTTGAGGTGGGAGTGGGCGACGCGGAGTTGCTGGCGGAGTTAGGCATCTCGACAAGTCACGACGATGTCGCGTTTGCCGGACCGCTCGGGCTTCGTCTCGACGGCCACGAGGTGGATGTCTCTTCGTTTCCTTATGGACTTGCGCTGGGGACGGAATCACTGCGCAAGTTTCATGTCGTGTCAGCGCCCATCCAGCGCGTCATCACGATTGAAAATAAAGCCAACTACCGGTACTATGTGCGACAAGACAGGGCGCGTGACGAACTCGTGGTTTATCTGGCCGGATTCGCGAGTCCGGCGGTGCGCAGGTTGTTGCAGGCGGTCCGCGAGTGCTTTCTGACCCGGAGACAGCCCTTGCCGCGCCTTCAGCATTGGGGCGATTTGGACTACGGGGGCATCCTCATTCTGCAACACCTGCGCGAGTCGGTCTGGCCCGAAGCCATCTCCTGGCGGATGGAGCCGGTGTGGCTGGACAAGCTGCGGGAGTACGTGGCACCGTTTGATGCCCGTTATCGGGACAAGTTGGCGAGGTTGCTGGAAGACGAGCGGTATGTAGCCGAATGGCCACTCGTGCGAAAACTGCTCGAGGTCGGCGGGACTCTGGAGCAGGAAGCGTTTTTGGTGTAGGGTGCACGCCGGCACCGTAGGATGCTTTCGGTGGACTCATTGTTCGTTTTCAGCCGTTTTTTATCTGCCTCTGCCCGTCTGCGGAACAGAGAATGGCGCCGATTTCAGGGTGCAGGCAGAGAATACGTTGGTGGCCAAAACAAGATGAAAAGCCGCACTGATGTAGAACAACTCTCCCATCGGTTATGGACGCTCTCGTTTTCCTGCGGTATCCTGTTCGTGAGGTCAAGCTTGAACATCCTGGAGACCGTGGGAGTGCGTTATGGAGCCTCGTCCGCCGGGCAAGTGGTCCTCGCCCAGCAGCGGCCCGATTGCAAGTTGATACTTCTAATGCACAATCCGGTTGCGTAGTTCCTGGAGGCGATTCCACTGTTTCCGTAAGAGGTCCAGGCGCTGATCAAACGGAATGGTATCCCAGTGCTCGTACAGGTGTCGATTGGCCTCCTCAAAGCGTTCAATGGTATTAAAGAATGCTTCCGACCGTTTGTCGTAATACTTTTCGTCCGCGTAAGACCGCTCTGCGATTTGCTCAAGTCGGTGCTGCTGTTTCTCCAGGATGGCGTCAATCTCCGCTTCGTCTAACCGGTTCCAAGCGTTCATCAAGGCCTGATTCGCCAGTTCGTAACTCTGCAGCGTCTGAGCAATAACTTCCTCGTTTTTCACATTTTGGCTCCTTTCCTCATCTGGACTTTGTTGCTAGGATGTCACGCGCTGCCGAAAAACATGTGACCAAGACGGCATTGGTTGAGCGCGAGCAGCCATAACCAGCCATCTGGACACCCCCTCTCGTCGCCGTGGATGTGGTAGATGGGGCAAATACAGGGAGCCACAAAAAAACAGCAAACCTGGCCACATTGCGTCGGGCCAGGTAGAAAACAGGGGGCGACCAAATGGACCCAGAATTAAAGGCTTTTCTGGAAGGGATGGAAGGCCGTCTTATCGACCGACTGGACCAAAAGGTGGACGAGGGGTTACAACGTGTCAGGTTGCAGCTCGTCGAGACGATGGACGAAAAGCTGCAGGCTATGGAACAGCGTCTGGATGTGAAGATGGACGAAAAGCTGCAGGATATGGAACAGCGTCTGGATGTGAAGATGGACGAAAAGCTGCAGGATATGGAACAGCGTCTGGATGCGAAGATGGACGAAAAGCTGCAGGATATGGAACAGCGCCTGGATGCGAAGATGGACGCGAAGCTGCAGGATATGGAACAGCGGTTCCATGGAACCCTGCAGGAATTTGCGTCACAGATTTTGGATCAGGTTAACGTTAAGACAAATCAATTACTTAAAGAAGTCAATCAGGTCAGCCGAGACTTGCGAGATGTAAAGGAAAGGCTTGAGCACATTGAAGGTATGGTCCTTCGTCACGAAAAAATTCTGGACATCCATACCCATAAGATCGCGGTGATTGAGCAGGAAATGGAGATCGCGCGGCGGTAAGCCCGTGGATGGGGAAAATCGCTGCGTTTGTTCGAGCGCTGTAACCTTCCGTTTCATAGCGTGGTTTTCGGGCAGCGTTTCGATGGCACCCTTCCAGGGACACCGCCTTTATGCAGGCGGCGTCACTGGTGTATTCAAGGTTACAGTGTTGGCACGTGACCGCCCGATTTTCGGTGTCTATCTCCCATAATAAACCGCGCAGGTCTTCACCTGGCTGTAAAAGTCCAGCGCTGCCTGGCCCTGTTCGCGGGTGTGGGAGCTGGACCACTTCATGCCGCCAAACGGAGCCTGGTACTCGACCCCAGCCGTTTCCAGGTTGATGCGGACCATGCCTGCCTCGACCTCGTCGAGAAAGCGCAGGCCGTACGCAAGATTTTGCGTAAAGATGGAGGCGGAGAGCCCGTACATGGTCTGGTTGCAAAGGGCAATCGCCTCTTCGACATCGGCTACAGGTAGGAGCGTGGCCAACGGTCCGAAGATCTCTTCCTGCACCAACGGGTGATTGGCTTCCACCCCGGTCGCCAACAGGGGCCGGACGTAGTAGCCGTTTGCCACGTCGACGGTGGTGGGACCAACGGCCAACGTCTGGGCATCCGCCTCCACCTGTTTCACGTACGATTGCACCTTATCGTATTGGGCCTTCGACGCTACCGGTCCCAAGTAGGACTTGGCGTCGAGCGCGTGGCCCAAAGGCGCCTGTTCCAGTCCTTTGGCCAACGCCTGTACCAAGGTATCGAACACGGTCATTTCTACAAAGATGCGGCTGGTCGCCGTGCATTTTTGCCCGGCGGATCGGAAGGCACCACTGAGGATGGCCGGAACCGCCACGTCGAGGTTTGCGTCGGCGAGCACGATGGCGGCGTTTTTTCCGCCCATCTCCGTCTGATATTTGATGTTGCGGCTGGCGCATGCGGCGGCCACTTGACGGCCGGTTTGGGTCGATCCGGTGAAGCTGACGGCATCGACATCCGCTTCTTCCACCAGTGCCCGGCCCACGTCCTGACCGCGGCCGATGACCAGATTTAACACCCCGGCCGGCAAACCGGCTGCGGCAAACAGCTCCGTCACGCGGGTGGCGGTCAGTGAAGCGGTCTCGGCCGGTTTCCAGACGACCGTGTTCCCGCAGATGAGGGCGGGGGCAATCTTCCAGATAGGGATGGCCACTGGGAAGTTCCACGGGGTGATGATTCCCACCACCCCGAGCGGTACGCGCCGGGTGTATTGGAGCACCTGGCCAGCCGTGGAGGGGATGACGTCGCCGACGGCGCGGACGCCCTCCGCCGCATAGTAGCGCAGGAGGTGGATGCCGCGGGTTACCTCTCCGCGCATTTCAGAAATGGGTTTGCCCATCTCCGTGCTGGCCAACTGGGCCACTTCGTCCGCGTGCTGTTCCAGGGCCTGGGCCAATTTATACAGTACCTCGCCGCGCGCTGCGCCGGTCAGCCCGGCCCATCGTGGCAGGGCTTGCCGAGCGGCTTCTGCCGCCTGCTGCACGTCCGCAGGGGCGGAAAACACCACGGTCCCCACGTGCTCCTGAGTGTTGGATGGGTTCACCACCGTCAACTCGTCAGCCTTAGGCACAATCCACTCGCCGCCAATCCAGTTCTTTGAGTTCATTTGGCCACCTCCAGAAACGTCAATTCGCTGCATCCGGAACGAGTGCCTGTATTCCATACGAACATTGGCAGAAAAACCATTACGACCGATACCAATGCCGAGCAGGTGCTGAACCCGCGACTAGGCTTTTGGGGCCTATCATTTCTTAGCGCTTCGCAATCGCCGGGACGCCGAGGCCTTCCGCGCCCAGTTCCGAATCGACGGCGTCCGGCGCGTAGCGCTTGAGCAGTTCTAGGCCAATCGCCGCTCGGCGTACCCGCTCGCGGGTCAGGGTAATCGCTGTGTCTTCTAAGTGCGTACCCGATGGGTAGATGTTCGGCGCGTTTCTCAGGCCAAATTTGATATAGACGGGAGACAACACGCGCACAATCTCCGGCAGTTCGTAGTGGCGGACAAAGCCACCGAAGTCGTCCGGCGCCTCGACGTACATGTCGATAGGGATGTCCACCACTTGCCGAACCGCGGCCAAACGCGGCAGGGTCTGGTCGGAAGCGATGTTAAACGTACCGGCGCCAAGGTCCTGCAGGATGCGGATGGAGACCGGGTTGCTGGCACCCTGCAGCACCGACACCTTGACGACCAGGTCGGCGGGGAGCTTACCAAGCTTCTTGAACTCGTTGACCAGCCAAATCAGACCTTCGTCCGCCACCAACACGCTGCGGATGCCGAGGGAACAGGCGCGATGAATGTCCTCTAAGGCGTAAACGAGCTGGTCCATTCCCGCGTGCCGCCAGCCGATGTTCTTGCCCGCCTGGGTCAAGGGCTGCGACGCCACGTCAAACGGCGCCCGGGGTCCCACAAACAACGAGACCTCCATGCGGTTTTCATAGCCCAGTTCCGCCATTTCGCGAATCTCGTCATCGGTGAGCAGCATGATACCCGAGCCCTGCGAGATGCGGTGGACCCGAATCCCGTACCGCTTGATTTCCTCCAGGGCGGCCCGCATGGCCCTGGGGCCCTCCACGCTAGGAATTTCCACTCGGTATTGTGATCCGTCCGGAAACCGTTTTTGTGACGTCGGCAGGTCGTACGCGTCTCCGGTGGGGAGATTGAGCGCTTTCAATCCTGCTTTGGCCCACTCCATCCTTGCATCACTCACTTTCACTTAATTTTAGAGGTTATCCGGAAGGGGGTCCTTTCGGACAAGCATTTACATACCGTCGGATTGATGGGTCAAATCACTGAGTATGTAGGCCATCATGTCGTCCACGTGGGATTTCATCAGCGACTTGGCCTGCTCAGCGTTCCGTTCCTTCAGGGCACTGGCAATCATCCGGTGATAGTGGGCGGCTTTCTCAATCATGCCAGGAATCATGTTGGTGTAGCTGCGCCCATGACGGAACTGCCCTTCAATGGATTGAAACATGCCAAACAAGACTTCATTGTGTGCCGCCCGAGCAATCAGATGATGAAACTTTACGTCAGAATCGAGAAAGTCTTGGCGTCGTTCCACTAACTCCGACATTTCCGCGGCTGCCTGGTGAATGGCTTCGATTTCTTGCATAAATCCGCGTTGTGCCGCGAGAAAGGCGAGTTCAGGCTCGAGCAGGCTGCGTGCCTCAAACAGGTCTTTCAGAGAAGCGGCGGACAAATCAGGACCGAGCGCGTGCGTTGCGGTCAGGTCGGTGCGCACGAACATGCCGCGGCCTTGTTCAATCGTGATGATCTTGCGGTGTTCCAGGATACGCAGCACTTCGCGCAACGTGGAGACAGCCACGTTCAGGTCCTCGGACAGTTGCTGAATCGTCGGCAGCCGGTCTCCCGGGCGCCAGATGCCGCTGCGAATGTACTCTTCAATCGTGGCCAGGGTGGCCTCAAACACGCCCTGCTTGCTGGTCAGGTCTGTTCACCTCCTCCGGGACGCAGACATACACGACTAAACAAATCATATGATGAATATAGCGGATCGTCAAATGGATTTTGGAAACAATGTGAGGATCGGCGCGGATATGTCCGATTTTAACCAATGACAACGATTACATTGATCATATCAATTAACTCTTGTAAAATGGCGACTGTATAAAATCATCGGATGTGAGGAGCAGGGGGGAAGGCGAATGTAGCGCATAGGGTTCAACTGATTTTTTGAAACCGCTTTATCGCGGTTGCCTGGAAAGGGGTTAGAACTCCCCGGCGCATTGCTTCGTCAGCGCCCAAAATGCTCCCTCACGTACTAAAAGACGTACGCTCGGTACGCATTTTGAGCTAGCTTCCTCGCACTGCTTGGGTCTTACCTAACACCTTTCCGGACACGCACTCATACTTGCTAGGAGGGTGGATGCCCGTGAAAGAAATCAGTTCTCCGGCGGTCGGCGTTACCGCAGTCAATCGCAGCAGAACGCGAACGCGTCGGCGCTATGTCATCTTAACCATCTTGTTCATCAGCACGGCACTGAACTACCTAGATCGAACCAACATCTCGGTGGCCGGGCCGTTCATCAAATCGGACCTGCACCTGAACTCGGTCACTTTGGGTCTCATCTTTTCCGCCTTTGGCTGGACGTACGCCCTGATGCAGATTCCCGGCGGGTGGGTGTTGGATAGGCTGGGGCCGCGCTTGACGTACGGTTTGGCGATGTTGTTCTGGTCTTTGTTCACCCTGCTGCAAGCGTTTGCTCGCAGCTTTGCCGGGCTGTTCGGCCTGCGCCTGGGGCTTGGCATGTCGGAGGCGCCTGCCTTCCCGACCAACAACCGCCTGGTGGCCACTTGGTTTCCGAAACATGAACGAGCCTTCGCAACTGCGGTCTACACCGCCGGCGAATACATCGGGCTGGCGTTTTTGTCGCCACTGCTGGCGTGGATTGTGGCGACCTACGGCTGGAGCGCCATCTTTATCGTAACTGGCGTGATTGGTCTCATCTGGGTGCCGTTTTGGTTCCGCTTTATCCGCATGCCGGAAGAAACCCGCGGTGTCAGCCAGGAAGAACTGGATTACATCCGCGCAAAGGAGAACTTGAGTGAGGGACAGAGCCGACAGAAACTGGGATGGGCCGACCTGGCGGAGCTGTTTCGGCACCGTTCGCTCTGGGGGATTTACATCGGCCAGTTTGCGGTCACTACAACGCTCTGGTTTTTTCTCACCTGGTTCCCGACCTATTTGGTCAACGGCAAGCACATGACGATTCTGCACGTCGGCTTCTACTCGATGATTCCCTACATCGCCGCACTGCTCGGTGTGCTGTGCGGGGGCGCCGTGTCCGACTGGCTGCTGCGGCGCGGCGTATCGGTGGGCACGGCACGAAAATCCCCGATTGTCGTAGGGTTGCTGCTGGCTTCTGTGATTGTCGCGGCCAATTACACGACGTCCGTGCCGCTAGTCCTTGCCATCCTGTCGATCGCGTTTTTTGCCCAGGGTTTGTCTGCGATTTCCTGGACCATGGTCGGTGAACTGGCACCCGCGCGGCTGATGGGCCTGTGCGGCGGCGTGTTCAATTTCGCCGGCAACCTCTCCGGCATCGTCACCCCCATCATCATCGGGGTCATCGTCGGATCAACCAACAACTTTAACGGAGCGCTCCTGTTTGTCGGGGCGGTGGTGATCATCGGCGCGCTGTCCTATCTGTTCCTGGTAGGCAAGGTGGAGCGCGTGGTCATTCGGGACTCAATTCGGGAGGGATAAGCATGGAACGTTTGCGCATCAACAACCCAATCAACCCGTATCAATGGAACGTGCAGGGCAAGGCCAACGAACCGATTACGGTGGCGGGTCTCTTGGACAAGGCGAGGCTCATCTTGGGGCCGGAAGCGGCCGATACCCCAGTCACCTGGACGCTCGATGAGATCTACACGCGCCTCGAAGAGAATGCGCCGCGCATCGCCATCATCGGCGGGTCCTGGGATCACCCGGCCCACGTGATGGACCTCTGGACTGTTGCCCGATCCGCTCTCTCTTTGTGGGCTCACGGCGCGGTGCCGTTCTATGCGGCCATTCCGGTATTGTGCGATGGCACCGCTCAGAACACGATGGGGATGAGTTATTCCCTGCAGAGCCGGCAGGCGATTGCGAGTATGGTGATTAACCACCTGGAGGCGCAGTCGTACCACGGGGCGTTCGTGATTCAGAGCTGTGACAAACAGCCGTTTGGCGTGTTGTGCGGCCTGGCGCAGTTGGACGTAGTTCGCCGTCGGCGTGGTGAGGCGCCGGTCATGGCGACGTTTGCGCCGGTGCACGTGCTCAAGGGTGGCACCATCCCCGAGAAACTGCGCGCGGAATTGGAGGGCGTGGCGGCCCGCGCCGAGGCAATGGGGCTGCCGGACGTTGCTTACGATCTGCGCGACGCGATGGCGTACATCCTCCAGTGTTCCTCCAACACCGCGTTCCAAGGGGTGTTGACGCGCGCCGTCAAGGAAGGGGTTATCACCCACGCACAGCACAAGCTGTACGAACAGGTGCTGGCGGTGAACACCTGCGACAGTGCGGGCGGCATCTGCGCCTTCCACGGCACGGGCAACAGCTCCCGGGATGCGATGGCTGGTCTGGGTCTCGTCCACCCGACGGTGGAGCTGCTGACGGTGCCCCCCACGCGGGCGCAGATTGACGAGTGTGTCGGGGCGCTACTCGCGGTCATCAACCGGCCTGAGTTCAGCGTGTCCGAACTGGTGCGCGCCAACATCCGCAACGCCATACGCGTTCACAGTGCGGCGGGCGGATCAACCAATTTGATGATGCACATCGTCGCTGCCATGATTTACGCGGGCCAGCCCTACAGCCTGTATGACGTGGAGCGGGTCTGTCAGGAGTACCCCATCCCCGACTTGTTCGACTACAGCCTGACGGAAGGGCGGGATATCTACGCCCTCGCCTTGCAGTGTGGCGCCGGCTATTCACGGGGGATGGAGACGCTGATTTACGAACTGGTGCAAAATGGCGTGCCGATGGACCTCGACGCGCTCACCATCACCGGTACTACCTGGCGCCAGCGGTTGGAGGATAAAAAGGGCTTGGCCGCAGACAACGTCAAAGACAATCCCATCATCCTTTCCTCGCCGCGGCGCCCGTTCAGCGGGGTGGACATTCTGCGCAGCAACTTCTTTGAAAGCGCGGTGGTCAAAATCAGTGGCATGGCGACGGAACAGTTGGACGAGTTTGACGACAAGCTGGCGGTGGTGGTCTACTTCCAGGACGAGGATGAGGCCAACCAACACCTGCTCAATCCGGAATTGACCGAGCACTGGCGAAAGGAACGGGTGGTCGACGAGGACGTGTTGCGAGCCTTGTACCGGCTGAACGGCGGGCAGGGTGAGGCGCCAACGGACTATGACGATCTCTTCCGAAAAATGGTGGAGGAGCGCCTGCTCAAGGTGGCGGTGGTCATCGCCGGGCAGGGGCCGGAGGCGTACGGAATGCCAGAGATGTTTACACCGATGCAGCACATCAACGCCAATCGGGCGCTGCAGAAGTTATCGGTACTGCTGAGCGATGGCCGTTATTCGGGCGTGACGTACGGTGCGGCGATTGGGCACGTGACTCCGGAGGCGATTCGCGGCGGCGGGATTCTCTACCTGCGCACGGGCGACGTGGTGCAGTTGGGCTTTCGCCGGCGGCGGATTGACCTCCTGGACAGCCAGGCCCTGCGCGAAGGCCGCGTGCAGGTGGCAGCTGGCGATTGGCAAGCGGATCGCCAAACGCTGGTGGAGGAGCGCAAGGCGCGCATGCTCACTCGGCGTCGGCGAGTTTCGGCGGCCAACCGTTTGACCCACTGCACCGATGCGGCGCACGGGGTGGTGCCGCTGGAGGTGTGGGAAGAGGCGGTGGCGAATTCTTCCCAAGACGGGGGTGACGCAGATGAAAATCGCGCGCATCGAACTGTTTCCGGTGCCGCCCAGGTGGCTGTTTCTCAAGGTGACCAGTGAGGACGGCTTCGTTGGCTGGGGGGAGCCGATTGTCGAGGGGCGCGCGGAGACGGTGGCCGCGGCGGTGCGGGAGCTGGCCGACTACGTGATTGGCCAGGACGCCGACCGGATTGAAGACACCTGGCAGGTGCTGTATCGGGGCGGCTTTTACCGCGGGGGTCCCATTCTGATGAGTGCCATCGCCGGAATTGACCAGGCGTTGTGGGACCTAAAAGGCAAGCGGTACCAACTCCCGGTTTACGAGTTTTTGGGCGGTCGCGTCCGCGATAAGGTCCGCGTGTACGCCTGGATTGGCGGCGACAGACCGAGCGACGTGGGCGAACAGGCCTGGATGAAACGGGAGCAGGGCTTCACGGCCATCAAGATGAACGCCACGGAGGAACTGCACTACATCGATTCGCATGTCAAGGTAGACGCGGTGCTGGAGCGTGTACAGGCGGTGCGGGATGCGGTGGGGCGCGATTTTGGCATCGCGGTCGACTTTCACGGCCGCGTGCATAAGGCGATGGCCAAGGTTTTGGCCCGCGAGCTGTCCGCCTTTGACCTGATGTTCATTGAAGAACCGGTGTTGCCGGAGCATAACGAGGCACTGCGCGAAATCGCCCGACACACGACGACGCCGATAGCCACTGGCGAGCGGATGTTTTCCCGCTGGGACTTTAAGCGCCTTTTGCAAGACGGGTACGTCGACGTGATTCAGCCCGACCTGTCCCACGCGGGTGGCATCTCCGAGGTGCGAAAGATTGCCGCCATGGCGGAGGCGTATGATGTGGCCGTGGCGCCGCACTGTCCGCTCGGCCCGATTGCCCTCGCAGCCAGCCTGCAGGTGGACGCCGCGACGCCGAACGTGTTCATCCAAGAGCAGAGCCTGGGTATCCACTACAACCAGGGAAACGATTTGCTGGATTACCTGAGCGACGCGACGGTGTTCCGGTATGAAGACGGGTTTGTTTCATTGCCGAAAGGGCCCGGGTTAGGCATCGAAATTGACGAAGAGCGGGTGCGTCAGGCGGCGGCCGAGGGGCACCGGTGGAAGAACCCGGTGTGGCGAAACGAAGACGGCACCGTGGCTGAGTGGTGATGGGAAGGAAGGGATGAATGTGGCGTACGTATATAGGTTCGGATCGGCCCTGGCCTCGGACATCCGGGAGACGCGCGTTCCAGAGGGTGCGGTCGCCATCTGGAGCCTGGGCCAGGCGGGCGTCGTTCTCAAGGTGGCCGGTGAGACCGACGGGATGGGGGATGCCATCGTCGTCGATCCGTACCTGTCCCGGTCGATTGAGCAGAATTCACCGGACACCGAGTTTGTCCGCGAGTTTCCACCGCCCCTCCACCCAGAAGACCTAGCTGGGGTGGCGGCTGTGTTGGTCACGCATGAGCACGACGATCACCTGGATCTAGCTACCCTGCGGCCCCTGGCCGAGGCGTCACCGGAGACGAAAATCGGGGTTCCAGTGCCGCATGTAGGGCTTCTGACCACAGGTGGGATTGACTCAAACGCCGTGGTGCCGATGCGGGTTGAAACAGACGTCCAGCTGGGCTCGTTTCACGTGCGGCCGGTGGCGGCGGCGCACACGGAATATCGGACGGATGCAGAGGGCAACCACCACTACCTGGGCTACCTGGTGGAGGCGGGCGGTTTACGAGTCTTTCACAGCGGGGATACGCTAGTGACGGAGGCGCTGGTGGAGACCGTCCGGGCAGAGCGGCCGCACATTGTGCTGTTGCCCATCAATGGGCGCGATTACGAGCGGACGCGGCGCGGCATTGTCGGGAACATGAACGCCCGCGAGGCGCTCGACTTCGCGGACGCCGTCGGAGCGGATCTCATAATCCCGATTCACTTTGATATGTTTCCCAACAACCGTGACAACCCGGCGTACTTTGTCGACTACTGGTTCCAGCACCGCCGGCACGTGAAGTTTCACATGCTCGCGGTCGGCGAACGGTTTTTGTACTGGCCGTAAATGCGTGTCCGGACCACCTCTGTAAGCGAAGGAGGAGCGCAGAGATGGATGCACATATGCAGGACTGGCTCCAGGAGACGGGCGTCATCGCCATCGCCCGCGGCGTCGCCGAGGGAGATATTCTTCCCTTGGCCGACGCCCTGTACCAGGGCGGCGTGCGGCTGATGGAGGTCACCCTGAACACGCCGGGGGCGCTTGAAATGATACGCACGCTAAAGGGGGTGTATGGTGAAGAAATGGGCATCGGTGCGGGTACGGTGATGTCGGTAGAGGAGGCTCGCGCCGCAAAGCTCGCGGGCGCGCGGTACCTGGTTACACCACATGTCGACGTGGACCTGATTCGCTACGGCGTTGACCAGGGCCTGCCCGTGTTCGCCGGCGCCTTGACTCCGACCGAGATTGCCACCGCCCATCAGGCGGGCGCCAGCCTGATAAAGGTGTTTCCCAGTGCGTCCGTGGGTTCCGGATACTTCCGCGACTTGCGCGGACCGTTTCCCGACATCCCGCTGTTGGCCGTGGGCGGGGTGAACCTCGACAATGCCGCTGAGTTTCTCGCAGCGGGCGCGGTGGGCTGGGGGCTCGGCAGTTCCCTGGTCGACAAGCGTCGGTTGGCGACGCGGGATTTTGCGGCGATTCAGGCCATCGCGCGCAGGTTTGTGGAGGTGTATCAGGCATATGCTTAGCGACGTTGTCCGAAAAGGGGTCAGAACTTCCGCCCCTTTCCGGACACGCATTTGGAAAGAGAGGTGGTGATTTGATGTAATCGCATTCATCTTTCCCAGGTGGCGGAACGCAGATACGAGCCATGGGACGCCGCACCCCGCTGAGAGGAGGAAGCCTCACGTCAGATGTCCGGCTTGAAAGCGCTTTATAGAATCATCGGCATGCTTCGGTGGCTGGATTCTTCATTCAGCACTTTGGCTGGACATGGGGCTACATTATGCTTGCTTTCACGTGCGCCTTGACCTTCGTCCCGATGTTCTTTCTTAAGGAAACGGCCGGGAGACAAGTCGCGCAGCAGACTTCGTGAGTTGGAGGGGAGGGACGCGTAGTGGACCCGATAAACACGTTGTTGGGCTGCTTGAAGCATCAGTTTCAGATTGTGGACCTGACACACACGCTCCAAGAGGGCATTCCATGTTGGCCCACGCAAGCTCGTTTTGGGCGCACACTGTACGAGTCGTATGCGTGGGGGGATGTAGTATTCTCTTACTTCACTTTCGCTGGGACAAATGGTGGGATACGCAGCCGAGAGGTGCAGGGTTTACTCGGGAATGGCCAGGGTTGTCTCAGGACGCTGCCGCGTATGTCGTGGAAAAAGGCGTGAAGCTGGTAGGCTGCGACACGATGGCGATTGACGTCTATGGAAGTGAAGACAACCCTGCACACCACACACTGCTTGGGCATGGCGTTTTGATTGTGGAAAACCTGCATAACCTAGCTGTCCTCCCTCCGTTTTCGATTTTTTTGGCACTACCATTGCCTTTTAAAGACGGGTCTGGGTCGCCAGTCCGCGCCATCGCCTTGATGCCCGTACCCCCGGATGGGCTAGTTCGTTCCTAAGCCGCATAGCTTCGGGCTGCCAAGCCTTTACACCGTGAAGCATACGGTGCAACCGCCTTGCAAGTCAAACTGGGGAGGTCACATATGGGTTCGGTTCCTGTACGGAGTTCGGGGAAGACGAATGCACGTTGGGTGATTGCGTTTTTGATGTGGGCAGCGATTGCCATCAACTACATCGACCGAAGCAATCTATCGGCTGCGGCACCGGTCTTATCCCAGCAGTTGCATATCAATTCGGTCGATATGGGCATTGTGATGTCATCATTCTTTTGGACCTACGCCTTTTTTCAGATACCGTCCGGATGGTTTGCGGATAAGATTGGCCATCGCATCAGTTTGGCATTCGCCGTTGGCTGGTGGTCGGTCATGACCGCCCTGACCGCGGCAGCCAGGAGTTTCGGCGCTTTAGTCGGGATTCGGCTCCTTCTCGGTTTGGGGGAGGCGGGGGCCTATCCGAGCAACGCGGGCGTGACCGCGAAATGGTTTCCAGACAAGGAGCGAGCTCGTGTTTCGGGCATTTTTGATAGCGGATCCAAGGTGGGTACGGCAGTTGCGATGCCGCTCATCGTGCTCTTGATGTCTCACTTTGGTTGGCAGGTTCCATTCATCGTATCTGGACTATTGGGACTGGTGTGGGTAGCCGTCTGGGTCTGGTATTATCGCGATCCGGAAAAACACCGTTACGCGAATGCGGAAGAGATTCGATACATCCGTGAGGGCCAGGTCAAAAAGGAAGGGCTCTCGGCCCAGGTCCCGATGAAGTGGTATGAGTTGTTCCGGTATCGAAACATTTGGGCGATGTGCGTTGGCTTCTTTACACTCAATTATGCCATCTACTTTTTCATCACGTGGTTCCCGGACTACCTGGTTAATGAACGTGGAATGAAGATGATGACGATGGGGTTTGTCGCGATGATTCCTCCGTTGGCCGGGTTGGTCGCGGAGCTCGTCGCCGGCTGGACGATGGACTTTCTCTACACGAAGGGCTTATCGCTGACGGTCGTGCGAAAGGTTCACCTGGTCGGCGGCATGATTATTGCAACATCCATCGCGCTGGCTGGTCTCGTGAACTCTGCGGTGTGGGCGGTTGCTCTTTTGGCCATTTCGTACGCCGGATTGGAGTTTGCCGCTTGTGCGATTTGGTCGCTTCCAGGCGACGTCGCGCCGGCGAATATGACATCCACGGTCGGCGGCATCCAAAACTGTGCGTCCAACATTGCGGGCATTCTCGGACCGATTGTCACGGGGGCGATTGTGGCGGCGGCGCACTCCTTTGTCCCGGCCCTGTTGGTCTCGGGCGCGATGACCTTGATTGGTGCTCTTACATACCTGTTTGGCCTGGGCAAAGTTGAACCGATTCAACCTGTGATTTCGAATCCTACGCAGCCGTATGGTGTATCCGCTGACTAAGGTGAGTAGCGAGAGGGGATGGTGCTGGCCATGGTAGACGTCATCGTTCAGGAACCAGATTTGAAGGATATGGTGGTGCGCAAACTCACCTCTGCTGGATTGCCGCGGGAACACGCACTCGTTGTGGCGGATGTTCTGGTTCACGCGGATTTAAGAGGGGTTCATTCCCATGGTGTATTGCGTACAGAACACTACGTCAAGCGCATTCGGCAAGGCGGCGTCAATCCTGAGCCTGATTTTACGTTCCGTCCGACCGGGACTGTGGCGGGCGTTTTTGACGGCGATGATGGGATGGGGCACGTGGTCATGAAAGAGGCGATGAACTCCGCCATCGCGTTGGCGAAAGAATATGGCATCGGTGTGGTCGGTGTCGTGAACAGCAGCCACAGTGGGGCATTGTCGTACTTTGTCCAGCAGGCGGTAGGTGCGAACATGATTGGCCTGGCGATGACGCAAACCGACAAGGCGGTCGTACCGTTTGGCGGTGCCACCCCGTATTTCGGAACCAATCCAATCGCCTACGGGTTTCCAGCCGCGCGACACAGACCCGTTATTCTCGACATGGCGACAAGCAGTGTGGCGTTTGGCAAGGTCCTCCACGCGCGGGAAGTGGGGGCAGCCATCCCTCCAGATTGGGGAGTCGACGAGCTGGGCCGCCCGTGTACAGACCCGCACCGGGTTGTCGCTCTACTCCCCTTTGCAGGCCCAAAGGGTTACGGCTTAGCCATGGTCGTCGATATTCTGTGTGGGATTCTTACTGGTTCCGCGTTTGGTCCTCATATCCAGCCCATGTACCAGGACTACGACAAGATGCGCAAACTCGGTCACTTCGTCTGTGCGATGGACCCAGGACTATTTATGGAGCGATCCGATTTTCTCATGCGGATCGACCAAATGATTGACGAGCTGCACGAGGTCGCACCGGCTGCCGGGTTCGACCGCGTTCTCGTACCTGGGGAACCGGAGCAAATTCTCCATGATGAACGGATCAAACAGGGGATTCCTGTGCCGGAGTCTTTGTACCGGTATCTGTCGACTTGAATGGGACTCTCGATTCACCCATGGTCTATATAATATTGAAAATTATTTCATAAACAGATTTGATCACATTGAATAATAAGAGCTGTATCATACAATTGAAGGATTAGTCGTAATGTTGCTAAAGAAGGGGGGTATCTGGACATGGTGCACCATTCAGCCGCTCATTTTTCTTGAGAAATTTGAAACCGCTTATATTCAAGTTTTTGAGTGAATGGCACCCAACATACCAGAATTATAAGCGGGGCGATGAAATGAAAAATATCCAGAAGAGAGCCATGGCATCCGTCGGCACAATCGGCGTGCTTGCAAGCACAGTAACAGGATGTGGAAATGCTTCTTCCGCGAGCAAGATTACCACCATCACCTGGCTGGTCCGCAGTACTCCTGCTGAGCAACAATGGGAACACAAAGTGATCGCCTATTTCGAAAAACGCCATCCAAACATTCGCGTTCAATTGACCGTCATCCCTCAATCCGAGATCGATCAAAAAATGCAAACGATGTTCGCGGCTGGAGACCCTCCGGATGTCTTTGCCCCGAATTGGGCGAACGCCGGGTTTCGTACGTATCAGAGAGACCTATTGGACCTGACACCGTATATCAAGAAAACTCCTGGCATGTTGCAAGGTTGGAACCCGAAGTCGTTACAGCCATATACCGTAAATGGTCATATATATGCCATCTCATTGAATATTCTTGGTTCTTTCTTGTTCTATAACAAGGATCTCTTTAAACAGGCCGGAATCCCCAATCTCCCAACCAATTGGAATGATAAATCGTGGACCTGGGCGAAGATGGTCCAAGACGCCAAGAAGTTAACCAGGGGGAGTGCGGGGAACAAGCAGTATGGATTGATTGACTCGTTCGATGTGAATGGGGACGCCTGGCTGTGGGGAGGAGACCTGTTCACGAAAGAGTCCTATCAATCCGGTATCCCCCAGCCGACCCTAACGGATCCGGCGATAAAGAAGTCGATGCAGGCACACTATAACTTGGTCTTCAAGGACAAGGTCTCACCGACAGCCAGCCAATCGAGCGCGATGTCCGCCCTCTGACGGTTCTCCCTTGCGCGGCTGGAAAATGACGTCTCACCGACAGCCAGCCAATCGAGCGCGATGTCCGCTCTGGGTGATCCGTTCCTGACCGGGAAAGTGGCCATGATTATGAACGGCGGTTGGGGGCTTTGGACCTATCTACCAGCCCAATTCCACTGGAGTGCCGCGGCGCTGCCGTATACGGTGTCCGACCGTCGTGACGTGCTATACGTAGACTGCATGGGGATAGCCAAAGACAGTAAACACAAACAAGCCGCCTGGGAGCTGCTGAAGACGATCGTCGATCCAAAGACCGGCCTGAAGTGGTACATGGAGACGTCCAATGCGACTCCGCCGCAGCAACAATTATTACAGCAATGGTATCAACAGATGTCCAAAAGGACAGGCATCCCTGTAGCACAGTTGAAGCAGTTGCAAGAGGGAGCCGTCGCGCACGGAAGCGAGTCGGCGAATCACATGATTGTTCATTACAACGCCATCACCAACCTCCTCGCCCAGGCCGGGAATGCGGTGTATTCCGGTCAGTTGAGCATTCCGCAAGCCATCAAGCAGATTGGCAACGGTTTAAAGCCGTTTGAACAGTAAGCGGTTTCACATCAAGGATCGTAGCACTGTACGGTCATTTCTGTAATAGCAAATACAGCGTTCAGCCGGGAATACAAACAGCGAAGCGCCACTAAATGACACGATGACAAATGGTCTGCCGGTATTCAGCGCCGAGGGGAGGAAATCGTATGAGCATGAAGGCTGTAAATACTTCACTCACAAAACTACCGGTCTTGGAAAAGAGACAGCGGAGCATTGCGGAACGCAAGGAAGAGAGGATGTTCTGGCTATTCATTTCGCCGTGGGTCATCGGCTTTCTTGCGTTTTCGGGAGGTCCGATTGTCGCATCCCTGGCCCTCAGTTTTACGAAATACGATGTAACGTCCTCGCCCGTGTTTGTTGGCTTGAAAAACTTTATCGATATCTTTCAGGACCCCATCTTCTATAAGTCCCTTGAAGTGACCATTTTGTACACGGTTCTGTCGGTACCGTTTGACATTATCTTGGCTCTACTACTGGCCGTCCTGCTCAACCAGAAGGTGAAAGGACAATCCGTTTTCCGCACCATCTTCTACGCGCCGTCCATCATCGCTGGCGTGGCGATTTCTTTCCTGTGGTCCTGGCTGCTCAACCCGGTCTTCGGTGTGGTGAATTATCTCTTGTCTTTCATCGGGATCCACGGGATCCTGTGGTTTTCGGGAATTCACACTGTCGTCCCTTCATTCGTGTTGATGACCATGACTTCCATCGGCGGGACCATGATCATCTTCTTGGCAAGCTTGCAGAGTCTGCCCACAGACCTTTACGAAGCTGCGGCGCTTGATGGGGCGAGCAAGTTTAAGCAGTTTTTGCGCATCACTGTGCCGTTGATTTCGCCGGTCATCCTGTTCAATGTCATCATTGGTATCATCAATTCCTTCCAAGTATTTACACAGGCGTACGTGATTACGCAAGGCGGACCGAACTACAACTCGTATTTCTATGTGTACTACTTATTCGATACGGCGTTCAATCAGTTCCGTATGGGATACGCTTCGGCCCAGGCCTGGATTTTGTTCATCATCGTCGCCGCGCTGACGTTTTTGTCCTTGCATGTGTCGAAGAAGTATGTCTATTACGAGGACCCTGTCCAGGGAGGGAACTAGGATGCCGAAAACAGCTGCCAGATTTGCGCCCGGGAATTTAAGCTTATCGGGCAAGGTGCTCGTTTACATGCTTCTCATCATCGGCTCTTGCTTCTTCTTGTTCCCGGTGGCCTGGATGGTATCGACCGCTTTGAAAGATCAGGGAGCCGTCAGCCTCATGCCGCCACAGTGGATCCCGCACCCCTTCCGATGGAGGAACTTCGTCGATATCTTCACAGTCGAGCCGGTCGGACGATATCTTTTGAACACCGTGGTGTACTCGGTTCTGTGTGTAATCGGCTCCACATTTTCGTGCGCAGTGGTCGCGTTTGGCTTTGCCCGGCTGCGGGCGCGTGGGAAGAATATCATCTTCGCCTTGGTACTGGCGACAATGATGGTGCCGCCGCAGGTCACGATGATACCGCAGTATCTGGAATTCGTGGGACTGGGCTGGATAGATACGTATCTACCGCTGATTGTGCCTGCCTTTTTCGCGGCTAGTGCGTTTAATATCTTCCTGCTGCGGCAGTTTTACCTCGGAATCCCGCGTGATTTGGACGAGGCGGTGAAAGTGGACGGAGGTGGCTATTTCACCATCTTCTTTCGCATCATTTTACCGTTGTCAATACCGTCTATGGCTACGGTCGGGATCTTGGAGTTTATGTACCGCTGGAACGACCTGATGGGGCCGCTGATCTATTTGAACACAACCAACAAGTTTCCCATTGCCCTTGGGTTGGCGAATTTCTCTTCGGCGTTTGGATCCACCCCATGGAACCTGTTGATGGCCGCGTCGGTTGTATCTATCGTCCCCTTGTTGATATTGTTCTTCTTGGCACAGAAATACTTCATCAAGGGCATTGTGATCAACGCGTCGAAGTAGACGGTAAATCCGAATAACCTCAACAAGTAAATATCGAGTAAAATAAACGTATTGAGTAAGGTGCCTCGTGACAAACTTTAGGTCACAAGTCCGTCTTGGGGCTGTCCCAAACCCCATTCACAAGATAGGGAGGGGATAGCCCTCGTTGTTTTTGGTTGTTGTTTCGCATTCAGTGCGATTGGGTAACGCGGGAGAACAGGAGGTAAAGCCTCCTGTTTTTTTATCCACCAAATAGTCTATACAATCTTGCAAATCATCTCGGGAGCGGATATGATAACGTTAACAACACTTCGGGAGGGGTCATATGTACAATTGGCCGCCGAATTATGGGAATCCGGAATGGTTTGTTCAGGATCGATTTGGCTTGTTCATTCATTGGGGGCTTTACTCGCTAGCTGCTCGTCACGAATGGGTCATGAGCCGCGAAAAGATTTCACCTGAGGCGTACATGAAGTATTTCTATCACTTTAATCCGGACTTGTTTGACCCGAAGCTTTGGGCGAAGACGGCCAAGGAAGCGGGAATGAAGTACATGGTGGTTACAACCAAACACCATGAAGGGTTTGCTCTTTGGGACTCGAAAGTAACCGATTACAAGGTAACAAATACGCCGTATGGGCAAGATGTCATTCGAGTGCTTGTGGACGCGTTTCGCGAGCAAGGATTGAAAATTGGATTCTATCATTCGCTGATCGACTGGCACCACCCTGACTTTCCGGTGGATGGTTTTCACCCCCTGCGTGAAGATGAGAGCCGAAGTGATCAATCGACGAATCGTCGTATCGAGCATTATGCGCAGTTTCTCAAGGCACAAGTGAAAGAGTTGCTGTCCAATTACGGCAAGATTGATTACATGTGGTTTGACTTTTCCTATCCAGACCGAAACTGGGGCTGGTCAAAAGGAAAGGGAAGAGAGGATTGGCAGTCCGAAGAGCTTGAGAAAATGGTGCTTGAGCTTCAACCCGATATCATCTTGAATGACAGGCTTGACCTTCATCGAGGGGTTGTGACCCCCGAACAAGTTCAACCTCAGGGGACGGTGGTTCGGGACGGTCAGCCAGTGATTTGGGAGGCTTGTCAAACCCTTAACGGGAGCTGGGGGTATGACCGGGACAATCTAGACTGGAAATCTCCCGAATTGGTCGTAAAGATGCTTGTCGACACCGTTTCCAAAGGCGGTAATTTGTTATTGAATGTGGGGCCGAATGGACGCGGTGAATTCGACGAGACGTCGGTAGAAATACTTCGTTCGATTGGGAAGTGGATGCGTCTGCACGGACGTTCCATCTATGGCTGTGGCAAAAGCGACTTCGAGCCACCGAGTGACTGCCGATATACACAAGCGGGAAAACGACTATACTTACACATCTTCTCGTGGCCGTATCGGCACATTTACCTGAAAGGGCTGGCCGGCAAGGTCACATATGCACAATTTCTTCATGACGCCTCCGAGGTGAAAATTCTCGATATGGATGCGAGCAGTCCTCATTCGCACACGTCTCCTGAGTACGTACCGGATTCTCTTGCCTTGGAAATCCCGGTTCGGAAACCTAACGTTCTCGTGCCGGTAGTTGAGTTGTTTCTAAGGTAATGGTTGATAGTGGACAGTGCTGATCGTGTTGACTCATCAGTTACAAACGCTGCATCGTAAAACAAATGAAACAGAGTCGTATCGGTACTCCATGTTAACGGTAACTTCCTCAGGTTTGTGAACCGAGTCTTTAAAGCGTTTTGGTTTTATCATTGATTACCACCACTTATTGGGACTTTGAGAAAACATGGTTCATTTAGGGGGGTATTTTATGTCGAACGCAAAGTGGTGCACCACTGGGGTTGCAATTGCATCCATGTTGACACTGTTAGCGGGGTGCGGAGGAAATGCTTCCACATCTCAAAATGCGTCGGGCACGGGCACAAAAACTTCGACGAACAACAAGTCGGTAACCCTGACTTGGTTTATGTGGAGCGGCAGTGAAGCGGAAACAAAAAAGTGGCAGCAATTGGCGGCTGACGTGACAAAAAAGTACCCAAATATCCATGTGAAACTCCAAACTGCCAGTTGGGCAGATTATTGGACAAAACTACAGACAGAGATGGCCAGTGATACGTTGCCAGACATCATTTCATTACAAAGCCTTCGGACACCAGGATTTGGATCCGCTTTTCTGCCGCTGGATGATTATATAAAGAAAGATCCTTCGATTCAAATCGACGACTTTAATCAATCTATCCTGAAAGCGCTCCAGTATCAAGGAAAACAAGTAGCCCTGCCGTATGATTTTGGGCCCGAAATGATTTTCTATAACAAAACGTTATTTAAAAAGCATCATGTTCCGTTTCCATCGACTAACTGGACATGGAGCGAATTTCAAAAGGACGTCAAGGAACTCAGTAGTGACGGCGACTATGGATTTGTGAATAACGGGGTTCCAGACAGTTGGCTGCCGTTTGTGCTTTCCAACGGGGGCGACTACCTAACTTCCGATGGAAAATACGACTTTACCAATTCAAAATTAGAGGATACGGTTCAGACACTAGCCGACTTTACAAAGAATCACCAAGCACCGCAAATGGTCTCCACCAATGATTCGAACTGGACCGTCGAGCAGTGGGAATCTGGAAAGGTTGCCATGGTTGTCGACGGTCCATGGGACATTATTAACTATACCCAAACGGTGAAATTTCCGTTCGGTGTAGCTCCGATTCCGTCCGGTAGCAACGGTAGTACATCTGTCACGGCTGGCTCCGGGTTTGGGATCTCGAAGGACTGTAAAGACCCAGAGGCTGCATTTAAGGCCATCTCCGTAATCACGAGTACAGACTCACTCAAGATTTTGGGTCAAGCCGGCAGAGCTTATCCGGCACGTGAATCTGCGCGCGATTCCTACTATCATGGACCGACCACTCAGTTCAAATCCGCTTTAAGCTACGCCGTAGATCACTCTCAATGGTATCGCATTACGGATACATGGAATCAGGCGAACGATATTATCAGCAAAGCCATGATTCCAATCTTCAATGGTCAAACCCCAGTAAAGGAGGGGATGCAACAAATCCAAGATCAGCTGACGAATCTTCAGCAATAAGGCAGGATTGATGGCTCTCTTCCAGAAAAACGCGGTTGTACACGTAACCGCGTTTTTCTGGGGGTTATTCCGAACTCTCTAAATAGATAGAGTCTCGGGGGTGGTTACGTGGTAGACAATGCCGTTAGTCTGTCGGTTCACACCAACACGCGAGTACGGAAACGCCGTTCAGCGGCTAGAGTTGCGTTTTGGTTTCTGTTGCCGAATTTGATTGGTTTCATATGCTTTACTCTGCTGCCGATTGTCATGGCGCTCGGTTTGAGTTTGTTTAAATGGTCGTTGACAAGTCCACCTGAGTTTGTCGGCTTGAGCAACTACGTCACGTTGTTTGCGCATGACGTTCTGTTCGGACAGGTGCTCTTCCATACTGTCTATTACGTGGTCGTATATGTTTCCTTGAACCTCGTTGTCTCTCTATCTTTTGCGGTCTGGCTAAACCGAAAGATCAAAGGCATACAGGTGTTTCGGGCTGTATTGTTCTTGCCCGTACTTGTTCCGCCGGTTGCGATCTCGATGGTATGGCAGTGGCTTTACAATCCAGAATACGGGCTCATCGACTCGGTCCTGAAATCTCTTGGGTTGTCGGGACCGAATTGGTTAGGTAATGAACACTGGGCAATGCCAGCCCTTGTCCTTATGTCGGTCTGGGAACAGTTTGGATACAACATGCTAATCTTTTTGGCTGGTCTACAATCGGTCTCTAGGGATTTATTGGAAGCTGCCGCGATTGACGGGGCTGGCCGTTGGAGGAGGTTTTGGAGAATTCAACTTCCGATGATATCTCCGTCCGTCTTTTTTGGGATGGTCATGACGTTGATAACGTCATTTCAGACCTTTGACCAGGTTTTTGTCTTAACCAATGGGGGCCCAGGAGACGCCACCGATGTTTTGGGGCTATACATCTACAATAACGCGTTTAATTACTTCAAGATTGGGTATGGCTCAGCCATAGCTGTTGTCATGTTCTTCATCATCATGATTGTGACCATGATTCAGCTCCGTTTGCAAAAAAGGTGGGTTCATTATGAGGCGAGTTAGCAGTCGGATGTTGCATTCCACCGTGTTGAACACCATCAATTATGTCTTTTTAACAGCGGCTTGCGTGGTCATTGCGATACCTTTTCTCTGGATGTTTGCTACCTCCCTCAAACCCGACTCGGAAGTTTTTAGCATCCCCTTGAAATGGATTGGGTCCCATTTGCAGTGGACCAATTACACGCGGGCGGTTCAATTCTTCCCATTCGGTCGCTTTGTGTTTAACGATCTTTTGGTATCGGTTCTCGGGACCTTGCTAACACTCATTACCTCGAGTTTATCGGCATACGCTTTCTCGCGATTAAACTTTAAGAGTCGCGACCAAATATTTGCGGCTTATCTTCTGACATTGATGGTTCCTCAGCAGGTCATCGTGGTACCTATGTTCCTCCTGATGAAGTATATCGGTTGGGTCAATACCTATTGGGCGTTAATCTTGCCCTGGGCATTTACAGCATTCGGGACGTTTCTAATGCGTCAGTTCTACATGACGATTCCTTTCGAACTGGATGAGGCGGCCAGAATCGACGGCTGCTCTCACTTTCGGATCTATTGGCGGATTATTCTACCATTAGCCAAGCCAGGATTCGCGGCTTTGGCCGTATTTACGTTTATCAGTTATTGGAACAACCTGTTGTGGCCCTTAATTGTTACAAACGACAAGTCGAAATTCACACTCCCCCTGGGACTGCAGGCTTTTCACGGCCAATACGGGACACAGTGGAACCTGTTAATGGCTGGCGCTGCCTTGGCCGTGGTACCAAGTTTGATTGTTTATTTAGTCGCCCAGCGATACATCGTAGAGGGCATCTCGTTTAGTGGACTCGGAGGGCGATAGGAACACGTAACCCATTCCTATACAAGCATTTGGAGGCGGATAACGAATGATGAATGCAAAAACTCGTTTACCATTCCGGCAAATCCACTTAGACTTTCATACCAGTCCGGATATACCCGGTGTTGCGAAAGATTTCGATCCGGAAGCCTTTGCCGAGACACTGAGAAGAGCACATGTCAATTCGATAACATGTTTTGCCCGATGCCATCATGGCATGTTGTATTACGATTCCAAACGTTTTCCGGAACGCGTACATCCTCATTTGCAGAACCGAAATCTCCTTGGTGAACAAATCGAAATTGGTCATAAATACGGGATTCGAGTTCCGGTATATATCACCGTGCAGTGGGATCATTACACAGCAACCGAACACCCTGAGTGGTTGGCGATAGATGGCGAAGGGCGTATTCAAGGAACACCTCCATTTGAGGCTGGGTTTTACCGACACCTATGCGTGAATACACCATATCGGGATTTTCTGAAGGCCCAAACGGAAGAAGTTCTACAGATGTTTGATGTGGATGGGATATTCTTTGACATTGTAAAGGTTGAAGAGTGTGCGTGTAAATACTGTCGAGAAGGGATGCTCAAGGCTGGGTTGGATCCGGATAAAAAGGCGGATCGACTGCGATATGCTCAGCAGATGATAGACGATTTTAAGCGGGATATGACCGCGTTCGTACGCAGTTTGAACTCGGAGTGCGACATTTTCTACAACCAGGGTCATGTAGGACCGGCGGAGCGCAAGACAGCGGAGGCATACACTCATTTTGAACTGGAATCACTCCCAAGTGGCCACTGGGGATATCTTCATTTCCCCATTGTCATGAGGTATGCGCGAACGCTTGGACTGGACTGTGTAACTCATACAGGAAAATTCCATACTGCGTGGGGAGACTTTCACTCGTTTAAGAATAAGGAAGCTCTGGAGTTTGAGTGTTACAGCATGTTGGCGTTGAATTCCAAGTGTCTTGTCGGGGATCAACTCGAGCCCAATGGAAGATTATCAAATCCTGTGTACGAATTGATTGGAGCGGTTTACTCCGAGGTGGAGAAAAAGGAACCGTGGTGTGAGGATGCTGTAGCTCTCACGGATATTGGCGTTTTCACGCCCGAGGAGTTTATCGGTGCAAGCTCACAGTATATGCCACCGGATATAATCGGGGTAACTCGCATACTTCAAGAGAGTGGTCATCAGTTCGACATACTAGACAGTCATTCAGACCTGTCCAACTATAAAGTATTGGTTCTGCCAGATCGGATCACGGTGAATGAATCATTTGCACGTAAACTCAGGGAGTTCTTGTCCAACGGTGGGTCCATCATCGCCTCTTACGAATCTGGACTTAATCCGGAAAAATCCCACTTCATGCCTGAATTTGGTTTGGAACTTGTAGGTCCTGCTCCCTACAGTCCCGACTTTCTAATTCCGAGCGAAATCATTGGGAAAAACCTTCCGAAGACTGAACACGTCATGTATTTACGCGGCTTGGAGGTGAAACCTGTACGTGCCGAAGTTTTGGCGGAGGTTGCGGTTCCTTATTTTAACCGTACCTGGCAGCACTTTTGTTCACATCTTCATACCCCGTCGAGTGGAAGAATTGGGTATCCGGGCGTGTTGCGGTCGGGGCGCGTCATTTACTTTGCGCATCCTATCTTTAGACAGTACGATAAAAATGCGCCCAGGTGGGTGAAACAGGTGTTCCTTGATGCCTTAAATCTCGTCTTACCCGAGCCCCTGGTTCGCCATAATGGTCCGAGTACCATGATGATTACCTTAAATCAACAAACCGACAAGAATCGAGACATCCTACACCTGTTGCATTACATTCCAGAACGCCGGTCTAAAGATATTGATGTTATCAACGATGTAATCCCGCTGTATGATGTGGCCGTCTCAATTCGTGACCGTGGAACTGTCCAAAGTGTCACTTGTGTTCCCGAAGGAGTCAACCTACCGTTTCGCCAAGAGAATGGCCGTGTGCTTTTTACCGTGCCTCGTGTCGAGGGTCATCAAATGATATGTCTACAGTATTGAAAGAAAATTGAAGGAAAACGTATGTAAGAGTATTGATAAATGAAGACGGGACAGTTGGCCCAGGCGTTCACCGGGGACGCCCGGATGAACGCCTTATGGCGATTTCCGGCTTGAGGACCATTTTGCGAGGGTCGATGGCGTGTCCTTTGAGCCTATCCATCAAAGACTGCATGGCCAAAGATCCGATGTTGTACGAGGGCTGCTTGGCTGTGGTAAAGAACTCTTCCGGAAAGGAAATGATGTCGTCGAAGCAGACCATCGCAAAGTCGTCCGGAACACGCACTCCGCGTCGAGCCAGTCCTTTGTAGATTTCCATGGCCATAAAGTTGGACACGGCAAACACGGCCGTAGGTGGATGTGACAAATCCCACCAGGTGTCAACCAGATACTGTTGCGACACACTCTTGTATGTACATTCGGTCAGGTATTCTTTCGAAAATGTCAATCCATAGTCACGCAACGCATCCTGATACCCTTTGAGACGATCGCGGCCGGTAGAAGTCCGTAGATTCGTTACAATGGCAATGTATTTGTGCCCTAATTCAATCAGGTGTCGGACGAGTTGATAGCTTCCATAATAGCTGTCTCCGCAAATCACGTCGGCAGCGATTCCTGGAACCTCTCGGTCGACACACACAAAAGGGATTTGGAACTCTTCGATGGTTTGCAGGTTGGTTTTGGAGGCGTCGCCGGACGGGGCGATGATGATGCCGTCGACGCGCATGGAAATGCACATTTCGACGTATTCGCGTTCCTTTACAGGATCTTCATCGCTGTTGCAGAGGATAACGTGGTAGCCAAGCTCGCGTGCGGTGTCCTCTGTCCCGCGTGCAACCAGGGTGAAGAACGGATTAGTGATGTCGGGTACGATGAGGGCGACAGTTTTTGTCTCTTGCACGACCAGACTGCGTGCGAGCCGGTTCGGGACGTAATGAAGTTCTTTCATCGCTTTAAGAACACGTTGACGCGTTTCTTCGCGGACATATCCAGATCCGTTGATGACCCGCGAGACCGTCATCGGCGATACCTTGGCACGCTTTGCGACATCTTGGATGTTGGGCACCGATATTCCCCCTAATTCAGACGCTAGCGTCAATATCTTATCAGTTTTCAGTTGTCTAGTATATCGTAAAGATGATATCGTTAACACATGGGGGTGTACTCATGAGGCGACTGGCGAACAAGGTTGCCGTCATCACCGGGGCTGGCAGCGGAATTGGGCAGGCAGCCGCCGTCCAGTTTGCGAAAGAAGGAGCCAAGGTCATGGTCGTCGACCTCCGGGCCGATGCGGCTAAAGAAACGGTAGCAAAAATAAAGGAGAGTGGCGGAGTCGCACACTCGGTCGTGTGCGATGTTTCCCGGGCAAAGGATGTAAAGCGGGTGATTGATGAGACCCTCGCTGCGTTTGGGCGGATCGATATCTTGTTCAATAATGCGGGAATTGTACTGCCGAAGTTTATTGAGGAAATCGAGGAAGATGAGTGGGATCACCTATTTGCCGTCAATGTGAAAGGATACTTCTTATTCATTAAGTACGCACTTCCTTATATTCGCGCGACAAAGGGAAGTATCATCAACATGGGTTCCATGACTGGATTGGCCGGACAAAAGCGGAATCCAGCCTACAGTGCGACGAAAGGCGCCGTTGCGGCACTGACGCGAAGCCTTGCCATTGATCTGGCGCCGGAGGGGATCCGCGTTAACTCCATCTGTCCGGCGGGGGTGTTGACCCCGCTCTTGGAAAAGTGGTTTGCAGAGCAGGACAATCCGGAAGAGTTCCGGCGTGGTCAGGACTTGTCGCATATGCTCGGCCGCACGGCACGACCGGAGGAAATCGCCAGTGTAGCGGTGTTCCTGGCCAGTGAAGAAGCGTCGTTCATTACCGGACAGTCGATCCCGGTCGAAGGTGGAGCTACTATCGGCTATGGTGTGGGGCCAAAGGCGGAATGGCAATGAGGATTGATGCGCATCAACACTTTTGGCGTCTTGATCGGGGTGACTATGGGTGGCTTAAGCCGAGCATGAAAACACTCTATCGCGACTTTTTGCCCGACGACTTATTGCCTCTCTTGAAGAGGTGTGGAATCGACGGGACGGTCGTCGTGCAGGCGGCGCCAACCGTGGCGGAAACCGAGTTTTTGCTGCAACTTGCCGAGTTGACTCCGTTTATCGTGGGCGTGGTCGGCTGGTTGGACCTGGGTTCCGAAAGATTCCTCCAGGACTTTCAACGACTACGTCGGAATCGAATGTTCGTCGGGATTCGGCCGATGCTGCAAGACTTACCGGAGGATGACTGGATTTTACAAGAAACCGTTGTGAGGAACATCTGCGTGCTTGCAGATGAAGGGTTCCCGCTCGACCTTTTGATTTTTCCTAGACACCTACCATACATTCTGGAACTCTTGCGGCAGGTGCCCCACTTGCGCGCGGTGGTGGATCACTTAGCGAAGCCGCACATCAAAGACCAGATCTATGAACCATGGTGCTCACAGATGTCAGAAATCGCAAATTATCCGAATGTATACTGTAAAGTGTCCGGTATGGTCACAGAGGCAGATCCAGATTCCTGGACGCCAGCCGACCTGAAACCCTATGTGGAGTGCGTTGTGAAGGCTTTTGGCGCCAAGCGTCTCCTGTTTGGCAGTGACTGGCCAGTCTGTACGACGGTCGCCAGCTATGAAAAGGTTTACGAGACAACGTTGAGCTTGCTCACGTCTGTCTTATCACCTGAACAGGTAGATTGGGTATTCGGTGAGAATGCGGGTGCATTTTATCGATTGGAGACGGTGCGATGACAACGTGGGAATATTTCATTATAACGGACGAAAGTCGCCTGCCAGAACTCGGACGCGATGGGTGGGAGCTAATTAGTGTGAGAACGACCCAGGATGGCGTGAAGTTATACCTCAAACGCCCTCGTCCATCACTGCGGGACCAGATCACCCTGGAACAGCGGGATCGGATGGTAAAGGGGGAGGTGCGGTGAAACGCGGCGGAATCTTAAACCCGAATCTATTATCTCTACTCGCGCACATGGGACACACCGACTATCTGACCATCGCCGACAGGGGGTTCCCGATACCAAGTCAACAACCGCGGGTTGACCTTAGTCTTGTCGACGACATTCCGACTGTGCCGGATGTCCTGAAAGCGATTCACCAGGAGTTTGTCATTGACCGCATCATTATCACGGAGGAGATGCAGACTTTCAGCCCGGAGCGGGTGCAGCTGCTTCGTCACATGTTTCCTGGGCTGCGGATGGATACCGTAACTCACCTGGAACTGAAAAGCCTTTGCGCGGAAGGCAAGGGTGCCGTCCGAACCGGAGACACCTGTCCTTATGCGAATCTTATCGTAGTGTCCGGATGATTGCTATAAATCCGTCAAAGGATGTGACCCGTTATGAAGCGTGTTGTCTGTCGCGAACCGGGCGTATTGCAAATCGAAGCGGCCGCCGTACCGGAACCGAATCCGGGCGAGGCCCTGGTGC
Source organism: Alicyclobacillus herbarius DSM 13609 (assembly GCF_000430585.1). Lineage (GTDB taxonomy): Bacteria > Bacillota > Bacilli > Alicyclobacillales > Alicyclobacillaceae > Alicyclobacillus_G > Alicyclobacillus_G herbarius. The sequence goes on from NZ_AUMH01000005.1 coordinate 138,359, forward strand.
GCATCCGCCGGGTGGGGGTGTGCGGGACGGATATTCACGCGTACCGTGGGCGCCAGCCGTTTGTGAGCTACCCGCGGGTGTTTGGCCACGAGTTGGCTGGCGAAGTGGTATCGGTCCATGGAGACGGGGAGTGGCGGCCTGGGGAGGCGGTCACCATCCTCCCGTACCTGTCTTGTGGGAAGTGTGTGGCCTGCCGTACGGGGAAGCCGAACTGCTGTACAGAGCTGCAGACGTTTGGCGTGCACGTGGACGGCGGGATGCAGGAGTATATCACGATGCCGGTGCAGTACCTGGTCAAGGGCGGATCGCTCAGCCTGGATGAACTGGCTGTCGTGGAGTGCCTGGCCATCGGCGCGCATGCGGTGTGGCGGGCGAAGGTGCGTCCGGGTGAGCACGTGTTGGTCGTGGGGGCAGGCCCCATTGGGCTCGGCGTGATGAGGTTTGCCAAATTGGCGGGCGCAACGGTCATTGGGATGGACACGAACGAGGCCCGTTTGGCATTCAGTCAACGCTGGGCAGGGGTAGACCAGATTGTCCAGCCGGGGCGGGCGGCGAGGACCCAGCTGCTTGAGTGGACAGGGGGAGACAACCCCGCCGTCGTGTTCGATGCGACGGGCAACGTGCAATCCATGGCGTCGGCGCTGAGTTACCTTGCCCACGGCGGCCGGCTGGTCTATGTGGGGCTGGTTCAAGACAACGTTCCCTTACCCGATCCGGAGTTTCACAAACGCGAGGCGATGCTTCTTGCGTCCCGCAATTCGACGCGGGAGGACTTTCGGCGGGTTATGGAGGCTATCGCTGGCGGCCAGGTTGAGGTGTCAACCTTTATCACCCACCGGGCCGGACTGAATGAAGTCGTGGACCGATTTGATGCCTGGACCCGGCCCGAGACGGGGGTCATCAAGGCGATGGTGGAAGTATGAGCCGCAGCGGCGGGGCTCGTGCCGCAACTTACATACCGATGAGAAAGGGTGACTGAAATGCCAGGTGATCGATTGCTGAATAAGGTTTGCCTGATTACTGGGGCGGGCAAGGGAATCGGTGCCGCGTCGGCGCGGAAGTTTGCCGAAGAAGGGGCCATCGTCGAGATTGGGGATGTGGACGAGCAAAGTGGGCGCGAGACTGCAGCGGCGATTGTCGCGCAGGGTGGGCGTGCCGAGTTTACCCAGGTAGACGTAACCGATGAGGATTCGGTGCAGAGCTGGGTGGACAGCGTGCTCACTCGCCACGGGCGGATTGACGTACTGTTCAACAACGCCGGCATCAGCGCCGTAGGGGAGCTGCACAATGTCTCGCGGGAGCTGTGGGATAGGGTGCTGGCGGTCAACGTAACCGGACCGTATCTCGTCGCAAAGGCCGTCGTGCCGGTAATGATGCGGCAGAAGTCTGGATCAATCATCAATATGTCGTCGTGCATTGCCGAGATTGGTCTCGCGCAGCGGGCCGCCTATGCGGCCACGAAAGGGGCCATGTTGGCGATGACGAAGTCGATGCAGGTCGACTACGCCCCTTACGGGATTCGCGTAAACGCCTTGCTACCGGGCACCATCTATACCCCGTTTGTTGAAGACTATCTCAAGCGCTCCTATGACGATCCGGCCGTAGCCATTGAAGGATTAAAGCGCCGACAGCTGGGTGGAGAGTTGGGAACGCCGGAGGACGTGGCGTACGCGGCACTGTATCTCGCATCGGACGAGTCGAAGTACGTGCTTGGCAGCGGGCTGGTGGTGGACGGCGGAGTGACCGGTGGAAAATCGGTCTGAATCGGCGGGGAAATCTCGTGTACTGAAGCGGAAGGGTGACATCTATTGCAGATTCTTGGCTACCTGCGCCCCGACGGACGCGTCGGGGTGCGCAATCACGTGTTGGTCCTGCCGGTGTCCTATGAAGTAAATGCGATTGCGGAACAAATCACGCGGACGGTGCCGGAGGCGGTGACGTTTCGCAATCAGCACGGGGTGAACCAAGCGGGAGCGGACCTCGCCCAGACCTTGCGTGTGTACGAAGGGTTTGCCACCCATCCCAACGTCTACGCCGTTCTGATTCTCGCTTGGGGACACGAGCCGTACGACCTACACAAACTCAAGGCGGCGGCCCGGGCGGCCGGAAAGCCGGCCGAATTACTCGTGCTCACCGAGATGGGGGGCGTGCGGCGCGCCCTGCGCGAGGGAATCCAGTGGGTGAGCACACAGGTAGAAGCGCGTGCGGGGGTTCAACGCGTCGAAGTCCCCCTTGCCTCCATCATCTTAGGTACCGAATGCGGGGGATCTGACGCTTGTTCTGGCATTTCCGGTAACCCAGCCCTCGGTGTGGTCAGCGATTTGCTCGTCGAGCAGGGCGGGACGTCCATTTTGGCGGAGACCACGGAGCTCATCGGCGCGGAGCACCTGTTGGCCGAAAGAGCGGCGACCCCAGAGATTGGCCGGCAGATTTTGCACATCGTCCAGCGCTTAGAGGAGAACGCGATGAAGATGGGGGTCGACATCCGTGGGGCGCAGCCGTCGCCTGGCAACATGGATGGCGGTATCACCACCATCGAGGAGAAGAGCCTCGGCTGCATTTATAAAGGCGGATCGACCCCAGTTCGGCAGGTGGTCGAGTATGCCGAACGACCGACGGAGCGAGGGCTGGTCATCATGGACACGCCTGGACACGACATTGAGCAGATGACCGGCATGGTGGCGGGCGGGGCGCAGGTGGTCATCTTCACCACCGGACGCGGGACCCCGACCGGATCGCCCATTGCGCCTTGCATCAAGGTGGCGACCAACTCGTTCACCTACCACAACATGCGGGACAACATCGACTTCAACGCCGGGGTCATCATCGACGGGGAGGCGACTGTGGCGGAAACGGGCAGACGCTTGTTCGCGTTGATGCTTGAGGTGTTGAACGGGCGCGAGACGCAGGCGGAGAAGCTGGGCCACCGGGAGTTTGGGATCTATCGGGTGGGACAGAGCCTTTAAGAGGTCGCCCGCCAAGGTAAAAGAAAGGGAGAGTCGGATGGAGGCAAAACGGTGGATAATCCAAAATCCCAAGGATGACGTGGCCACGGCGGTGGCTCCGTTGTCCGCCGGGGAGACGATGGTGGATACGGAGCTGGGGGTAGAGGTCACCCTCGTGCAGGACATTCCGTTTGGACACAAATTTGCGCTGCATGACATCGCTCAGGGCGCGAAGGTGCATAAGTACGGCCAGGTGATTGGCCGCGCGACACAGGCGATAGCGGCGGGGGAACACGTGCACGTACATAACCTGGAGAGTTTGCGCGGCCGTGGGGATTTGCAACGGCAGGGAGACGGTAGTATGGAGGCGAAGTCATGCAGTCGGTAAGAGTGTTTCAACGGGACGACGGCAGTGTTGCGGTGCGCAATCATTTGTTTCTCTTGCCGGCGGTGGTCTGCGCGAACCAAGTGGCGATGGATGTGGCCCGCCGCAATCCCAGTTGCAAGTATATTGAACACCAGCACGGGTGCGCACAGATTGGCAAAGACCTGGTGCAAACGCAGCGTGTCTTTGCCAACTTGGCGGTTAGTCCGAACGTGTTTGCCAGTTTGTTTGTCGGGCTCGGGTGCGAAGGGATTCGCACCGGGGATCTGTTCGAGATGGTCCGCTCCCGCACACGCCGTCCGGTGGAGCTGGTAATGATTCAAGGCAGCGGCGGGACCCTGGCGGCCCAGGCCAAGGTGGAGGCGTGGGTGCGAGGGCACGAGGCGGCCATGGACTCGTTGACCCGGTCGGATGGGAGCTGGGATCAACTTACGGTGGGTCTCTTGTTCGACGATCCGTCGGGGTCCTCGTCGCCACCGGCGGTGAGCGAGTTTTTGCAGCGCATGCTGGCCTTGGGAGTACGGGTGGTCGTGCCTGAAGGTGGGCCGGTGATGAGCGAGCTCGGCGATGCGCCGACGCGCATTGCGCATGGGGAGCAGGCCACAGCGAAAGTCAGCGTGATGACGGGCGGATCGAACCTATTGGAGACGGCGACCGGTCTGACGGCGGCCGGCGCCCACTTTATCGTTCACTTTGCGAACCAGCCGCACGCGTTTGGCAATCCGCTCGTGCCGCTGATTCGATTTGCGGTTGCGGAAACGGTATATGCGACGTTTCAGGATGACTTTGACGGACGGATTGTGGATACAGGCGATGTGGAGCAAGCCCTGGTGCGGGTGCGGGAGATTGTCGAAGGCAGGCTCGCGGCAGCCGAGGAGCTGGGGCTCGACGACTTTGCCCTGTACCGGATTGGGCCGACGGTCTAAGAGAGGATGTCCAAAAAGGGTCAAATAGTGTTGGGTAAGCTGCGCTAGAAGTCCGAGTTGGTCAAAGCAGGCCACTGTGGAATCATCGCTTTGTGCTCGAGTGCGGGCCAATGCCCGGCAAGCCTCTTGATACCCCTGCTGGTAATCAGCGACGCGACGTTTGGGGTTATCGATTTACGGCCAGTTGGTGGGGATGCTCGACATAGACCTACAGCCGGTAATGGTTGGTCTGCCTTCCTTGGAGGTTCGGGCGAAGCAAGTGAGACTTATCGCCGACGCGTATGGGGCTGTATCTAGGACTGGTGCAGGCTATGTACCGGCCTGTCAGTCGATACGGCGCGTCAGCCGGTCCAACGTGTACCCGTACGGGCTGTGACTCCGTACGGGCCATACGGCTGTCCGCGCCGAAGTACACCGAAGTACAGAGAGACGCGTTATTCTTCCAGAATGGCGTCAATCTTCTCCAGGGTGGCTTCGTCCAACTTCAATCCGGACGCCTTCACGTTTTCGGCCACTTGCTCCGGTCGGGAAGCACCAATCAGGGCCGAGCTGACGCTTGGGAGTCGCAGCACCCAAGCGAGGGCCAATTGGGCCAAGGAGTAGCCGGCTTCATTGGCAACCTCAATCAGTTTTTCAACCTTGTCCAGATAGGCGTCGGTCAGGTACTTCTGGATGGAGCGGTTGACCTTTTCAGTGGTCGCGCGCGAGTCACTGGGCAGAGCCGATCCTTTCCGATACTTGCCGGTCAGCACGCCCTGGGCGAGCGGTGACCAGACAACCTGTCCGATGCCCGCGGTGTCGCAAACCGGGATCACGGCCGTTTCAATTTTCCGGTTGAACATGCTGTACTCTGGCTGGCTAACGACAAACTTGTGCAGATTCAGCTCCTTTTGCAACTGAATCGCTTCGGCAATCCGTTCAACAGGCCACTCGCTAAATCCGATGTACAGGACTTTGCCTTGCCGCACTAAATCGTCCAGCGCCCGCAGCGTTTCTTCGAGGTCTGTCTCTGGGTCAAACCGGTGGCAATAAAAGATGTCGACGTAGTCGGTGTTCAGTGCCCTCAGGCTCTGCTCAACCTGCGAGAAGATGTGTTTGCGGCTGAGCCCTCGGTCGTTGACACCCTCGCCGACTGGCCAGAACGCCTTGGTGGTCAGGACGTAGCTGTCGCGGCGGTAGGGCCTAAGCGCCTGGGCCAATACTTCTTCGGCAGCGTGTGGGGTGGCCCCGTACATGTTCGCGCAGTCAAAATGGTTGATGCCTTGCTCGTACGCCTCTTTGACACAGGCGATGGCTTTTTCCTGTTCCGTGACGGTTCCATACGTGAGCCAGCTGCCAAGCGCAATCTCCGAGACTTTAACCCCACTCTTCCCGAGGCGGCGATATTCCATGTTTGATCCTCCTGTCTGGTCAGCATTGTTTGACGAATCAACCAACAAAGATTATACCGTTCACGCGCCGCAAAGTGAAAGAAATCCGCGAAAACCCACGAGTAATCGGAGGCGGCTTGGATACCCAGAGGCACCTGCCGGTAGGGAAATGGCACGGCTTGAACCGGACGATGGTTCATGGTATATGGATTACATAAAATGGAACGCGACGAAATCATGGAGCGAGATTCATAGAGCGGTGTTCATACGACGGAGATTACGAAAGGACGGGACGTGGTGGCTTTTGCCTCGGTTTTAAGGAATGCAACCGCTTTGGAGGATGTATGTGGCTCTAGGAGAAGACTTGATGTCTCGCGGCAGATGATACTCTGGTTAATAGGTATTAACCTCGTGCTCCGAGGGGCTTGGCTCATCTATATGCATCCACCGCAAACGTCCGACTTTCTCTACTACTATCGGCATGCGGTGGAGCTGTATCGGGGCCAGGGATTTATCAATCACGGGCATGTGTCCGCGTTTTGGCCCATCGGCTACCCATTCTTCTTGTCGCTGGTCTTTCACCTGACCGGGCCCCACGTATGGGTTGGGTTGATTCTGCAAGCCTTTCTCTCTACTGCTACAGTTGTACTGATTTATCTGCTCGTGCTGGCGGTGGGCGGAGGGCAAACTGCTGCCGTAGCGGGGGCGCTGGGTTACACCATACTGCCCACCCAGATTGCCTGGAACAGCGTGCTGGGCACCGAGGAACTATGCATGTTTCTGATTGTCCTGTCCTTGTTCCTGTATGTACGGTATGCGGAAACCTCCCGCTGGCTTACCGGGTTGGCCGGACTCATGATGGGACTGGCCTGCGACGTCCGGGAAATCACCGTCTTGTTCCCGGTAGTGTTATTCGTTGTTGAATCCGTCCGCTGCCGCGGTCGGTGGCTGGAGGCCGGCCGCCGTGTATTCATCTTCACCGTCTGCATGTACGCCGGTATCGCCCCGGTAACCATCCGTAACGCCCTGGTGATGCACCACTTCATCCTTGTCTCGCTCAATGGCGGGCAGAACTTGTGGCAGGGTCTACACAGCAACGGCAGCTACTATTGGTCGAACGATCCGTCCGTCAATCCGATTCTTCGCGGTGGCAGCAACGAGTACCTGCGCGACAAGATTGGCAAGGAGGTGTTCATTCAATATGCGCTGCACCACCCGTGGCGGATGGTCGTCAATGGTCTAAAAAAGATGGGCGACTTGTACCGCTATGACCAAAGCGTCTACTACTTTTTTCATGCCGTCGGGATGCCGGGATGGAGCGGCCCTTTGTATCCGTTGGCGGCCCGAGTGAGCACTTGGTTTTACCGCGTGTGGATGTTGGTGGCCCTGTTTGGCGCCTGCAGCCTGCTGCGCTGGAGGCATCTCATAGCTTCTGACCGCATACTGATTCCCATTGCGTATATCGTCTACAACACTGGGTTGATGTCGGTGTTTCCAGCTTGGGACAGGTTCCGGATGCCGATGATGCCCGAGTGGGCGGTGTTGTTTGGTCTCGGCACGGCGGTCCTGCTGTCCGCACGTCGTAATCGCAATCGGCGCGAGGTCCAGCCGAAGACCGGGCCGGAGGCCGACCAGAAGCTAGACACACGGTAGAGGAGCGGACCAGACCCCAATGCCGTCGAGGTGGCACCATCAGAAAGATGAACTTGCTCGCCTGTGGCTATTTTAGGATAGGCCAAGGCCCAAAGAGAGGCCCGTGCCGCTGGCTGGTCGGACGGTCGGGCGGATTGGGTCAGGTCGGCATGCTTTCCAAGGTATGAATCATGCGCAGCAGCACCTCGTTGACGGGCGTCGGTATGCCGTACCTGCGCCCGAGTTGACAAACGGTCCCGGCCAGGTAGTCGACTTCCGTTTTGCGTCCGGCCTCAACGTCTTGCAGCATTGAGGTCTTGCCCTCCGGCGACAACGCCATAAGCACCGGATGGAATCGCTCGATGTCCTGTTCAGTCAGGTGAACTCCCACCGCTTCCGATAGCGTGATCACTTCGCGCATCGCGGCTTCCATCACCTGGCGTGCCTCACGCTGCGTTTGAAATACGCCATAGGGCGCGCGGAGCACGGCAGAGGTCTGATTGATGCCGACGTTAATCATGAATTTCCACCACATCGTTCGGCGCATGTCTTCCGGGACTTCATACGGGATCTGGGCCCGATCGAATAAGTCGCACACGGCCTGGACCTGAGGCGATACAACTTGGTTGTTCGCCTCGCCGAAGCAGACACGCCCAAACGTGCTGTAGGTCACCGCCGTGCCCTGTCGCAGCGCATCAATCTCTACGCACATTCCGTACAACACCTTGTCCATCCCAAACACAGAGCCCAGCATTTCCTCGCTGGAAATCCCGTTCATGAGCGAAAGGATGATGGTGTCTGGGCCCACATGATGCTTGAGGCTTTGTATTGCGTCCGCCAGGCCGTCGTACTTCACGGCCACAAGCACAAGGTCGGCCGGCGGAACCGGTTCATCCGGCGTCACATAGTGGAAGTCGAAACGCTCGCCGTTGACGAATACCCCTTCCCGCCTGTACCGCTGAATTCGCGCTTCGTCTGCGATGATGCACAGACACTCTGGATCCATCCTATGCAGTTTCGCGGCATAGGCAGCGCCGATGGCGCCAAGGCCAATCAGTGCAACCTGCTGAATACGGCGCATATGTAGAGACCTCCTGTCCCATTCGACATGGATCGAGAGACCTGATATCCATGATGGTATCACGAAACCAGAAGGTGCAGGAGAAAAAAACCGGGGGAAGGACTCGAAATCTCACTTCCCCCGCGTGTCAACTCACGAAAAAATCTAACCGAACCAGTATCGGATCACTCAGTTAAAAATCATACTATCTGACCCTCTTTCCTAGGCAGTTGCGGGAAGGGTTCAGGTGGCGTAGCTGTAATGGCTCCATCGGGTCCAAGACGCAGGAGCGTTTCCAGCTGATGATGGATTTGCAGAGGATTCAGCTGGCATGCCCAAGCCGCCCAGGCGTGTTGGACGTCCGTAGACAGTATGTCCCGTTCTAAGAAGCGCTGGAGTGGCGTACGGGCCTCGTCAAACCATTTGCGAACCTTGCTTCCTTCTCGCCGTTTCCGGATGATTTTGCGTATGGGCAGACAAGCGTTGGCGTAGACATCAAGCCATCCGTAGACCGTATTGAGCCAGTCTACAAGTTGGGGTGTATCGTAACGAGCGTAGCCCACAATCTCACGTACGAGGGCACGGTTTTTCTGCTCCACATGGACATTGTCGTTCTTTTTGTAGGGGCGGCTGCGGGTAAACTGCAGGCCGCGCTGCTTGGTGAACTGGAGTTAGGAAGCTCCGGAGCGAAGTCCCGGTGGATACCTACCATTGGGACGAGGATCGCCCTGGCGCATTGGAAATCGACCTGGTGGAACACAAGACGATCCCTTCGGTTAGATTTCGAGATGAGTGATCTCAATCCCTTTCGGTTAGATTTTAACCGAGTGATCGCGTTCGATTGACAGAGATGCATTACACTGTTTATGATGAGAGTGAGCACTCACTCAAGACCGTGGTGAGGGACGAACGCATACATATGACTTGACCATGGGGGTTTCAGTAAAATGTTAAGAAACCGACTCTTGTTTCTGACGCCGGTCATTGCTTTTGTCGTTGTATTCATTTTTTCGCTGGCATTATTTCCGTCCGTCCAGCCTCAACCGAAAAATTTACCTATCGCGATTGTGAATTTGGATCGAGGCGTAGAGATTCCTCAGCAGCCCAAAATGAACATGGGCCAAACAATGGTTGAGATGATGAAGAAATCGTCAGAGACTACACAAGGCAAAACCCCTGCGGTGAAGTGGGTGGAAGTAAAAAGTATCGAAGAAGTCCGAAAGGACTTGGATGATCAGAAGTATTATGGAGCACTCGTTATTCCGCAAGATTTCAGTGCCAAGCTACTGTCTTTGCGGACGGCAAATCCTGCTTCGCCTGAAGTACAAATCTATATCAATCAGGGCATGAATGCGGCGGCATCCACCATTGCGGGACAAATCTTAAATGGTGTAGTTGACCGCATGAACGGCAATATCCACACCCAGCTATTGCAGTGGTTTGCATCACGAGGTGCTACCGTGACCGTGAAACAAGCCTCGCATTTGGCGACACCCATTACGAAACAAGTGACCAATGTACACCCGATTGGAAAAAACAGTGCGAATGGAAACGCTCCTGTTTCCTTGTTCCAGCCATTATGGATTTCCACGTTGGCCAGTGCTGTCATCAGCTGTCATCAGCTTTAGGGCTGTGAGGAAAATATCGTTTCGCACGCGGAAACAAGACCTTGTGGCAAAACTCGGATATATTTCAGTGGGCGCGATGGCATCGCTGGTCATTGGGTTCGGACTCACCTGGTTGGCAGATGGAGTGGTTGGATTGAATATTCCTGATTTCACAGATACAGCGTTATTCTTGACCATTACATCCTTGGCCTTCTACTTGATGATTTCAGCTGTCCTCTTTTTGATTGGGTTTGCGGGTATTATTATATTTGTCCTCTTGCTCTTCTTTGGTGCACCATTATTGCCGCTGGCACCTGAGATGATGTCACCATTCTACAGAGACTGGATCTACTCGTGGCTGCCAATGCGGTTTATGGTAGAAGGTCTTCGACAAATCTTCTACTTTGGGAAAGGTCTGTCTTGGGATATCGTTTCTGTCCTTTTTTGGATTGGGCTCGTAAGTATGTTCATCATTTTTGCCACTGCTTTGAAACATAAAACAGGAAAGGGACATATCACCGAGGCAGACGTTTTCTAAACAACTCCGGAGTACACATCTTGGTTTATTCCGATTGTCATTGGCCACATGCCGGTTTGCAGAGCGTGCTGGAGCCATAGCCGTCTCAATTTGATGAAGCCGGCCCCAACTGTACTCGGAGGATGGTGCTTGCTACACGGCGTAAGCGTGACGGCTCGCATCCACCGTTTGGTGCACGGAAAAACGAGACCTTCTGTTGCCTCGCCCGGCCCCATCCCCGCCTGCTCGCTTTCCTGGAGTCGGCGAGGGATGACGGCTTTTTTGCGATGAGCTTGCAAAGCTGCCGGAAGCGGAGGTGTTTCGCGAGGTGCTCCAAACCTTTATGTCGCGGTACGGGAGAGCGGTATACGGGGAAATTTGATGTGGCATGTTTGCTGATGTGGCGTGTTTGCTGATGTGGCGTGTTTGCGCTGGCGCCAGACGCCGTCCGCGGTGGCGGCTTCTACGTCGTCTGCTGCACTGGTATCACATTGTTGCTGGACTGTGTGAACATCTTAAATACATCATGATCCGTCACTTTGGTGTGTATCGGGGCGCGCTGTTGGAGAAGGGGGAAGTGCTCGTCGGGCCGGGCGTGATGGTGGACGCCGCGACTGTCTTCTGGTTTTCGTTGGATGACTTGGCGGATGACTTGGCGCGTCTCCTAGACGGTGAGGGCCGCGGATGCGCGCTCTCGCGGCGTAGTGCAAGACCGCTTACGAGCACGATGCCCAGGGCACACCGCCGTGCGTCATGACAAGTGAGGACGAGATCCTGCACACCCATCGTCAACGTTCGGATCTGCCGCCCCACGCATTGCCCAGAACACGAGCTTCCGCTGGTGTGGCAGAGAGGCGTGCGCGCCTCGTCCGCCAGCCCGAGGAGGCACACCTGGAATCCGGCGACGGGTTGGTGACCCGCTTCACGGACCCGGCCTGGAACACGTTGTGCGTCGACGGAACACGAGATTTATTTAGACATCTTATCAGAGCCGGACGGAGTCGATCACGGTGGGGGTGGAGCGAATGTCTGAGTCCATTGAACAGTGGCTCGAAGAGCTGGTGCGGCTGCAGGACAACGACCGGGTGACGGAACGGCAATTGAAGGTTCTGCGTGCAGCGGTCGAGGTATTTGCCGAGAAGGGATTCACAGCGGCGTCCACGAGCGAGATAGCGGAACGGGCCGGGGTGGCCGAAGGGACCATTTTTCGTCACTACCGCACCAAGAAGGATTTGCTGTTGTCCATCGTCGGCCCGGTCATGGACGAGTTCGTCGCACCCTTTCTGTTGCGGGATCTGGACCCCCTGCTGTCCGCCTCGTACGAGCGGTATGAGGACTTTCTTCGAGCGGTGTTGAGCAACCGTCTCGCGTTTGCCGCCAAGTACGCGCCGGTGTTGCGCATCCTGCTGCAGGAGATTCCGTTTCACCCGGAACTGCAGGCCCGTCTGAAGGCAATTGTGAGCACGCGGGTCGCGGAGCGAATCCGGTGCGTCATCGAGTATTTCCAGGCACGCGGGGAAATTGCGCCGCTGCCGCCGGTCACTGTGATACGACTGACAGCCTCCGCGATACTGGGGCACGTCATCGCGCTGCACTTGCTGTTCCCGGAGGCGGCCTGGGACGATGCGCGGGAAGTCGAGGCCACTATTGGCTTTATCACTGCGGGTCTGCGGCCGCACGCCGGCTGCCAAGCCCCGAATCCAGATGGGTCAAAGTGCTCGCGTTCGCGCTGACCGCATCCGACCCGCAAGTAAAGCGGTTGGGCTCATGACCGCCAATAGATGGCCAATATCGGACATGTGCAAAGCGGTCGTCGGTTCGAATCTGACAGGTGGCTCCAGAAAAACCGTGTAACGGCGCGGAAAATGAGCGAGGCTCCGAAGCGATCGGAGCCACCGTCACTTTTAAATTTCCACGAAATCCTGGACAACGCCCAGACAATTTGATTTCCGTGTTAAATGGGAAAGAACCAAAGTACAGGGTGGTACAAGGGACTTTTCATAACGCAACAACTACGCTGTCCGACCACTCTACAATTCTTTTTGATATGGAAGAGGATTCCTTTTGCGCGCGCGTCTCGGCGCGTAAACTGGTGAAAAAGGGGGCAACACACAAAGGAGGTTCGGAAGAGCGTGGAGATTCGGAGAGTCGTGTACGCCACAGGTACGGTCGTTCCGAACAATGGACAAGGCTATTTCCCAGCAGACATCAAGCGACTCTACAACTTTCCGGACAACTTGACGGGCCAGGGTCAGACAATTGGCATTCTGGAGTTTTCCAACGGATACAACCTGCGTGATGCCCAACAATTTTGGCAGATGCACGGGATCACCGCGCCGCAGGTGACGTTCGTCTCGGTGGATGGGACGCCCAATGACGGGGGCACCAGCTCGGATGATGAGGAGGCCACATTGGACCTTCAGTGGGCTGGTGCGCTGGCGCCTGGGGCGCGCATTGTTGTGTACGAGGCGAACGCGGGCAGCACGTATGACGAGTTTGCCCAGGCGGTGACACGGACCCTGGAGTACATCCTCAAGGATACCCAATACCAGCCGTCGGTACTGTCCATCTCGTACGGGGACGGAGAGGTCTCCTTCAACGCGGACGATCTCCGGCAGTGGGCCGATTTAGTGGCCCAGCTGGATGCGAAGGGGATTACGGTCTGTATTGCTTCTGGCGATCAGGGAGCGTACGGGCTGCACGATACCAGCGGTCCGAAAACCCGCCACGCGGACGCGCCGGCCAGTGTACCCGCGGCAATTGCGGTCGGTGGTACGTCCCTCCAGCCGGACGGCCAGGAAACAGCCTGGACGTACAACAGCCCGGAGAACGGTGGGGCGACCGGCGGTGGGTTCAGCAGCGTCTTTGCCAAGCCCGATTATCAGTCCGGGATCTCCGGAAACGGTCGAGGTTTGCCGGATATCGCCTGCAATGCCGATCCGGTCACGGGATACCAAATCATCTTTCAGGGGCAAGCGGCTGTAGTGGGCGGTACGTCCGTCTCCTGTCCCGTGTTTGCGGCGCTGGTGGCTCTGGCCAACCAAGCTCGCGAGCAACAAGGCTTGCCGCCTCTATCCGGTCTCGCCAAGGTCCTGTATTCGGGGGCGGCTGGTCTGGGGTACCGGGACATCACGGTCGGGAATAACACCTTCAACGGGGTGACCGGGTACAAGGCCGGTCCAGGCTGGGATGCGTGTACAGGGTTCGGATCGTTTGATGCCAGTCAATTGATTTCGTACCTGTCCACACTGCCAGCTGCCACGCAACCGTCCCCGACGCCCACTCCCGATCCGCAGCCGACACCGGCCCCGCAGCCACAGCCGTCACCAGCTCCTAAACCACAACCAGAGCCCAATCCTGCACCGACCCCGCGTCCAGAACCGCAGCCGGTGCGCAGCCATCGCCACTACCCATCGCCGCGGCGCACCTGGGAGTTCATCGTCCGTGTGAAGGCGGTGATTCAGCGGGTGGAGGCGGATGTCCACCATGATGGCGCCTCTCATCACCATTTGTTAATCGATAACATTCGCGTGTTGAAGGTCTGGAACGGAACGCAGTGGGAGGTGGCCGACAAGGCGTTTGTCGCCATTCGCTACGGGGATGAGCTGGGGCTCCCAGGACCCATCCCAAATCTGGCCGCGGGGCAGACGATTGAGTTACAGGGTCGTTACATCTCACAAAACGATGTGTATCCGAGTATCGGCAATCCGGGCGAAGCGGTCATCGACGAGACTCATCACCCGTTTGGGTTTGTCGTGTACGAAGGTCAAATGTATCGGTAAGCAGAAACACAAGGTTGGACTTGGAATCCGGCAAGCCTTTCGGGTCTGCGTGAAACTCATAGTGTCGTGGTACGACCTCCTGATGGGAGAGGGCTCAACCTCAACTCCATCAGGAGTTTTTTACGTGAATCAAATCCAGGTAGTCATTCTCTATGGAGTTCCGGCTCTAGCTGCGTACGGTGAGGCGATTGCCGGATGTATACACGCGCAGCCCGAGTTGAAAGACCTTGTATGCCAGCCCCACCTCAAGGACACCGACGGCCAGGGAAATCCACATCAGCCATGGGTGTACCGCGTCGATCACCGCTAGGGGCAGGGAACTGACGAGCCCGGCTGGAACAATGCCAAAGATGAGGACGCGGATGACCACACCGTGAAAGATGCCGGATGGATAGTGGGAAAAGGTGAGAAACACTTCAGCCAGTTGTGCCCCCAAGCCTTCACGGCCGCCGATGAAGAATACCAGCGACTGGGTCAGGACGACAAATCCGATGAGCAAAAGGGTGCAGGCAGATACACTTACCAGCGTCTGGCCCAGCGCCGGCAGGGTGTGAGGCGTGGCCAAAAGCAGCATCCCCAACCCGAAACCCACATCCCCCCAACCGACCACGTTCTGACGAGAGATGAGGGCATGGTAAAGGGGCGGCCTGGGTTGGCTGAGATAGATGTCCAGTTCCCCTTCGGAGATGATACGGCCCAGGTTCAGCGCGTTTCCGAACACGATGTCCATGATGCCGAAACTGAAGGCGGACAGGCCCCAGAGGTAGAGAATATCGGTTCGGTGCCAGCCTTGAACGACCGAAAAGCGGGCAAAGTAGAGCAGCCAAAACATTACCCAAATTCCGTCGTTGAACGCCATGCTGGCCACCTGCAGCCAAAAACTCGAGCGGAACGCATAGCTGCCCTTGAGGTTGAACCAAAAATAGGCCAGCGTCAGTCGAAAGGTCTTAGCCACCTTGGACATAGAGCCGTCTCACCCCCTGCCGATAGAGAAGCCCGCAGAGCACAAAGCAAAGCAACATCCAACCGACGGCCAAGCCCACGCCTTGACCGAGGTTATACCCAGGCGCGTGGACCAAGGTGCGGGCGGGAAGGTAGGCCACCACTTGGAACGGCAGCCAGGCACAAAAGTGCGCCAGCCAGGTCGGGAACAGAGGCAGCGGGATCATCATGCCCCCTAAAATCATCACCAGGCGCGAGAGAATTAGGTCGAGACCGCGTCCATCCTCCATCCAGAAGAGAAGTAAGCCCAGGGTCATGTTGAGGGCAAATTGGGTCGAGACCGCGACGGCCGTCACGCCAAGCCCGCACCCGAGAGAACCCCAGGTCACTGGCGGGGGGCCAAAGAAAAAGGTGGTGACGATGCCGGCGAGGATGAAGTTGACGAAGATACGTATACTCGCCTCTCCCAGGTAGTGGGCAAAGTTGTATCCGATGTACCCAATGGGCTTGGTCAAGCGGTACGCAATATCCCCGTGCTTGATTTCTTCCGCCAAGCGCTGCATGATGTGCGGGCAGCCCATGACAATCGATTCTGTGAAGGCTAGGTACCAGACCATTTGGTTCACGCTATACCCTGCGATGGTCGGGCGCCCACCGGCTGCGTAGGTCGTGGACCATAGTTCCGAGAACACGTACATGATGACGACGAGGAAAATGCTCCGCACCAGTTGTTCCCCGACATACGCCCACTGGTTGCAGACGGCAATGCGATATACGGCCGCGTACTTCCACCACCAGCTTTATCCGGGCGGGCTCCAACGTTTGTACCTCCACCCCCTCGCAGGCAAGGTCGAAGTCGGGCTCTTGCAACTGTAGGTGCACCTCTTTATAGTGCAGGAAACGGTTGACCAGCTGCGTGGTCGGACCGTCAAACAGCAACCGTCCCTGGTTGATGACCAAGACGCGGCGGCAGAGGGACTCCACGTCGGTGGCGTCGTGCGATGTGAGAAACACGGTCACGTCTTCCTGCTGGTTCAGGTCCCGTATGAGCTCGCGAATCGTCTGTTTCACCACCACATCCAGGCCAATCGTCGGCTCGTCGAGAAACAGGATGCGCGGGCGGTGCAGGAAGGAGACGGCAATCTCGCAACGCATACGTTCGCCCAGGGAGAGCCGTCGCACCGGGGTATCCATCAGGGCGCTCAACTGGAACCGTTCAACCAGTTCATCACGTCGCCGGCGGTATTCCGTCTTAGGGAGGTCGTAGATGCTAGCCATCAAGTCGAAGGTGTCGCGCGGTGGGAGGTGGTACCACAGTTGCGACTTTTGCCCGAACACGGTGCCAATCCGATAGGACAGTTGCACGCGCTCCTGCCTCTAGTGATCGTCAATTCGGCAGGGGGAACGCGCCGCCAGGGAAGGCGCAGCCTGCGTCGCCGTGCCTGTGGAAACACCTTACACAGCTGTTGCACCTCAATAATGTTCTGCACCTTCAACTTCCCCTCGCGTTTTGAGCGAGTATACGAAGGGGAAAGTTTGCTGTCAATCCTTTTCACAGACCTACCCGCGCAAGTCTGCCTGCAGCCTCATAGGAGGTCGATGCGCCCCCACGGGGATCTGTATTAGGCAGGTCTTGCCCTCTGCCGGCAACGCGTACAAGGTGTCAACCGTCGGCGCGTCAAAACCGAGCAACGGGTGGCCGTTCATGCCCAGTGCAGATGCCGCGAGCAGCAGGCACTGGGTGAGAATGCCCGCCTCCATCTGCTGGATGCGGTACCCACGAACACCAAGCACGTCTCGCTGAATCCCCCTCTGACCGACGACGTGGACACAGACTGGCACCTGAAACAGGTTCACCGTGTACATGGACAATGCCTCGTGCAGGGACATGCGGGGATCTCCCGACTGAATCCGCTGCAGTCCGTGGCATCCACTCAGGTACCGATACACTCCATCTGGAATGTTCACCACGTTGTGCAGGCACACGTACAGGGAAACATTGCAGCCCTTCTCAGCGGGTGACCGAACGTCGCTGTCGTGACGGAATAAAGCCGCCGTCTCATACAACAGTTCTGCTAGTTGAAGACTCGAGACTTTCTTCTGAATAAAATCCAGTGCCGGAGAATACCGCTTGCGACTCACCTCCGCGAGGTCAAATTCCATCGGCTCAACCTGAGGCAGGGCGACATCTATCGATGGTTCAGCGGGCCTTGTAAGGGGCGGTGGGTCTAGAAAGTCATTCGTTGATTCCAGAAACGATGCCTCGTTGCAGCGGGTCAAGAGAGGATAGCTGCCCAGCCGTCGGGTCTTCAAGGTGTATTCATGGCATGTGCGGGGTAGCTCTTCCCGCAACGCACTCGCAGTAACGGCAGGCGCATGCCGCTCCGGGTGGAACCACTCAAGGGGAGGCTTTGTCGACAGTGGAACGACGGCATACACGCTCTCCTCAGACTCAGAAAATCCCAGCAAGTGATTCAATGCGCGGTCCAGAAACTGGTAACAGACCACCGCATTTAGACTAAGCCGTTTCGCCACCGCAAGTAGCTGTCCCAGAACCGCCCCCGCATCCAGTCCTTGTAAACGGTAAGAAAAGTTACAGTATTTAAAAAAGTTCTTCCAAAACACAGTAGAGACAAATGCGACTCCACAGCAGTCCGCCAAGTCGCAGCGGTGGCCAAGTGCTTGCTCCAGAAACGGATCGAAATGTCCCTCGCGCAACAGGACCAACTGGTGATGGGCAGCGTTATAGTGATAGACGCCAAGAGGCAGTTCGTCCAGTTTCAGGTAGACGTACAGCTCACTCGGATATAAGCCACCGCCCGACGGGACAAATCGCCTCAATTGGAGGGAGGTGTCGACCTCCATGGTGCCCCCTTCCCCCGGATAGGCCGACTGGCTGACCATGCTCACTCCGTACACGTACCACAGCAACCCGCCGAGGGTCTGCAAATCTAGCGGATGTGGGGAAGTGGGGCCAGTCAGGACGAGCGGGACGGTCGTTGGCAGCGGAAAGACTGGCTGTCCTCGATACAACTTGAAGGTCAACGGCGCGTCTTCCCAGTCCACCTCCCATTCCGGTGGACGCGCCTTGTCCGTGTCGTAGTGCAGTTGGTAAAAAAGTGTGTTGAGGTCCATGACGTGCTGCCTCCTATTCCTTTATGGAAATGGGTGCGGGTACGGGTTCAATTGCTCCCAAGTTAACGGTTCGCTCGTGTAGCCGAGCTGAGCAGGAACGGTCAGCACGCGGTTCAACCCGTGCAGTCGAGTTAGATGGTAGCCGAAGGTCATTGGCAGCATCCCGGGAATGATCACCTTCACGCAGTACAGACCGTTTCGCTTTAACTCTGGAGCGGTCTGGTCAACGACCACGACGTCCAAACCTTGACAATTCAGGGTATCCAGGACGATGCGTAAGTCATCGGTTAGGTCGGCGTGCTGGGGCCACAGTGGAAATGCGTCCTCCAGTGTGCACTGCTCTTGGCTGGAGAGCAGAAACCGCAGCCGCTGCTCCGACTCTGGCAAACTGTACAGCAGGGAGTGGTCCTCCATCTGGCGAACGAGCGCCGAATCACGGTACATCCGCAGGGCCGCGGCCCGGTCCATTGGCTGCGCTCGCAAATTTGCGATGGTACCTACCACCTCGTGGATGGCACTCTTAATGGCGCGTACTGGCTCCAGGTGACTGCCTCCCGCGCAGATGAGATGAGGTCCTTGTTTGCTCCGGTTCTTCGCCACCGCAAAGATGCTTGGAATTCCATGCTCCATGGTCGCGTTATACAAATACAGATGGTATCCAAGCTGGTGGCGTAGAGTGAGCAGCATCAGGTCGAGCTCGGGATCCGTTGCGGAACTGAGGTTCAGGCGCGGCAGAGGCAAGCGGGCGTACCAGGTCAACAGAAACGAGTCCCGCTCCAACACTTCCAGGATTCCGTGCAGGATGGCTTCTTCTAGCGATCCGCCCACGGCGCACCCGTTCGATGTTTCGTAGACAAAGCCGCCCTCAGACGTCACACTGTAATACGCAATCGTCCGAGGCACGAGTACAGGTTGCTGGCGCTGAAACGAGTACCCCCACACCCAGTCCATCGTCATGTCCGGGTGGTACGGTTGAAATGGGAAGTCAGGCTGTCTGTATGCCGCCGGATGGTGCAGGCCAACCCGAGCGGGGTCCAGCGCCTGGTCGGCCAAGTTGCGGTAGCTGTCGTGGACCACCGTGCGCTTGGCCCGCGGCTCTATACCACAGTAGCGCTCCAGAGCTTCGAGAATGGCAGTTAGCTCGCTTTCCGCAAAGGAGAAACTGCGGCCAGCCGTCGCTTCGTCTCCAGCCGGCAAGGGCAGGTTCACGCTGGCCGTCGCCAACGGGGTCGCCAGATCGTGCATCTTCCCGTTCAGTAGCCCGGACCGGTAGTCGAGGTAGTCCCTCTGCAAGCATGGCCCGAGTGCTTCCAGAGACACCGTCCGATATACGTCGGGCCGCGATTTCTTCCTCGGCTGCAGCTTGATTTTGGCCGCGTCGGGTGTATCGTCCGGCATTTGGCCACACACTGGACAAAGAGGGTTCGGGAGTACCACATGCAGTGAAGTAGCTAGGGTCTTCAGGTGTACCCGGTACACGCGTCCGTCCGTTTGGCAAGCTATACCCGCCAAACGGCGGCGAGCTTCGGAGGCCACCAGCTGAGCGATATGCGACAAACCGGTGTTCGTCGCCCACACGTCGCGTGGCAGGCCTCCACGCTCGGCCAGAACCGTCCGCAATTGCCACATCTCGGGTCGATCCGCTCCCGCCATCCATTGCCTGTAGTCGGCGCACTCGGAGCACCCCTGGACCCCGGGTTGTACAAGCGGCCCGACAATCCCCATACCGAGCCAGACAAACGCGCCTAGCCAGGGAATACGGGCCGCCCGGCACGCCGCTTCCGCCCGTTGGTGCACCGCCGGATGCCAGCCATCGTGCAACACCAGCACCAGGCCGACGTTGGCCGGCAGCAGATGTGCCAAGTCGGTTTGGCGCACGACGTTTAGATCCGCCAATTCCCGCGCCGTCAGTTGCGCGAGTTTCCCTTCCCCAATAACCAGAACGGTGTCCACTGACGCCCCTCCTCCCGCAGGACGACCCCGACGACGCCGGCCAATGGGGACTGAAACGCCGGTTCAACAGCGAGCTCCAACACGCGCACGGCGGTCCCGGCTCGCTTCAGGGTCTTTAGCGCAGAGCGGACGAGGTCTGACCAGTCGAGGGTTGAGCCGTCCGGTATCGCCTGGCGAACGGGATTGCCTTCTGCGCAGCACAAAGCGTCTGTTTCCACGACAAATGCATTCTGCGGTACGGTTCTCCCGTTTTGGGCACGTGACAGTGCCTGCTGCAGTACACGCCGCAGCGCCAATCCAGGATGTATCGATGGGGCCCCGTACCACATTCCCGCCGACCGGACCCAGAGCCCTGGAAAGCCGTGTATTTCGGGTCCCCATCCGAACGCTGGCAAACCGTTCAGCGCCGTCAAGGCTTCCAGATAAAAGCGAACGGGATGGTCTGCCACTTCCGTCAACTGCAGCTGCCGCAGCGGTTCCGGTTCCGTCGTCCCAGTCATTGTCCTGGCCAAAGTGTTCGTCAGGCACTTGTGTAGACCGCGGTAAACCGCTTCCGCCCACGTGGCCCCCGTTCCGACGCCCATGTACGCATCGGGTCGAATGTCAAGTTCCGATTCGCTAAAATTGAACCCTTCCAGAGTCCGGCCTGCGTACACTTCAACACCGTAGAGTCCCGCCTCCCTGCGCGCCTCCTCGTGCGTGAGCCCGTTGCAGATCTCTTCCTGCAGCAGTTGGGCGGGCCCAGGGGACAACGGATCGACCGGTTGAACTTTACATTGGGCGAGCGGAAGTTGGGAGAGTGCCCCTTCCGCCCATTCGTGAAGGATGCCGGTGAAGGGTGAGGTCAGTTCCTGAAAGCGGACCATGAGCGGGTCGTTGTCCGTAAGATCGGCATGATCGTGTTTCAGGCGGTGATCCACGTCCGAAACTTCCGTCACGTGGACCTCCCCCGAAACCAGGGGATGCGGCCGAATGGGGTGCCATGTTCCTTCCAACGTTTCCTGATTGAGCAGGTAGATTTGCGTCTCCTTGGCGGAATCCGCCACTCCAGCAACGTACTTCAGCCACTCAAAGACCATGACGTTGGCGAGAAGAGCTCGCGTCGTGGGGGATATCCTGGAGTGTTCGACGTTTGCATCCAAGCAGGTTGCGTGCAGCCGTCGCCACACGGACGCCCAGCGGAGGGATGTGGTGGGTGCCAGTAGTGGCCCGGCGATACCAATGCCTCGATGGAACAGGGCGGGCAGGAACACTTTCTCCTGTTCTCGACAGTACTGCTCCACACGCTGCAAGTCTGCCAGATCGACTGTCTCGGACACGTAGAACACCGCGTCGTATCCCGAGATTGCGGCGAGCCAGGAATGGGTTCCCGCGGGCTCGAGAAGGGCCATGGTGAGGTCCGGATCGTCCCGCTGTGCGTGTTCCACCAATTCCCTAAGGCGATCACGGTTCGTTTGTGCGGGATGAGTCACCATCACACCGACCTTTGCAACGCCGGACGTCAACAGGGCGGATACGAGGGCATTGAGAAACGAACCGTACCCCACGGCAACGACGGGCCGCTCACGATACCGTTCGAAATGGTATCCGCCAGACCCAACCGTGTTGTCGAGAAACTCGATTTGACTCGCATAGCAGCGCTGTAGTGCGGCGGACAGTCCGTGTGGTAAATCCCCTTGCAAATCCCTGACGAATCCGTTCTGATATAAGACATCGGCGATTTCATAAATCCGTCGAACATATGGCTCGGGCAGTCCGTCGGTTAATTCAGCTAATGTATGTTCTCCCGTGAATACTGGAACCAGTTTTTCGATCCACTCGTCAATGCCGCGACCTTCCATGCGGAGCCACCCCGTGTTACTCCGGAAGTACACCGCTCCATCTGAATTCGGCAGGTAAAACGTGTCCGCTTTGACCTTTAGCCGCGACAATGGCCCAACGCTCGCCATGGCCATCCTCCTTCCCATATCCGAACCATTCGTTCCGGTATTCCCATGATATGTAGGGCGGTTTGTCCGGTCACAAAAAAAAAAGCCCCTTGCAGCGAAACTTCCGCATAGGGCTCCAACGATACGTATTCCTCCAGTGTCCAAAGTAACTGGAATGGATATGACGTTCTTTTACCAACAGCGGCCACAACCGAAGCAACGAAAACAGCGGAAACAGGCGAAGCACCTAAAACAGTTGAAACACCGGAAGCAGCGGAAACAACCCCATTGGGCGAGGGATACGTCTTTCCCGTCCTGTTCTTCCGACGGTGTCAGATCACTGGCCTTGAACTCGTCAAGCTTCAGTTTCTTGACATCCTTTTTAAAATCATCCACTGACTTTCCTCCTTCCCTCGTCATGTTGTAGATGTATGTACGAGCGAGTGACGAGGAAAGGGCAACTACCTCAATATAAATGACCCAATCATGAAGGTATGAAAACTATTTCTCAAAACGCACGACCCAGGAGACAGAGGATCTGGTCACTTTTCGTTGCAACACATCCTCTGGAACTTCACCGAGCTTGGCTAGTGCCTCCAGCTTATCCTTATCCACCACCTCGACCAGACACTTTTTGCGGACAGCTGGCGGTAACAGGTTCGCCAACTCCGCCGTGTCGTACGTGGTATAGCGCGACGTCATGACGGGCCGCTCTTGCGGCACCAGTTGAATCCACCCACCTCCATTGGAGTGCGCCATCTGCTCCAAATCATTCTCTTTCATGTACACCTCAATGACCTTGCGCAGGGCATCCATTTTCTTTTCCAGCTGTTTTGCTTCAGCGTACAGTTCCAGGTAGTGATCCACAGCGACCTGCACATCTGCGCGAACGTTTCCCATGTACATCCCCCTTCATAGGTAACCTGTAGATCCTATGAGAGGAGTTGTTCTACCAACACATTTTTGTTTGCGAAAGATATTACGGGCGAATCGTCACGCGCGTGCCCACGGGGACCAGCCGTGCTAACTTCAGCACATCTTCATTATGCATGCGGATACACCCTTTGGATACCCGCTTGCCAATGGACGCCGGGTTGTTTGTGCCGTGAATCCCATACCCGGGTTTGGACAGACCAAGCCAATAAGCACCGTAAGGTCCCCCCGGATTGGGTACCTTGTTGATGATGTGAAATTCACCGGCCGGCGTGACCGACACCATTCTCCCAATCCCTACCGCAAATCCCCGCGTTACTTTACTGTCTTCCAGCAGATACAGATGTCTATCCGATAGATCCACGATGATCCGGCGCTTTGGCATCCCCCTCACGCTCCTCGCTCTAGCGTATGTGAGGGAGCCGCGGAGTGCGCACGGAGCAAACCTCCAGTCGACACTGCCCAACCCGTTCAATACCCACCCGGCGTTTCAGATTGATGGGAACTTTAGCGGCACGGCCGGGATTCGCCCTTAACGTCGGGATTTCGATTCGTCACGAGTACGTGCAGCCGGGGGTGGTTTTTTCGGTCTACGCGGGGCAAACCTACCTGTTGGCGGTGGCTCCGTAGTTCAGGCGCAGGCGGTTTATGCGTAGCGCCCGCGTCCGCACCCGCACCCGATCCGCTCGCTTCACCGGATTACAACAAACCGGCGCACGGTACCTTTTTACCACTCTTGGCGCTTTCGAGGGCCGCAAACACCATGGCGATGCTCTTGAAGTTGTCGTGGCAGTCCGTTTCGGCGGCACGCCCCTCCTGCAGCGCGGCGAACATTTCGTCGAGGCACCCGGCGTGGCCTTCACGCCCCGGCCAGGTGAACTCCGCCTCGACGTGCTCAGTGGCGCGCAGGAAGGCGGCGGGTGTAGACGGACGGATCACGTCGGCATATGGGGCTGTATGACCGTCCCAGATGGCGGTGCCACGGCTGCCCGTGATGCGCCAACTGGCTTCCCATGAGGTCGGTGCCCCCTCGGCACACCAGGACCCCCGGTAGCAAAATACGCTACCGTCCGACATTTCGAAAATGCAGATAGCGGCGGCGTTGCCTTTATACCAAGAACCGGGCGGGTTGAACTCGTGGCAATAGACGGACACCGCATCTGCGCCGGTCAGAAAACGGGCCTGGTCGAAGGTGTGAATCGCCATGTCGACGATGAGAGGACTGTCCATATCATCGCGGAAGCCGCCAAAGTGGGGCCCGAGGAAGAAGTCGGCGCAGACCATGCCGACCTGGCCAATCGTGCCATTGGCGATTAGCTCGCGCAGGGCGCGGATGTTGCGATTGTAGCGGCGATTCTGCATGACCGCGTAGGTCCGCCCGCAGGCCCGGGCGGTTTGTATCACCATCTCTGCTTCTGGCAGGGAGGTGGCCAGCGGTTTTTCGCCCATCACGTGGCATCCCAGACGCAGGGCGGTCGTTACCACCTGTGCGTGCGTCTCCGGGATGGTCACGTCAAAGACGAGATTGGCCTCAGTACGGGTGATGGCTTCCTCCACATCGGTGAACGTTGGGCACTGAAGGTGGAATTGGTTTGCTTTAGCCTCGGCCACTTCCCGGCGAATATCACACAGTGCGGCGATTTCCACGTCACGGCGTTCCATCGCATATTCAATCCAGCGGTTGGCCATGCCCCCGCAGCCGACAACGACGACTCGAAACGGTTTCACGAAGTTGTCCTCCTCGCCTTGTTCTAGGGATTCACCCGGGTTTTCGCAGTTCTTTCTCTGCTCTAGTCAGTCTATCACGAGTTTTTGTAGGATGGATGAGCTACATGCATGGAGGTCTCGTCGTACTAAGAAGGATCCATGGGGTACAATGAGACAAGACGCGTGGGGAGGGTGTTCGATGAGAAATTGGTTCACACCGTCGGCGTGGGTGGTACCGATTGCGCTGGTCGTAGGCTTGATTTTAACACGGCTGATTGGCCCGAAAGCCACGCACCCCGGCTTCATCCTGGGCATGGTCGCGTTGGTCACCGGGTTAATCTTGGTGCATGAACTGCGCGATTTTACCAAGGGGCCAGGGGTTGCAGTGGTGTTGGCTGTCCTCGTTTTGCTTGAGGTGGCCGCCCTCGTCGTGGTCATCGTGAATAACGATCCGCTCGAAATTTGGTTTGCCTCGGCCTACGCGATGTTCTCCTTGGTTCTCCTGGTGGTGCGGTGGTTCCGGCCTAGATAGGCGCGGTGTAAAGGGGTGAGCATGCCAGGCGTACCTTGCTGCAACGTACAATGTTAAGGGGACGCCTGGGTTCTCTCTCGTTTCGTGATGGGTGTTAATGATGAACGATGACGCCGTGGACCAGCTTGTGCTCAACCCAAGCGAACGGTCGCGTCTTCGCTACGGTGAACAGGGCCAAGGAGACCCAAATGAGGATGAACGCCATCAGGTCCTGTTGGTTGAACGGTTCATGATATAAAAATGTGCCAAGGATCAGCATGATGGTCGGAGAAATGTATTGAAAGAAGCCAATAAGAGACAGCGGAATGCGGTTGGCTCCATGGGCAAACAGAAGCAAGGGCACCGCGGTGACAATTCCGGACAACAGCAGCCAAATCCATTGTACATTCGCCGTTGGCAGGGCATGACCGCCGCGGGTGTAAAAACAGGCGAGAAAGATGCCTGCCACAGGTGTCATCACAGAGGTTTCAATCGTCAACCCGGTCATGGCGCCCAGGTGCACTGTCTTCTTAAACAGGCCATACAGGCCAAAGGATAGCGCAAGAATTAAGGAAATCCAAGGGAAGGTTCCCGTGTGTACGGTCAGTAACAGAACCCCCATAAACGCCACAATGACCGAAACGATTTGCCACATCGATAATTTTTCTTTCAAGAACACAACGCCTAGCAAGACACTGACGAGTGGATTGATATAGTAGCCCAAACTGGCTTCCACCACGTGTCCGTGGTTAACAGCCCAGATAAAGGTATACCAGTTGATGGTGATGAGGATTGACGCGCTCACCATCAGCAAGGCCTTTTTCGGGGCGGCAAGTAGGCTTTTGATGTCTGTCGTTAAGTCCCGCACGTGCCGAGTCACGACGAGCAGGAGAAGCATGAATGCAAACGACCAGATAATCCGATGCGCGAGAACTTCATCCGCCGCAGCTCCGTTCAACAGCTTCCAGTAAATCGGCAGGATGCCCCACAGCAAGTAGGCGCCAATGGCCGACAACGCGCCGGTCATCTGCTCGTTTTTGTGCCCCATGGTCACGACGTTCCCCCTTGATCTTGGATTCGTTTCCAGAAGCACGCACTCCTAGAAGTACGGATTGCCAAAAGTACAGACTCATTGTAGAGAGCTGCACCGTCCGGTTCAAGGGGAGGGGGGCAGGGGGCTCGCGGTTCACGAGCCTCTAGGTTCGTCAGCCCAGATACTTCCTTCGGTACTGCTCGGGCGTCAGGCCTTCAAAGCGACGGAACGTCGAGATAAAGTGACTGGCGTCATAAAACCCAACCCGCCGGGCTATCCCTTGCACGGAAATCTCCCCATTTTCAAACAGGAGCTCCTTGGCCTTGGCAATTCGAAACTGCAGCACGTATTGGTACGCGCTCACGCCAAACACGCGTTTAAACAAGGTGTTGACGCGCTGGGGACTGATGCCTAGCTTGCCAGCCATCCATGCCAGCCCCACATTCGGATTGGCGTATTCCGTCTCCAACGCGGTCAGTACAGGTATCAGCTTTTCGTGCCACTTGGCGAACGGGGATTGCCCGTTTACCCGGCCGTATTTGCGCAAGTGAATGAGAAACGTGTACACCTCGATACTGCCATTGAGCCCTGTGTAATCGTATCCGGACTCGGAATACGTATCAAAGTGCTCATGAATCCGGGCCAACGGGGTATCGGCATCCCAGGATAAAGCCATACCGGTGGGGATCCCGATGGTGGAGACAATCCCATGCGCAAGGACCCCGTTAAACGTCAGGAACCAGGTGGTCCAGTTGGGGCTGACGGCATGGTAGCGGTGCGGGGTGTTGGGGCTAAGCAAAATCCCTCTGTTTGCAGGTAGTTTTATAGCCTTTCCATAGACGACAAATTCTCCAATGCCACGCACGGTGTGCAGCCAGTGATAGGCGAAAAATCCGTGCTCACGGACAATCTCCTCTTGATGCGGTCGAACACCGACGGAATCAATGTGCAAGGGTAGCCGTTGTTCCCACTCAGTCGTCACCAGATGGTTTCGCTCGCCAGTTCGCAATCGCGTTCTCCCCTTTCATTTTTTCCTATCTGCCATAGATTATTTTATATTCTAATTGAATGCGTTTTCAGATAGAATACCAGTAACCCAAAGGCAGAACCTCTCATGGCGGCTGCCGACGAGGAGGAGGATTTGATGCGCTTTGCCGTTCAGGAAAATCTCGTTCCTGGTAATTCATTTCGAGAAAAGATCGAGAACTTGCAATCGTTTGGGTATGAAGGGGTAGAGCTGCGGGGGGATGGCCTGGCTGCACGAATCGGCGAGGTTCGCCGCGTTCTCAAGGATACCGGTGTTACGGCCACGTGCATTTGCGGTGGATATAAGTTTGGCTTGTTGTTCCCCGACAAAGACGAACGTGCCCAGGTCCGTCAGGAGATTCGTTCCCTTTTGTCCTTGGCCGGGGAGGTGGGAGCCGAGGGCGTGATCATCGTGCCTATTTTTGGAGCGCCGAGGCTGCCTGACCTCAGTCCGTGGCGGACGGTTGAGACTGTGGAGGAAGAACTGTTGGTCGAGCAGCTTGCAGAACTGGCCGAATACGCCGGAACCCAAGGCACGAAGTTGATTCTGGAACCGCTCAATCGCTACGAGACCCATTTCCTGCGCCGCGTTCACCAAGCCGTTGCAATTTGCGCGCGCGTGGGATCGCCGCACATCACGGTGTTGGCGGATCTTTTCCACATGAACATCGAGGAGGTCTCCATTCCGGACGCCCTGCGGGAGGCGCGGGAGTGGCTGGGATATGTTCACCTGGCCGACTCCAACCGTCTGTTGCCCGGTATGGGACACACAGATTTCTCGGCCGCTTTTGCGGCATTGAAAGAAATTGGCTATCAGGGGTGGATGTCGTTGGAGTGCGGTGTTCCTGAAGGTGTCGGTGAAGCCTTGGCACGTAGTCTGCGTTTTATGCAATCTCAACTGCCAAACTGACCGGGAGGGATGATACAGAATGACCTTACGCATCGGTTTCATCGGTGTCGGCGGCATTGCCGAGGTCCATATACGCAACATCGCAGGCCTTGAAGAGGCCAAGGTGGCGGCCATGTATGACGTGAACCCGCAGCGCTTGGACGAGATGGCCCGCCGCTACGACTGTTTCGCCTACTCGGACCTCGAACAGATGTTGGCGCAGGAAGAATTGGACGCTGTGTACATCTGCGTGCCGCCGTTCGCTCACGGAGACATCGAATTCACCGTTTTAGCCCACGGTATTCCGATGTTTATTGAAAAACCGATCTCGATTGGGGAAGAGCCGGCGCGACAGATCCTACAGACGATTGAGGAGCGCCAGGCTCTCGTTGCCGTTGGTTACCATTGGCGGTACGCGCAAGCCGCAAGATTGGCGAAGCAGGCGCTTGCCGAACACACGCCGGGCATGATGCAGGGGTACTGGTTTGGCGGCATGCCGATGGTCCCCTGGTGGCGGAAAATGGACACCTCCGGTGGACAAATGGTGGAACAGACCACGCACATTGTCGACCTCGCCCGCTACCTGGTCGGGAATGTCACGGAGGTCTACGCCGTCTATGCGCAGCGTGGCATGCAGGACATTGTCGACGGGGTCACCGTTCCGGACGTAGGCAGCATGACTCTGCGTTTTGAAAACGGCGCGATTGGCACCATATCGAACACCTGTCTGTTGAACCAAGGCTACACCGTTGGTCTCGACATTTTGACCCGCGATGTCATCTACGAGGTGCGCAGCGACGGCTTGACCGAACGCACGGCTCACCAAACCACATTCCGACGCAATCCGGAAAACGCGTATCTGATTGAGGATAAAGCGTTTCTTGCTGCGATTCAGAGCGGTGATGTGAGCAAGATTCTTTCCCCATATGCGGACGCCTTCCTGACCCAGCGGGTAACCGCCGCCGCGAACCAGTCGGCAGAGACTGGGCGACCTGTTCGCCTGGACTGAGTCTTAGGGGAATTCGTCTGTAGGGCCGTGGTTTCAGCGGCCTTGCATGACGGTTCCCCTTTCCACAACGCAATGCACCGAATGATTCATTACACCCCGTTTGCAAACAGGAACGAGGGAGGGAAAACCTATGGCAATGGCTCAGGCGAACGTGAAGCCACCGTCCACGCAAGTTTCATCTCGTGCAATTGTATGGAAGCAAATCAAACGCCACCGAACCATCTACCTGTTTATCTCACCGTTCTACATCTTGTTTGCCGTGTTTGGGCTGTTTCCGATTGTCTTTTCAATTTTCTTGGCTTTTCATTCTTGGGACGGTTTGGGTCCCATGCAGTACGTGGGAATCAAGAATTTTGAACTGGTGCTCACGGACTCTCAATTCTGGCAGGCAGTCCTGAATACCTTGATTATCTGGGTTGAGTCCACAATACCGATGCTGTTCTTTGCGCTTGTGATTGCGTTCCTTCTGAACTCGGCGTTTGTGAAACTGCGAGGCGTGTGGAGATTCAGCTTTTTCCTTCCGAACATCACGTCGATTGTTGCCGAAGCTGTATTATTTGGGGCGTACTTTCAAACAAAATTCGGTTTGCTTAACTATCTGCTCGAAAAACTTGGCTTTGGCGCCGTCGACTGGCTGAATTCGAATTTCTGGCTGCAAATCGCAATTGCGATTATGATTATCTGGCGCTGGACCGGATATAACTCCATCATCTACCTTGCCGGACTTCAATCTATTTCTGAGGATCTTTATGATGCTGCGCGCATTGATGGTGCCTCTGTGACACAAACCTTTTTCCGCATCACAATTCCCCTTATGCGCCCAATCATATTATTCACCGTCATTATGTCCACTATCGGAGGCATGCAGGTCTTCACAGAACCACAAGTGCTGACCAACGGCACTGGTGGACCAGGCCATGGCGGAGTGACCATGGTTCTCTATCTTTACAACCAAGCCTTCGGAAATCATCTTTTCGGTTATGGATCTGCAATTGGATGGTTCCTGTTCCTCATTATCCTCCTTCTCTCATTACTGAACTCCCTGCTTGTCAACCGTATTTCAAAATCCTGAGGAGGGTTACTATGCGGAGGGGAATTGATAGCAAGGGGATATCTATCACGAAAATCGCACTGTATCTATGCCTTATCGTGTGGTTTATATTTTCCGTGTTCCCGTTTTACTGGTTGTTTGCGATGTCGACCCGGAACACTTCGAGCATCTTTTCGTATCCCCCGAAGTTAACCTTCGGAGGCTTGTTTGCGACCAACCTGCATCACCTGCTGGCAGCGGTGTCGTTTTTCCACAGCATGTGGAACAGTCTGTATGTGAGCGGATTGAGCACTTTGCTCACCTTGTTCTTCACATCGTTAGCCGGATTCTCGTTCGCCAAGTTTGATTTTCCGGGGAAAAAGCCCCTCTTTCTGATTCTGCTTGGGACCATGATGATTCCAGGCCAATTGAGCCTCGTTCCGATGTTCAGCATCATGAAGACCTTGCACTGGGTGGATAACTTGAAGGCGCTCATCGTTCCCGGTCTGGCCAGTGCCTTCGGGATATTTTGGATAAAACAGTTTGCTGAATCCGCCATCCATGACGACCTGCTCAATGCGGCGAGAATTGATGGCTGCGGTAACTTTCGCCTTTACTACAACGTTGCCCTGCCCGTTCTTCGCCCGACCTTGGTGGCGTTAGGGATCTTCTTGTTCATGGGAGCCTGGAACGATTACCTCTGGCCTTTGGTAGTGCTCAACAGTCCGCAAAAATTCACCGTTCAGGTGATGTTGTCCTCCCTGAACGGGATTTACTTTAAAGACTACGGAATGATTATGGCCGGAACGCTGTTGGCGACGCTGCCTCTGTTGATTTTGTTTGCCATCTTTAGTCGAAAGATTATGGGTTCAGTGGCGGTCGGCGCAATAAAGAGCTGATGCTTACCACCGTTTGGTACCGTGTAACCGCTCACGCTATTTGACGGCGAGTGAGCGTTTTTTTTTGTCATTTTCAATGTCGGAGGATTCTTCGGATGATTGTCGTATCACGATCCGTATCGTAACGACAATCATTACGGAGGTGAAAAAAGGAAGAGAGACCCTGCAGGTTGGCCGCCTCTGAGTCTCTCTTCCGGTGCCCGGTTGTTACCGGGTGCAACAATGGCTATGCCCTCATATTACAGCGCTCCCTTTGCTGACGTCCAGTCCTATATGCAATTTTGTGAGGCTCCTGACCTGGATGCGATTCGCCCGCCGGAGTGCCAGCACTGTGGGCATA